>CP060261.1:0-1017099 GCA_022646525.1 Holosporaceae bacterium | reverse complement strand
TAAACCCAAATGCCCCTAAAAAAGGAACAATTGTTTTAGGTGAACTGGGGGGATTTGATAGCTTGAATCCTTGGATTTTGAAAGGTGTTGCCCCTAAGAAAGTTAATCTAACGCGTACAACTTTGATGGGTAGGTCACCTGATGAACCTTTTACAATGTATGGGGTTGTGGCTGAAAGCATGGAAATGCCGAAAGATCGTGCCTGGATTATTTTTAATATTCGCCCCGAAGCAAAATGGGATCAGTATGGCCCCATTACAGCAGATGATATTATTTTCAGTCACCAAGCTTGGCTGAAGTATGGCCAGCCTTTCATGAAAACGTTTTACAGTAAAGTTGAGAAGACTGAGAAACTTTCTCACCTGCGTGTGAAATTTACATTTAAAGAAGCGCTAAAAGATCGAGAGTTACCTCTTATTATTGGCATGATGCCCTTAATTCCTAAGCTAGTGTACGAAGGCAAAGACTTGAATCAGCTTGCTATGCAGCCCCTTGTTTCTAATGGACCGTATCGCGTAAAGGACTTTGAAGCAGGACGTTATATTGTATACGAGCGCATTAAAGATTTTTGGGGAAAAAATCTGCCAACATATCGTGGGCGCTATAACTTTGACGAAGTCAGAATTGATTACTTTTTGAGCCGCCCTATCTTATTTGAGGCCTTTAAATCAGGCAAGATCGATCTTATTGAAGAGTCTGACCCTCAGAAATGGTTTCAAGACTATAAATTTCCACCCAGTCGACAGATTCAAAAAGTAGAAATCGAGCATAAGAGACCTGTTGGCCTTCATTCGTTTGTATACAACACACGTCGCGATATTTTTAAAGATATTCGTGTCAGGCGTGCCCTTGCCATGGTGTTTGATTTCGAGCGCTTAAACGCGATGCTTTATCATAACATGTACACGCGTACACGAAGCTTTTTTGACCGGACAGAATTAATGCCCCATGGGCGTCCATTACCAGGTGAGCGAAAAATATTAAGTACTTATTCAGACTTAAATCCAGCTGTATTTGGCCCTGCTTATACCCCGCCTTCTCATAAAACAACACAAGACAAGCGGAGAAATTTAGAAGAGGCATCACGCTTATTGCGTGAAGCAGGATACGAAATGAAAAACGGCCAACTGTATGACAAGAAAACAGGCGCTTTGTTTCAGTTTGAAATGATTTTGCCGTCACAGGAATTTATGAAAGCGGCAGAAGAATTTAGCCGCGAACTGAAGCGTTTAGGCGTGCGTGTCTCATTGCGTGTATTAGATGAAGCCCAGTATCAAAGAAGAAAAGTTGATTTTGATTTTGATATGATTTACCACTTTTGGCTTGGTACGCGCTCTCCGGGCAATGAATTAATTAACTATATTTCATCGCGTGCAGCAGATATCAATGGAAGCCGAAACTATCCGGGTATTCGTGTACAAGCCATTGATGACTTGATTCAAAAGATTATTCGTGTTGAAAGCCGACAAGAGCTTGTGACGCTTGTTAAAGTGTTAGATCGTATTTTAATGGCGGGATGCTATGTTATTCCCCTTTACCACCTTGAAAAAGACTTAATCGCTTATAAAGATAAGCTTGGCTTTCCAGAGCTAGACCCCGCGATGGAATCACGCCTTGAATCTTGGTGGGAAAAGTAATTCTTAAAGTGGCGCCGTTTCTTTCTTAAGCCACTCTTTTCGTACGGGCGTCAACGAGATGAGAGAGTTTTTCCCATGTGGTGTTGTGGTAGGCGTCAATCCATTCTTTTTCTTCATTTGTAAGAAGCGCAATATCAATACAACTTCGGTCAATAGGACAGAAAGTAATTGTATTAAATTTAAGAATCTTGCGACTAAATGAATCTGTGCGCCCTGTGTGTGTGACATACATTAGGTTTTCGATACGGATACCGAACTTTCCTTCAATATAACAGCCAGGTTCGTTAGATAGAACCATGCCTTCTTTTAAAGCAACAGTTGTTGCGCGTGGGGAGATGTTTTGTGGGCCTTCATGGACGTTTGCATACTGCCCCACCCCGTGGCCAGTTGCGTGGGCATAGTCGTGCCCTTCTTTCCACAAAAACTGACGCGCCAATAAATCAAGTTGTGCGCCTGTGGTGCCTTCTGAAACTCTGCGCAGCTTAGAACCACTAAGCCTTTAAGAACAAGGTGAAAAGCTTTTTTTGTTGTTCGGCGGTTGGGTTTTTCCAATACAAACAGTGCGCGTAACATCGGTTGTGCCGCCATAGTACTGTCCTCCTGAATCACATAAAATATGTCACCCTCTTTGAGGGAAGGGGTTTTCTCCTGCACGGTAGTGAACAATCGATCCATTTTGGGCCGTGCCTGAAATTGTAGGAAAGCTTAAATCAATACAGTTTTTATTTTGAAATCTAAAGAAATTAATTTTCTCAGCGGCAGTGTGTATTCATTAATGGATTCTGTTTTATAGTTATCATCAACCCAGCAAAAAAAAACTTTATTAATGCAACGCCGTCTTCAACATGTGTTTGCTCTATGTGTTTTAACTGTGTTTTGTTTTTGCAGGCACGCAATAGAACACACGGATCTTCCATATTATTAAGTGCAGCAACATTGGGGCCAATGATGTTTTTGACACGCATAGGTGCTTGCTGTTCTGTATATCCAACACGCAAGTTTGCTAATAGTTTGGGTAGTTTTTCTGTTAGTTCAACACCAGACATTCTGTGAAATGTGACTGTGGGATGAAAGTGCTTCACAATTTCGTCAGTAAGATTTTCAAGGTATACAAATAAGTCTACTTTGCCTGTTTTATGGACGATGGCATAGCAAAGAGAAACCGGTGTAAAGGGAGCGTCATGACCGCGTATGTTGAGTAGCCAGCAAATAGAGGCAGAAGATGTTAAGAAAATAGAATCGAGGTTTTGTTCTTCAAGAATGCTTTGAACTGATTTAATTTTTTGTTTCCATGATTCCCCTGCATATTTTTCTGGGTGCAGGAATATTTTTGTTTTTGAAATATTCGGCTTATCTTCCCAGATTTCATCGATAGGATTTCGATCAAGGGGTTTGAAATTAATATTCGGCGCGATTCTTTGAAACATGTTCAGTTGGGCGACAGTATAATCCCACGCATCATAGCCGAGCACGATTTGATCAGATGTCTCATTTTTTAAAACCCAAGCCATCATTGATTGGGGGTCATAATTTTCGATTTCGTAATTTCTTGTATCAACCTGCTTTTGGGCTTGTAAGGTATACCTGCCATCAACAAATAAGGCAGCTGCTTTTTTTAGAATAATAATTGTTCCTAGAGAGCCTGTAAATCCACTAATAAACTTTATCCTGTGATAATATTCAGGAATAAAATCATTCTGAAATGGGTCAGACATTGGTATGACTATTCCATCAATATTAAGATTTTCTATCTTTTCTTGAATTACATTTAATTTATGCATGATTAAATACTAACGTTAACCAGGTTTCTATGTCTACCTTTGTGAGAAGATTCAAATCACAATTTTTATGTGCGGTAATTACTTCGTCTGCTTGTGTATCAAGAAGCCCGGATAAGATAGCATATCCACCTGGTGCAAGATGCTTTTTTAAAAATGGCGCCATTTCAGTCAGGGGCTTGGCAAGAATGTTGCACAAAACTAAATCAAAGGCGTCTTTTTCACAGAGGGCTTTATAGCCATCTCCGTGCTGTTCTGCAATTTTATCGGCAACATTATTTATTTCAGCATTTGTTTTTGTGGCAGACACAGCGAAAATATCATTATCTATGGCTGTTACCGAAGTTTGGAAAAGCTTTGCCGCAGAAACCGATAAAATGCCTGACCCACAGCCCATATCTAAGATTCTTTTTGGGGATGCTTTTAGTGCCGACATCGCTTGCAGACAACCTTTTGTTGTGGGGTGTGTGCCGCTGCCGAAAGCCATGCCAGGCTCAAGCAGAATATTAATTTTATCTTTATTTTTTTCGTGTTTGGGACTGTGAATATAAAATTTGCCTATTTCAACAGGCTGCATAATTTCTTGTGTGATTGTCACCCAGTCTTTTTCTTCTATTTTTTCGATAGATAGTATGTCTGGGCACGCTAAATGATGACTTTCTAGCAAAAAAATCACTTCTTGCCGAAGGGTGGCTTCATTCAAGTTTTTATGCTGATTGGATACATACACTTCGATCAGCGATTGATTTGAAAAGTCGTGCCATACAACGTTGTTATATGATTCTTCTAAAGCATGTACGTATAGGTGAGCCCTGTCTTTGGGCATGTACATCCTAAGCAACATAAGCAGTGGTTTCATCATTAAAGTTTCAAATCGTTGGTGTGAGCAAACAATGCCAATAAGTACTGTTTTTTTTTCTGTTTTCCAAGGGAAAAATTATTATCGATAAGGATGTCTATTTTTTTGAATAGGTTAGAAACCTAAGGCAAGAAATGTTTTAATTTTTCTTTTTCTGCGCCAAAAGAGACTTTTTATATTTTTCTATGATCAGTTCCGCCTGGTCTGAGCTAATCCCAAACAATTCAAACACGGCAGAGGCTAGTTGGAAGCCCGGCGCAAAACACTTCTGGAATAATGGGGTGCGCTCCTTCTTTTTGAAGTTTGATGGCTTGTTCACGTTGTTGCACGCGTAGAAATATTTTAAGGTTTGGATATTTTTTCGGAGGCTGATTGTTAATCGGCTTGCAAATTCAAAATCATCTAAGCTTAGAACAACTGCTTTTGCCTTGCTTGCATTTACGGCTTTAAACACATCCATTTTTTAGCGTCACCAAAAAGATGGGATAGTTATTGACGCGCGCTTTTGCAACGCGTGTCACACTCATATCAACAATGATATGCGGAATGTACCGAAGAGAGAGAATGTTGTGCAATGTTTCGCCCACTAAATTAAAACCAACAACAATCACGTGATTTTTCATATCGATGGACTCTTCGGCAGCGGCCTTTAAAGAGATACCCATTTCTCTGCCAATTCGTTTTGCGATGGCAGGGCCTAATAACGCAAGAAGGGGGCTTAGAATCATGCTAATGACAACCACAAGATAGACAATATCATTGAGGCCTCTGGGTAGAAAGGCTGCTGACTTCAGCTTGTTTAAAAAGTACAAAAACAAATTCGCTTCCGCCTGCCATTAGAATAGAAATTTGTATCGCTGTTTTAATGGGAATACGCATGATCATTGAAACAATTAGGAAAATGGCGATTTTGCCCAAGAGAAGTAGGCTTAAGAAGGAAAAATAAGCTCCGTTTTTTTCATTAGAAGGTGGGGGTCAAGGCTCATCCCAACAGTCATAAAAAACAAACCTAACAGAAGGGATCTGAAGGGCTTAATATCCGCTTCAACACGATGCTTGTATTCTGTTTCGGCAAGCAAGAGGCCACCTAAAAAACGCCCCAAGACCAAGAGATAGGCCAGCATATTCTGTGACAAAACTGGTTGCTAAAATGATAAGGAGCGTTAAGGCAAAAAATAAATCTGAGTTTCGCGTGGCAACGATGGTGTTGAGAGGGGGCGCAATAAATAGCGCCCAAAAACAATAAATCCAATAAAAACAGATAAGACTTTACCAGCAGAAAGCCCAAGTACAGCGAGCAGAGAGTGTTTGGTGCCTTGTGCAAGCGTAACCCATACCAAAACAACGATAACAATTAAATCTTGGAAAAGCAGTGTTGAAAAAGAAATGCGCCCAAAGCGAGACGTAATCGCTTTTTGATCGGATAAAATCTGCAGGACAACAGCTGTTGAAGAAAAGAAAGGCCAATACCTAAAAGAATAGAGGTTTCTGTGTTGGCCCCAAAATATAGAGCAACTGAACTAAATAATATCGATGTCAGGAGGACCTGAAGAAAGCCCATGCCAAACACGTATTTTTTAAGCTCTTGTAGGCGCTCCCAAGGAAGTTCAAGGCCAATCGTGAACAAAAGGAACACAACGCCAAATTCAGCAATATGCTTTGAAAGTTCTATGTTTGTAAATAAATTAAGGGCATGGGGCCCAAGGGCAACACCGGCTAACAAATAGCCGAGTACAGAGGTAACATTCAGCTTGCGGCACACAATAGAAACAATGATCGCCGTGGCAAGAAAGTAAATAACCTCCCAAAATTGGGCTGGTATAGTTTCCAATGTTTTTTCTCCAAATTCCCTGTATATTCAATTTAACCATAAACTTGATATGTAAGCTAGATGGCGCAAGTTATTTTAATAAGGAAAATCTCCCTGTTGGGAGAGAGGATATGGTAATTTGTAAAAAGAGGTAAAAGCGGTATGTATCTGGCTATTAAAATCTTTTTTCTTACGTGTGTTTTTCTCTTCTTTGCAATGAAATTTGTGTGCGTTATTCGGTTTTATAAAGACGCTCAGGCAAAGCAGAAAAACAAAATAACGTTGCCCGTTTTAGCTGGGTTTGACCCCCGAAAAGATTTTGATTTCAATTTTATTGGCCTGATTTTTGTTTTTATCATCTTTTTCTTATTTTTTGGCCTGAGTGTCTTTTGGATACTGTCAATCGAAGGTGTGAATTTGCGCGGCTTTTGGGCGTTTATTTTTGGATTTGTAGTCATGCTATGCTCTTATTTTTTTATATTCATCGGAAAGGTATGCTTGATTTATGATGCTTCCAAAAATACAAAATAAACTGAATGCGGTATGGGAAAAAAGTACTTCGCTTAATACAGGCAGAGAGCGACCTACTTTATTTCAATATCGCGTGTTTAATGAAGTATCGTGCTGCACGCGGGCGCTTGATTTTAAAAATGGAGAAGGTGCGATAGACCTTGATCGATGGTTATTAGCTACATATCCCAAGCAAGCCAATGTACTGATTGTATGTGGCCATGTTTCAAAAAAAGCAAAAAGTGTATTGCGTCACTTGCGCGCACAATTACTGCCACCACAGTGCATTATTTTTCTTGGGTCTTGTGGGGCACCCCAAAAATTGACTATTTTTTCTGAAATTGATGCAGATGAATTTGGTGGAAGCACACTTTATGTGCCCGGATGTCCGGTAACTTTAGAAGATATGCAGGCTGCAATTGTGAAGTTTGCGGAAAAAACTTATGCAAAATGAAAATTATTTATCAGAGTTTGGAGAGTATATCAAAAAACGGCTGTCTCATTACCAAATAACGTCTTCCACAGAAAATGGGCTTTTGGTGATACAGGCAAATGCGGCAGATTTGTATAATATTATTTCATTTTTACAGCATGATACTTACTGTCAATTTGAACGGCTTGAGAATCTTTTTTCTTTTAAAGAAGCACGCGATACTGGGAAATTAGCACTGCATTATGTTTTAAATAATATGGAGAAAAAAATTTCTGTTATGGTGAAGGTGGCAGTGACACAAAGTGTGCGGTCTATTACAGAAATTTATAAATCAGCACATTGGCTTGAGCGTGAAATATGGGAAAAACACCAGATTCTATTTGAAGGACATAAAGATTTGAGACGTCTTTTTTTGGAAAACGAGTCTTAGGCTTCAAGGGTAGTAATTTTAATGAATATTGAGCGTGAGAAATATAACATACTCAACTATGGGCCTAGTGATACAGGAATAGGCAATTTATTACGCATGTCTCTTGAAATGGATGACATAAAATTAAGTCTGCCAATGTTTTTCCGGGATTTAATCGTCAAAATGTTGAAGAAAGCCTTGTGGGCAAAAATGCTGTTCAATGCTTAGAGCGGCTTACTGCCTTTGATTGGGATACAGGCGCACCATATAACACAAGTTATGCTTTTGCTTTGGCACTAGAAGATGTGGTTGGCGAGTCTGCACCAATGGCTGCCCAATTAATGCGTATGTCGCTTAGTGAAATTTCGCGTATCAAGGGTCACTTAACCAGCATACAGTCCATAGCATCTCTTATTTCATTTGGGCCTATAACAAATTTACTTTCAGAAACAATTGCGCCGTTTCATAAAATTCTTTTACTTGCTGACGACACGTATAAAATGCGGCCATTTGGTTTTGAGAACTCTTTTTCAGAAGCCTTTATAGATCACTTAAAAAAAACTTTAGATTGGTTTGAAAAGAAACTTGATCAACTGTCAAAAAAACTTCTTCGCAATCCAATTTTTAAAATGCGTACAGTGGATATAGGGCTTATTTCTAAAGGAGAGTGCCTTTCTATGGGCATCACAGGTGTGGCGCTGCGTGCGAGTGGGGGGCAGTGGGATTTGCGCCATAAAGCGCCCTATGATGCATACCATCACATTAGTTTTCAGGTGTCTATCGGGACTGTCGGCGACGCCTATGAAAGAACGGCGCTGCGCATCGAAGAAATGCGTCAAAGTATTGTGATTATACGTCAGTGTCTTGATTTATTGGTTGAAGATGCTTTTCCTATGTCTTGTTTGGGAAAACAGATTGTTCAAAAGAATTTAGACAAACAGTCATCATCAGCCGTGATGAAGTATGCTTGCAGTCTGCACAAAGGCGTTTTTTTGCCACGCAAACATTTACACAAAAAAATTGAAGGAATACGGGGAGAGACCAGTGTTTTTGCGGGTGTGCAAGAGGATCAGTATACGCTCGACAATGTTAATATTCGAACAGGGGCTTATTTTAAGTTTCAAGCTGTTGAGTTTTTATTGCGTGGGTACATGTATACAGATATTGGCGTCATTCTTGCATCATTTGACATTAATACAAAGGAGGCGGATCGATGACTGGAACGTTAGGTGCGCCTCTTGTAGAGCACATAAAAAATATTGGATAAATACCCTTCTGACTATAAAAATCAGCATCGAGAGAAATTTTACAGTTTTGGTTGAAAGTATCGGGCGACCCCTTTCACCACAACTTATATCTGATACGTCAAAGTTAACGGGTATTTCTGAACCACATCTGTACCATGTTTTGCGGGGAGATTTGATGCTGCATAAAAAAGAAGAAGCATCGTCTGTAAATGTTGCGCTGTGTAAAGGTCTTGCCTGTTGCTTGCGTGGCGGAGACCAATTAAGTAAAGCCGTACAAAACTGGATGGGTATTGAGCCCGGAGAAATGACTGTTGACCGTTATTTTTATTTAAAAGAAAGTGCGTGCCTTTTTCGTTGTGCTGAGGCCCCGGCTTTAAAAATAAATGATGATGTTTTTGGCGAAGTCTTGCCATCAAAAGGTGTTTATTTCTTACAAAAAGTATCTGACAAAAAAATATCAGACAAAAGCACGCAGACTTTTAACGGAAAAAATCCTTATCAAGTAGAGTTGGATAAAAATGACTGAAACAACTTTTTTTCCTAACTTACAGGCTGATCATTTACAAAAAATAGATGATAAAACTTCATGGATGGTTCTGTCTAAAAGTTTACAAAGCATTCTATGTAAAAGTAGAGAAGATCTTTTATCAAATCTTGAAAATTTACGACTTCGTGAGCGTGACATAAAAGCTTCTGACCTGTTTCAAAAGTGGGGGGTGTTCATGTCGACTTCCACTGAAAGGCGGCAAATTGTGCTGGATGCAAGCTATTCAGGCCCGGGTGGGGAGGTCTCTCAACATATTCTTAAAACAGACACACTTCTAGTACTAGAAGGGCTTATTGTATCGGCTTATATATTAAACGCACCATTTGGGTATATTTATGTGCCAGCATCAGAGAAAGCCTTGATTCAACATTTAGAGGGCATTGTTGAGACTCTTTATGCAGAAGGTGTCATTCACCGAAAGAAAACACAAGATAAGTGGTCTTTTGATCTAAACATTCATTATGGAGAAGCCGGCTTTGTGGGCGTAGGGGATAGGTGTGTTTTAAGATCAATGGACACGACGTCGAAAGAGCACGCCCTGTATGGAGGCGTTGACTGTGTCATACAAGCTGAAACAGCTGCTATCTTGCCCCAAGCCTTAAAAATGGGCCCTGAAAAATTTTCAAAAACAGGCACCCATGATTCTGTCGGGCATAAAGTGTTAAGCTTTAATGGGCACGTTAACCGTGTTGGGTTTGTAGAGGTGTCATTTGGGGTACTTCTTTGAAAAGCGTTATTACAGAAAGCTGTCGAGGGGTGCGTGGGGGTGGTCACACGCACAAATGATTTTCCGAATAGTGCCTTTTCACGCCCTATTTTAAAAGAAAACTTAGATGATTTTTGTCTTTCTTATGGAGTGTTTGAAGCGCACAACCTTTCTATGGGGCGCGGAGAAATGGTTGTTGTGAACAATTCTATGGATGCAAAAGAAGCCAGTCTTTTGATGGGGCATTCTTTTTACAGCACATACCTTTTAATGCGTGCTTTATGTGCCATAAGGCATTGCCTTGGTTAATGCGTTTAATGGAAAATCATATAAGACTGGGTGAAAGAACGCGTCAAAAAGATATAAAAAATATTTATAATGATCTTGTGACGGGTGCACATGTGCTTTTAAAAAGAAAATTACGCGCCATTAATTCATGTGCTTTTCACCAGGTTGTAGAAGATCTTGAAGTGGCGGTGCCCAGCGAACAAACGGTTGGTGTATAAAAATGGAAGTTGTCACAATATACGTAGATGATACGCCTTACACATGCACCAAAGGTGAACGCTTAATGAATGTGTTGGATCGATATGGCGTTTTATCGTCTCCTCTTTGTCATCATCCACAGTTACAAAATACAACAAAAGCACATATGTGCTTTGTTGAGTTAATAAAACAGAATCACTTGTAGAAGCGTGTCGTATTTCTGTTGATGCAGAAATGAAAGTTAAAACACACTCACAAGCCATTGAAGACCAAAAACAAAAGATACTGCGCTATATTAATGCTCATCATCCGCCAGAATGCCTGGATTGCCCTAAAACAGGCAACTGTCATCTACAAACAGCAACATTTGTTCACGGTGGCCCAGCTGACGCTGTGGGGATAGTTGGGGCAACATTTCGTAAAAAAGCATTAAACCCTTGGATAGACTTCTATCCTGATCGATGCATTCAGTGTGGGCTTTGCACGGCTTTTATGGATCAAGTGGCTGGTTCATCCCAACTTCAACTGATGCGAGATCAAGATGGATTTGTTATTGATATGGCGTATGGCGACCAATTAGAGGCGGGTGTATCTGGTAATCTTGTCGACCTTTGTCCTTCAGGGGCAATTGTTAAAGCTGGCGAAGATGCGCATTTTTATCCAAATGACATAAAAAAATCAATGTCTATTGATGTGATGGATGGGTGTGGCGCCAAAACTTTGGTTACAGCGCATAAGGATAAAGTTGTTGAGATATCGGCGCCAAATGATGTGTCAAAAAATCATTTTTGGATATCTGTTATAGCCCGATTTTCTGTAGATGGACTGATTCATAATAGAGCTCTATCGCCTATGATGAAAAAAGAGGGAAAGCTTGAGCCCGTATCATGGATTGATGCTTTTAAAGCCGTTGTTCGAAAGGTTGCTGATCTAAAACCAGAACAAATGGCATTTCTTGCGGGGGATGGTGTTGATGTTGAAACACTTTATTTACTGCGTGAACTTTTAGATGATATGGGTGTTAGCCACCGTGATATGCTATCTCGCCCATCTGGCCTGCCTTTTAGAGAGCGAGGTGATTATTTATTTAATACATCTTTTGAAAAATTGCGCGAGGCAGACGCCTGCCTTATAGTGGGGCACGCGCCCAATCGTGACAGCCCTTTGCTAAAAGCCTATTTACACCCTTATTTTAGAAACAATGAAGCACAGATAGCCACAGTTGGTGTGGAAGATGAGAGATATGCGTCTTTGGGACCTTTTTCAACGCTTGAGGCGCTGGCACAAAAAAAGCATCCTTTTTTTGAGGTGCTTTGTGCGGCAAAAAATCCAGCCATCATTGTGGGTGACCAATGCCTCAATGGCGAGGATGGGAAATTTATTTATGAATGGTCTCGGCTTATTGCCAAGGCGTCGGGCTGTATTCGGGAAGATTGGAATGGATTTAATATAATGCATTCCTCTATTACAACAGTGGGGGGATTAGATGTTGGATTTTATCCATCAAAAGGGGGATGGGATACAGAAAGCATCAAAAGAATGGTTCGAGGGCGTCAGATAAAACTGCTGTATTTAATGCATGCAGAAGATTTGCCATTTGGGTCTTTAGAAGACACGTTTATTATTTACCAAGGGCATCATATGGATAGGGTGCGCAGCATGCAGATATTGTACTGCCAAGCTGTGTTTATACCGAAAAAAATGGGTTTTATGTGAATACAGAAGGCCGCTGTTCTTTTGTTGAGAGAGTGGTCCTCCCTCTGGGTGAAGCAAAGGAGGACTGGAAAATTATTCGTGCCTTATCTGAAGTGCTTGGATACCGGTTGCCTTATAATACATATGCTCAGGTTTCGGAAGCCGTGCGCACTTTTTTGAGCGCTTTTCAGTCACCAGAAAATGGTGCTTACAATCCGATGTCAGAAGAGGCATATGCCCCCAAAACGCCTAAGCGGACATATGTAGAAAAATCTCCCATTCTTTCAAATAATATATTGAAAGCATCCATAGGATTTAAAAGCTATGTAAAGCTAAAAGAGGATGCTAGATGGCCTTAGTTGATATATTGGTTTACTTAGTTTTTTACAGCTCGGCCCTTTTGATTGGAAGTGCTTTTATGTTTCATGTGAATGGCTTTTTGCGCTTGGTTTTTTCGGGCGGGTTCAGCTGGAAGTCTCTTTCTTTAAATAAAATTTCGTTGCCCTTTTATGAAGTTTTAAATCTTTTTAGCTGGTCTCCTATTCCAAAAGAAACTTTGTCTGTGCATATTTTTACAATTTTGCCGTTTCTTTACTTTTTCTTGCTTGTTTTATCTTCCCTATTTTTGCCATGGGGGGCAGCCCTTTTTGTGTCGTCTGAAGAAGGCATATTTTGGTTTGTTTTGTTGGTGGCTTTTATTCATTTATTAACATTAATGATGAGCTGGGTTGCCCAGACCGTTGATAGCATGTGGGGACTGCCCTATCTTTTTATTGCATTTTGCAGTGCATGCTTTGTTTTATTTATGGTTGTTTTACCCGTGTCTTTGTGGGTTGGGTCAATGAATCTTGAGAGGGTTGTGGCAGAGCAAGCGTCTTTATGGTTTGTGGCGCCTCTATTTCCGGTGTTTCTGCTGTACTTAATTTTTGTGATTATTTTTTGCCATCAAAGCCCCTTTGGCATCATGAACATATCGGGAAAGATGCCCTTGTATCATTGCGCTGAGTATGTGGGTGGTATGGGAAGCTTTCTAATTTTAACCGAATATTTAATGTTCATACTGATGTGTGGGTTTGGCGTTACCTTGTTTTGGGGGGGCGCCCTTCCTTTGAAAGCATCTTTAGGGTGGCCACCAATGGCGTGGTTTTTAATGAAATTAGGTGTTTTTATGATGCTTGTGACTTGGATATCCAGTTCTATGCCGAATATGCGGCGCGATCAGGCATTAAAGTTTTTAATTAAAGGAATCTTCCCTTTTTCATGTGCAACGTTTATTGTGTACGTGTTTTTAAAAACAATTTTGTTTTAGAGTCTTATGGAAAAAATAAAATCCCTTCAATCGGTCACTGTTAAAGGAAAAATAGTTTTAGTGCGTGTTGATTTCAATGTGCCTATTGAGGATGGTGTGATATCTGACGACACACGTATTCTTGCGGCTTTGCCGACCTTAAAGTATTTGCAGGAAAAGGATGCCCGAATTGTGTTGATGTCACACTTGGGGCGGCCTAAGGGGAAGAAAGTAAAAAAATATTCTCTTCTTCCGGTGGTTGAAAAATTAAAGACAATTGTTAAAAACACAGAAATTCATTTTGCTTCTGATATTAACGACCAAGGTTTGAAGGATAAAATTCACCAGATGCATCCGGGTGAAATTTTGGTCTTAGAAAATGTACGCTTTTATTCTGGCGAAGAAGAAAACAGCGCGGCTTTTTCGAAACACTTGGCAGGATTAGGTGATATTTTTGTAAATGATGCATTTTCAGCTTCGCACCGTGCCCATGCGTCTGTTGTAGGGATTACGAAATACTTGCCGAGCTATGCAGGCTTGTTGTTTTTTGATGAACTTCGTAACTTAGATCGTTTTCTAAAACGGCCCTTAAAACCGTTATGGGCCATTATAGGGGCGCTAAAATATCTACGAAACTACCTTTAATTAAGTCACTTATTGATAAGGTTGATGGACTTATCATTGGCGGTGCCATGGCAAACACTTTGTTATTGAGCCAGGGGAAAAATATCGGCGCATCACTTGTTGAGCGTGATTTGGAAAACGAGTGCAAAAAATTATTGCAGAGGCTGAAAAAAAAAGTGCACCCTTTTATTGCCAACGGATGTGGTTGTGGCGGAAAGCCCTGATGCGAAGAATGTTCAAGTAAAGCAGGTAGAAGACATTGAGAATAAAGACATGATCTTAGATGTTGGCCCTGGCACAATTGAGCATATAGAAAAATGTTTAGCATCTGCAAAGACGGTGATATGGAATGGGCCATTGGGCCTTATTGAAGTGCCGCCTTTTGAGAAGGGGACGGAACAAGTAGCGCATATGTTAGGTAAAATACCTGGTGTCATCAAGGTTTCAGGCGGCGGTGATACAGTTGCTATTTTGAACAAGTTAAAGTTTATTAATATCTTTTCTTATGTGTCGCTTGCAGGGGCGCGTTTCTAGAGTGGCTTGAGGGAAAAGAGTTGCCTGGCATTAAAGCGCTTACACACAAAGATTAAATGCGTTTTGAAAGCCAAATGGCAGCCCGACAGCCCGTTTTGATTGCCGTAGATAGTGTTTTGTAGCCTTTTGTTTCACGACCATCGTGATCTTCTGCTTTTTCTTTATGGCTAATTTCATCAAGGTAACAGGATTCAATCACCTTTTTAATTTCTGAAGGCGTAGTAGTGGGAAGGCTGTCGATCTGGCTTTTGTAGTGTTGTTCGATTACTTCTTCAACGGCGATGGTACATGCCATTGCCGCCTTCTTACCCATTAAGGCCGTTGTAACGCCAAGGCCGAAGGCTGCTTTTTCCCAAAAAGGATTTAAAAGGGAAGGGGGTTTCAGTTGTCTTTAAAGCGTTTTCGAAAAGGGATAGGTGCTGGGTTTCTTGACGGTGCATTTCTTTGATAGTAGAGGCAACTGAAGAGCGGGAAAGAATCGAAAGTTGCCCTTCATAAATTTTAGTAGCAGCAAGCTCGCCCGCATGGTCGACACGCAGACAGCTTTTAACATCGCTTTTCTTCATTTTTTCTTTAAAAAGCCACGCGCTGATGAGCAAGAGGAAAGATATGATCGTATTCCATTCAGCTAGCGTGAGAAAGAGAACTTTAGCAGAGGCTGCGTTGCATGGCACCAGTTTCTTCGTATTCATGATTTGTGCCTTAAGTTCTTCAAAACTAGTTGCTTTTAATAAATCTGTTTTGCAAAAATCAGGTAAAGGAATGATGCCATACTCAATCATGACATGATATGCGGATAAACCGAAACTTACTAAAAAGTAAAATGAGCAAACTGCGTGTGAAGAGCAGGGCAGATGCATTCTTATGGAAGAAAAAACCAAACAAGCTGAACCCAACGGCGCCAACATAAGGATAGCGTTCGTATAGACATAACTTACAAACGGGGAAAATCGAATACGTGTTCAAACAAAAGGCTTGTGAAGAGAATAAGGACAGATGCAGCACCAATAAGGATGTGCTTTTCTTTTTCAGGCTTTTTTACATAAGAAAATACATGCATAAAAGAAATATCCCATTTTTTTGTAGGGGGTGCAATTGTAAAAATTTCTAAAACAGACAGCCATTTGATTTTTATTGTTTTTCTTTTTCGTGAAAGGAGAACTTTAGGATTTTAGTGTTCTTTTGCGTGTTTTTTTGTATAAACGAGGATCAACCATGGGACTAAGTAATGTTAGATAAAAAGACGTTTCAAATATTAATTTGCCCAATATGCTTTCTATTTTACGCATATTAATGATTCCCATAGCTTTATGGGGCATGCTTAAAGAAGAGTACGCATTGGCGTTGGCCATCTTGGTGTTGGCCGGTATTACAGATGCCTTAGATGGATTTTTTGGCACGTGCGCTCAATCAATTTACACTAGTGGGGCGCATTCTTGACCCGATGGCAGACAAAATTTTGTTTATTACACTCTTTTCTTGCATGGGGTTTGGTCTTTCTTTGTTCCCCTATGGTTTACATTTGTTGTTCTGGGGCGAGACATTCTAATTTTACTTGGTTACTTTAACTTGCGTAAAAAGGAAAGCACAGAATCTTGCGCCTCGGTTCTCTGGAAAAGCATACACAATTATTCTGTTCTTATTTTTGTTTGGGGTTTTGGTTAGCCTTTCTTATGACTTTCCTATCCCTTTTAACTTGATGATCTATTTGGTGACCATCACAGCCTTTATTTCAGTGGGTGATTATTTCTTGATTTGGTGCAAAAAAAAGAAAAGCGTAGCTATTTTCTTTTAGGCATTGTTAGAAGAATGATTAAGAATCCTAGCGCGGCGCCCATTAAGTAGAAGCTTGGCGCAATCAAAGAAGAATGAAACTCTGTCAGCATTGTTAACAGCATTGGGGTTAGCCCACCAACTACACCTATACCAAGGCTGTAGGCAAAAGAGATGCCTGTATAGCGGTCTTGCGTTGGGAATAAGCGTTGAGAGAATAAAGGCTGTACACCAATGATGCTTGAAATCAAAAACCCGTATAATATGTGACCAAATAGAATGGAAAACCATTGGCTTGAATTAAAGGCCATAAACACGGGAATGCACAGCCCAAAAATAAGAATAGAAGACAGCACAAGAGTTTCACGGGCACCATATTTATCCGCATACCACCCAAAGAAGGGCAGCCAATCATGCAAGAAATAAACCCAGCCAAACTATAGTAAGCGGCTTCATGGCTTGGGATCTCCAAGTAGTTGGTTAAGTAAACGCTTAGAAAGGCAACCAATGTGTATGTTAAAATGCCGTCAAAGGCACCAATGGATAAGACATAGCCAAAAAGAAGACAGGTGTCTCGAAAAGACAGACTTAAGGGGCGTTTTGAGAAGGCGTCTGCTGCGCTCGACCCTGACAAAGTCAGGGCTTTCTTCAATTTTCTACGAATGTAGTAACCAAAAATACAAAGAAGACCCCCACAATGAAGGCAAGGCGCCACCATTCTCTATCGGACTGAATGTTTAACAGCACTGTGGCTGTTCCAATCGCAACAATTGATCCAAAAGGCAAGATCAATGATAAGCCCGCCTGTGAATCCAGGACGATCTTTTCCGACGTGCTCAAGAGAAAAGATAATCGCTCCATTAAATTCACCACCCGCACAAAGCCCTTGGCCCATTCTACAGAGCAGCAGGATAAGTGGCGCAAAAATGCCAATAGATTCATATCCTGGCAGAACACCAATAGCCATTGTTGGAAAACCCATGCATAAGATAGAAAGACCCAGGGCTTTTTTTCGACCTAAGCGATCACCAATATTGCCAAAAAGAATGGCTCCTAAAGGGCGCACAAGAAAGGCAGCGGCAAAAGCACCCAGGCTTGCGACAAGAGATAAAATCTTACTTGTATTTGGAAAGTAGAGCGTTGCGAACTTAGCGGCCATAACGCCGTAGAGCGTTAAATTGTAAATTCGAGCGCATTTCCAACACGCTCGCAAATATAATTTTGAACTTTTTATTCACTAACATAAAATTTAAATTTCAAATTTATCTATGTTTAGTATGGCTTTTTTCTTTAGGTTTTACAATCTGTATATGGACTTCCTTCAAGTGTTTCTCAGAAGCGACGGCAGGGGCGCCTACCAAAAGCTCTTCTGCTGACTGTGTCATAGGGAAGGCAATTACTTCACGAATGTTAGCCTCATCTGCCAAAAGCATTACCATTCGGTCAACACCTGGCGCACTACCACCATGGGGTGGGGCACCATAGCGCAAGGCACGAAGCATGCCTCCAAATTGTTCTTCAAGCTCTTCTTTCGAGTACCCTGCAATTTCAAATGCTTTTTCCATGACTTCAGGCAAGTGGTTTCGAATAGCACCACTAGAAAGTTCGATCCCGTTACAAACAATATCGTATTGATAGGCTTTAACCGTGAGAGGGTCTTGGTTTGAAAGTGCCGCAAGAATACCTTGTGGCATTGAGAAAGGGTTGTGACAAAAATCTATTTTGCCTGTCTCTTCATCCTGTTCAAACATGGGGTAATCACAAACCCAGCAAAACTCAAATGCGTTTGGTTTAATTAAATCAAGCTCTTCTGCCAACTTTTTTCGAACAAGGCCTGCTAATTTAGGTGCTTGATTTTTATCTTGGCACAAAAAACACAGTATCACTTTCTGATGTTTGTGTTTGTTTTTTTAGTGCTTGCATTTGTTCGTCAGATAAAAACTTTGCAATAGGGCCTTTTGCTTGACCATCTTTGAAAGAAATATAGCCAAGCCCTGCCATACCTTCACTTTTTGCCCAGCTTTCTAACTTGTCGAAAAAGCTGCGTGGCTGCTGACTAGCGCTTGGCCCCGGAATAGCACGTACAACGTGCCCGTCTGCAATCAAGTTTTTTTAAACACAGTAAACGAAGACTGTTTGAAGATAGCTGTTACATCTTGAATAATAATAGGGTTTCTTAAATCAGGCTTATCTGAACCATAGTGCAGCATGGCTTCATGATATGGGATGCGCTTGAAAGGCGCTTTTGACACGCTGCGTCCATTGGAAAACTCTTCAAAAACACCACCAACAACCGATTCAAGAACTTCGAAAACTTCATCTTGTGTAACAAACGACATCTCAAGGTCAAGTTGGTAAAATTCCCAGGTGATCGGTCGGCCCGGGCATCTTCATCGCGAAAACAAGGGGCAATTTGGAAATAGCGATCAAAGCCCGACATCATCAACATTTGTTTGTATTGTTGAGGAGCCTGCGGTAGCGCATAAAACTTTCCAGGGTGGAGGCGGCTTGGAACAAGAAAGTCACGTGCCCCTTCAGGCGAGCTTGCCGTTAAAATGGGTGTTTGAAATTCCATAAAGCCATGGCTTTGCATACGTTGACGCAAGCTTGAAATAATTTGATTTCTTAAAACAATGTTTTGATGGGTTTTTTCGCGCCTTAAATCAAGAAAGCGATACTTTAGGCGCGTTTCTTCTGGATAGTCGTCTCCGCCATTTACTTGCAGCGGGAGAGGGGCAGCCATCGATTCAATGTGAAGTCCTTCGATGCGGAGCTCAACTTCACCTGTTTTAAGGTTAGCGTTCACAGTTTTATCTGTACGTTCAACAACTTCACCTGTAATTGTGACGACACTTTCTAGGCTAACGCTGTCAGCCGTTGCAAAAAGATTGTTGTCAGAATTAATAACACACTGTGTTAAACCGTAGTGGTCTCTTAAATCAATGAATAGAAGGTTTCCGTGGTCACGCTTTCTGTGAACCCAACCGGAAAGACGAACATTTTGACCGACATCTGATTTTCTAAGAGCGCCGCATGTGTGTGTTTTGTAAGGATGCATTTATTTCTTTGGCCTTTTTTCTGAATTTTCTTTATAAAAGAATTTTGAAGCTTGACGCAAGTGAATTCTCTGGCTTTACCCGCCTAGGTTGTTATGTTAGCGTTATTTTTGCTTTGAAAAGGGTATAAACTGTAGAGGATAGAATGACCACAACAAATGAAAAAACAAAAGCATTAGATGCTGCTTTAAAGCAAATCGAGCGCGCATTTGGCAAGGGCTCGGTTATGACGCTGAGTGAAGACAGTAAAGTAGAAGTAGAAGCGATACCCACAGGGTCAATTGGCCTTGATATTGCTCTTGGTATTGGTGGTTTACCTAAAGGTCGCATTATTGAAATTTATGGGCCAGAAAGCTCGGGAAAGACAACACTTTCCCTTCATGTTGTGGCTGAAGCGCAAAAAAAAGGTGGAACATGTGCTTTCGTGGATGCCGAGCATGCGGTGGACCCTGTTTACGCAAGGAAATTAGGTGTTAACACAGATGATCTCGTTATTTCGCAACCAGATAACGGTGAGCAAGCTCTTGAAATTGCCGATACGCTGGTTCGTTCGGGTGCGATTGATGTTTTGGTGGTTGATAGTGTGGCGGCCTTGGTGCCAAAAGCAGAGCTTGAAGGAGATATGGGCGATGCACACATGGGTTTGCAGGCACGTCTGATGAGTCAAGCCTTAAGAAAGCTTACAGCGTCTATTTCACGTTCAAAATGTATGGTTATTTTCATTAACCAAATTCGCCAGAAAATTGGTGTTATGTTTGGTAACCCTGAAACAACAACAGGTGGAAATGCTCTTAAATTCTATGCCTCTGTTCGCCTTGATATACGACGTATTGGTGCTCTTAAAGACAAAGATGAAATTGTGGGCAACCAAACACGCGTTAAAGTGGTGAAGAACAAGGTTGCGCCGCCATTTAAGGTGGTTGAATTTGATATCATGTATGGACATGGTATTTCACGAACAGGTGAAATTATTGACCTTGGTGTTAAGGCCGAAATTATTGAAAAGTCAGGCGCTTGGTATTCTTGGAATGGCAATCAATTGGGTCAAGGAAAAGAATCTGCACGCAAACACTTAGTTGATAACCCAGATGTTCGAGAGGCCTTGGAGAAGGCTATTTTTGAGAAACAGGGCCTTATAGCGAAGGCGATAGAGGATGGGCCTGTGGAGTCTGCTGAATAAAAATGTCTGCAATTCCTTATGTGCTAGCTATTGAGACATCAGGTGACTGGTGTTCGGTTGCGGTTGGTGCAGAAGGAGAGGTTTTAAAAGAAGCGTCGCTGCATATGCCTTATGGGCAAGCTGCCCATATCCTTAAATTGGTTGAAGAAGTTTCTGTTGTTTTTGACAAAGACTGGCATCAGGTTTCTAAAATTGTTGTAAACAGGGGCCCAGGATCATTTACTGGTATTCGTGTGGGGCTGTCTGTTGCAGAAGGGTTTGCCTATGCAGGCAAGATACCCCTAGTTGGGGTGACAGGGTTTCAAGTTTACCGTGCCTTATTTGATAAAGAACAAGACCTTTGTGTTGTTTTAGATTCCAGAAGAGATGGCCATTTTGTTGCATGTTTTGAAAAAAACCAATGGGCGGTGAAAGAACACGTTATTATGCGCTGGGAAGAAGTGCAAAAGCAAAAAAGAAGCACTATTTTGACAAATGTGCATGCATTGAAAGATGATGATGTTCTCTATAAGCCATTAACGGCTGAAATGCTTCTGAAGGCATATAGGGTGCTTGCAGGTCATGTATGTGAATTTTCTGATAAACCTTTTTATTTAAAATCACCTGATATCCATGAAAGTTGCACAACTAAACGAACAGCATATTGAAGCAATGTCTTCCATTGCGGGGTCTATCGAAAACTGCCCTTGGCGGCACGATGCATTAAAAAAATTCCTGGATTTAGAGACTTCTTTTGCCTGGGGAATCTTTGTATCCAATTCGTTGAAATCGTTTATTATTTTGCAAATTTTCGAGGATGAAGCAGAGATTATGTTACTGGTTACAGACCCCTTGCATCGAAAAAAAAAAGCTTGCACACAAAATTATTGCAGGGCATATTATCGGATACTCGGTTCACAAAAGTTGAAAGAATATTTTTAGAGGTTTCTAAACAAAACAGGGCAGCCTTCGAGTTTTATCAAAAAAATGGATTTTTTATTGTAGGGCAAAGAAAAAACTACTATGTCTCGCAGAATAATATGGATGCTTTTGTATTGGTTCGTATGCTATAGGGATGAAAATCATGATTTGTCGGGTCGATTATAGTTTGATTTTTATTTTTAAAAGCTGTATAGGATACCTATAAAAAATAAAAAGTACTATGATGTACTTGCATAAAAGAGGTATAAAATGAATGAAAAAAAGTAGCTTAGACCATATACTGTCTTTGACGACAAATATCGTGTCTGCCCACGTGTCAAACAACGCAGTTTCTACATCTGACATTCCTGACTTGATCCAGCAGGTGTATGGCACACTCACCAACGTAAAAGCACCCCACTCGACAAAAGTTCAAAACCTGTTACCGGCAGTGCCTGTTAAAAAATCAGTCACACCAGATTACATTATCTGCCTTGAAGATGGTAAAAGCTTAAGATGCTTAAGCGCCACTTAAAAGCCGTTTATGACATGTCTTTGCAAGAGTATCGCTCTCGCTGGGGCTGCCTGCAGACTATCCATCTGTTGCACCTAATTATGCCAAAAAGCGCAGTAATTTGGCTAAAACAATAGGGCTTGGAAGCCGTAAACGGAAAAAAATTGCCGCTGCACCGGTTGAATAATTTATCGTTTCCCTTTCGAGTGCACCCGTTTTTTTCTTAAAATTATGAGAAAATACATAAAAAGCTTTGACAAAAGATCTTTGGCTTTTAGTTATTGCTCTTCTAAAACAAATTGAGGAGTAAATATGCAACGCACACTTTCCATCATTAAGCCTGATGCTACACGTAGAAATCTAACTGGTGCTATCAACAGCTGTTTTGAAAAAAAACGGTTTACATATTGTGGCGCAGAAGAGAATTCGCCTAACAAAAGAGCAGGCTGAAAAAGTTTTATGAAGTGCACAAAGATCGTCCTTTTTATGACGAACTCTGTTCTTTTATGTGCTCTGGTCCAATCGTTGTTCAAGTCTTTGAAGCAGAAGATGCAATCAAAAGAAACAGAGACGTGATGGGTGCAACCAATCCTGCAGAAGCTGCTGAGGGCACAATTCGCAAAATGTTTGCGGAATCTTTCACAGGAAACTCTGTACATGGTTCTGACTCTTTAGAGAATGCTAAAAAGGAAATTTCTTTTTTTCTTTGCAGAAGATGAAATTGTTGGCTAAACCCTTTAAATTTTCTTTGTAAAAAAACTGTCACAATTTTTAGCGGAATGTTTCTGGAAATAAGAAAGCAATTCCCTTATCATGACAACATGAACAATAAATCCTTTTTCCCCGTTGTGCTATCGGCAGGACGGGGAAGTCGTATGAAAAGTAAACTGCCTAAAACCCTCCACACATTGGGAGGGCTGCCCCTTATTAATCATCTGTATATGATGCTTAAAACTGCGGGCGGGCGCGAACCATGCCTTGTGACGGCACCTTCGATGCATGAAGTGCGTGAACAATCTATGTTTCAAGTACATGCTGTACAAGAGAAAAGCCTTTAGGCACGGGTAACGCTGTCTTGTCTGCAGAAAAAGAAATTGAAGCTGCACAATCGGACGTTTTGATTTTGTGTGGGGATACCCCGCTTATACAGCCTGAAACCATTAAAGCCTCTATCTCTGCCCTTCAACAACATGATGTTGTGATTTTAGGCATGCGCGTGGCTGAAGATAATACCTATGGCCGTATTTTTTTAGATGATGAAGGGTGTGTGGAAAAAAATTGTAGAAGCCGTTGATTGTGCTGACTCGAACATAGACACGGATTTATGTAATTCGGGCATTGTTGTTGTCAAACACCAACACATTTTGCCGCTTCTAAAAAAAATCAAGAAAGATGCAAAGTCGGGCGAATACTATCTAACAGACATTGTACAACATGCCCGCGATGAAGGCCTTCGTATTGGCATGTTAGAAGTTGATCATGAAGAACTTTTAGGGGTAAATACCCAGCACGATTTAGCTTGTGCTGAATATATTTTTCAAACCCACATGCGTCATAAATTTCTTGAGGCGGGGGTTACCATGGTTGATCCTGAAAGTGTTTACTTTAGCTACGACACAAAGGTAGCGCCCGGTGTTCATATTGAGCCCCATGTTTTTTTTGGATTGGATGTTTCTATAGAGGCGGGTGTAAGGGTGCGTGCTTTTTCTCATCTAGAGGGTGCTAAGGTTGCCAATGAGGCATCTGTGGGTCCTTTGCGCGGCTGCGTCCAGGTACGTATGTGGGTGAGGGTGCGCGTATTGGCAACTTTGTTGAAATTAAAAGTCAGATATCCAATCAGGGGCAAAGGTTTCCCATTTAAGCTATGTAGGGGATGCAGAAGTTGGACAGAATGCCAATATTGGTGCTGGCACAATCACATGCAACTATGATGGGAAAAGTAAACACAAGACAAAAATTGGTGAAGGAGCATTCATTGGTTCAAATACCGCTTTAGTGGCGCCTGTGGCGGTTGGAGAAGGTGCAATGGTGGGTGCTGGTAGCACCATTACAGAAGATGTGGCCCCTGGGGATTTGTCTTTGACGCGTGCGCCCCAAAAAACCTTGAAAAAATGGGCTTCTAAATTTTTCTCTTCTAAGAAGCGTAAGGAATAAAAAATGTGCGGTATTATTGGTATTATATCAAACCAAGATACAGTGTCGCGACTGCTTTCGGGACTTAAATCGCTTGAATATCGTGGCTATGACTCTGCAGGCATTGCTGTTATTAATGACCGCCATATACACCTGCGCCGTACTGTAGGAAAAATTGATGCACTGGTTGAGACGGTTGGGGCACATCCTCTTTCTGGATCTATCGGTATTGGACATAGTCGATGGGCTACGCATGGGGGATCGACCATTCAAAACGCGCATCCGCATATCACAGACCAGGTAGCCATTGTGCATAACGGCATTATCGAGAATCACCGAAATATCCGTCTTAGTCTTGAAAAGAAAGGCACCTCTTTTTCTTCAGAAACAGATTCTGAAGTGATTGTGCACCTGGTGACAGGATATTTGAATCAAGGGCTTGACCCCGAGCAAGCCGCTTTTAAGACGTTCGAGCAGCTTGAGGGCGCCTATGCGGTTGCTGTTATTTTTAGAGACTTTGATGATTTAATGATTTGCAGCCGGAAAGGCAGCCCTTTGACCCTTGGTTTGGGCAAGGCTGAAATGTTTATTGGATCTGATGCGCTTTCACTCTCTCCTTTTACGCATGATTTGGTGTACTTGGAAGAAGGGGACATTGCGGTTCTTAAGCGTGATTCCTATAAAATTTATGATCAAAACAAGGTTTTGGTTGAGCGCCCTGTGACAAAATCACAAATAAGTGGAGAAGGGGTTTCAAAGGGTAAATATCCACACTTTATGCTGAAAGAAATTTATGAACAACCAGATGTGATTCGTCGCATTATTCAGAAATATGTCAAAGGTGGTGTGCCTTGCGTAGGTTTAGATATTGACTGGGCAGCCGTTGACCAGGTGACTTTTGTTGCGTGTGGAACGTCGTTTTATGCGGCGCAAATTGCACAAAACTGGTTTGAGGGTGTGGCGAAAATGAGCACACGTGTTGAGGTGGCATCAGAGTTTCGATATCGACAACCGCCCCTTTCTAATAGGGGTGTGACAATTGTTATTTCTCAGTCAGGGGAAACAGCTGATACGTTGGCAGCACTCAGGTATGCAAAGTCTGAAGGCCAAACCGTTATTGCTTTGGTAAATGTTGTCGAAAGTACAATTGCAAGAGAATCTGACTATGTCGTGCCTATTTCAGCTGGGCCTGAAATTGGTGTCGCTTCCACAAAGGCCTTTACGGCACAGTTGCTCATTTTAATTTTTATTTGTTTTGATATTTTGCGCAGTAAAAAGAAGGATTTCCCTGATTTTGCACATATTTTGAAAGCATTGAAAGTGTTGCCTTTGGCGTTTGAAAAGCTTTTGTTAGATAGAAAACTTCTTCAACAAATAAGCCAAAAGTTGGCGGGCAATAAAAGTATTATCTTTTTAGGCCGTGGGGCGATGTTTGGTGTGGCTTTAGAGGGCGCTTTGAAGCTGAAAGAGTTAAGTTATCTGCACGCAGAAGGTGCCCCAAGTGGCGAGCTGAAGCACGGCCCGATTGCATTGGTGGATGAACATACGCCTATTATTTATTTGATGCCCGATGATGTGTTGGTTGAAAAAAATAAATCTAACCTAGAAGAAGTGATGGCACGAAAAGGCCAGGTGTATTTAATTGGTGGTGCGTCTGCGTCTATTTACCGCGAAAAAGTTGTTCATTTCTTTGAAATGCCCGATCTGGATGCATTCTGTGCCCCCCTTCTTTATACATTGCCGATGCAGCTGATTGCTTATGAAACAGCGCTTATAGAGGGAAGTGATGTGGATCAGCCTAGAAACCTTGCCAAATCAGTAACAGTCGAGTAAAACCCTCACCATAGTTAGGAGGGTTCTATGTTTCTTTTTAAAACGAATGCTTTTTGTTTTTGTTTGTTTTTCTTCTCTTTTGTCTTTCTGTGCCGATTGACGTACTTCTTGTTGCGTATGATACGGGTGACAGTAATATTATTCGGCAACTTGCTGAGAAAATGGAAAAAAGAGCCAATCTTATAGTATTGTTGGATTTGGTCGTGCAAAACTATATTTAAGTTGCATCCTAAGTTTCAAGAAATAGCGGATGGAAGTGTGAGCGATCGTTCAGTTCTTTTATCTCAAAAACGATCTGCCAGTTGAAGAAATCTTTCCATCCTAAAGTTGTTTTTTCTGGAATGGCATCTACAGGTCAAGCGCAGATATTAAATGCGTTTCCGAATGCACGCACTTATGCGGTTTATGATAATTTTGATTCTCCTCAGAAAAAAGATTTTATACAGCCATTTATTAAAGAGGTGGGGCCAATCACAGGGTACATGATTCCTGCGGGCTTTCTTTTAAAAGAGTTTAAAAATTTCCTGCCTGCTGGAAGTGCTATATTTGTAGTTGGACAGCCAGCTCTTGAGGATTGAGCATCTGTGTTTAACAACTGTGATCGCGTAGCACTTCGACAATCGTTAAAGATTAGAAAAACGGAGAAAGTGATTCTTTTGCGGGGGAATGGATGACACTTATGCAAAATATTTTGATATATTTATACAGGCGGTAAAACAACGGCCGAGTTGGCGTGTTTTTGTGACCTATCACCCTAAGTCTACGGGGAAGTAGAGCGTCGCATTGTCGAAAAATATAAGGCATCGAATGTATTCGTTTCTAATGACGTAAAACGAACCATTTAGCAATTATTGCGGATATTTTGGTCTGTCATAAATCTTCTGTCTGTCAGCAGGCGTTTTCTGTGGGGGTAAGATGTGGTTATGTGGTTGGCGATGATTACTCAAACTTTTTAATCGATCAGGGGTTAGTACCAAAATTTAATAATTCAATAGATTTGCTGCGGTTTCTAGATCAGGAGGATGCTATGCCGCAAAGGGATAGACTTACAAAACAAAGAATAGCGTTGGATAAAAGTGGTGTCCCGACAAGTGCAACACAGAATATAGTTCATATTTTACGGAACTAAAAAGAGCGATCGAGAATAAAAAAAAGCTCGATAACTGTGATCGAGCTTAAAAAACTGGAGATTTTTCTTCTTAACCTTGGCGTGCCTTAAAACGAGGATTCACTTTGTTAATGACGTATATACGGCCTTTTCTGCGCACAACGCGACAGTTTTTATCACGGTTTTTCAAAGTTTTAGAGAGCTTGCAACTTTCATTTCACTGCCTTAAAAAAAATTCAATGAACATTAATTAACAATATGCCCTGTTTTTTGTCAAGTGTATGGGTGCTTTAAACAGAAAATTAATTATGCTTTTTTGCAGAAACCAGAATTAATTCACCTGCAAACATGCCCTTAAATGTTTTACTTTCAATTTGATCGATGTAAAGCTGATTCATTTTTTGTGAAACGCGATTCAATTTCTCAAATTTTTTCTCATCATCAGATACGGCCATAAAAAGCGCTTTGTGTCTTCTGGAGAAAAACCATAAAAACACCCCGCTTTTGTGAGAGACAAGATAAATTCAATGGCTGCTTTTGATCGGGTGCGTCATACGGAGGTACGATAAAAAATGCTTTATCACTTCTGTAAGCTTGGATGTTTTTGCAATGACATTCATCTAAGATTGTTGGTAATAAAGATGATATATTGTGAAAGCCCTCCTTAGATCGTCTTTTGCCTTCTTCTACAGTTAAATAGAGTTCGAAATAATTTGCTTCTTCTTGAAGAGAGAGTTCCGTTTGTGCGGTATTAGACCGGACCACATGTATATAGTTATTTGCTTCGTTCATCATCAAAATACCGCCTTTTTAAGGACGCGTAGCATTTCTTTGATGGCTTCTTTTGGTTGATCAAGGTGCATAAGCAAGGTTTGACAGGTAACGAAATCAAAGTGCTCATCAGGATAGGGGAGTTTATAGGCGCTGCCCTGTTGAAAATGAAACTTCTGTGTGGAGGCTTTTTGAAAAATGCTGTTTTGCTTTGTCGACCCATTTTTGATGAAGGTCAACCCGTGAATTTCTGCATTTTTATGAAGATAGGGCGCAAACTTTTCTGTCCAATGCCCGATGCCACATCCAACATCTAGAGCACGTTTTACATCTTTAACTTGATGCCTTTTTTCAAAAATTAGAGAAAGAAAATCATCATTCCACCAGTAAGAGCGCACATCTACTTCTAGAAAATGCGCATAGTCTGTTTGCTGAACAGGATTGATAGGGGTTTCTTTGTGGGCCATGGCATTCTCGATCAGAAGAAGAGTTAAAAACAATTTGAAAAACATTTGATTCATCCTACTGAGATCGTGTAGGTGAATCTATATTTTTATAGAAGAATTTTCAGTTTTCAGGTACGATTTTACTAAAAGGTCAGAAAAAACAAATGAAAATAATAAACTTTTTCTTTTTCTCTTATTATTTGCGGCGACGGGCTGCGAGGAAGTGGGGGCAAAAAATTCCCCAAAAAAAATGAATTTGTGCCTTATAAACAAAACCCTGTGAGTGCCTATTGTGGCAGAGATTGTGGCCGATGCCATAATCGAGAAGGAGAGTGTTTGCGGCTTTTGAGAGAAAATTTAACAAATCTATGTGACCCCAAGCATCAAAACTGCTATGAATTGTGGGTGGAATATGCGCGACGCTGCCACAAGTATTGCACTGGATAATTAATAAATGAATAAATGGATCAAACAGCTTCAACAAGCTGAGACGGGCACTATTTTAGTGACGGGCGCAGCAGGTTTTATTGGGTTTCATACCGCAAAAGCTTTACTTGAGTTAGGGAAAAAAATTTTGGGGCTTGATTCTTTATCAGATTATTATGACGTAAACCTGAAAAAGGACCGGGTGCGCTATTTGGAAGAGCGCTATCCAGAAAATTTCTCATTTGTAAAAGCTGAAGTACAAGATCGGGTTGCTGTTTCAAAGCTATGGAAAGAGGCGCACCCTAAAATTACCCATGTGGTGCATCTTGCCGCCCAAGCAGGGGTGCGGTATTCGCTGGAAAACCCTTATAGCTATGTCGATACCAACGTGATGGGGAATGTGGTTTTGCTTGAAATGGCACGGCACCATGGCCCTGTTGAAAACTTTGTTTATGCCAGCACGTCTTCAGTTTATGGTGCCAATGAGAAGATGCCTTTCTCAGAAGAAGACACCACCGATCGCCCTATGGCTTTGTATGCTGCTACCAAAAAGTGTGACGAGTTGATGGCAGAGTCTTATAGCCATCTTTTTAGAATACCCACCATTGGGCTTCGCTTTTTTAGTGTTTATGGACCCTGGGGGCGCCCTGACATGGCCCTTTATATTTTTACAAAAAATATTTTGGAAGGAAAGCCCATTACTGTTTTTAACCACGGTGAGATGCAGCGTGACTTCACTTATGTTGATGACATTGTAGAAGGTGTTGTGGCGGCCTTGGCACGCCCTGTGAAAGATGACGGAAAAAGCGTGCCGCACCGTATTTATAACCTGGGCAACAGCAATCAGGAAGTTTTGGCAGATTATATTAAGCTCATTGAAAAATATGCGGGGCGCAAAGCAGAAATAGACTATGTTGGCATGCAACCGGGTGATATTCCTGCGTCGCTTTCTGATATTACACGTGCTCGGAAAGAATTAGATTTTTCCCCAAAAGTGCGCATTGAAGAAGGAGTTCGAAACTTTGTTGATTGGTTTAAAGACTATCACAAAGTGGGCTAGCGGTTGAGCATATCCACTGCTTTTTGCACATCTTCGGGCGTATCAACCCCAAACAAACGCGAAGAGGTGAGATGAATGCCAAATTTTAAACCTGCTTCGACACCCCGCAACTGTTCAAGTGATTCTTGCTGTTCAAGGGGTGAGGGTGGCAGTTTGACGAATTTCTCAAGACTTTGCCGTTTAAAGCCATAGACCCCAATATGATGAAACAGCTTATTATGGCCAGAAAATACGGGTGTGCGCGTAAAGTAGAAAGCTTGCCCTAAGTCTTTATTTAGGTTGCCCACAACCACCTTAACAAGATTAGGATCATTTTTTTCTTCTTCACTAAGAATGGGGCAGGCCAGTGTTGAAATATCAATATCACTTTGAAACTGAAGGGCTGTTTGTACGCGGCGAATGTCTTCTGGGTCAATGGTAGGTAGGTCACCCTGCAAATTAATGACGTATTTATACTTTTTTTTAGGGTCGTAAGAAGCAAGTGCCGCTGCCACACGGTCTGTGCCTGAAGGCAGGGCAGGGTCTGTTAAGATGGCTGTACCGCCAAGCGATGTGATGGTCGATTGTACCTCTGTTGCACAACATGCCACAACAACGGGCCCGATATTGGCTTCTATAGCCCGTTCCCATACATGAACAATCATAGGCTTGCCATTAATAAGTGCCAGAGGCTTTCTATCAAATCGTTGTGCCGCAAGGCGACTGGGAATTATGATGATCGTTTGATCACTCATTGTAAACCTTTCTAAAAGTCTGTATAGGGGGAGAGAAATGATTTTCGCCCACATACAAAACATACCAAAAACCTTAAGGTATTGCATTATTATCGTTTTGTTTCTGCAAACAGCAGTTAGCAATTCGTCTTACTATGTTTCAAAAAGAGGATGGGCACCCCTAAATATCAAGCCACATTTAATCATTTTGATTACGTAAACCCAGATGCTCCTAAAGGAGGGCAGCTTAACCTGTCGACTGGAAAGCGCATTGAAATTGTGAATATGTATTCAGCCCTTGGGGTTGATGGCGATCATGAACATTATTTGTTTTGCACTTAATGAAAGTGCCAAGAGATAATATTACGGTTGCATACCCTTATGTGGCCCAGTCTGTCGAAATTGATTCAAGTGGGCTGTCTGTGGCTTTTAATTTAAATCCTAAGGCAACGTTTCATGACAATACCCCCATTCGTTCTCAAGATATAAAATTTACGTTTGAGGTTTTTAAGAAAACAGGGTGCGCTACGCTTTATGCAACTTTTGAAAATGTGAAAAACGTGGTGGCAATAAGCCCATGGCGAGTGGTTTTTATTTTAAAAGCCAGATGATGATTTGCCGTTTTATTTAGCACAAGTACCCGTTTTGTCGGAAAAAAAAACTTGCAGGGGAAAGATTTTAAAAAAACGGCTAAACAAGGGAAACTGTTGGGAAGTGGCCCTTACCGCATTCATTCTTTCGAACGTAAAAAAGATGATTCGTTTTGTGCGTCTTAAAGATTGGTGGGCGTGTGATATTCCCAGCCAAAAAGGCTTTTATAATTTTGATTATATACAGGTAAACCATTTTTCAGACACGCGCGTGGCCTTTGAAGCCTTTAAAAAGGGACGATTGACTGGTGGAAAGATGAGCGTATTTCAAATTGGTATAAGGGTATGATTTTGTTGCGGCCCGCGCTGGCAGAGTGATACGCAAAAGTATAAGAAGCCCTTCTATCATGGTCTTACAGCTCTTTTTATAAAACACGCCGTGCCCACTTGAAAAGTGTGCCTGTGCGCCAAGCGCTTAATCTTTTATTTAACTTTGGTGGCTTAATCGATCTTTGTTTTTAGTCAGTATGAGCGCAATAAAAGTATTCATATGAATTCTGGATTTGGCGCCACCTATCCGATTTCTGCTGCCGAACGATTGGCCTGCCAGAAATGGGTATTTCATCTCAGCTACTTGAAGAAAAACCAGGCTTTTCTTTTTAAGGGTACGGAAAAAGGGTTTTAGCGCATGTCAGAAAAGAGATCATTCAGTTATTCGAAAGAGGGGGTGGGTTTTTGAAAACGGTAGATTGCGACACAAAGAAACAAAGAAACCTATGAAAATAGAGATTTTGGTGTATGCGCCCGGCCACAGAAGAAATTTTAGAAACTATGTGGACACATTGAAGTCGTATGGTATCGAAGCCGAGCTGAAGGATTTGATTTAACCGATTATATGACGTGTATGCGAAAGTTTGACTATGACTTGGTGTTACACTTTCATCCGCATGTCAGTATTCCGGGGAAAGAACAATCTATTTTTTGGTCGTCGCGCTGGGTGAATGTGCCAGGAACATTGAACCTATCGGGCGTTTCCTCATCTAATGTTGACGCGGTAACGCGCAAAATAAGAAATTGCAAAAATTCGAAAAAACTTAAGGTTTACACATCTTTACTCGATCGCTTAATCGGAGTAGGCTACTACATAATCCCTGGATGGGCACCGCCGGAAAATCGTGTTGCTTATTGGCATAAGTTGAATATGAAAGACACTCCAGCCAGCCTTTATGACACAGATACGGCTTGGGTAAGAGAATTAGAGCAAAGAAACTGATTAAATGCCTTATATTATTCGTCGCCTTTTGCTGATTTTCCCCACACTTTTTTTCATTCTTTTAGTAAATTTTGGGCTTGTTCAAATTACGCCTGGGGGTCCGATCGACCAAATGCTTGCACGCGCAAGTGGTATGGCCGATGGTGAAGGGCTTGGGGGCGACTTATTTGAAGGGCAAAGCGCTTCATCAAGTGATTATCAAGGAAAAAGAGGGTTGCACCAAGAATTTATCCGCGAGCTTGAAAAGCAGTATGGGTTTGATCAGCCCCCTTTAACGCGCTTTTTCAAAATGGTGCGAGATTATTTAAGTTTAGATTTTGGTCAAAGCTATTTTAAACAAGTGTCTGTTTGGTCTTTGATTAAAGAAAAATTTCCTGTCTCTCTTTCATTGGGCCTTTGGTCGACGCTTTTGATTTATTTATTATCGATTCCACTTGGTATTTATAAAGCAACGCGGGATGGCTCTCGGTTTGACACAATCTCAAGCATTACCATGGTTTTTCTTTACGCCATTCCTAGCTTTTTATTTGCTCTTTTATTGATTATTTTATTTGCGGGGGGGTCGTATATGGACTGGTTCCCGCTGCGTGGTCTTTTTTCTTCGAACTTGGACTCGCTAAACTTTGGAGAAAAAGTGATCGATTATTTATGGCATCTTGCCCTTCCTGTCTCGTCTATTGTGATTTGTGGGTTTGCCAGTGTAACGTTGTTAACCAAAAATACATTCATAGAAGAAATTCAAAAGCAGTATGTTATTACAGCGCGTTCGAAAGGCTTGGATCGTAAGCAAATTCTTTATGGTCATATTTTTAGAAATGCCATATTGCCTTTGGTTTCAAAGTTTCCTAGTGCTTTTATGACTATTTTTTTCAGTAGTAATTTGCTGATTGAAATTATTTTCTCTTTAGATGGCTTAGGTTGGTTGGGCTATGAAGCGGCCCTTAACCGTGATTACCCTGTGATGTTTGGGACGCTTTATGTATTTACACTGATGAGTTTGTTTTTACATGTGGCTGGTGATTTGCTGTATCGTGTTGTAGACCCGCGTATCGATTTTGAGAGGATTGAAAAGTGAGTCTATTAGGGCAAAGCGAAAAATATAGAAAGTTTTCGACCAAAAAGCGCAGCGTTGTTGCCTTATACTTTTTGATTATTACCTTCGGGATCAGCCTTTTTGCAGAACTTATCGCTAATGATGTCCCAATTTATGTGCGATATGATCAAAAAAACTATTTTCCTATTTTTAAAAAATATTTGGAAACAGAGTTTGGCGGATCTCTTGAAACGGAAACAAACTACAGAGATGCGTACGTTAAAGATCTGATTCATCAAAAAGGCTGGATGATTTGGCCTGTCATTCGTTACAGCTATAACACTGTAAATTACGACCTTAAGAAACCAGTGCCGAGCTCACCCACAAGTGAAAACTTTTTAGGCACAGATGAGCAGGGACGTGATTTGCTAGCCCGACTTATTTATGCCTATCGGTTTTCTGTTTTGTTTGGCGTATGTGTGATGATTTTAAGTGTGAGCTTTGGGTTTATCATGGGGGCAATCCAAGGTTACTTTGGAGGCCTTGTTGATCTATCTCTTCAGCGCTTTACAGAAGTTTGGTCTGGCCTTCCTTTAATTTTTTTCTTCTTATTACGATTTCTGCTCTGATTCGCCTCAGTTTTATTCCTTTGGTTTTAATCATTGCGGCCTTTAAATGGATGCTGGTGGTGCCAATTGTGCGTGCAGAATTTCTTAAGGCGCGCCAGTTTGATTATGTGCGTGCTGCAAAAGTAATGGGTATATCATCTATTAACATCATGTTTCGTCATATTTTCCCGAACATCCTTTCTGCGCCGCTTACACTGATTCCCTTTTTTGTTGATCGCTTCTATTACATTGTTGGCGACTATCGACTTTTTGGGCTTTATTCCTCTATGGGGCCGCCATCTTTAGGAGAGATTTTGAATCAAGGCAAAAATAATCTTTATGCCCCATGGATTGGTATTTCAGGGTTTATTGCTTTGACCAGCCTTTTAACGTCACTTATTTTTATTGGAGAGGGTGTGCGTGATGCATTTCGTCTTTATACACAAACAGATGGAGAGTTTCTGTGAAGACATCATCACCGCTTCTTTCTGTCAAAAAATTAAGTGTTGCTTTTAAGTCGAGCAAACAGAAGAAAAAAACCCGTTTCTAATGTTTTTTTTTTCTATTAATCGTGGTGAATCTTTGGCGATTGTGGGAGAGAGTGGATCTGGAAAATCGTTGACAGCCCTTTCTGTTGTAAGGCTTTTACCTTACCCGGATGCGCACCATCCTACTGGCACCGTTACTTTTGATGGCATTGATATTGGGCATGCTAAAGGGGCTGAACTTAGAAAAATTCGTAACAAGAGAATTGGATTTGTTTTTCAAGAACCTTTGACATCGCTGAACCCCCTTCACCCCATTGGAAAGCAAATTATGGAAGTGTTGATCTTGCACCAGGGCATGAAAGAAGATCAGGCAAAAAACAAGCCTTGCAACTTTTAGAGCATGTGCGTCTTCGTGACCCTAAAAAAAAGATTTGGGGCTTATCCGTTTCAGCTTTCAGGGGCGAGCGCCAGCGTGTTGTTATTGCGATTGCCATTGCGAATAAGCCAGATCTTTTGATTGCTGACGAGCCCACAACGGCCCTTGATGTTACCGTTCAGGCCCAAATTCTTGATATTTTGAAAGATTTGCAGTCTCGCTTTAACATGGCGTTATTAATTATAAGCCACGACTTAACGGTTGTTGAGAAAGTTGCTGACCGTGTTTTGGTGATGCGCCATGGGGAAGTCATTGAAGAAGGAAAAAACCCTATCTGTTTTTTTTCAAAACCCGAAAAGCACTTATACCCAAACACTTATTAATGCCATTCCTAAAGGCTTTCTGCCGGCGCTTAAAAAACACCGCCTTTGCTTTCTGTATCTAGGCTTTCTGTTTCGTTTCGAAGGTCTGCCGTGAACTTCTTTAAAAGAGAAAGAAAATTCCAAGCCTTAAGAAACATTAACCTTTCCTTCATGAGTCAGAAACACTAGGCATTGTGGGAGAAAGTGGGTCTGGAAAATCAACTTTGGCTTTTTCAATAGTGAGGCTTGCTAAGTATAGTGGGACAGTTGTTTTTGGGGGAAAAATATACGCGATGTCTCGCGGAAGGAATTACGCAAGCTGCGCCCAGACCTGCAGCTTGTGTTTCAAGATCCGTACAGCTCGCTCAATCCAAAGTTGACAATCAGAGAAATCATCACCGAGGGCTGACAGAACACCAAAAAAATAAAACCCCGGTGAAATTGAAGATATATTGCGCGTGGTTTTGAAAAACGTGCGTCTTGAGCAATCGTTGTGCAGTCAGTTGCCCCACGAGCTTTGGGGACAAAGGCAGCGTGTAGCAATTGCGCGCGCTCTTGTATTGAAACCAAAGTTAATTGTGTTGGATGAGCCTACATCAGCCCTAGATCTATCTATTCAAAGAGAGATATTAGACATTCTTAAATCTTTTCAAAAAGAGCATAAAATTTCATACTTGTTTATCAGCCATGATTTGCGTGTCATAAAGTCGATTAGTCATCGTGTGATTGTGATGAAGAAGGGGCAGATTGTAGAGACAGGTACTGTCCGCGATATTTTCTTGAGGCCCAAGAAGCCGTATACAAAAGAATTAATGAAAGCAGCTTTTATCAAGTAATTCGTTGCAGTAAATTTGTGTCTGGTGCAGACTATCCAGAGGAGGGGCTTCATATGTATTTTTTAATTAGTTTTTAATCCTGGGACTATGTGTTTGTGGGCATACAGGCACAAACAATGCACAAATGGCGAACAAACCAGGAAATCAACAGCAAATGAGTGATTTGGACGGGTATGATGATGATGGTTATGGCGATGGCTATGATGGTTACGATGACTTTGAAGAAGGTGACGACCCTCAGATGCCTCCTATGACTGGTATGGAAAATGCTGCACCCAAAGGGCCGCCACCTCGGCAAGAGTTACCACAAGACATGGGGTATGAAGCGCCTGAATCAACAGAAGCCCCGCGGTCTGGGTTTCGTGTAGGAGGCACCGCCTCTGCAGGACCAGAACGATTAGACAGCGGCCGACCACCGGAAGTTATGCCACAAGCACCGCTTCCAAGCCCCGTAAGTATGCAAGCCCCTATTCAGCCCACTTCTTATGAGACACCCTATAAAGAGGGAGAGGTTTTAGCCCGAAGAGAGCACCCCCTGTTCAGCCAGAGATTGAATTTGGTCAAACAGACTGGAACCAGATTGATTTGCATAGTTTAACCCGCCAAAGAATCGACCGCTTTTAAAGGAAATTTTAGCGCCCAATACGTTAATAATGAAAAATAATTTCTTTGTTACATCGGCTGCCTTAGACGTGCCTCATGGCTTTTTAAAACGCCATGGCGGTGTGAGCCAGGGTATTTATGATAGCCTAAACTGCGGTTATCGCCATGATCGTCAGGGCGCTGGGTTTGATGCAGAAGAAAATGTTGTTGAAAACCGACGTCGGGCCATAACATTTGTTGGGGGTAGTTTTAAAACTTATGTCTTGCAAAGCAAGTTCATGGCAGCGACTGTTTGGTTGTGACGAAACCAGAGCAGGGGGATCGTGAAGGGATGCCCTTGTGACAAATAAGCCTGATCTTGTTTTGGGGGTGCAGACAGCAGATTGTGTGCCTGTTTTGTTTTAAAAAAAGGCGCAAGTTATTGGGGCAGCCCATGCGGGTTGGAAAGGGGCTTTGAAAGGCATTCTTCAAAGTACAGTACGCACCATTGAATCTTTGGGTGGCGTGAAAGAGCATATTACCGCTGTAATTGGGCCGTGTATTGATCAACAATCATACGAGATGGGGGCTGAGGTTTTTGATGATTTTACGAAACAAGACCCTCAGAGCAAGGCCTTTTTTGTTGATGGCAATAAGCCTGATAAATTTTTATTCGATCTTCCTGGGTATGTTGCTTTCTGCTTAAAACAAGCAGGGGTTTTAAGAATAGAAGATGTGGGACTTTCTACCTACACCCATGAAGAGATGTTTTTAGTTGCCGTCGCGCATTTCATCAGGGACATCCTGGTTTTGGCAATCAGTTATCTCTTATTTTTATGAAGACTGATACGTAACAATTGTGGTAAATTCCTTTCCATGTACGACGTTGATTATCAAATTCAATTAAAGCAAAAAGGCATTGCGCTGATTCTTTCTTCTCCTTCTGGGGCTGGAAAGTCATCGATGGCGCAGGCTTTGATTCGTGATCATCCGAATTTCTCTTTGTCTGTTTCGGTAACAACCCGCGCCCACGCCCAGGTGAAGTGGATGGGGTGCATTATCACTTTAAATCAGAAGAAGCATTTCTAAAGCTTCAAGAAGAGGATGCTTTTATTGAGTCGGCCCGTGTATTTGGGTACTATTATGGCACGCTTCGCGCCCCAGTTGAAAAAGCTCTTCATGAAGGGCGTGATATTATCTTTGATATTGACTGGCAAGGCACGCAGCAGCTTATTCAAACAATTAAGCCTGATGTGGTTTCTGTTTTTGTTACCACCTTCTTTGAAAGAGCTGGAAAACCGCCTCTATAAGCGTGCCCAAGACCAGGAATATATTATTTTAGAACGTATGAATAAAGCCATTGCAGAAATCAGTCACTGGCCTGAATATGACTATGTTTTGATCAATGATAACTTTGAGGAAACAGTTCAATCTGTTTTTGGCATTGTAGAAAGTGAAAAGAAACGACGTCGGCGTCAAATTGGTTTAGACAAGTTTATTAAGACATTAGTTGAATCTCCATGAAATTATCACAGTATTTTTTACCGACTCTAAAAAAACCCCGGCTGAAGCCCATGTTATGTCGCATAAGTTAATGTTGCGCGCAGGCATGATTTGCCAACATTCATCTGGCATTTATTCTTGGTTGCCCTATGGCTTGGCTGTTATGAACCGGGTTGCCCAAATTATTCGCGAAGAACAAAACAAAATTGGATGCAATGAAATCACGATGCCCATTTGCAGGACGCTGATTTGTGGCGCGAGAGTGGGCGTTTCGACAACTATGGTAAAGAAATGCTGCGGGTGAAGGATCGACACGATCGTGATTTGTTGTTTGGTCCAACAGCAGAAGAGGTTGTGACTGACATTTTTCGTCGTTTTGTTAAAAGTTATAAAGACTTGCCTCTGTGCCTTTATCAAATTCATTGGAAGTTCCGCGATGAAATTCGCCCTCGTTTTGGCGTGATGCGGGGCCGTGAATTTTTATGAAAGATGGTTACTCTTTTGACCTATCAAAAGAAAGTACGCGAGAAACTTACAAAAACATTCTGAAATCTTATTTAAAGACCTTTAAAAGGCTGGGGCTTGTTGCCATTCCTGTTAAAGGGATCCTGGACCAATTGGCGGTGATTTGAGTCACGAATTTCAAGTGATTGCCGACACTGGCGAAAGCAAGCTTTTCTACGACAAAAAATATGATGCACTTTAAAGAAAACATTGATGAAGTAGATATTGAAGAGTTGATGGGTGTTTATGCGGCCGCAGAAGAAATGCACGATGCCAATGCTTGTCCTGTGGACGCTAAGGATCTGAAAGAAGCACGCGGCATTGAAGTAGGGCACATTTTTTATTTTAGCGATAAATATACAAAGTCTATGAATGCTGGCGTGATGGGACCTGACGGTAAAATGGTGTATCCGGAATGTGGCTCTTATGGGATTGGGGTGTCTCGCGTTGTGGCGGCACTAATCGAGGTGAACCATGACGATCGTGGCATTATATGGCCTGCACAAGTTTCTCCATTTTAGTGGGTCTTATGAACTTAAAGGCGAAAGATAGTACCACAACGGAAGCTTGTGAAAAACTTTATTCAATTCTAAGCCAAAAAGGATTGATGCCGCTTTACGATGACCGTGATGAAGGGGCAGGGGCGAAATTTGCCAATATGGATTTAATTGGTGTGCCTTGGCAAATTGCCGTAGGGCCTAAAAGCCTTTCAACAGGCCAAGTTGAAGTAAAAAACCGCCGTTCAGGTGCGTGCCATCTTCTTTCTATTGAAGATGCTGTCAAATTTTTAGAAGACGCGTTAAAATCAGTTCTATGAAGTATTATCAACGTCTTTTAATTAGGCACTTTTTATGGCCTAAACAAAGTGACGGCTTTTTAAAAATAATTAACTTATTTTCATTTTTAGGCATTGCTTTGGGTGTGGCGACGCTGATTGTTGTGATGTCTGTGATGAATGGGTTTCGCCACGAGCTGGTTGAAAAAACCCTAGAGTTTAACTCTCATGTGACCATCTACCCAACAACGATGCCTTTTGCGGATGCCCCCGAAACTTTAGGACATTTCAAAAATATGAGTGGCGTTAAGAATGTCATTCCTTTGCGGCAAGGAGAGGGTATGGCCTCTTTTAATGGTCGGTCATACGGTGTTCTTTTGCGTGCCATGCCGTGGGAAAGCTTGGTAAATCGTACATCGCTTGTTAATAAAAATTTGATGGGTTCTTTCCAAACTTTTGATGGGGCACAAAATAAAATTGGTATTGGCCGAAAATTGGCAGAAAAACTGCGTGTGCGTGTTGGGCAGACAATGACGGTAACAGTATCTAATGGCGCCTTAACGGCCTTTGGGCGTATGCCACGTCTTGACTATTTTGAAGTGGCGTTCATCTATGAGTCGGGCGTTTTAGAGTATGACGCGGGCGTTGTGTTTTTGCCTTACAAGTGTGCAGACAAATTTTTAGATAGAAAAGGGCAGATTGATGCCGTTGAGTTTTTTTTGAATGACCCCTATTTGGCCCCGTCTATGCTAGGCGTAATTGCAGAGAAATTACAAAAACCCTTTCGGGCCGTGACATGGGCAGAAGCAAATAAGCGCTTTTTTGAGGTGGTTGAAATTGAACGCAACGTTATGTTTCTTATCTTAAGCCTTATTATATTGATTGCGTCTTTTAATATTATTTCAGGGCTTGTTATTTTGGTTCGAGATAAAACCAGTAGCATTGCCATTTTGAAAAGTATGGGTGTTTCTACGAAAAGTATTTTATGGATTTTTTCTATGGTCGGAACTCTGATTGGTGTGTTGGGCACAGCGACGGGCGTTCTGTTGGGGTTTGTTGTTGCCTTTAACCTTGAATCTATTCGTCAAGCGTTGCAACGTTTGACGGGCACACGCCTTTTTGACCAAGAATTTTACTTCTTAGCAGAATTACCCGTGCGTGTAGACGGTGTGCAAATTGTATACATCATCGCAATGAGTTTGATTTTTTCTTATTTGGCATCACTTTACCCTGCGTGGCGGGCTGGAAAGCTGTTACCAGTTGAGGGATTGCGCCATGAGTAAGTCAATCCTTATTGCAAAGAATATTCATAAAAGTTCATAAAACGTTCGTTTGCTGTTCATGTTCTGCAGGGTATTGATCTTTCCTTGCATGAAAAAGAAAGTGTGGCGTTGCTTGGGGCATCGGGGTCAGGCAAATCAACATTGCTTCATATTTTAGGTTTGCTGGATCGGCCTACATCGGGCCAGCTTTTTCTGGAAGGCGAGAATATGGCAGAAGTGGGCGCCCCTCACAAACATTGAAGCGCCGTCATTTGATTGGTTTTGTTTTTCAAAAACCCCACCTTTTGCCTGAATTAAGCGTTATTGAGAATACAATGTTGCCATTGCTTATTCAGGGGCAGTCGCGTACATCAAGCTTTGCAGAGGCCGAGCATATGCTGCGTCGCGTGGGGTTAGAGCATCGCATGCACTTTGAAGTGAATCGCTTATCAGGGGCGAACAGCAGCGTGTTTCTATTGCGCGTGCACTTATCAAATCTCCTAAAGTGCTTTTGGCGGATGAGCCAACCGGAAATCTGGACCATGAAACAGGGAAATGATTTTTTCATTGTTCTTAAAGCTTGTAAAAGAACAAAACACAGCCCTTCTTATGGTGACACACAATCACAGCCTTGCGTATAAATTGGATCGACAGCTTGTTCTAGATAAAGGGTTGGTGCGGGAGATGGGTGCATGACGGGATTCGTTCATTTACGTGTTCATACAGCTTACTCTTTGCTTGAAGGAGCCATTAAGGTAAAAAGACCTGGTTGCATTGACGGTAAAGAATAAGATGCCTGCAGTAGGCATTGCAGACACCAATAACATGTTTGGGGCACTTGAATTTTCTACGACCTGCGCAAAGCAAGGTATACAGCCTATCATTGGCATGCAAGTGGGGCTTCTTTTGCCGCATTTTAAAGATAGTCATGGCCCACTGCCTTCCATTTTTTGATTGCGCAGAACGAGCATGGATATAAAAATCTGATCCATCTTATCAGCCATGCTTATGAAGATTTGCCGAATCGTGGCATGCCCTATGTGACGCTGGAAGATCTTGAGTCTAATAATGAAGGTGTGCTTTTGCTATCAGGGGGTGCGAAAGGGGCATTAGGCGCCCTTTTTCTGAACGGAAAGAAAGCAGATGCTGGCACATTATTACAAAAGCTGAAGCATATTTTCTTGGATCGTTTGTACATCGAAATTCAAAGACATGGTTTAGAAGAAGAAGATAAAACAGAGCCTTTCTTTCTTGCGCAAGCAGCAGAGCATAATCTTCCGCTTGTTGCAACGAATGACTGCTTTTTTGCAGCCTCTAACATGCATGAAGCCCATGATGCTTTGTTGTGTATTGCAGAAGGGTCGTATGTTGTTGAAGAAAATCGGCGTCGAGAAACATCACACCACTACTTTAAATCTCAGGAAGAGATGGTGGAGCTATTCCAAAACATTCCCGAGGCAATTGAAAATACAATTCAAATTACCAAGCGCTGTGCCTTTATGCCAGAGCCGTCAAAGCCATTGTTGCCTCTTTTCCATACGGCTTCAGGCCGCACTGAAGCGGAAGAATTGCGCCTCCAGGCAAAAGAAGGCCTTCAGGGGCGCTTAAATAGAAAAAACCTAACAGCAGACGCAAAAAAAGCGCTTTCTAAAACCTATGAAGAACGTCTCGCTTACGAGCTTGATGTCATTATTGATATGGGGTTTTCGGGGTACTTTTTAATTGTTTCTGACTTTATTAAGTGGGCAAAAAATCAGAATATTCCGGTGGGGCCGGGCCGTGGCTCAGGGGCAGGTTCTTTGGTTGCGTGGTCACTCCTTATAACGGATATTGACCCCATTCAATTTGGACTCATCTTTGAGCGCTTTTTGAACCCAGAACGTGTCTCAATGCCTGACTTTGATATCGATTTCTGTCAGGATCGTCGAGATGAAGTTATTCGCTATGTTCAGGGGCGGTATGGCTCAGAGAAGGTTGCCCATATTATTACTTTTGGAACCCTTCAGGCACGCGCTGTTTTGCGTGATGTAGGCCGTGTGCTGCAAATGCCTTACATGCAGGTAGACCGTATTTGTAAGCTTGTGCCTTTTAATCCTGCATCGCCTTGTACATTGCAAGAAGCCATCGACCAAGAGCCAGCCCTTCAGAAGATGTACAAAGAAGATGAAACAGTAGCAAAGTTAGTGGATATTTCTTTGCAACTGGAAGGCCTTTACAGGCACGCTTCTACCCATGCGGCAGGGCTGATTATTGGTGATCGGGCCTTGGATACGTTAGTGCCGCTTTATCGTGATCCGAAATCAGATATTCTGGCGACCCAATTCAGCATGAAATATGTTGAATTGGCGGGCCTTGTTAAGTTTGACTTTTTGGGTTTAAAAACCCTAACCATCCTGAAAAGAACGGTTGAGCTGGTAAAAGAATATACGGGGAAAGTGGTTGATTTAAGCCAAATTCCTTTGGATGACTAAAATGCTTTTTCTCTTTTATGTCGCCTTGAAACGGTGGGCATTTTTCAGCTGGAGGGCCAGGGTATGCGGGATGTGCTGCGGCGCCTGCAGCCACAAAAGTTTGAAGATATTATTGATATTAACGCCCTTTACCGTCCGGGGCCGATGGATAGTATTCCTCGATATATTGCCTGTAAGCATGGACAGCAAGAAGTGTCTTATTTGCATCCAGCCTTGGAACCAATCTTGAAAAAAACCCACGGCGTGATGGTATATCAAGAGCAAGTGATGGAAATTGCACGAGTTCTTGGAGGATACACATTTGGTGGTGCAGATTTGCTGCGCCGTGCTATGGGGAAAAAAATTAAATCAGAGATGGACGCGCAAAGAGAAGTGTTCACAAAAGGTGCAATGGATAAAGGGGTTTCACAGTCTGCAGCCTCTGAAATTTACGACCAAATGGCCAAATTTTCTGGATATGGGTTTAACAAGTCACACTCGGCGCCTTATGCGTTAATTTCATATCAAACGGCTTACATGAAGGCGAACTATCCTCATGAGTTTATGGCTGCAACCATGACTTACGATATGCATAATACGGATAAATTAGAAATTTATCATCAAGAGCTGAAGTTGATGGGTATTGCGCTGCTGCCGCCGGATGTAAATGCATCGCTGGATATCTTTTCCGTTGAAACGGATGCGAAGACACAAAAAAAAGCAGTGAGATACAGTTTGTCGGCCATTAAGAATGTCGGTACTCAGGCTATGATGGCGCTGGTTGAAGAGCGACAAAAGAGCGGGCCGTTTAAAACGCTTGAAGATTTTTGAATCGCCTTAATGCAAAAGTATTAAATAAGCGCCAGCTAGAGCATTTGATTATGTCGGGTGCCCTAGATTCACTGATTCCTAATCGTGCGGCCCTTTTGATGCTATTGAAGATATGACAAAGTACGCTCATGCTATTGCTTCAGAGAAAGAAAGCATGCAGCGCGGCTTGTTTGCAAATGAAGAAGAGGTGCGTGCCTTTGATCTTCCAAATGTAAAAGATTGGGGTGTTACTGAGAAACTTCAAAAAGAGCTGGACGCGTTTGGATTTTATCTAACGTCACACCCGCTTTATGTTTATGATGACGCGTTCTATAAAAACTTTGGTCTTCTGAAAAGTTGTGACATACACCGAACCAAGAAGCATTTGGTTTCTTTAATTGGTATTCCTGCGTCGTTCAAAATAAAAACTTCGAGGAAAGGTCGAAAGTTTGCATTTTCTGGATTTTCGGATGCATATGGCAATTTCTGAGTCTGTTGTTTTTTCAGACATGTTAGACCATGTCAGAGATGTGATGAACAAGGGTGAGCCTGTTTGGATTAAAGCGAATCTGAAAAAAAAATGAGCAAGGCGAGGGGCGCCTTTCCATCGTAGAAATTGGGTTTCTTGAAGAAAAGGTGAAGAACTATGAGCACACACTTTCTCTAGAAGTGTCTGGTATTGCCCAATTAGAGGCAGTGCAGGCCTGGCTTGAGAAAAAACAGCCTGGAGAAGTGGCAATTAAAATTGCTCTTCAGCATGACGGGCAAACCATTGAAATTGCGCTTTCTGAAAAATATGCGCTGAGCATAGAGGACCGCATTACAATTAAAAATCTGGCTTCAAATATGGTGCCTGCACCCTAAAAACCACAAGAAAAAAAAGGCTTTTAAGGTTCCTCTCTATCTATGTAATTATCGCATAATACTATTGTCTAATATGATCTGTTTGATTTATCTGCAGCTGATATATTCAAATCATAGATTAAATGATCTAGCAAGTTACCGAAAGGTACAAGTTCTAGGTGCAACACCTAGAACTAAGAGTTTTGCTCTTAGTTACGTCTCCCAGACGTAAGCCTCCCTGTTAAACTGGGGCCGGACTTTGTCCGGCCTCTTTTATTTTGTAGATCAGGTTAATTCTTAATTAAAACCCTTTTTTACTTCACTGCTTTTGCAAAGTAATTTACTTCTAACGTATCAGATAGCGTCCACTTATCTTGAAGAGGGGCATATGATAGCCCTTGAAAAGACACATCATAGAAGCCAATTTTTTTCATATGGTTGTGAAGTTCAGATGGTTTGTGAAATTGTGACCATGAGTGTGTGCCCTTAGGAGCCCAGCTTAAAATGTATTCTGCACTAATAATGGCTTCTAAATAAGAGCGCATAGTTCTATTAAGGGTTGAAATAATTAAAAGCCCGCCAGGGCGAAGCTTTTTATGGCACTCAAGAAGGAAGTGGTGCGGGCAATTTAGGTGTTCAACAACTTCCAAAGCAACGACAACTTGATAAGTTTTATCATCAGGCAAAGCTTCAATGGGTGCTGTATGGTAAGGAATTTTTAGGTTTAGGGCGTGGGCATGTTGTCGGGCAATTTCAATGTTCTTTTTCTGAGGGATCAATACCGTGTACGGCTGCTCCCATACGAAAAAGGGGCTCTGTTAACAGGCCCCCGCCACACCCAACATCCAAAATTTTAATATCTTTTAAAGGCGTGTTGTCGGATGTATCTTTTTGAAGTGATCTTTAATCAGTTTTTAAGGTATCGAATGCGTGTTAAATTAAGGCGGTGTAGCATTTTAAAGGGCCTGATTCATCCCACCAGTGCCCTGACAGGGCGTCAAATTTTTCCAGCTCGTTTTCATCAATCGTGGTGGGTTTACTACACATTCTGAACGGCCAATTGAAAATTGCTTTCTTTTAATTTAGTATCTCTCATTGTATCGCGATCTATGCACGAAAGAAATGAAGAAATGAAAAATAGTTTAGATAGTTTATGGAAAAGAGGCTGTGATTTTTTAGGTGTCCAGCATGCAATTTTAGGTGGTGCAATGACCTGGGTTTCCGAGTTCAATCTTGTTTCTGCCATCTCTAATGCTGGCGGCTTTGGTGTGCTTGCTTGTGGGGCCATGTCAAGCGACCTTCTTATTCAGCAGATTAGAAAAACCAAAGAAATGACAAAGAAGCCTTTTGGGGTGAACCTTATTTTGATGCACCCCGATATTATGGAGTTAGCAAGTGCGTGTGTAAAAGAAGGGGTGACACATGTTTTTTTAGCAGGCGGCTTCCCTGAGGCAAAGCTTATTGATTTCTTAAAGAAAGAGAATGTGAACGTCATTGCGTTCGCGCCTTCATTAATTATGGCCAAGAAGCTGATTCGTATGGGGGCAGATGCCCTTGTGATTGAAGGCATGGAAGCAGGTGGACATATTGGCCCAGTATCTACAACTGTACTGGCACAAGAAATTTTGCCTCATATAAAAGATGTGCCTGTTTTTGTGGCGGGTGGTATTGGTAGGGGGGAAGCAATTGCTTCGTATCTTAAAATGGGGGCATCAGGATGTCAGTTAGGCACAAAATTTGTATGCGCCTATGAAAGCCAAGTGCACGCTAATTTTAAGCGTGCCTTCATGCGGGCTAATGCACGTGATGCTGTTGTATCGACACAAATTGATGAACGATTTCCTGTTATTCCTGTGCGTGGACTTTCAAACCAGGGAACAAAAGATTTCTTGCAATGCCAACGACAGGTTATCGAAAAAGTTGATAAGGGCGAGCTTACCTTAAAAGACGGGCAACTAGAGATAGAGCGCTATTGGGCTGGCGCTTTGAGAAAAGCAGTCGTTGATGGTGACGTAGAACACGGATCGCTCATGGCTGGGCAAAGCGTGGGCATGGTTTCAAAAGAAGAGAGCGTATCAGATATTATTCAAGGGCTTGTCACTGAAGCGCAAACTTTCTTAAAGCCTTTGAATAGGGCCGCGCCTCTTTAAGAAAAAACCCAGTATATAGCAGAGAAAATTACACCCAAGGCCGCAACCCAGGATAGAATATTCAGTAGCGAGCTTGCGTTTTCTTTTGTTTGTATTTGCAGGGTGTCTCATTCGTTGTTTCCTCCATTAAAAAGGGTCTAGAAAAATTCTCTAGACCCTTTTGAAAAGTGCTTCACAGTCTGCACAATTACGCTGATGCGCTTTCATCAGCTGCAGGCTTTCTTCTTTGACTCCTCCTGGAGCATATCGGTTGAAGCAGAAGCTTCTTCTTCAGCTAAAGTTTCTTGGTTTGCTAAAAGCAAGTTCTGGATTTTTCAGAAACGCCAATGCTTCTTCCTCTGAAGGTGCTATACTGATTTTAATAAAAGTGGTAACTTCAGAGTGCAAGATAAGCTTAATTTCATGGACGCCAACCATTTTTACTGGTTTTTCAATGCGGACCATTGTGTGATTAATCATAATTTCTTTTTCTTCCAAACCCTTCACGATGTCACGAGAAGAAACCGATCCGTATAGGTTTCCGGCCTCACTTGATTGACGAATCATGATAAGCTCTACACCGCTAATTTTTTTCGCGATGCCTTCAGCCTTTGTTTGCAAGTCTTTGCTTTGGGCTTGAAGGGTTGCTTTTTGTTTTTCAAAATAAGCGATGTTGTCCTTGGTTGCTCTGAGAGCTTTTTTCTGCGGCAAAAGGTAGTTTCTGCCAAAGCCATCTTTAACATTGATGACATCGCCCATTTTTCCTAGTTTTTCAACGCGTTCTAATAGTACAATTTTCATTTTCTAATTCCCTTACTTTGACACATAGGGCATGAGAGCAATGTAGCGTGCTCTCTTGATTGCTGTTGAAAGACTGCGCTGCGCTTTGCGTTCACATATGTAATGCGTCGCGGCATAATGCGTCCACGTTCTGTAATGAAGCGTGAGAGCGTCTTCACGTCTTTGTAATCGATTTCAATCCTTCTGGGCCTGAGAAAGGGCACGTTCTGCGGGGTGAAAATTTACCTTGTGGTCGGGGCTTTCTTTTGAATTCTTTTTTCATTTTAACACCTTTCCTATTCGTCATCTCTTTTGGTTTGCATCATGATCGATGGGCCTTCTTCAAGTTTTTCAACGCGAACAGAAAGACTTTTAAGAACATCTTCATTGAGGTTCATATCATGGCGCAAAGCGGAAATTGTTTTAGCGGGCGCCTTGATTTTTAGAAGAACATAGTGTCCCCGACGGTTGCGTCGAATGGGGTAGGCGAGGGTGCGCAGGCCCCAGTACTCGTGGTCCTTAACTTCGCCTTTTTGGTTCTTGACAAGATTTTTATAGTTTTCAACAAGTGCGTCTACCTGGCTGGGAGACAAGTCTTGTCTTGCAATAAATATGTTTTCGTAAAACGACATTTAAACTCCTTATGGTTAAAAGAATTACCGCTTAATTCAATGATTTGCGGCAAGAAGTTAGTAACTTAATGAAAAACATATAGGGTGTTTTGGCCAAAAACGCAAGCGCTAAAAACACTTTTCAAGCGCCATTTGTTTTGATAAAACTGATCTTATGACGAAAAAATAGAAAAATAGCCGCACTTTTTTCCCGGACAAGGGTCTCAGTTTGTTGGTATGGGGAGGGACTTATATGAGGCGTTCCCTGTTGTACAGCGTGTTTTTGAAGAGCTTGACGACACACTTTCACTAAAAGCTTTCAAAAGTTATTTTGAAGGACCTATCGAAGAACTATCTATGACAGAAAACACGCAGCCTGCATTGGTTGCGGTGTCAATTGCAGCTTTTCGCGTGTTAGAGCACATGGGCGTGAAGAAGCATGATTTTTCTTTTATGGCAGGACACTCGTTGGGTGAATATGCTGCTTTGTGTGCAAGTGGTGTGGTTTCATTTGCAGATACTGTATTATTGTTGCGAGAAAGAGGCAAAGCTATGCAGCGTGCCGTTCCTTTGGGTGAGGGGGGCATGGTTGCACTTATTGGTGCGGATATTGAAACGGCCGAAAAATTAGCTTCAGAGGCTTCTCAGGCAGGCATTTGCGAAGTGGCTAATGATAATTGTCCGGGACAAATTGTTGTGAGTGGGCAGAAGGTGGCTATGGAGAAGGTGGTTGAGATCAGTGGTAACTATGGCATTAAGCGTGCTTTGCCCTTAAATGTGAGCGCCCCTTTCCATTCTTCTATGATGCGCGCTGCGGCCGACCACATGGCGTCTGTTCTTGCAGAAGTACCGTTTCATAAAGCAGATGTGCCAATTTTACCTAATGTAAGTGTGCGGCCAGAGACAGATGGTAATACGTTGAAGAAGCTTCTTGTTGCACAAATCACGGGTCGTGTTCGGTGGTCAGAAACAGTACGTTTTTTGATTGATGAACAAGTTAGTAAAATGCTTGAAGTTGGTGCTGGAAAAGTTTTATGTGGGCTTGTTAAAAGAACAAGTGATCAGGTGCCTTGTATGCCACTTGGGGACCCCTAATGAAATTGAAGAATTTGTTAATGCATTAAGCAGGAAAGAATATGTTTGACTTAAAAGATAGAAAAATCCTTGTAACAGGTGCTTCAGGGGCGATTGGTGCCTCGATTGCCCAAGCATGCCACAAGCAAGGGGCCCATGTGACTATTAGCGGGCGTCGGGAAGACGCTTTGCAAGAACTTGCAAGTACAATGGGAAAAGACCGTGCATATTGTTTTATGCGATTTGTTTGATGATGAGTCTGTTGCAAAGCTGATTCCTGAAGCAACTGAAAAATGGGAGGCCTTGATACGCTTGTAAACAATGCCGGTATTACGAAGGATGGCTTAATGATGGCGATGAAGCCAAGTGCCTTTACAGATGTTATGCGCGTTAATATGGAAATTCCTTTTCAGCTTAGTCAAAAAGTTTTGCGCCCCATGTTAAAAGCCAGGTTTGGTCGTATTATTAATATCACGTCGATTGTGGGCGTGACAGGAAACCCGGGGCAAGCGAACTATGCTGCGTCAAAGGCGGGGCTTATTGGTATGTCAAAATCCCTTGCAAAAGAGGTGGCATCACGCGGTATTACAGTGAACTGTATTGCCCCTGGGTTTATACGCTCGCCAATGACTGAAGTGTTGTCGGATGATCAGAAAGAAGCTATTAATCGATCAATCCCCATGGGGGAAATTGGCACACCAGAAGACATTGCTGCGGCGGCTGTTTACCTTGCAAGCAATGAGGGTGCTTATGTGACGGGGCAAACCCTTCACGTAAACGGCGGCATGGCAATGGTTTAGTTTTTGACTACCCAAAAGAATGTGTTTATGATAGTGAACATTCATCTCAATAGTGTTAAGACACAGATTAATTTAAATAATTAGAGGATAAAAAATGAGCAGTACTGCAGATAAAGTTAAAAAAGTTGTAATGGATAAATTTAAGCTTGATGAGTCAAAAGTAACAGATAACGCAAGCTTCACAGATGATATTGGCGCAGACAGTATCGACCTTGCAGAGCTTATCATGCTTTTTGAAGATGAATTTGGCTGTGAAATTCCACAAGAAGACGCAGAAAAAATTCGAACAGTGAAAGACGCTGTAGACTATATCGACAAGAACGTAAAATAGTTCAGAAGACCCTATAAAAAATCGGACCATCATATGAAACGTGTTGTTGTTACAGGTATTGGAATGGTAAGCCCGTTGGGCTCGAGCGTTTCTAGTACATGGGAGCGCCTTATTAATTCTGAGTCGGGTATTGGAAACACGCGCCAATGTGATGTGTCTGATATTGCGTGCAAAGTAAGTGGTGAGGTAGACACCGTTCAAGGAATGCCTGACCCACAACCCGGTGCTTTGAATTTTGATGACTACATTGAGCCCCGCAACCAAAGCAAAATTGGCCGATATGGCTTGTTTAGTGTAGCGGCTGCGGATGAGGCCCTTAAGGATGCGGGATGGCTTCCTGAAACAGATGAGCAAAAAGAAAGAACGGGTGTTTTGATTGGAAGTGGTATCGGGGGCCTTGAAGGCATCTACCAAAACTCGATTGCCCTTGCAGAGAAGGGGCCTCGGCGCGTAAATCCTTTTTTCATTCCATCTTGTTTAATCAACTTAACGTCCGGCCAAGTATCTATTAAATACGGTTTAAAAGGCCCAAACCACTCTGTGGTGACGGCTTGTTCGACAGGCGCCCATGCAATTGGTGATTCTGCACGCCTTATTCAGTATGGTGATGCAGATGTAATGGTTGCTGGCGGCGCAGAAGCGACGGTTTGCCGTATTGGTATTGCCGGGTTTGCTGCGCTGCGCGCCCTTTCAACATCTTATAATGACGATCCTCAAAAAGCGTCACGTCCTTGGGATAAGGGCCGCGATGGCTTTGTAATGGGTGAGGGGTCTGGTGTTCTTATTCTGGAAAGTTTAGAGCATGCCCAAAAGCGTGGTGCGAAAATTTATGCCGAGATTGTTGGGTATGGCCTTTCGGGGATGCTTATCACGTTACAGCCCCAGACGGAGACGGTGCTACAGAGCCATGAAAAATGGCTTTGAAGCGTGCAGAAATTTCTCCTGATCAGGTGGGTTATATCAACGCGCATGGTACGTCAACACCGGCTGGAGACCTTATGGAGCTTCAGGCCGTACAGCGCCTGTTTGGTAAGGATGGGAAGTTTTCTATGTCTTCAACAAAAGTCTGCCATTGGCCACTTGTTAGGGGCCGCTGGTAGTGTAGAGGCCATTTTTTCCATTCTAGGCATGAAGCACGGCATTTTGCCGCCGACGCTGAATCTAGAAGACCCTGACCCGGCCTGTGAGGGTGTAGACTTGATTCCTTTAAAAGCAAAAGAAAAAAAAGGTAGAATATGTTCTATCGAATTCATTTGGTTTTGGGGAACAAATGCATCCATCATCTTCAAGCGGTTTACAGAGTAACCACTTTTATATAAAGCAAGTTTCTTTCTTATTTCCCTGGGTTTGTATGGATTATTGGGCATTTATGGCCATATGCACTCTAAGGGGAATTTTACGCACTCTGCAACGCTGCAAGTGGCAAATGGTGAAAGTTTGCCCCAGATTAGCCAGAAGTTGTATAAAATGGGACTTATTCGTTCGCAATTTCTGTTTAATCTTTATATTCGCTGTACCCAGAAAGATCGTTCCTTGAAAAAAGGGCGTTATGTTTTCGAGCCTTACGCATCTGAATCTTATATTGCAGACTCTATTTTTCGAGGGTTTGGCATGTATTACCGTGTTTTTTTGCCCGAAGGCTATACGACACTGCATATGTTAAATACGATCAAAAGTATAAGTTTTTCGAAAAAGATAAGTTTACCGAACCAAAAGAAGGCGAGCTTTACCCGGATACGTACAAAGTGGAAGGTGGTACGACTTATTCAAGCTTTATTGACACAATGAAATCTCGGATGCAGGTGGCTGTTGAAAAAGCATGGAATAGCCGCCAGTCAGGGTTATTTTAAAACGCCTGAAGAAATGCTGATAGCGGCCTCATTGATTGAAAAAGAAACATTTGTAAAAACAGAGCGTGCAGTAATTGCTGGCGTTATTGTAAATCGCTTGAAAAAAGGGGTGCGCCTTCAAATTGATCCATCGGTTATTTATGGAATGACAAAAACAGGGCTGTTAGGGCGGCCATTAAACCGTCAAGATTTAAAAAAGTAACGCCTTACAATACGTATAGAAAAAAAGGATTGCCCCAACGCCCATTTGTAACCCTGGTGAGAAGTCTTTAATGGCAGCTGCAAATCCTACAAGCACCAATCATTTATACTATGTATCTACCGGAAAAGGTGGGCACCACTTTGCAGAAGAGTATAGTCAGCACTTAAAGAATATTAAATCATTTAAAGAAACACTTAGTAAAAAGCCTGTGCGCACATTTAGAACGGACTAGTGCTGGTGTGGAGTGATGCTTGCGGCGCTAGAAACTTATACCTGCTCACACAGAAATAAAATAAGAATAAGTATTATGGAAAATACAGATATACAGCAATTACCGTAATTCGAGTTTCGAGTATTGATGTATTGTGCTGTTACGATGAAACTTTAAAAATCATTGTTGTCGTAGAATTCTTCGTCATCAAAACCCTCGGGGTCAAATAATTGAGACTGTCCAAATTGGTTGTCGCCCTGCGATGAAAGTCGCGCACAATAAGACTGGTCTGGTTTGTCAAAGCAACTTTCATACTGTTGCAGTGTTTTTCCTGTTTCACGTGCCTGTTGAAGTGTTTGGTCGATACCAACCAAGAGCGCGGGTGGATTGGTTAATATTTGTGGATAGCGTTTTGTAAAAGTATCAAACTGCTTTAGAAGCGATGCAAGCCGTCTTATGGTCGTATTATACCAGTCTTTGTTGTACTTTTGACCTTGCTGAAAGCCGGAAGATCCACCCCCTGTGAACTGGGAAAATACGCTGCCAAAGCTCTGTTTAGCCTGGGCTGATTCTTTAATAATCGCACGAATCTCGGCGAGCTCTAATAGGATCTTGATTTGCTCTAAAGATTTCTTTAAATCTTGGTCAGGATTTTTGTTAAGCGCATCTTGAATCGTTTGTCGGTCTGCTTGTATGACTTGGATCGTGGCTGTGATTTTACTGGCATCTCCACGTGCGGCAGTGACACGGCTTCGCCATGAAGCAACAATTTTTCTCGCTTCATCTATTGTGAACTTATCAGCAGAGTTTGCGGATTTCTGAGTTGCAAAAAAGGCGTGCCCCGTATTTTGAAGCATTGCAACGGATAGAAACGTGAAAAATAAAATAAAAAACCGATTCAAAGTATCCTCCCATACATAATATTAAGCTATCATGAAAAATAAAAGTGAGGGAAGTATTTTGTTATAAGGCGGCTTTTCTTTCGTAAAGCTCCATTTCGCGCTTTATGGTGTTTCGAACGTTGTCTAACAACTGTTCGATTTTTGTAGAGGCTGGTGTTTTTCCCTCCAACAGCCTCTAGATTGCAGTGAGAGGCCGTTATCCATAAATTCACGTCCAACGATGGAAAGTTGGCAGTAAACGTAAGGGTTGCTTGAAATAAAGAGAAATCTTTTGCCAGCTATATTATTTCCAACTTCTCGAAGAGGGTTTTCGTGAGGAAATAATTCACGATCCCTAGCCGAAATATAAAGTTTTGTTTTATTGTCTAAGATCAGATTTTTACCAACGAAGCCGATCGCGCATATTTTCTAAAGTAGCCCCCAAAACAACAACATAATCAAATGTGGAGACAGATGGATATACGGCGCCAATCATACCCAACTTAGTGAAAATGGGCCTAATTTATTCTTCTTTTTTGTTTTTAATATATCCTTTTCTCTCAGGGTAAACCTTTCTTCCGTACCTTTTCGCCCGTACTTTTCTTCAAGAATTTTTTCAGCCTTAATGGGAGAAATATGAGGGTTTTCACCTAATATTTGTAAGAGCTCTTTAACGGGTGGGGGTGAAAAGAATAGAATTTTCATCTTACTTTTGTATCTTATTAATAATATTTGTGCTGCTTTTGCCTTCAACTAAATCAACAAGCACAACCTTCCCCTTTTTTTTGAACAACACTTGCGCCAACAACTTGGTCGACTGTGTAGTCGGCACCCTTAATGAGAACATCGGGCTGAAGACGTGTGATAATTTCTAAAGGTGTGTCTTCTTCGAAAATAACAACAGCATCCACAAATTGGAGGCAGGCAATAATAGTTGCCCGTGTTTTTTCATCGTTTATGGGCCGACTAGGGCCTTTTAAGCGCTTAACAGAGGCGTCACTGTTAATGGCGACAACAAGCTTATCGCACGCTGCTTTTGACTGGCGTAAAATACGCATATGTCCTTGGTGTAGCAAGTCGAAGCATCCATTGGTAAAGCCTACCTTTAGGTTTTTTTGATGCCAGATCTTTATTTTTTCCATAACCATACTGGCTGTCATTAACTTGTCTTCGTCGTCTAAGGCTTTGCTTGTGCAAAGCTGCTTTAATTCTTGTGCTGAAACAGTGGCGGTATTTAATTTTCCAACAACAATTGCCCCAGCAAGATTTGACAAATAAGCAGCGTCTTGAAGATTGGCGCCGGTGGCAATGGTGGCTGCGACAGTTGCAACAACTGTATCGCCCGCACCAGATACGTCAAACACCTCGCGTGCTTGCGTTTTGTAGTGATGGGCTTCTTTAATGTTTTTGACGAGCGTCATACCATCTTCACTGCGTGTGGCAAGCACATTTTCAATGCCACAGTCATCAATAAGTTGGTTGGCAGCAGAGATTACCTCTTTGTCTGTTTGTGTGGCCATTGTTGTGGCTTCACTTAATTCTTTTCGATTTGGTGTAATAACGGTTGTGCCCCGATAGATCGTATAATCTGTACCCTTTGGATCGGTCACAATGGGTATTTTTCGTTTTTTTGCTTTTTCAATTAACGGCTTCAGTAACTTTTCTGGGTGAAATACGCCTTTTCCATAGTCAGAGATGATCAGCACATCTGCTTTTTCTAACAGTTTTTCTGCATTAGAGAGCATTTTTTTGTAGAGTGCATCTTGAAAGAAGGCAATTGTTTCATAATCAACACGAAGTAATTGCTGCCCTTTTGTGGAAAAGCGACGTTTTTCTATCGTTTGAATGGAGGCGTCGGTTGCAATTGAATCGGCAGAAATCCCTTTTTCTTTTAGTATTTTAAGAACACGATCACCATTGACGTCTTGACCAATCGCGCTGACCAAAATAGGTTTAGCCCCTAAAGCAAGCAAGTTATTGACGACATTCCCAACGCCTCCTAATGTGCGTACTTCATGCCCTACTTTTAAGATGGGAATGGGGGCTTCAGGGGATATGCGCGAAACATCACCATAAACAAATAAATCCAGCATAAGGTCGCCAACGCACAAAATGGTTGCCTTCTTAAATGCGTCAATGATTTTTGTGATTTCTGGTAGGTTTTTCATGGTTTTTCAGTTTTGAGACCAAGGTTTTTTTCCAAAGCATCACATAGAAGCTGCCCAACAAAGATATGCATTTCTTGAATGCGGGCTGTGGTATTTGATGGAATGATGATGAGTGGATCACATAAACCAACAAGTTTGCCGCCATCTTTTCCTGTAAGGCCGGCGCAAAGAAGCCCTTTCTTTTTGGCCATTTCAAACCCCTTAATAACGTTTGGGCTTTGGCCTGATGTGGTAATCCCTAGGGCAATATCACCTGGATTGCCTAATGCTTCGATTTGTCTTGAAAATAAGTGGTCGAATCCCAAATCATTGCCAATGGCTGTTAGGGCTGACGTATCTGTTGTGAGTGCAATCGCGGGAATGGGCACACGGTTATCTCGGTAGCGTACAACCAGTTCAGTTGCAAGATGCTGGGCATCCCCTGCACTGCCGCCATTACCAAAAAATAGAATTTTGCCACCTTTCTTCAGGCTATTTGTGACTGTATCTAATAGTGCTTTAAAAGGGGCGTGGATCATATCGCGTGTGCGGTCCAACACTTCTTGATGTTCGTTCAGCTCACTTTCCAGAAAAGCTGTTGGGTTAAATGAGGTCATGTTTATTCCGTATTTACAAATTTTAATAATACTTCGCTGGGCTTTTTGATTAAGTCCTACAGGGTAAGTCATCTCAAAACTGCTGGTTTGTCCAGAAAAAAGACGTCCTTCTTTTAGGCGGAAAGTCCAGCGGCTTAAGGTGCAAGAACCATCGCTTCCTTTATTTTGGTTAAAGATTTGATCAGTCCAAGAAAGGGTTTTGCAGATGCCATGCCCGCGCAAAGTAACTTGAATGGCGGGAGGTGGTAATAGTCGCTCAGATGTGTTGATGACACGCCCTGATACTGTAATTGACTTAAGGTTACCTGTCTCAACCACCTTCCAGCCTGGCTTGTGGAATCTAAAGGCACCAATGTTATATGTACTGATGCCGAGTGCGCTGTAAAATTTCTCAGATGCCGGTAAGAAGCGCACCACTTCATTTCTTGCAAAAACATAACTGTAAACAAAAGGCCTAAAATGATGGGCACAAGAAACATTTGGGTGGTGAAGAAAGAAACTTTTTCTCTTATCGCCCCTCCCTCTGCTTCAGGGGTGGCTGCCTCAATGATGGGTGGTTTCTCTTGTGTGTCTACTTCTGGTTCAGGTGCTGGTATTTCTTCTTCTGTTGAAGGGGTATGCTCATCCAGTGCAGGGGCTTCGGCGTCGTGTTGGTAAAACCACCGATGCTCGCACTCTGAACACATCAGTGTGCGCCCATTAGGGCCTATTGCCTCCGCGTCCACATCGAAGCCAGAGCGACATTGTGGACAAACAATATGAATTGTTCTTTCACTCATCATACTTTTATAAACGGTTATTTTGATATTTGCAATCGCGCGGCAAGCGCTCATAGAGGATGTGTAATGTGGCGGAGGGAGAGGGATTCGAACCCTCGATACAGGTTATTACCCGTATAACGGTTTAGCAAACCGGCGCTTTCAGCCACTCAGCCACCCCTCCAATCCTATTCTCTTGTAGGGCTTGAATAATCAGTTGTCAATTATGAAATAGATTATTTCCTTTTCATTAGATTGTTGGGGTTTATCAATATAAATGGCCTTCTGGTGCATGTGGTGTTTTAATAAATTTTCACAATAAAATGTTGCGTAAAAGATTTTGTGTGTTGTATGAATGAGGCGTGCGTCCTTAGCTCAGCTGGATAGAGCATCGGCCTTCTAAGCCGCAGGTCGGAGGTTCGAATCCTCCAGGACGCGCCATTCTGTTTGACAAACAACCATTGTTTTGTCTATAAATACCCTTGTTCTAGGCAAAGAGGAATAAAAAATGGCTAAAGGCAAAACTGTATTGATTAAATTAGAAAGCACGGCAGGCACGGGCTTTTATTACGTGCGGAAGAAAAACCCCCGTACACTTACTGAAAAACTTGAACTGAAGAAATATGATCCACGTGTACGTAAGCACGTGATGTTTAAAGAAACAAAGATCAAATAATCTGCACAAGTTCTCTAAAAAACAATTATTCCAAACAATAGGTTAGATATTTATGCGTTTCGATGATTTAGGCCTAAATTCTGACCTATTAAAAACATTATCTGAGAAGGGGTACGAAGCCCCTACTCCTGTTCAACAGAAAATTATTCCTCTGATATTGCGTGGTGCCGATGTTCTTGCATGCGCCCCCACGGGCACAGGTAAAACAGGGGCATTTTGTCTTCCTCTTATTGAAATTCTCTCTCAGACGCCATCAAAGGCGCGTATGATTCGTTGCTTGATTTTAGTGCCCACCCGCGAGCTTGCGACCCAAGTTTCGGATAATTTTAAGGCTTACACAAAGCATAACAAGCTTCGTGTGGGTGAATTTATCGGTGGAGCGTCTATTGTTCAGCAAAAGCAAGTTCTTGCAAAAGGTATTGACGTGGCTGTGGCTACACCTGGGCGCTTTCTTGATTTGTATGAATCTGGGTGCGTACTGCCAACAGAAATAAAAAATGTGGTGCTTGATGAAGCTGACCGAATGCTTGATATGGGCTTTTTGCCTGATCTGAAGAAGATATTGGGTGCCTTGCCTAAAATGCGCCAAACAGTTTTGCTTTCTGCTACGATGGCTCCTGAAATTAAGAAGTTGGCGCAAGATTTCTTAATGTCACCTAAAGAGGTTATGGTTGAAACCCCCTCTTCCGCCTCAGAAAACATTGAGCAATTCTTTGTGTTTGCTCCTAAAGCCCCTTCAGAGGCGGCTAAATTACGCCAAAAAGTGAAAATCATGATGGAGATTTTCAAAAAGCACGCCATTTCATCAGCCATTATTTTCTGCAACAAAAAACATCATGTCGATAAAACGGCCGATGAAATGCGGAAATCCGGTCTTAAGGCTGAAATTATTCATGGTGATTTAACCCAGGCGCGGCGTAATAAATCAATTGAACGCTTAAAATCTGGTGAAGCAAGCTTTCTTGTAGCCAGCGATGTGGCCGCACGTGGTATTGATATTATGGACTTACCTTGCGTTATCAATATGGACATTCCCATGAACACCGAGGATTATGTGCATCGTATTGGTCGAACAGGCCGTGCGGGCGCTAAAGGCCGGGCTTTTACCATGGTTACTGCGGATACCAATGATCAGGCCCATGAAGTAATGCAATTGATTGGAAAGAAAATTCCATTCATCAATGACTGGGCGGAAGGTGAAAAAAACCTGAAAGGGGCTTTAGGAGCAAATCCCCTCAAAAAAAAAGAGGAAAAAAATCCTTCGAAGCAGGAAAGCCCCTCAAGAGAGGAAGTCAGCGCTCAGAAAAAAGAAAGCCGACCAGTCTGGGAACGCAATCCGCGGGGAAAAAGCCAGATTCAAGAAAAAGAAGCCCTTCCCCGGGAAAAAAGAAAGCCATGGAAAAAACACCAAGAACGACCCGGCAAAGCCGTAAAAGGGTTCGGTGATCGCCTGCCCGACTTCATGAAATAGATTTTTCTCTTATCAAAAAAATTTTCTAAAAAATTATATTTTTTTAAGTGTGCTTTTCTTTTAGCAATTAAATGCAAAAAAAGTGCTTAATCACTTTAAATGCCGGTGATTTTTCAAGCAAAATCAAAATAAAGATTGATCTTTTGTGGATTATTTAATAGAAAAAGAGAAGTCTTTAATTGCGTCCCCATCGTCTAGAGGCCTAGGACACCGCCCTTTCAAGGCGGCAACACGGGTTCGAATCCCGTTGGGGACGCCAATCGCTTTAAAAAACTATTTCTTATAGCTCGCTTGAGCCTTTGAAATCTCTTTCAATTCAAGTTTTTTTTCTTTCTTTTTTGTATCTTTGCATATCTTGACATAGCTTAAGACCAACTGATCTTTTTTTACATCAACGGACACGATGCCGCCTTTTTGAAGTTTCCCAAAAAGAATTTGATCGGCTAAAGGCTTTTTTACATGCTCGTCAATGGTGCGCGCTAATGGTCGCGCGCCATACAGAGGGTTAAAGCCATGATCGCGCAGCCACCCCTTCCCTGATTTTGTAATGCTGAGGTTAATATCACGCTCTTTCAATTGCTTCTCAAGTTCACCAATGAACTTGTTCACAATGCGCTCCATTGTTTGCTCGTTTAGTGATGCGAAAGGAATAACGGCATCTAGACGGTTTCTAAACTCAGGCGAGAAGGTTCTTTGAATCGCGTCATCGTCTTCTCCAGAGCGCTTTTCTTGACCAAAGCCAAGGCCATGTTTAGACATTTCACTGGCACCTGCATTGGTTGTCATAATTAAAATGACGTTTCTGTAGTTAACAGAGTTTCCGTGATGGTCAGTTACAATACCGTAATCCATAAGCTGTAAAAGAACGTTATAGATATCGCTATGCGCTTTTTCAATTTCGTCTAACAAGATAATACAGTGTGGTGTTTTGCTGACGGCATCTGTAAGCGCACCCCCTGCTCGAATCCAACATAGCCTGGAGGCGCCCCAATAAGCTTAGAGATACTATGCTTTTCCATATATTCAGACATATCAAACCGAATAGGGGCATGCTCAGGGTTGAGCTTAGTTGTTTACAAATTTCTGTTTTTCCAACACCGGTTGGCCCAGAAAACAGATAGCAGCCAATGGGCTTTTCTGGGCTTCTAAGGCCTGATCTAGAAAGTTTGATAGAGTGCACAAGGGCTTCGGCTGCAGAGTCTTGGCCAAATACAACGTTCTTCAGTTCTTTTTCAAGATTTTTTTAGAACCTTTTATCGTCTTGAGAGACTTGTTTTGGGGAATAGACGCCATTCTGGCAACGACATCTTCAACATCTTTACAAGAGATTATAAGGGGTTTTGTTGACTCGCCGGCTTCTAAGCGTTTTTGGCCCCTGCTTCATCCAAAATATCAATAGCCTTATCGGGAAGGCGTCGATCCATTAAGTGGCGCATTGATAAATCAACCACTGATTTGATCGCTTCGTCCTTGTATTTGACGTTATGGTATTTTTCGAGATTTTCTTTTAATCCTTCTAAAATATGGATGCATTCGTCGGGTGTGGGTTCGTGCACCTCTACTTTTGGAAGCGCCGCAAAAAGACCTGCATCTTTTTCAAGATGGGTTTTAAATTCTTTGAACGTGGTGGCGGCAATACAGCGAATTCTTCCATGTAGCAGTACGGGCTTCAGCATGTTTGACGTATCCATAGAGCCCCCTTGAACGGACCCCGTGCCTACCATGATATGTGCTTCATCGATGAACAGAATTGCCTTTTCTTCTGTTTCTAAATCTTTAAGTATATTTTAAATCTTTCTTCAAAGTCCCCTCTGAAACGGGTGCCGGCAACAAGGCCTGCCATATCAAGCGAGAAGACTTTTGCATTTTAAGGGCTGGTGGGACATCGCCGTTGACAATTTTCAAAGCCAATCCTTCGATAATTGCGGTTTTTCCAACACCTGAATCCCCTAATAGAAGAGGGTTGTTTTTTTTCTTTGCGGCAGAGAATATGGATGATCCGTGAAATAGGCTCTTCCCGCCCAATCAAGGGCTCTATGTCGTTGTTTTCTGCCTTTTTATTTAAGTTTACGCAAAAATTTTTCAATTGTTGATTCTTCTGCGTCTTCAGTCAGGATATCTGATGAATGTTGGCTCATGTCTTGGTGCCCTCTTCTGAATCTTCTTTTTTATGTTTATGATTTCTTTTGGCAATTTCAGATTGATAGTTTAATAACTCAACCCGGGTTTACCTTGCTGCTCGATCGCATAGGCAGCGTATGATTCGTTCTCACTTAAAAAGAGAAATGAGAAGATGAATAGCATTAATTTCTTCATTTTCGGCTTGGAGTGACGCACGTTGCAAAACCCTTTGAAAGCCGATTGTGACCCGTGTTTCAATTGGGTGATTTCCGGGTACCCTTAAGTCTTGCAGATCAAGATATTCTAATAAGTCTTTTTAAGTTTTTCTGCTCTTAGCTTTAATGTTTTTGTTAAGTTTTTTGTGTCTTCATCTTCTAATAAAAGGCAACCAGTAAATGCTCAAGTGTGTTGTATATTCATGGCGGCTGCTGCGCGCTAGTTCAATTGCCCTTTGGAGTGTTGTTTCGAGTCTGCTTGAAATCATTATTGGCTCCTATGATGCTTTCTCCATGCGGCATTGAAGAGATAACTCTTGACGCCTTGCCCACTCTAAAATTTCAGCAGACTTTGTTTCGGCAATTTCAAGAGAATATGTGCCACAAAGGGCCTCTCCTGCTCTTGTGTTTGCATAATGAGGCGAATGGCCTCTTCTTCATCTTTTTCTAAATAACGTAACGAGAACTTCAATAATGAAGTCTGTTGGTGTTCTGTCATCCCCATAAGAATCACGTGATAGGAAGACGGGCTCTAATTAATTTTTTTGTCATTGTGCTTCCCTGTTTTTTATTTATACTTTAAGCTTACAACACTAATTACAAAATGATTCAATAACAATAATTAGTTATATTGAACTTATATTAGTTGAAGAAAGTTGTTATTTACTTTTTAATATATATGGGGAAACTGTTTTAAAAAATTAAGAAATAATAATATGATACTAAAAAAAAAATAATTTTTTTCTTATTATTTTTAATGTTTCTTTTGTCGCCTTTTGGATTGCCCTCTAGCCTATTGATGGACGCAAAAAAGTGGTCGCATTATTATGGAGAAAAATGCAGATCAACTGAGGATGCCTGCATCTCTTACCAAAATTATGACCCTATTCCTTACTTTTGATGCTTTGAAAGAAGGAAGGATAAAGCTTACAGATCCTATTCGTATGTCTTGGTATGCCGTAACACGACGGCCAACAAAGTTATATTTAAAGCCAGGGCGATGCATATCGGTGGAAGATGCCATTAAAGCAACAGCCGTTAAATCTGCAAATGATGCAGCAACAGCCCTTGCCGAACATCTTGCTGGCAATGAAAAAAAGTTTGCCAAACTGATGAATCAAAAAGCAAAAGAGATTGGTTTACATCAAACACACTTTAGAAATGCATCTGGATTGCCTAACTCACGACAACTCAGCACAGCAAGGGATATCGCAAAGTTGGCCAAGGCTGTTCTTGATCAACATCCTGAATATGCCTATTTCTTTTCACTACCTCACTTTTCATTCAACCGGCGACGTTACAAAAACACCAATACGATTCTTGGAAAAGTTGCAGGTGTAGACGGCATGAAGACAGGATACACTTTTGTTGCAGGCCACTGTATGGTGGTTACACAGTCAGTAGATGATGCGCGCGTCATTGGTGTTGTGATGGGGGAAGAAACGCCAAAAAGAAGAGATGTCGTGATGACTTATCTTCTAAAGAATCAAATACCCACACTTGCACAAATTCAGCAAGCAGAAAGGCGCATTACAAGTAAACGTCGTCTCCGTCGGGTTTCGCTTTATTGGGCAGTCCAAACAGGGGCTTTTCAAAGCAGAAAACAGGCCATAAAATTCAATGCCCAACTAAGAAAAGATGCTAATTTAAAGGATGTTTTATCAAACAAAAGCCTTTTTACACGCCTTGTGGCCCCGTTCAAGAAAAGAAAGCACTATACAACGCGCGTTGGACGCTTTAAAACAAAAGATGAGGCCTACTCGCTTTGCCAATCTATGAAAGAAAAATCTTTATCTTGTTTGGTTGTGAAAAGTCGGTAAGCCTAGTAACATGTTTTTGAAATTGGAGGTAGCATGAAAACAATTTCTTGGTTTTTCTTTTTAATTGCTCTTTGTATTCAGCTAGAAGGTTATGCTGTATCGGATGCTTCAGATACTTTAGAGGCTGATGTAGAAACAGCTGAGCCTTCGCTTGAAGAAACAGATGTGTCCGAGAAAAGTTCTGATTTTTCTCCAGTTTCAGAACCAGAAGGCAGTGATTCTATAGATGAAAGCGAAGAAGATGGCGAATCTGCCACTTTATAGCGCAAAAATGTTATGTATCACAATATTCTGGAAACAATCGGAAACACACCTCTTGTACAAATAAAGTTACCGACGCCGGCGCGCGTGTACGGGAAGATGGAATACACAAACCCAGGCGGAAGTATTAAGGATCGCCCTGCCTTGTATATGGTGACCCAGGCAGAGTTACAAGGAAAAATTAAGCCTAATGATACCCTGGTTTTGCCTTCTTCAGGCAATATGGGTATTGCGCTTGCAATGATCGGCAATTTAAAAACTATCGAGTGGTTATTACTCTTGCAGAGAAAACATCAGTTCAAAAATAAATATTTTAAAAGCATACGGTGCAGAAGTTGTTTTTTGTGCCCTTCTACGACTGATCAGAATGATCCAAAAGGATATGTGCAAACAGCGGTGCGATTGGCTAAAGAAAAGAATGCTTTTCTGATTGATCAGTTTAACGATACTTTGAATCAAGAAGCCCACTATCATGGTTTGGGGCCTGAAATTTGGCGTGATACAGATGGTTGCATAACCCACTTTGTGGCGGCAGCAGGTACAGGGGCACTGTGTCGGGTGCTGGACGTTATTTGAAAGAAAAAAAACCCGCTATTCGTGTTTATGCCGCTGATCCAGAAAACTCTTTTTATTCAACAAACGGAAATCCTAAGCCTTATCAGGTTGAAGCCTTTGGCATTGACTCTATAACTGATGTGTTTGATGAAAAAGTCGTTGATCAAGTGATTCCTCTTCCGGATAAGGATGTGATTGAGATGACACGAAGTTTATGCCATGATTACAGCCACCTTGTTGGGTTTAGTGCCGGTGCGGCAGCGCTGGCTGTTTTAAAATTAGATTTGTCTGCAGAGGACACAGTTGTATTTCCTCTGTGTGATTCTGGAAAGCCTTACTTAGAAAAGCTTTTTCCTGCATAAATAAACCGTGTGTGGGGTAGATCTTTTTCCCCAATGAAGTGTCCTTGGAAATCGTCAGGCTTGTGATGCCTTATTTTTGAAATCCATATATGGGCATGGGGATATTTTTCTTGGTGTTCATTTTCAACCCACAATGAAAACCTTTCTGTGTGAACAAGTATATTGTTCCCCGATACGGTTAAATTATTTTTTAATGGATGCCTGCGGTCAGAAAGACGGTGTCTTTGACCCTGTGGAATGCCATGGTAGTCACCCCATATTTCTGAAAGAAAAGTTTTTTTGCGTCGCTGTGTGGTGTAGAGGTGCCCTTTGTCTACAAAGCCAATAACTGTGCCCTGATTGGCAAGAAACAGGTCTGGGCGTTCTTTAGGAAATAAAATGCAATGACAAATGCCTGCGGCAATAAGGGCGGCTCCAGCATACCGCAGCTTTGTTTTAAGCAGACACAGAAAAAGCCCCCCAAAAACAATCAAAGAAAAAGAAACAGCGCTGAGGCCTGTTAAAAAAATGATAGACCCTTTCAAACCACTGAAAAAGGCGGCTGTTTCATGCATTGCAGTGACTAAGGGGGCAATGGCTTGGGAAAGTTTTTCAAACATAAAAGGCCATGGTGCAAGGCATACCCACAAAAGCAAAAGAGGCATGATCAGGAAGCTGAGAAGTGGGATGACGATCAAGTTTGCAGAAATGGCATGGAGTGTTACTTTGTAGAAGTGATATGCAATGAAAGGTGTTGTTGCCAAAGATGCGATAAGAGAAGAGACAAATAAAGAACAAAAATAAAATAAAATACGTTTTCCGTAGGTTTTTCCTGTAAGAAATAGTTGCGATCTTTCATAAAAAGCAACCAAGCCAGTAACAGCTGCAAATGAAAGCTGGAAGCTGGGTGTTGAAAGTGATTCAGGGTAAAGCAAGAGAATAATAATGGCTGAAAAAGAAACCATTCTTAGAGAAATGGGTGTTCTGTTAATTAAGATCGCGGTCATGATTAAGCTGAAAGAGAAAAAAGCCCGCATGGAAGGAATGCGTCCGCCAGAGATTTGTAAATAAAAGAAGGTTCCGATGATAGAAAGTACGGCCCCTATTTTAGGTGCAGGCATGTATAGAAAAATTGGTGGCCAGCAAAGGCCGATAAGGCGAAAAATAAGAAAAAGCAAGCCCCCAACAAGCGTAAGATGAAGGCCAGAAATAGCCAAGATATGCGCAGTACCTGAATTTACAAAGGCTTGCCGTGTTTCTTTTTTAATCTCAGTTGTATCGCCTGTAATAAGTGCGGCCGCAATGGCGCCTTCTTGGTTGGGGATGTGCGAGAGAATTTTTTGTGTAAGACGTTGCCGAAGCGTTGTAAAAAAAAGAAAAAATGCCCCTGTTTCTTTTGGCTTTCTTTATTTTGTGAATATAGGTGATATACCCTGCCCGCCTATATTTTTGAAAGAGCGCCTGCTTTTCAAAATCATAACCATTCGGCACAACTTGCTTTCCTAAAGGAGACAATTTTGCTTTTAAAGGTTAAGGTATCCCCCTACTTCAAATGCTTTTTCTTGTTTAAATTTATAGGTGAAACTCAGCTTTTTGGAGCTTCTTGGATGTTTTGAATTCTATGAACGACAAGCTTGATGCGCTTTTCTTTTCGCCCATGTTGAATTTTTTCTACGGTGCCTTTGATCCATAGAGGTGTGTTAAATGCGTGGTTAATGATGGGGGTTTGAATTTGGGCTTTTTGTAGAACATGGCAGACATGCCCATAAAAAAAGAAGTACTGGTGTTGCTGCATAAAAAAAATAAATGGTTTCTTTTTGCAGAAAAAATAAAATTAAACCAGCTAAGGCGGTAAAGCCTGCCCCTAGTAAAAAAGGTATGAGAAGGCTTTCTATATAAGTGGCAGTATGAATGCCCAGGCCTATAAAAACGGGAAACCATAATACAAACTGATGACGCTCTTTCATAAGCGTATTAAGTAGCCATTGGTTTCCTTGTAATAACATATGGCAAATAGTGTATATTTTTTGTATGGTGAACAAGATCAAAATATACATGGAGCGCACATGAAAGATTCTATTATTAAACTTCTTGAACAAAACCTAGCCGAAACCTATATGCAGGAATTAAACATTCAAAAATGCCATTGGAATGTAGAGGGTGCCAGATTTCATGCCTTGCATGTCATGTTTGAGAGCCAGTACAAGGTACTATTTGAATATGTAGATATTCTTGCAGAGCGTATTCGTGCCTTAGAAGCTTACGCTCCTGGGAGCTTTGATGAATTCACCAAGCTATCTGACATTCAACAAATAAAAGAAAAAACATTAGATGCAGACACCATGATTCATCGTTTGCTTGAGGGATATAAAACTCTTGTACAGAACCTGGGTAAAACTGCAGAGCTTGCATCAAAAAATGGTGATCGGGAAACGGAAGATATGATGGTGGGCCAAACTGAAACCCATCAGAAAAATATGTGGATGCTGCGCAGCATGCTGAGCACAAAAGGACACTAATGACTGATCAAAGAGACTGGATAAAGTCTAAAATCAGAACCTATAAAGATAATTATATGGAAGACCCTCCTTCGATTGATGAGGCAAACAGAACCCTGCAATTTATTGAAGAAAACGCGGATTGTTTTTCTCGCAAAAATCAGCAAGGGCATATCACTGGTTCGGCATGGATTTTTAACCAAGATTACAGCATGGTTCTTTTGCATCATCACCGCAAAATTGATCAATGGATTCAGCTTGGCGGCCACTCGGATGATGACTGGAATACCCTTGATGTTGCTGTGAAAGAGGCAGAAGAAGAATCAGGCTTAAAAGGGTTTAGAGTCCTATCTGATGAAATTTTTGATATAGACGTACATGAATTTCCTGCAAGGAAGAATGAGCCTGCCCATTTACACTATGATATACGGTTTCTTTTACAGATATCATCTGACCTTCCCTTAAACAAACAAGACAGAGAGTCTAAAGCCCTTGAGTGGATTCCATTAAGGGAACTATTTTCTAGTGATGATTATCTTTTCGTGCGGAAAATTAGCATTAAATCTTTAGATTATATTGCGGCACTGCAAGCCTAGTATTTTGAGATCTTAGCTTTATAGTTTACGTCTGTGTTTAATAAAAGCCCAAAGCCAACCATAAGTGTCATCATAGATGCGCCTCCATATGAAATCATGGGAAGTGGCACACCTACGACAGGTACAAGCCCCATAACCATGGAAATATTAATCGCAACATAAATAAAGATGCTAATCATGATACCGGTGCTGATAAACTGCCCAAATTTGCTGCGGTTCTTTAAAATAATCTTGTAGCATTGAATAAGAAGTAAGGCGTATAAAAGCAAGATCAGCAGCGAACCAAGCAGGCCAAACTCCTCTGAAAACAAAGTAAAGATAAAGTCTGTTTGCTTTTCAGGTAAAAAGTTTAAGTAGCCCTGTGTGCCGTGGAAATACCCTTTTCCAAATAGACCTCCTGAACCAATAGCAATTTTTGACTGTAAAATATGATACCCCGTGCCATGAGGATCTTTTTTCAGGGTTTAAGAAAGTAAGAACACGGTTTTTTGGTATCCCTTTAACACAAAAGCCCATATCAGAGGGATAGATGAAAGCGTTAAAATACCCAGCCCAACAAAGTAGTACATGTGAATACTTGGCCTACAAAGAAGATTGTAAGCCCAATCATCATAATAAGGAGTGTTGTGCCTAGATCAGGCTGTTTTAGAATAAGAAGCGCAGGGAATACAATCAGACATGCCGGAAAAATAAGTTGAGAGGGCTTGTACATATCTTCATGGCTATGGCGATGAAAGTGGGCTGCCAGAACCAACACTAGAGAAACTTTTTAATATTTCTGAAGGTTGCAGCTTAAAAAGATACAAATCAAGCCAGCGTTGGGCCCCATGCCCACAAATCCTGCCGCCTCAACAGCAATAAGCAGCAAAAGAGAAATGCCATAAATGGTATAAGCATTCCTGAACCACCAGTTTAAGTCTGTGCATGCAATAAAAAGCATAAGGGCAAAACCAACGATGAATCGCACAATTTGTGGTAGTGCCCATGGAAACAAAGAACCACCCCCTGCTGAATAAAGCATGATAAAGCCAATACAGGAAAGAAGCGTGATGATGCCAATAACTGAAAGGTTTAGATTTTTAAGCGATCAACAGGAGAAAGGTAATCACTGTACATTGGGTGCCTTTGTTTTTTCTTCCATGATTTTTTGTGTTTTGTATAGGATATCACGCCCCTTAGGTGCCGCAAAGACAGCACCCCATCCTTCGTGTTCGCCTACGACAGCGACGGCATATTTGGGGTTATCGATAGGTGCAAATCAATAAATTGTGCGGTGTCGCGCAAATGCCAAGGCAAGTCAGCAGACTGCCGGATACCTGACAAGCGTTCTTTCATGGTGATGCGTCTTACTTGAGCTGTAGAGGTTTTTCCACCCATTTTATATCGAGAATCACGAATGCGAGAATGGTAAACGGTGCCTTTAGGGTTGTTGGCGGCTTCTTTAAGGCTGTTTAGAACAAAAGCCAGGTGTTCTGGTTTTAAATCTACCTGACTTTCTTTTTTCGTTTAGGGCCTTTTCATATTTCAGATGTGGTGTGATTTTTTTTGCCGCCATTTGCCACAATGGCCATCATTTTGACCATTTGAATAGGGGTCATCAAAACGTAACCTTGCCCAATTGACGTTAGAACAGTATCGCCTGTATACCAGGGCTCTTTTTTTTACTTTCTTTTTCCATTCAGGTGTTGCAATGAATCCCTGCTTTTCTCCAGAAAGATCAATGTTTGTTTTTTCGAAAATGCCCAGATCTTTTGCAACATCAACAATTTGATTCATCTTAATTTTTTTGGGCGATTTGATAAAAATAGACATCGCATGATTCATAGATTGCTTGATTCATATCAACAAATCCGTGTCCTTGATGCTTCCAGCAGTGGAAACGATGTTTGCCAAGCATCATATAGCCTGGGCAGTGAACCTTTCGTGAGGATCAATACCTGCTTTAAGTGCCGCCAATGCAATTGCAATTTTAAAAGAGGATCCTGGGCTATATTGGCCAGAAATAACTTTATTCGTCATAGGGCATAAGGGTTATTGATAAGGTGACCCCAATCTTCATGACTGATACCATTATAGAAAAGACCTGGATCATACCCTGGCGCAGAAACCATAGATAGTATTTCGCCCGTGTGAATATCCATCACAACAGCTGCGGCGCTTTTATAGGGTCCAAGTAATTTTGCTACATAAGATTGAATGTCTTTGTCAAGTGTAAGGGAAAGTCTTTGCCTGGCTTAGGAAATGTGTTTTGCAGCTCGCGTACGATACGACCACGGGCATTTACTTCGATTACGCGCTGCCCCACTTCTTGAATTTTTTTCATAGAATTTTTCAATACCTGTTTTTACCCACCTTAGCGCCCGGCATAAGAAGAAGTTTGTTTTTTTCTGCCTGATCTCGGCTAGAGAAGAAATGTACCCAATGACATGCAGGCCACTTTTTTGTCCATTTTATAATCTCTGCACGCCCTCCTCTGTGTAAATACCAGGAAGTTCTGTATTGTGTATTTCAAGTGCAGAAATTTAGCCAAGAAAGGTTGTTTTTTAATAAAATAGGAATAAAGCGGGGCTGTGTTTTTAGATTTTTGATAATAGCTTTTATGTCATCTCTATCGCCTTAAAAGGCGTGCGATGCTTTGTAGCGCTTCTTCTAAGTCTCCTGCTTCTTGAGGCACAATAACAGCATTATAGTTTTTGATATTTTTCACAAGAGGGACATGCCAACGGTCGGTGATATGGCCGCGGGGCGCGAAGTGTACGCGTGATCTTGTTCTGTTTTCTTCGGCAAGCATTTTATATTCGTCTGAATACAAAACCTGCAAAATAAATAAGCGTATAATGACGATAATGGCAACAATGCCTTGGATCCAGCCAATGTAGATAAGTCGTTGAAAAAAAGTAGAGTGGCCGTAGAGCATTTATTCTTCTTCTCCCACAAACCAAAACATGACGCGTTTTAAACTTGGATAAAACAGTAAACTGAAAAAGTGCCCAATTACAGGATCAATACAAAAGAAGATGCGCTTATGTATTGCCCAAATTAATAAAAAATGCACACACAAAATGACGATGGTGCTTCCCCAAAGAATGGCCCATTCATATTGTGACCTTTCAGTAAAGTATTCTCGGTAAAAAGAAATGCCCGCATAGAAAGCCAGTAAAACAAAAGTGTTTTCTCCTAAAAGTGACCCGCCTAGAATGTCGGTGAGCAAGCCTAGAAAAAAGACAACCACAAAGGACATGTGATATTCGAAAAAGAAAGTCCAATAAAACAGGGTAATAATGGTAAAGCTAGGCTGGAATGGAAGAAAATGAAAGAAGCTGTATTGATCAATTAAGGTTGCAAACAACAGAGAAACCATCATTTTAAACTTTATAATGATATTTTTTTTTGTAAGGTCTGATAAAATGAGCAAAGTCTTACCTAAACTTTGAAGAAAATGTGTTCAATTCATGTGTAAGAATATTTACAAAACTAAGAGAATCAAGTTTAGCAAAGGGCTTTACCACAGCTTCATCTGCAGTTACTTTTTCAACGGTTCCAACAGGGATGCCCGCTGGGAATAAACCGCCACTGCCAGATGTTCTAATAATGTCTCCTTTTTTAATTTCAGTCCCATAGGGAAGATAGCGCAGTACGGGATAATCACTGTTTGTTCCCATTAAAATGGCATGCTTGTTTGACGGCTTAATAATGATGGGAACACGTGAGTTTAAGTCAGTGATAAGAAGTGCCCGCGTTAAGTTGTCAGACGATTCCACCGTTCGACCAACTAAGCCTTCTTGTGTGACAAGTGGGCTTTGGGCCATGATGCCTTGGTTCAGCCCCTGCCCTAGAAGCAAGCTTTTTACAAAGGTTTTCTGGGTATGAGATGATAGGGACTGTTTTAAAACGTGATGTATAGCTTCTGTCACATTTAAAAGTCTGCGCAATTCTGCGTTTTCATGCTCTAGCTTTTGAATATAGTACTCGCGCTCTTTATATTCTTTTACTGTTTGTTTAAGTGTTTGCAGTTTTGAATAAGCAAAAATCCAGTCATGCGCCTTTACTTTTGTGTGTTGCACCCCTTTAGAGGGAACGTGGCTTAAGCGTGCAATGGGATGAAAAATTTCCATAACAATAAGGCGTGCTTTTTGTGCAAACATAGAATTTGCTGCGGCAACATAGAGGATAAAAAGTGTGGTTATAGCAAAGAAGACAAACAGAATAAGTTGCTTGTACGCATGGAAGGTAGAGTTAACCTGTTTTAAAAAAGGCTTTCTTACATAAAACTTCGAAGCGTTGTTTTTATTATCTAAGCTCAAGTTCTCCCCCTCCCCTGGGGATTATTTAGATTTCAGATACAAGCACATCTTTCAATACATCCATATGTTCAAGTGCATACCCTGTGCCCAAAACAACACATGAAAGAGGATCTTCTGCGACACTAACGGGCAAATGGGTTTCTTTGCGCAAAACTTTATCAAGATCGCGGAGAAGAGCCCCGCCCCCTGTCAGCATAATGCCTTTATCAACAATATCTGCCGACAATTCAGGTGGTGTGTTTTCAAGGGCCATTTTCACAGCATCAACAATGGCTGCAACAGGCTCTGAAAGGCTTTCAGCCACATCTTTAGAAGAAATACCAATTTCTTTAGGGATGCCATTCATAAGGTCGCGACCTTTAACGCGCATTTCTTTTTCTTGAGATGGTTTGGGGATGCTGAGCCCATTTTTTTTTTAATGCGCTCTGCGCTTGATTCACCAATTAATAAATTTTGTGTGCGACGCACATAGGATATGATGGCCTGATCCATTTTGTCGCCACCAACGCGAATAGATTTTGCATACACAATGCCGCCCAATGAAATAATGGCAACTTCTGTTGTGCCACCTCCAATATCAACAACCATTGACCCTGTTGGCTCAGTTACAGGAAGACCAGAACCAATGGCGGCTGCCATACTTTCTTCAATCAGGAAGACAGAGCGCGCACCAGCGCTTTCTGCAGATTCTTGAATGGCGCGACGCTCTACAGCTGTGGAGCCTGAGGGCACGCAAATAATAATTTGAGGTCGTGCTAGCATAATTCGGTTATGAATTTTGCGGATAAAATGCTTGATCATTTCTTCTGCGACATCAAAGTCAGCAATGACACCATCTTGCAAAGGGCGGATCGCCTGGATATGGCCAGGTGTTCGGCCCACCATCATCTTCGCTCTCTTCTCCAACGGCAAGAACTTGCTTCTTACCGCTAACGGTTGAGACAGCAACGACAGAAGGTTCGTCAAGCACAACACCTTTCCCTTTTACGTACACAAGGGTGTTTGCAGTGCCTAAGTCAATCGCCATATCAGACGACATAAATTTAAATAATTTTGAAAAAACAGTCATGATACACTCTGAAATATTTTAATAATTAATGTATACTGACCACGCTCAAAAAGAAAGATGTTTTTCTAATACTTGATAGTAGATTTCTATCTTTTGATGAAGTGAGTAAGATGTGCTTTTAAAGGAATAAAAAAAACCCCTCCAAAATTTGAAGGGGGTTTTTTTTTAACGTTTTGAGAACTGGAAGCGTCGTCTCGCTTTGCGACGCCCGTATTTCTTTCTTTCAACAACACGACTGTCGCGTGTGAGGAATCCGTTTGACTTCAAAACGGGGCGTAGTTTTGGTTCGTAATCAGCCAATGCGCGACTGATACCAAAACGAAGTGCGCCAGCTTGACCAGAAAGACCGCCGCCAACAACGGTACAAAGAATGTCATATTGCCCAGATCTTTCAGTGATGCTAAGAGGCTGATCAATAATCATGCGTAATGTTGGTCGTGCGAAGTAAGTTTTCCAGTCACGATTGTTTACAGTCACCTTTCCTGAACCTGGTTTGATCCAGACACGGGCAATGGCGTCCTTACGACGACCAGTTGCATAAATGCGAGACTGTTTATCGGGCTGCTTAGGTTGCCTTACTTCTGCGGATGTTTGTTTTTGTACTACTTCTGTCATCATCTTAACTTCTGCTGTTTTTGGGGTTCATAGCGGCAACATCAAGCTTTTCAGGTTTTTGTGCTGCATGCGGATGTTCGGCGCCAGCGTAGACATACAAGTTAGACATTTGCTGTCTGCCAAGAGGGTTTCTTGTGATCATACGTTCAACGGCTTTGGTGAGCACGCGTTCAGGGTGCGCCCCCTTAAGGATTTTTTCCATTGTGCTCTCTTTAATTCCGCCAGGGTGGCCCGTGTGCCAATGAAAAACCTTGTTTTTCATTTTATTGCCTGTGTATACAACTTTGTCTGCGTTAATCACAACAATATGATCGCCACAGTCTTGGTTGGGTGTATACTCGGGCTTGTGCTTACCGCGTAGGCGCATTGAGATAATGCTGGCCAAGCGACCAACAACAAGCCCTTGTGCATCAATAAGATGCCAATTTTTCTCGATTTGAGATTTTTTTAACGAAAATGTCTTCATTTCAGTACCTTTAATAAACTAGTCGGTCATGTTTATACTAAAATATGAAAAATGACAAGTGTTTTATTGGCTTTTTGATAACGGTAATCTGATACCGCTATAAAGATTTCATGATTATTTTGCAAACAGACTTTTATGCTCCACGTTTGCTTCAGGTAAATAGACAGCAAGTGTTACTCTATAAAAAGAGGCTACTATTAACAGATAGAGAGGCCCTTCCCTACTCTAAATATATATGGAGATGTCTATGTTTATTAATTCTAGATTTTTAAGTGCTGTTTGCGTGATAGTTACGGCTTTTTTTCTTACCAGCACCCATGCTGCTCACCATCGTGCGTAATGGTATCAATGTGGTTTTCAAAGTAATGGGATCGATGCGCCTCAAAAGATGCAGTACCACTTTAATGCTATTTCAGGCCTTATAAGGGTTGGTGAAATTTTGATCAATTGGTTAAAGGTGCGTTAATCTCAGGAAATGACTATTTTGTTAGAGTGCGAGGGTTGGGTGCGAGGAGAAATGTGTCCTTAAACCTAAACCATGTTCTAAGTGCACAAGATATAAGAATGGGTTTACGAATTGATTCGTCGCTGCCACTGCCAAAGTAAATTCAGTATTTACGGCGTTGATTGCTGTATTGCCCAGTCGTGTAAATTAGAATTACTTTTTGTAAGAGGCATTTCCACCAAGCAATAGCATTCATAAGGGTGATGCTTTGCAAAGATGGCATCGATTTTAGAGAAATTTTCAGCGACCGTTTTTAGAATCATCACTGACTCGTCCTCAGTCTTTACTTTGTTTTTCCAAAATACAAAGATTCTGTGTGTGGAAAAATATTAGCACAGGTAACAAGCTTTTTTTCAAGGAGCATTTTGCCATGCCTTGGCGGTCAATATTTGAAATGTGGTGTAAAGCAAGCAAAGTGAGGAGCTGTGCATAGGTTCGTTTGGTTTAAAGTTACAAACTGTAATGGTCGGAACGGCGGGATTTGAACCCACGACCCCTACACACCCCAGTGTAGTGCGCTACCAGGCTGCGCTACGCCCGACGTTACAGTCACATATATACACAATGCGTGTCTGAAAGCAAACCAGATTATGTTTTATTTATAGGGTTGTCCGTTCATTTTTTGATCGACATATCAACGCGATCTTTCATCAGGCGAGATAGGCGGAATCCAGTAACGCGGCGGGCAGAAATCTTCGCCTCTTCCAATGTTTTTGGGTTGCGGCCAATGCGCTCTCTTTTCTCTTGGGAAAAAGACACCAAATAAAGGAAGTTTCACCTCTTCATTTTCCTTAAGCGCTTCTGTAATGCCTTCAAGGACGGTATCAATGGAGTTTAGGGATTGCGAGCGCGTGAGTCCCAGTCTTTTCCTCAAAGCGTCGCTAATTTGTGCTCTTGTTACAGTCTCATTTTTTCATATTACTTCCTCCCACGGTGAGTGTTGTCTATGCTATACATCCTTCATTTCTTTCTATTTTTATAAAATCTACAACTCTCAAAATATGAGGTCAATAAAATTTGTAAAAAAATATACATAAGTTTTATGAATAAAATGTTGAGTAAGAAAAGCCAATAAATTGACGCATGGAAAATAAGCAATAAATAACAATCCCTTATAAAATAATAGAGGGATTATTTGTATATTTGCCTGTGACTTTTAAAGATTAGGCGTATGGGTCTGCGTTATCTAGATACGCCTGTACATAGTCACGAATACCCTCTTCTAGAGAGTATCGAGATTTGAAACCTGTTTGTTCGAGTTTGCTTTGATTTGATTCCGTGTAGTTTTGATATGTTTTTCTTAAATTTTCGGGCATATCAATAAACTCTATTTTTGGCGACAAATTAAGCGCGCTGAATGTTGCCTTTACAAGGTCTTCAAACGTGCGTGCTTTGCCAGACCCAACATTATAAAGTCCTTGCAGTTGTGGGTTCTTGAAAAACCATAAAACGGCATCTACGCAGTCTTTTACGTACACAAAGTCTCTCAGTTGTTGTCCGTCTTTGTATTTAGGGTCATTAGATTTAAAGAGTTTTACGGACTGCCCACTTTTTAATGGTGTCAAAGGCTTTGCATACAACGCTTTTTTTGACCGCCTTTATGATATTCATTGGGCCCATAAACATTAAAAAAACTTTAACCCTACAGCTTGTTTAGGCTTTTCAATGTTGGTTTCTTTAACCCGCGCCACCCAGCGATCAAATAAGTGCTTGCTCCACCGCATAGGCGTTCATAGGGAGAAGTTGCGACAGAAATTCTGGGGTTTCATTATCTGTAAACCCTTTCTCGCCATCTCCATAGGTTGCTGCAGACGAAGCATAAATGAAGCGCTTTTGTGTGTACCACACCAAGACCAAAGTGACTGTGATAGTCTGAGGTTATTCGCAACAATGGCATCTGCATCTGTTTCTGTTGTGGTGGAAATAGCCCCCATATGAAAAAATTGTATCAATACGTGATGCATGTTGATTTAAGAATGTAAATAATTCTTGCGGCAAGATAATGGTGCCAAGCTCTCTTTTTGCAATATTGCGCCACTTATTTTCGTTTCCTAAAACATCGCAAACAACGGTGTCCTTATGGCTATTTTCTTCAAGGGCTTTGACAATATTTGAGCCGATAAACCCTGCTCCACCTGTTACAATATGCATAATATCCTTTGTCCGTAATTTGCTAACACAACTTCCTCTATCATGGGGAGATTGAATTTTAAAGTAATTTGTGCCAGGATGTACCCCTGTTTTTTATAGACTAAAAACCGAAAGGCATATCATGATTAAAACTGTAGCAGCTTTTTTTGACAAGCTGATGATTAAGTATACCCCTGACACCTTTATTTTGGCTTTGTTCCTGACTACGCTGACAATTTTAGGTGCCCTCTTCCTAACTGATACATCGTTTTCAGATCTGATGGTTTACTGGGGGACGGTTTTTGGACGCTTATGCCACATACTATGTTGATGGCAATGTTATTTTTAGGTGGCTACATACTAGCTACAACACCTGTTGTTGCCCGCACCTTGAAACGAGTGGCTAAAAAATAAAGTCACCGCATCAGGCGGTTTTTATTGTGTCCGCTGTTTCATGTGCAGGTTGTTTGATTAACTGGGGTTTGGTTTGGTTGCGGCAAGCTTTTTATGTCGTGAAATTATCAAAGTTATGCCGAAAGCTAACTTCCGCCTTTATGGTTGCGAGTGCTTATGGGGGATTTTTGTTATTTCATGGTGGGCTTTCGGTTCAATTTCTTTAATCATTGCAACTAAAGGAAACTTTAGTGAGGCTATGATTGGGCGTTTGATTCCTTTGTCGGAAACTCTTCTGTCGCCATTAAATTTCTTTCTTTCGGGTACGCTTCTTTTTTTAATGCCGGTTGTGAATTGGTATATTAGCCGATCAGAAGGACTTCAGGACAAGGTGTACAAGGTTGTTAATGACGACATTAAACTAGATGAAAGCGCAGAAGACGAATATCAAAAAGGACCTGCGGAAAAACTAGAATTAAGTCGTTCAGTTGGATTTATTGCGGGTTCTTTCGGTCTTGGCTATATTTTTTCTTAAAATCTTTCGTGGTGAGTTTTCAATTGAGCTGAAGACGGTATGTTTCATCTTAATTTTCCTTGCTCTTTTACTTCAAAAAAATATTCGTATTTTCTTAATGACTGTGAATGAAGGTGCTAAGCGTGTTGGCCCTATTTTGATTCAATTCCCCTTTATGCGGGGATTACGGGTATTTTAAAGGGATCTCATCTTGCAACTGTAATTTCTCAGTTTTTTGCAAGCATATCTACGGCTGAAACATTTCCTATTATTTCGGTTTACGTGGCCGGCCTTCTGACGCTGTTTGTGCCTTCTGCGGGTGGCCTGTGGGCGCTTGAAGCACCTATCGTGATTGATGCAGCAAAAACATTGGGGCAGACCTTACGAAAGTTTGTTTGGCCGTTTCTTGGGGAGACGCGTGGACGCATATGATCCAACCCTTCTGGGCGCTTCCTGTTTTAGCTATTGCTGGCCTTAAGCTGCGCGATATTATGGGGTACTGTGTTATCACGCTTCTTCTATCTGGTATTGTGATTACAACGGCTTCTTAGTTTTTAGTTAGATGCAGCTTTCCCGGTTTCTTTTTCGATGTAATGCTTTGCATCCCTCGCTATTTTCACTTAGATTCATATCTGTGGGGTCTAAAGGAAGGTAACTGATGCACAAAAAGGTAAAGAAGGCTGTTTTTCCTGTGGCGGGCTTGGGAACCCGTTTTTTGCCCGCGACTAAGTCTATTCCAAAAGAAATGCTGACAGTTATTGATCGGCCCTTAATTCAATATGCTGTTGAAGAAGCGAAAGCGGCTGGCATTGAAGAATTTATATTTGTAACGGGTCGTGGAAAAAGTGCCCTAGAGGACTTTTTTGACTATTCATATGAATTGAATGAAACCTTAAAACACAGAGGCAATAAGCAAGACCTAGATGCCGTTAACCATGTGGTTCTCGATCCAGGTACAGTTATTTATACACGCCAACAAGAGCCTTTAGGGTTGGGGCATGCGGTTTGGTGTGCACGACACTTAGTTAAGGATGAGCCTTTTGCTGTTTTGCTTGCGGATGATTTGATTGAAGCAAAGAAACCGTGTCTTAAGCAAATGGTAGAGGCGTACGAGGAATGTGCGTCTAATGTTGTTGCGCTTATGGAGGTCGACGCCAAGGAATCAAGCAGCTATGGCATGGTGCGCCCCGGTGTGGGACAAGATAAAACAGTAAAGATCGAAGGTGTTGTTGAGAAGCCTGCGCCTAAAGATAGCCCTTCTAATCTTGCAATTGTAGGTCGGTATATATTGCATTCTGATATTTTTGACGCACTTGAATCTGTTCGTGCTGGTAAAAATGGGGAAATCCAATTGACGGATGCCATTTCCCAGCTGCTTAAGAGGCAAGAATTCTATGGGTTAAAGTTTGATGGGGCGCGCTATGATTGCGGGTCTAAGCATGGCTTAATCGAGGCAACGATAGAGATGGCATTGAATAGGCCTGATATGGCATCAGAAGTAAGATCAATTATAAAACAAATGGTAAACAAAAAGTGAATATATCAATCATCGGTACGGGCTATGTTGGCCTGGTTACGGGCACGTGTTTCTCAGACCTTGGTTTTCAAGTGACGTGTTTAGATCTTGACCGTCAAAAAATTGACGGCCTTAAGAAAGGCGTTATCCCTATTTACGAGCCAGGGCTTGAGAACCTTGTCCAAAAGAATGCACGTGCAAAGCGTTTATTCTTTTCTACAGATACAAAAAACACAGTCAAAGATTCCGACGTTGTTTTTATAGCCGTTGGTACCCCTCCTGTATTAAGTAAAGTGGGTGCGGCCGACCTTTCTTACGTGTTTGATGCGGCCAAAGATATTGCAGAGTCATTAGAGGGCTATACAGTTATTGTGACAAAATCAACGGTGCCTGTTGATACAGCTAAAAAATTGGAAGCCATTATACGGGATGTTAACCCCATAGTAGAATTTGACGTAGTGTCAAACCCTGAATTTTTGAGAGAAGGATCTGCGATTGAAGATTTCATGCGTCCAGATCGTGTGGTGGTTGGGTGTCGTACTGAGCGTGCAGAAAAGGTTATGCGTACTTTGTATCAGCCTTTGTTTCAGCTAGAGACGCCGATTGTATTTACTTCACCTGAATCATCCGAGCTTATTAAATATGCTGCGAACAGTTTCTTGGCTACAAAAATTACCTTTATCAACCAGATTGCTGATTTATGTGAAAAATGTGATGCAAATGTAAATGATGTTGCCTTGGGAATTGGTCTTGATACGCGCATTGGTAAAAAGTTTCTTAATGCGGGCCCCGGTTACGGGGGATCATGTTTTCCCAAAGACACCCTGGCTTTGGCGGCGACTGCCCGGGACTTTGATGTGCCTCTTTGAAATTGTTGAATCTGTCATTCGTGCAAACGATGAACGTAAAATAAAATGGCTGATAAGGTAAAAATGGCCTTAGGCGGTAATGAAAGATAAAAAATTGCTGTTTTAGGTGTAACGTTTAAGCCGGATACAGATGATATGCGTGACGCACCAAGCTTAACAATTATTCCTCTTTTACAAAAAATGGGGGGAAATATACATGCGTACGATCCCATTGGCATGGATTCAGCAAAACCTCTTTTGCAGAATGTGTCGTGGCATAAAAATGCGTATGAAACATTAGATGATGCAGATGTATTGCTTATTGTTACTGAATGGCATGAGTTTAGATATCTAGATTTAGAAAAGGTGCACAGCCGAATGAAATGTCCTTTGATTGTTGACTTGCGTAATATCTATACCCCTGAAACGCTTCGCAAGGCAGGGTTTGATTATCACTCATTGGGGCGGCAGCCTATCACCCAAGAAAAAGGGTGCTAAAGATGTGCCACCACTTTCATCCATCTATTTTAAGAGAGTATGATGTTCGTGGTGTTTTTCAAGAAACCTTGCACCCGGAAGATGCATTTTTTGTTGGGCGGTGCTATGCAACGTTTTTATCTGGGGCAAAGCCAAAAGTTGCAGTGGCCTGGGATGGGCGTCTGAGTTCTCCTATTCTTAAAGAAAGTTTAATTGAAGGCTTACAAGCCTCTGGCATGGAGGTGGTTGAAATAGGCGTGGGCCCCACCCCTCTTCTCTATTTCTCTGTGCACCATATGAAGCTTGATGGCGGCATTATGGTAACAGGATCGCATAATCCCAAAAACCACAATGGTTTTAAAATGATGTTCAAAGATCATATTATCACGGGGCCTGAAATTCATTCTTTTCAAGAGATTGTCAAAAGCTTCCCAAAGGATGTCGCTTTAGGAGGGAGAAAGTCCGAAGACCTATCAGAAGCATATGTTCAGCGTCTTCTTAAAGACTTAAAGATAGAGAAAAAGGATTTAAATATCGTGTGGGATGCAGGAAACGGTGCTGCAGGACAGCTGGTTGAAATGTTGATTCAGCGCATTCCTGGAAAACATACAGCCTTGTTTTGTGATATTGACGGTACTTTTCCAAATCATCACCCAGACCCGAGTAAGGCTGAAAATTTAGCAGATTTGAAAAAAATGGTTTTAAAAAATAAGGCCAATTTAGGGTTTGCTTTTGATGGTGATGGAGATCGATTGGGTGTTGTGGATGAAAAAGGAGATCCTCTTCCCGTTGATCAACTTATTATGATGCTTGCGCGTGAGGTATTAAAGGCAATCCCGGTGCAACGGTTATTTCTGATGTGAAAGCAAGTCAGGCTCTTTTGAAGACATAGAAGCCCAAGGTGGTGCCCTTTAATGTGGAAAACAGGCCATTCGACGATAAAGCGAAAGATGAAAGATGTCTCTGCCCCGTTTGCAGGTGAAATTAGTGGCCATGTTTTTTTTAATGACTATTATTATGGATATGATGATGCCCTTTACACGGCAATTCGCTTTTTAAATATCTTTTTCTGCTCTAGGCAAACCACTCTCAGAAGTGAGAAAAAATTTACCCTCTTATGTAACAAGTGATGAAGTTCGAATTCCCTATTCAGACGACAAAAGTTTGCCGTTGTTGCCGATGTATTAGAATCCGTAGAAAAAAGCGCACATAAAGACTTTTCTGATATAGATGGGCTGCGTGTTAACTATAGTGATGGGTGGTGGCTTTTAAGGGCATCTAACACACAGGCCATGTTGGTGTATCGGGCAGAAGGCGTCAATGAGAAAGCCCTTAAAGATGTTCATAAGCGCGCCCAAAAATATCTAAAGCCGCATAAGATTCAAATCAGCTAAGCTGAAGGCCAACGTGACAATTCTGCATATAGGCAGTAAATGCTTTATATTCTTCGAGCGTAAGAAAATTTCTTTTTTCAAAAGAATACTCAAGGGGATTGATCCAATGATGTGTTGCGTGTTCTTGGGAAAGCTCGATTTGCCCTGAAATATACTCTACTTCGTAGACCGTTATAAATACACGAATATTCAGCTGCTTGAAAAAGCGACGAAATTGAAAAGCAGGGCCTTTAATAGTGTACTTAACTTTTTGTCCTAACTCTTCAGTGATTTCACGCCTAAGAATGTCTTTTAACGGTGTGTCAGATTCTTTTTTAAGAATACGGCCGCCAGGAAAGTCAAAGGTGTTTCCTAGTGGTGACTTTAAAAAAGAAATTCATCCCCGCGCCTGAATAATGCTTTTAATCCTACTTGATAGTGCCCATGATCTTCTGTCATGCATCTCCCCACTTCCCATCAGCGTATAAATAAGGTGGTGCCCCCAGGAGAGTCGAACTCCCACGTCCTTGCGGACAGTAGATTTTGAGTCTACCGCGTCTACCAATTCCACCACAGGGCCTTGTATAGAAGCATCATATTACAGTTCTTTTAGAGTTCGTCAAGTGTGGGATATCAAGACAGTGATAAGAAAAATATAGAAAGAGCTTTAAACGCTACCTCAAACATCCAAAGAAAAAATAATTAGAAATCTATCAGTCCATGTTCGGCTGCCAAAAGGTCGAATGTACTCTCCATAGTTAAGGTTGTTAAACTTACAGGGTTTGAGTTCTAGAAAGATATAGACTTTATTTAAGATTATTTTTTTCGATGCGGTTGATTTCATCTCTAAACTTTGCCGCCGATTCGAAGTCAAGGGCCTCTGCTGCTTTAAGCATGGATTTTTCAAGGCTTTTTAGGTGTTTCTGTAGCTTTGCCCCTGTGGGGAGCGCATCTTGCTTAGGATCAACAGTAACACTGTCTTTGGCATAAACTGTTTCAAGAATGGTGCGAATGTTTTTCTTCACACTTTCAGGTGTTATGTTATTTTCTTTGTTATATAGCGTTTGTTTCTCTCTGCGACGATTATTCTCTTCCATGGCGGAATGCATAGATTTTGTAACTTTATCAGCATACATAATGGCCCGCCCTTCCACATTTCGTGCAGCACGACCAATGGTTTGGATAAGTGAGGTTTTAGAGCGCAGATATCCCTCTTTATCCGCATCAAGTATGGCAACAAGGGCGCACTCGGGAATATCAAGCCCTTCACGAAGCAGGTTAATGCCGACCAAAACATCAAAGACACCCAGGCGCAAATCACGAATAATTTCAATGCGTTCGATTGTATCAACATCAGAGTGAATGTAACGGACTTTTAGACCTACTTCAGACAGGTAGGTCGTTAAAGATTCAGCCATTTTTTTCGTAAGCGTCGTCACAAGTGCCCGCTGGTTTTTCTTTGTAAGGGCAAGGCATTCTGCAATTAAATCATCAATTTGATTTTCTGTAGGTCGTACAATGCACTCTGGGTCAAGAAGCCCTGTTGGACGAATGACTTGTTCAACAAATTCGTTATTGGTTTGCTCAAGCTCCCAAGGGCCTGGTGTTGCAGAAACAAACACTGTTTGGGGGCGAATTTCATCCCATTCTTCAAACTTAAGAGGGCGGTTATCCAGGCATGCCGGTAACCGAAAGCCGTATTCCGATAAGTTGGTTTTTCTTGATCGGTCTCCATGATACATGCCGTTCAATTGTGGTACGCTGATATGGCTTTCATCAACAATAAGTAAGGCATCATTAGGTAGGTATTCATATAAGGTGGGTGGAGGTTGTCCGGGTGCGCGCCCTGTTAGATACCGCGAATAATTCTCAATGCCTGGGCACATGCCCGTTGTTTCTAAAAGCTCGATATCAAATGTAATGCGCTCGCGAATGCGCTGAGCCTCAATCAGACGGTTTGTTGATTCAAACTCTTGAATGCGTTGTTCAAGGTCTCGCTTAATTTGGCCGAGACATTGTTGAATAGTTGGCCGTGGGGTTACATAGTGGCTGTTGGGATAAAGTTTGATTTCTGGCAGCGAAACAATCTTTTCCCCTGTTAAAGGGTCTGTTTCGTGAATGGCTTCCAGCTCTTCATCAAAAAAAGACAGTCGCCATGCGCGATCTTCACAGTGTGCTGGAAAAATTTCAACCGTGTCCCCTCTTACTCTGAACGTACCACGATGAAAGCTTATATCATTTCGTGTGTATTGAAGTTCGGTTAACTTTTTAAATAGTGTTTGACGCTCGATATGTTCGCCAGGCTTTATGCCAAAAGACATTTGGCTGTATGTTTCAACATCGCCAAGACCATAAATACACGAAACACTTGCGACGATAATGACGTCTTTGCGCTCTAGAAGTGCGCGTGTCGCACTATGTCGCATGCGATCAATTTGTTCATTGATGGTGGCTTCTTTTCAATATACAAATCCCTGCGCGGTACATAAGCTTCGGGCTGGTAATAGTCATAATAAGAAACAAAGTATTCAACGGCATTGTGGGGGAAAATTCTTTCATTTCTCCGTATAATTGGGCTGCTAAAGTTTTGTTGGGCGCGAGAATAAGTGTAGGGCGTTTGTATTCTTGAATGACATGCGCCATGGTAAAGGTTTTTCCAGAACCGGTGACGCCAAGAAGAACCTGATCTCGTTTTTCTTTATATAGGTTTTCAGTAGCGCTGGAATCGCATCAAGCTGATCGCCAGCGGGGTTAAATTCGGATTCCAGCTTAAAGGTCATTTAGTGCTATAGATAGGGCCACATAAGAATGCCAACCACTGCACCACTGAGACATGAGGCCAACGTGCCCACCATAAGCGCTTTAAAGCTTAGTGAGAGCACATCGTTTCTCTTTCTGGAACAATGCTGCCCAATCCCCCAATCATGATGCCCATGCTGCTTATATTGGCAAAGCCACACAAAGCATACGTCATCACCGTGCGACTGTGCACAGAAAGCGCTGTGTCATTTAATGTGGAAAGCTGCGTAAAGGCATAGAATTCGTTTAGAATGGTTTTAATACCCAATAAGCTGCCTGCGGCACCTGCTTCCTGCCAAGGAATGCCCATTAACCAAGCAACGGGTGACATCACAACTCCTAGGCACCTTTGCAAAACGTAATTGGCTCGCCCATGAAATCAGGAAACAAGCCAAGGAAGCGGTTGCCCATAGAGACAAGCGACACAAAAACAATAAGCATAGCGATAATGTTAAAGAACAATCGAATACCGTCGCCTGTTCCTTTTGAAATGGCGTCCATAGATCCTGTAAACTCATAAGGCAAAACCATCTTTCCCTCAGTGGGGCCCGAGCTGTCTGGCACAACAATCCGAGATAATGTAATGGCGCCCAAAACGCTGATGATGGATGCTGTCAAAAGGTGTACGGTTGAATACGGAACAATTTTTTAGAAGAATCATGGCATAAAAAGGCCAATAATGATAATAGATGTTGTTGCAAACCCCATACACATGATAGTGAAAAGCTCGCTGCGCGACATATTTTTTAAGTATGGCTTAATTAAAAGGGGTGCCTCTGTTTGGCCCAAGAAAAATTTTCGCCCCACTGCACACACCAAGTGCACCACCAATACCCATGGCCTTTTTCATGGCCCAAGAAATACCTTTCACCATAATAGGAAGAATTCTTAAGTGGAAAAGCAACATAGAGAGTGCGCTAATAACAATGACCATGGGAAGCGTTTGAAAGGCAAAAATGAAAGTGGTTCCTTTTGGATCGAAAGGAACGTCTCCACCGCCCAAATATCCGAAAACAAATTTTGTACCTTCTAAAGTTGCGCTTTTTAGCGCAATAACGCCGTCGCTTATAAACCCAATCAGTTTTTTCTTGCGAAAGGAATATGCAACAAAATGGCAGCAACAACACCTTGCATAAGTAGATTACTGAACGCTTGCTTATAATTTACAGACTTTCTATCTTCTGAAATAAGCCAACAAAAAACATAAAAACAATGATACCAAATATTGCTTGAAGAATTGATTGTGTCACGTGCCCTCCGGATTATTTTGTGTGTCAGAGTATCGTTTTTTGGGATATAGTACAAACAAAAAAGGTAAGAAATGTTCCATCTATTCGATTTTTGTTTGGTAGCCCTTTTGTTTGGGGCCATTATTGTTGTGGCCTGGGCTATGAAACGGTATGTCAGCCTTTCTGATGCAAATATGGATAGCCTCAAAAAACAAGCGGCTGCAGAGGAAAAGCTTTCTCAAATACAAAAAACAGAACAAACACTAGCTGCTGCCCAAGAAAGAGTTTTGTTGTTGAGCCAGGAAAATGAGCGGTTGCGCACAATGATCGAGCAAAAAACGCTTTACTATGAAGAAAAAGACGCTTTTTACAAAGAGTCAGATGAAAAGCTGAAAGAAACCTTCAAAGCGCTTTCGTCAGAGGCACTTTCAGCCAATAACAGTTCTTTTTTAAAGTTGGCCGAAGCGGCGCTGTCTAAATTTCAAGAGCATGCAAAAGGTGATCTTGGCCAAAGACAAAAAGCGATTTCAGAGCTTTTGGCACCCATTAAAGAGGCGCTGTCAGGTGTTGATAAGAAAGTGCATGAATTAGAAAAAGTGCGCGTGGGGGCCTATGAAACACTTAAACTTCAGGTTAAAGATTTAATTCACTCTCAGAAAGAGCTTAAAAGCGAAACAACGAATCTTGTGCAAGCATTGCGCGCGCCAAATGTGCGTGGGCGTTGGGGTGAGATGCAGCTAAAGCGCGTGGTGGAAATGGCGGGCATGCTGTCCCACTGTGATTTTACAGAGCAGGTATCGTCTGATGTGGATGCTCAAAGATATCGTCCAGATATGATCGTTCATCTTCCTGGTGAAAAGAATATTGTCGTTGATGCGAAGGCCCCTCTTCACGCCTACCTTGAAGCACTGGAAGCCAAAACCGAACACGAGAAACAAAGCAAAATGAAGCTGCACGCAAAACAGGTGCGCCAACATATTATAAAGCTTTCGTCAAAAGGGTATTGGGATTCCTTTAAACCAACACCAGAGTTTGTTGTGCTTTTCTTGCCGGGCGAAACTTTTTTAGTGCAGCTCTTGAGCAAGACCCTCTCTTATTGAATTGGGCGCAGAGCATAAAAGTTATTTTATCAACTCCGACTACTCTCATTGCTTTGTTGCGTTCGGTATCTTATGGGTGGCGGCAAGAAGTTTTGGCCAAAAATGCGAAAGCCATTAGTGATTTAGGCCAAGAAATGCACAAAAGAATCTATGACATGAACGAGCATTTTTCTCGTGTTGGGAAAAATTTATCTGCGACTGTCGAGGCTTACAATCAAACATTGGGCACATTAGAGCGTCGCGTTTTGGTAAGTGCGCGTAAATTCGAGCAACTAGAAGCAGCGAAACCAAGTACGAAAATAGAACAAAAAGAGCCTATAGAAAAATTGACGAAGAAGCTCAGCTCTCTTACGCAGACTTGACGTTTAATCTTTAATAATTTATTTACAGAAATTCCATCGGGGGTGCCACTCTATTGTGGCTGAGAGGACATCACATTTGTCTAACCCTTAATACTCGATCTGGTTCGTACCAGCGTGGGAAGTGTGGATAGTCCCCTATTCTTTCCTATAGCTTGTTATTGTGCCAAAAACTGGATGAACGCATATGGCTATCTTATCAATATCAAGAAAAAGTTGGGCAGTTTTAATTGGGAATGCTACTATCATTACGACTCTGCGCTTTATGGCTTAATGGCCCCTTTGATTGCACCTCTGTTTTTTCCATCTTTCGATCCTGTGGTGCAACTTATTTTAGCTTTATGGTTTATTAAGCACTTCTCTTATTGAGCGCCTCATTAGTGTTTTTATTTTTAGTCAGATTGCCGAGAAAAAAGGAAAAAGATGGACGTTATCTTTTTCATTGCTGGGTGCAGGGTTTTTAACACTGTGTATTGGCCTTATTCCTTTATATTCGCAGATAGGGTTTTTGCTCCAATTGGGCTTTTTTTAATCAAGTTTCTTCGAGGATTTTTTGTCGGGCGAGCGTGTGGTTGCTCGATTCTTTTTATTAAATAATCACACAGGCGAAAAAAGCTATTATTCTTTCGTCTTATTATGAGTCATAAACAGTTTTGGGTATTTTTGTTGCCTCATTTCTTGCATTTCTTGTGTCATGCATAGAGATACCTGGATTGTGGCGCATCCCATTTTTGTTGGCGGCGCGGCACAGCTTTAGTTGGGGCATACTTAAGAGGCATCGACAAATCTTTGGCTCATAGTGCTGCAACTATTTCAATTTCTGGAAAAGAGATTTTGAAAAAAGTATTTAAACAGTTTCTCGTCTTTAACTTTTCTCAACTCACCTATGCCATTCCCTTTGTTTTTTTTTTAATGCATTCATTCCACTTGTTACATCTATTTCATTAAAAAATCATGCTAGGTTTTAATATCATTTTTTTGGGATTGACTTTGTCCTTCTGCCCGTTCTGGGCAATTTCTTTAAAAGTATATGCCCTGTATAAAGTGATGAAAATCACCCTTTTTATGTTTTGCATCAGCATCGTTCCATTTTTTTTTCTTAAAAATGCCCTCTTGGTATGTGGTTCTTGTGCGCTTTTGGGTGGTGTTTTTAGGATTGATATATTTAAGCCTATTAAATGTATGGACAGTATCTAATGTAACAGGAAAAAACGCTATTTAATTGTGGGTATGGCAAGTGCTTTAAGCTCTGCTTTTATTGGAAAAACATTTATATTTATAGGGTTAAGTATTTGGAAGGCATCAAACGAAGCAGTGCTGCCAGCAGTATATATTGTGGTTGTGTGCATCCCTTCTTAATTTTTGGGTATTAAGAAGAGTGTGTTAGCTTTGTTCTTCTAAAAGCTTAAGTGCATCTAGTGGCCATGCAGCCCTGCCCCTGCAGCTGTGACGGCTTGGCGGTAGATCTTGTCTTGAACATCGCCGGCAGCAAATACGCCCTTAATGTTTGTAAAAGTGGTCCCTGGCGCGGCTTTAAGATAGCCTTCATCATCCATATCAAGTTGCCCTTTGAAAATTTCCGTTTGGGGCTTGTGTCCAATTGCAATGAACACGCCATCTACTTTCAGTTTAGTGGTATCACCTGATTGTGTATTCTTTAGTTTAAGTCCTGTGACAGACTTCGGATTTTCATTTCCAAGCACTTCTTCAAGGGTTGTGTGCCATAAAACATCAATTTTAGGGTGTTTTAGCAGTCGATCCTGCAGTACCTTTTCTGCGCGAAGCGTGTCACGTCGATGAATGAGTGTTACTTTTTAGCGTGGTTTGTAAGGTAAAAGCGCCTCTTCGACGGCTGTGTTTCCGCCCCCCGACAACAGCAACTTCTTTATCTTTATAAAGAAGCCATCGCAAGTGGCGCACCCTGAAACACCGAAACCTTGAAATTTCTTTTCACTTTCTATGCCTAGCCATTTAGCCTGTGCCCTGTTGAGATAATAACAGTTTCTGCAATGTAGGTAGTGCCGCTATCGCCCTCACAGTGAAAGGGTTTTTTAGAGAAATCAACTTTATTAATGTAGTCCGGAACAAGTTCAGCGCCAACATTCTCTGCTTGTTTTTGCATTTGTTCCATTAGCCATGGGCCTTGAATGACGTTTTCAAATCCAGGCCAGTTTTCGACATCTGTTGTGACAGTAAGCTGCCCACCAGGTTCATAACCTTGAACAACAACTGGCTTTAAGTTTGCGCGTGCCGCATAAATTGCTGCTGTATACCCTGCAGGACCGCTTCCAATAATAAGGACCTTGGTTTTTTCATGGTCATGGCTGTTATTTTCTTCCTCGTCCGGCACCCGGGTCTTCATATCGGCCAATATTGTTGACAAATTCACCAAGGAACGAAGGATCGCGTCCGTAGGTTGGGTGTTTTCTCGGTCAGGCTTGATTTCAACGCCTTTATCGTCAAATTTCTTCACAGAAGATAGTATTTTTTTTGCTGTTGAATTCTAAGAGGTAGAATTCTCTCTTCTCGATTTTAGGAGCTAAAATGACACATTTTCTGTTTTTTCGCCATATAATACCATCCCTTACCAATAAACATTTCGTGGCTAGATGGGGGCCTAAGTGCGTCAAAACATCTGCAAAGGGTGGATTGGCCAATTTTTAATTTAGAAAGCTGCTGCTTTTCCAGAAAATTGCCACGTGTGTGCTGGATGGTGTGCATTCTGCACAGAAATAGCGCCAAGAAAAGAGCAGAAAAAAAATGGTAAATAGGTATTCGTTTATGCATGTAGGCACATTACAGTATTGTTCGGAATTGTGTCAATTCTGCAAGTATGGGAATGCAAAATTAATATTTTATGAAATGTGTTTGGCGCGCTTTTTTGGTGAATAATGGCGCTGCTTATGGTAGCTTTAATTTTATTAGAAAACTGTCTTCGTCTTTGATGTTTGGCGCTCGAAAATTTAAATATATGAATGTGAACGCATAAATGAACGGTTCTAACTTATCTCTTCTGTGGGTGTGTGCCTTCTTAGGCATTCTATTGTCTTTGTCAACGTTTCCGCTGTTTCTTAAAGCCTTTTGGCACCGGCATTATGGAAAGGTTATTTTTTTGGACACTATGTTTCTTAGTGCCGGCGCTTCAATATGATTTTACGGGCACGACACATGAAATTGCGCATGTAACGATTCGAGAATACATTCCTTTTATAGCGCTCATCGGGTCACTCTTTGTGGTGACAAGCGGCATTCGGGTTAAATCTACGTGGGTTGGCCGCCCTGCAGGCAATGCAAGTATTTTATTTGTGGGAACAGTGATGGCAAGCCTAATTGGGACAACTGGGGCAAGTATGGTGATGATTAATCCTTGTGCAGGCGAATGCGTGGCGCAAGAACAAAGCGCATATTTTTATTTTCTTTATTTTTCTTGTTTCTAATATTGAGGCGCCCTGTCGCCCATGGGTGATGCGCCTTTGTTTTTGGGGTTTATTGAAGGCGTTCCTTTTTATGGCCATTAAAAAGTTTGATTGCCCCCACGGCCGTATCGACAGCTTACCTAATAGCTGTTTTTTTTTCATTATTGATTCCCTAAGATTTAAAAAAAGAAGCCCCACACACTTTTCCTCCTAAAGTAAAAGCAGATTTAAAGTTAATGGGAAAATAAATATTATTTTCTTATTTCTTATTATTAGTGTTTTGGTGGGGACAACATTGTTGCAAACAGAAATGCATATAGAAGTTTTAGGTACGAAGTGGTTGATAGAAAATATATTGCGCGATTCTGGCCTAATTGTGATCACTTTTCTATCGGCTAAAATGACTAGAAAGGATTGCGTCTTTATAACCACTTTTTCTTGGGAGCCCCTGATAGAGGTTGCAAAAGTATTTGCGGGTATTTTTGTAACAATGATTCCTTTGTTAGCTATTCTTAAAGCAGGTGAAATGGGGGGCATTTGGGTCCATTATTTCCCGCGTAAACAGTAATGGTATTCCTAATAATTTAATGTACTTTTTGGACAACAGGGCTTTTTCTAGCTTTTTGGATAATGCGCCCCTTTACTTGATTTTCTTTCATATGGCGGAGGGGTGTGCCTGCCCTTACCTCATCTTTAAATCAAACACTTATGGCTATTTCAATGGGCGCTGTCTTTATGGGGCAATGACTTATATTGAAACGCTCCTAACTTTATGGTTCGATCTATTGCGATCAAACAACGTGTAGAAATGCCAAGTTTTTTTTTCTTATATTGTTTTATCCGTTATTATTCTTGGGCCTATTTTTGCTTTTGTTTCCTTTTTTATTTTTCTTAAGTAAACTCATCAAAAACAAATAATTATCAATATATTTAATAAAAATATCAAAATATATGACATTTTTTTTGTTGAAATACTTGAATTGTAGGACTAGGCTAATTATATCAATGGTGTCTAGACGCAATGTCTGATTTCATGTTATACCTCCATAACTTGTCCTGAGGGTGGTTCCCACTCGGACCTTTTTTATTTTTCCACCATAAAGTGCTATGCTGTTTGTTCCAAAATGGAATATGAGCTTAGAATAGAAAATGGCTTTCAGCCGTATCTTGAAACCATGCAAGAAATGGAACGTCGTGTCGCATGCGTTAAAGATGGTGCAGAAAAAGTCTCTGCTATGGTTTTAGAGCACCCTGCTCTATATACAGCTGGTGTGGGCGTTAAAAACCACTCTTTCCATTCTGAAATTCCATTATACACAACAACGCGCGGGGGTAAAGTGACGTATCATGGGCCCGGACAAAGGGTTATTTACTTTGTTCATAAGTTGCCTGTTTCCGAGCGCGATATCCGGAAGTATATATATTTTCTTGAGGAGTGGCTGATCGTGACTTTGGGTTGTTTAGGGATAAACGGACTAAGGCATAAAGACGGCACAGGCGTTTGGGTAAATACTGCAAGCGGTGTCGAGAAAATTGGCGCTATTGGTGTAAGGCTACAGGGTTGGGTTGTTTCTCATGGAATTTCACTCAATATTGCGCCAAATTTGAATCATTATAAGGATATTATCCCCTGTGGTATTGAGGGGCGCTCTGTTACATCCCTCAAAGAATTGGGGGTGCGTGCCAGTATGGAAGAAGTCGATCAGATTTTGATCGATTCTTTTGATTCAACTTATCGTAAAGTGATGGAGGTGTGCACATGATAGTGCAAGATGTGCAGGAGTTTAAGCATCGGCTAAAAAAAGAACAGCGGATTTTAGGTATCGATTATGGGGAAAAAAATATTGGAATTGCTCTTTCCGATACAAGAAGAAAAATAGCCACACCTTTCAAAATAATTCAGTCAAAGGGAATGCAACAAGACGCCATCTCAATCATCGGTTTTCTAGAAGAAATGGATGCTGGGGGTGTGGTCATTGGTTTTCCTCTAAATATGAACGGCACAGAGGGAGAGCGCTGTCGTGCTACCCGAGCCTTTGTGAAGCATATTACACTGCTTGATGAATGCCCTGTTGTGTTATGGGATGAGCGTCTATCCACAAAAGCTGTAGAAGACTGCATGATCGGGGGGAATATGAGTCGTAAAAAAAGAAAAAAAAATGTTGATAAAGTGGCGGCTACCTATATTTTGCAGGGGGTCTTAGATTGCCTTTCTTTGCATTCAGAGTAAGGCCTTTACTAACTTTTTCTGGACAAAAAAGACAATTAAACCTAATATCTCGGAAATTTAAGCTTTATAGAAAATAAAAAATCTGGAGAAAAAGTTAAATGGTATCAAACCCTAAAATCAAAACGCTTTTTGCGAGTATTGTGGGAACCACCTTAGAGTTTTATGACTTTATGTTGTATGCGGTTTTTCTTGAGATTATAGGTAATGAATACTTTCCAGGAAACGATTATCAAACAAACCAAATTTTTGGCTACATTGGCTTTATCGCCGCCCTCATTATGCGCCCCTTTGGTGCCAGTGTTTTTGGTCATATAGGAGACCGATTTGGTCGTCGAAAAGCCCTTATTTTGTCTATTTCTCTTATGGGTATCCCAACGTTCATTATTGGCATTATGCCAAGCTATGCAAGCTGGGGAGTATACGCGTCCATTATTCTGATCACATGCCGACTCATTCAAGGGCTGTGTACTGGTGGGGAGTATAATGGCTCTGCTATTTTTGCCCTTGAGCACATGGGAAAGCAGTTCCCTGGGTTTACGGGTGGGCTGATTACGGGCGCAAGTGTGATTGGTGCTTTTCTTGCAACGGGCATGGGTGTGATTTGTTGTCAGCCTTGGGCGCCAGACTGGTGTTGGCGTTTAGCTTTTTTGCTTAGGTGGGCTTGTAAGTCTTGTTGGTCTGTATATTCGTCTTTATACAGAGGAAAGCCCTGAATTTAAAAGATGAAAAAGAAAAAGCATGACAAATCTCCTCTTCTTGAGGCCATTACCCGCGATCGCGCTTCTTCTATTACCACAATCATCACCGGCACGTTGAACGGTTTTCTCTCTTAACCTTTGTTTAAGTTTATAGATGTTTATTTATACGAGTTTTTAGACGTCAGTATCGTGCGTGTACCTTTGAGTACAGCATGATTGGTATTTTGACTTATGTTTTTGCAGCACCTTTTATGGGTTTCATATTAGATAAAGTAGGCAGCAAGCGTATGATGCTTATGTCTTGTGTTTTTGTCTTTTGGCAGCGATTCCCTTTATTACTTTTTCCAATTGCGGGCGTTGGCTTTTTTATTCTTGCACAAGTTCTTTTGGCCTTTATGGTGGCCAGTATTTCAGGGCCAGAGCATGCGTTTGTTCAAACACTCTTTCCGGTAGAAGACCGCTATAGTGGTGTTGCCTTTTAACTATAGCCTTGGTATGGCCATTGGTGGTGGTACTGGTCCAGTGATTATGAAGGCAGCTACGCTGCAGTCTGGAAACCTATACGCGCCAGCCTTTATTTTGATGGGTGTTGCGGCAATCACATTTTGGACGCTTTACAAGCGTATCAAGCAAGGAAGATTTTATTAAAACTTATTCAGGTGGCCTGTCGGCGCTATATACGCGCCCTCCGCCGCCGCTGTAGCCATTGTATCCCAGGCTGCCGCCTGAGACGAACCGGCCGATAACATTATCCGCAATCATGGGTCCAACGCCTTCTGCGCCCGGGGGGACACCGTAGGCACCCATAGAACCACCTAATGGCGCTCCATGCATGCCCATTGTCATGCCAAATGGTGGGGGTGGCGCGATGCTCCACCCAACCTTACTTGGATCAGCATTTTGAAGATTGTGAGATGTGTTAACCCCAGGCATCATCGGAGCGACAGAGGCCCCCCATGGGGACACCATTTGTCCATATCCAGAGACGGTTGCGCAATAGGGGTCCATGGTTGCATTGGGGTTTGTCATTCTTACTTGCTGACAAACCATTGCCATGTTGCCACAGCGTCTTTGATATTCGAGACTCATAGTCCCACCGGGGATCGAGGCAAGACGGCGGCAAAAGTCAAGTTCTGCAACGGCACCCGGAGAAACTGCTCCTCCAGTTGCAAGAGAAGTTGACGCAACGTTTAAGGTTTCTGTAGCAGCACCAGCAACAATGTCCGTTGCAGTTGTTGCAATGGTTTTAAGGGCGTCCCCTGCCGCGTTAAGCCAGTTAGCACGTGCGGAAAAATAGGCACACAACGAAACTGCTAGAAGAAAAACAGTAGTAGTGCGGTTACTTTTCATTATATGCCCCTGTTAAAATATCAGATGGTCTATAAGCCGGGTTCTGTTCCCTTAAAGGGCGAACATCATTCATCTAGGCTGTGCATTGCTGACCAGCTCGTGCGACCCACCCGAATGACGGCCTGAAGGATAGCCTCGTGTCATTCCTACTTGGTCTTGCTCCGGATGGGGTTTGCCCTGCCGTCCTTGTCACCAAGAACGCGGTGCGCTCTTACCACACCATTTCACCCTTACCTTTCGGCGGTATATTTTCTGTGGCACTTTCCCTAAGGTTTCCCTCGCTGGCCGTTAACCAGCATCCTTCCTTCAAAGAGCCCGGACTTTCCTCTTCTTTAAAAAAATAAAGAAGCGATGCTCCAACCATCTGATATGCTTATATCTTGGCATTAAAAGAGGGGTTTCTGCAAGGAATTTTATTGCATTTAACAGTATTTTAATTTACACACAAATCATGGGAAACATTGAAAAACGTCACTTAATTATATCAGCATTTTTTCTTCTTTCTTTATTCACACTTTCAAGCTGTGAGAGAGAAAATAAGTTAAATTCAGAAGATAAAGATGCGGTTGTAATTACTTGCGGAATGGTTGCGCATGAATACGCTGCCTGTAAAAAAGGCGTATCTCGATGGATGCAGAAAACAGGAAAGAAAGCACAGGTTGTGCCTGCGCCTAATGGGTCTAATGAGCGCTTAACTCTTTTTCAGCAACATTTGGCTGCAGGCGCTTCTGATATTGATATCTATCAGGTAGACATGGTTTGGCCAGGGCTTCTTGCACGTCACCTTGTTGATTTAAATCCTTATCTCTCTACGGCTCAGCGTCAGCAATATCTCCCCCAACTTCTGAAAAACAATACGGTCAACGGGAAACTAGTGTCGTTGCCTTGGTTCTTAAATGTTGGCCTTTTATACTATCGCAAGGATTTATTAGAAAAATATGGTATTTCTGTGCCGAAAACGTGGGAAGAGCTAGAGTCAGCCGCGCGTTATATTCAAGAAAAAGAAAAACAAGCCTCAAATGATGGCTTATGGGGATACGTTTTTCAAGGAAAGGCGTATGAAGGGCTTACATGTAATGCCATAGAATGGATCGCATCTTATCCAAACGGTGGCAGTATTGTTGAACTTGATGGCCGCGTGAGCATTAACAATCCTGATGCCATATACATTACACAAAAAATTGCAGACTGGATTGGCACATTAACGCCCCGTGGGGTTCTTAACTATGAACAAGAAGATTGTCGTGGCATTTTTCAGCTTGGGAAGGCTATTTTTATGCGTAACTGGCCTTATGCTTGGGTTGTGTTAAATAACCCTGAAAGCGCTGTTGCGGGCAATGTTGGTATTACCATTTTGCCCAAGGGTGGAAAAAACGGACATTCTTCTAGCGTATTGGGCGGCTGGAATCTTGCCGTTTCTAAGTATTCTAAGAGAAAGAAAGACGCGATTGACTTAGTGCTGTTTTTAACAAGTAAAAATGAACAGCGCCGCCGAGCATTAGAGCATGGGTATTATCCGACGACACACTCTCTTTACAAAGAAGAGAAAATCAAAGCAATTAGCCCTGTCACATCATTGATGCTAGATGTGTTAAAAAATGCGGTGCCACGCCCAGCTGGTCAAACAGGGGCTAAGTATAGTCAAGTAAGTGCCATGTTTTGAATATGGTCTACCGAACGCTATCGGGCGTGGAACTGCTGAGAAAAATTTCAAACAACTTGAAAAAAGTTGAATTTTATTAGCAAAACGGCACACGTTGGATTAAAAAGAATTAAAGATGATGGATTCAAAAAAATCACAGCTCACGAAATATCGAACCCGATCGGCATGGCTTTTGTGGCTCCCACCCTTTTGTTCTGTCTCTTGCTGCAGGCTGGCCCCTTCTAAGAACAATTTGGTTTTCTTTTTACAGACGCTTCACTTTCAGCGCTTTCAGAAAAGAATGGATTGGTTTAGACAACTTTTTTTCTTTTTCAAGATGAGGGTTGGTGGCAAGCCGTTAGCAATACGGTTATTTTTGCACTTTCTTCTGTTTTTCTTGAGACTTTGTTTGGCTGGCTATTGCGGTCATTCTCCATGCCAATTTTAAGGGACGCCCTTGGTGCGTACGGCTGTTTTGGTTCCATGGGCCATTCCCACAATCGTTTCTGCTAAAATGTGGCGATGGATGTTTAATGACGTGTACGGCGTTGTCAATGCGATCCTGATGAAACTTGGCTTGATTGATCATGGCCTTGCATGGACGGCTGACACAAATCTTTCTATGATTACAGTGATTATCGTGGATGTTTGGAAAACAACGCCTTTATGGCGCTGTTGCTATTGGCTGGCCTTCAAATGCTGCCCCAAGAATGTTTTGAAGCAGCCCGTGTTGACGGCATTCACCCGCTTCGTGTTTTTTGGCGTGTCACCCTTCCCCTTTTAAAGCCCACAATTGTTGTGGCGGTTATTTTCCGTATGCTGGACGCGTTGCGCGTATTTGACTTGTTTTATATTCTAACGAGCGGGAGTACAGACACAATGTCTATGTCTGTTTACGCGCGGCAGCAATTGTTTGACTTTCAAAGCGTAGGACTGGGTTCTGCGGCGTCTACTTTGTTATTTATGCTGATTGGGCTTACAACCATTTTGTTTTTGAAATTGGGCCGATCGAAGAAAGAGGACCTGTAGGAGTTACGTATGTTAACAAAGAAAGCACGCTTTTTTTCTTTACTTTGGATCATTCATTGTTGTAATTGTGTCTCTGTTTCCTTTTTTATTGGGCAGTTGTTTCGTCTCTAAAGTCTGGCGCAGAACTTTTTTCGCACAGATTTTTTTCCCAGCAACATTTGCGTGGAAAAACTATGTTCAAATTTTTAAAGAGCAACCTTTCGGCCGAAATATTCTTAACTCACTTGGTGTGGCAACAGGCACCGTTTTAATATGTCTGTCGTTGGCGGTGAGTGCTGCCTATGCGCTTGGTCGGGTGCATTTTTAAAGGGGCGCGCTCTTCTTTTAATGACCATTCTTTCTGTTTCTATGTTTCCCCAAGTTGCTGTGCTTTCTGGCATGTTTGAGCTTATTCGAAGCTTGGGTCTCTATAACAATCATTTTGGTCTTGTTTTTTCCTGCACATGGTTTTGACATTGCCTTTTACAATTTGATTCTCACCACTTTCATGCGCCAGTTACCTAAAGAAATTGAAGAAGCGGCTATTCTTGATGGTGCAAGTTCGGCAACGATTTGTTTTCGTATTTTCTTACCGCTTTTTATGGCCTGCCCTGGTAACGACCGGGCTTCTTGCCTTTTATTGCGGCGTGGAATGAATTTTTATTTGCTTTAACTTTACAGTAGAAAGCAAAGCAAGAACGGTTCCTGTAGCCATTGCTTTGATGACAGGTGCTTCAGAATATGAGCTGCCGTGGGGCAATATTATGGCTGCCTCTGTTGTGGTGACTGTTCCACTTATTGTATTGGTTCTCATTTTTCAAAAACGCATTGTTTTCGGGCCTCACAGCAGGCGCTGTTAAAGGATAAGGAAGGAAGTTATGGGTAAGGTTATTCTTTCAAATGTTAAAAAGTCATTCGGCCTGAGTTGAGGTTTTGCATGACATTAATTTGATATTAAAAAAATGAATTCACGGTTTTCGTAGGTCCTTCTGGGTGCGGAAAGTCTACCTTTGTTAAGGCTTATTGCTGGCTTGGAGGATGTAACTGAGGGCCAGATTATGATTGATGATATGGATGTAACAATGCTGAGGCCGGCAAAAAGAAAAGTTGCTATGGTTTTTCAAAGTTATGCCCCTGTATCCGCATATGACTGTTTATGAAAATATGTCATTTGCCCTGAGGCGCACAAAATATCCAAAGGAAGAAATACATCGACGCGTTATGGACGCAGCAGAAGTGCTTCAAGTAACGCATTTACTTGACCGGCAACCCAAACAGCTTTCAGGTGGGCAGCGTCAGCGTGTGGCCATTGGCGTGCTATTATTCGTGATCCAAAAGTTTTTCTTTTTGATGAACCTTTGTCTAACCTTGACGCCTCTTTACGTGTCAAAATGCGTATGCGCATTGCGAAGCTGAAAGAAAAACTGCATACCACCATGATTTACGTGACCCATGATCAGGTTGAAGCAATGACGCTTGCAGATAAAATTGTGGTGATGAATGGTGGAAATATTGAGCAAGTTGGTACGCCATTAGAGCTATACCACCACCCAAGGAATAAGTTTGTGGCTGGTTTTATTGGTTCGCCCAAATGAACTTTTATCAAGGTAAACGTCACAGCATTGAAAAATGATGTGGTGACACTTTCCTTCCGCATGATCGTTCTCTTGTTGCCGGTGGCGCTTCCTAAAACTATGCAAGATATGGGGCCAGGAAGCTCTGCTGAGCTTGGTATTCGCCCCGAACATTTGATTGTATGCGATGCGGCCTCTTCTTTGCTGACAGGCCGCATTCAAACAGTTGAGCATTTGGGAGTGAGCTTTATGTATATAAAAGCACATCTCAGACGACCAAAATATTTTGGTTCGTGTTCCCGGGGATAAAAGTTTTAAAGTCGGAGACACGCTGCACTTGAAGGCACTTCCTTCTGACTGCCATCTTTTTCCACCCTAAATCAACAATCTCTTTTGAAAGATTTTCTTCCGTGAATCATGGCTAAAGTCCTGTATCTTGTTACAGAGGGGGCGTATTTTTATCTCATCGCCTTGCGCTTGCAAAAGAAGTTCAAAAGCAAGGGCATGACGTTGTTGTTTTAACCGTTCCAGGTGCCAGCCATGATATTATTTTATCGCACGGATTTCGCCTACGATCGCTTATAAAAAATGACAAGAAGCGGTATGAACCCCATTCAACAACTTCAAAGCATTTGTGAAATTTTCAAATTCTACAAAAAAAGAAAAGCCAGATGTTGTGCATCATGTGGCAATGAAGCCTGTTGTGTATGGCACGATTGCAGCCCGTATGGCTGGCATAAAAATGTATTGTTAATGCACTTACGGGGTTGGGATTTGTTTTTATTTCAAAACAAATTTTTGTACGTATCTTGCGTTTGTTGCTTGTACTTTTTTTTTCGAATGTCTTTTGCGTCAAAGAAAGTAAAAACAATTCTCCAAAATAAAGATGACTTTGATTATTTTTCCCAGTTTTTACCAAAGAAGAACCTCGTATTAATCCGTGGCTCTGGTGTTGATACGAAAACATTTTCCCCAAAAGGTTTTAAACCAAACTCTAGAATCAAGATTATTTTGGCCGCCCGACTTCTTTGGGACAAAGGAATTGGGGAAGCGATTGAAGCGATTAAAATCTTAAAGAGCAAAGGGCATAAGGCTGATTTAATCATTGCCGGCAAACTAGATCCAGATAATCCAAGCCACATTGAAGAAAAAACAAATTAAAGACTGGGTGCATAAAAAGTTTTGCATCTGGAAAGGTCATGTTCAAAAAGTCTACGCACTTTATCAAGGTGCCGACATTGCGCTTTTACCATCATACCGAGAAGGGTTGCCCAAATCTCTTCTTGAAGCGGCTTCTTGCGGTGTGCCAATGGTTTCAACAGATGTACCCGGGTGTCGTGAAATTGTGCGACATGGTAAATCAGGGCTGCTTGTGCCACCCAAAGACAGCACTGCCCTCGCCAGTGCCCTTGAGAAGTTAATTGCCTCTCCTTCTCTTCGAAAAAGGATGGGAGCGACGGGTCGGAAAGATGTAGAGAAATATTTTTCAGATGACCACATTATCAAAAAAACAATCAGTTTATATGGCCTAAGATAGTTTTTCGAGCCACTCGTCTTCAGACAAAGTTTTCACGCCCAAGCTTTTAGCTTTTTTCAATTTGCTGCCAGCATCTTTACCGTAAATAACAAAATCGGTCTTTGAAGAAATACTGTTGGTTATTTTTGCTCCAAGAGCGCTTGCCTTTTCTTGGGTTTCTTCACGGGTTGAACTGCTTAATGTTCCTGTGAAAACAAGCGTTTTCCCAGAAAAAAAGTGGTTTGAGTGGGTCGAAGTATCTTTTAAATCAAGAATATTTAGATGCTGTACAAGGTTCATAACCTCTTGCTGATTTTTTTCTTCAGAAGAAAAGTTTATAATAGAGGTTGCGACAATATCTCCAACGCCTTCGAGAGATGTTATCTCTTGATAGTGATCGGTGCTGTTGGTTGCTTTGATAGAAGATTCCACCAATGATTAAATGTCTTGTAATGGCGTGCTAGAATTTGTGCGCTGACACGACCAATGTGGCGAATGCCTAAGGCATAAATCAGGTGATCAAGTTGAACCGTTTTCTTTTATTGATTGATTGAAAAAGGTTTTCTGCAGATTGAGGCCCCCTAACCTGGGTGATTTTTAAGCGAGATAAAGATTCCTGATCACGTGCTTCAAGGGTAAATATGTCTGAAGGAGATGAGATTAATTTTTTTTTCCCATAAATAATCAATCCGCTTTCCGCCGAGGCCATCTATATTAAAGGCGTGCTTTGAAACGAAATGTTTTAAGCTTTCTAATGTTTGTGCTTGGCACGCAAGTCCACCACTGCATCTGAGTGCGACTTCATCTTTTTCTTGGATGACATGGCTGCCACAAACGGGACATGTGGTGGGAAAAGAAAAAGGATTGTGTCGTTTTCCTTTGGCGCCCAAAGATTTAATGACCTGTGGAATCACATCTCCGGCGCGTTGAATAAGGACACGATCCCCTTCCCTTATATCTTTTCTTTTAATTTCACCTTGGTTGTGAAGTGTTGCTTTTGAAACGGTGACACCGCCCACAATAACAGGGTCTAATTCGGCGAGAGGCGTTAAAACACCGGTTCTGCCGACGCTGATTCTTATTTTTTGGATGGTTGTTTCAATCTGTTCTGCAGGAAATTTATGCGCAATTGCCCACCGTGGTGCACGAGAAACAAACCCTAGCTTATCTTGATCGCTAATATTGTTCACCTTGAAAACAATGCCATCAATTTCATAGGGCAAGCCTTCCCGTTCTGTTAAGGTCTTTTCGTAATAGTTCAGCATATCTTGAAGAGAGTGGCAGAGCGTGCTGAGGGTGTTCGTAGAGAAACCCCACTTATTGAGTATTTTAAGAAGCGCTTCTTGAGAGGTTGGCGCATTTTCTGTATTAACCATGCTGTAGGCAAAAAACTTGAGAGGGCGTGACGCTGTTATATTTTCATCCAGCTGACGCAGTGATCCTGCTGCAGCATTTCTGGGGTTTGCAAAAAGTGGTTCATTTTTCTCGGCGCGCAGTTTGTTTAGGTTTTTAAAATCTTTTTTCTCAATATAGATTTCCCCACGCACCTCAAGGGGGCTTTTTGTTTAAAAGGAATTTCTTGAGGAACAGATGGAATGGTTTTAATGTTTTTAGTAATATTTTCTCCCGTAATGCCGTCTCCTCTTGTGGCTGCTTGAACAAGCCGCCCTTCCACGTAGGTAATGGAAAGAGAAAGTCCGTCAATCTTGGGCTCGGCCATTACGGGGATATGGGCGCCCTCATCCAATTTTAGAGTTTTTCTGCAGCGCGTAAGAAAGTGCGTAAGATCTGTTTCGTGAAACGCATTATCTAAAGACAGCATTGGCTTTATGTGTGTTGCTTTTGGGAACCGTCCAGCGGGTGTCGAGCCAACCCGGTGTGAACGGCTTTGGATACGTATAAGGTGGGGAAACCTTTTTTCAATTTCTTTATTCCGCAAAGCAAGCGCATCATACTCTGCATCTGAAATGCTTGGAGCATCTTCATCAAAGTATAGCCGGTCATGTTCCAAGATTTCTTTTTCAAGGGAAATAAGCTCTTCTTGTGCTTGATATTCGGTCAAATCATGAACGCGAATAGAACGAAGTGTGTTCATACGCTTGCCTTGTCTGCTAAAAGCGCCCTTGCTGCCTCGGTTGCGGCTTGGGTAATTGTTTTGCCCGACAGCATGCGCGATATTTCTTTGATACGCTGATCTTCTGTAAGTGGTGTTACAACAGTATGTGTTGCTTCATTTTTAACTGTTTTTTGAACAAAGAAATGGTGGTCTGCACAGGCCGAAAGCTGTGGAGAGTGCGTGATAGACAGGATTTGCATGTTTTTGGAAAGCTTTTTCAGCATGTCTCCCATCGATGCAGAGACTTCTCCACCAAGACCGCTATCAATTTCATCAAAAACCAATGTTGGTTTTTCGGTGTTGATAAGGGTTTTTAAGGCAAGCATAATGCGTGAACGCTCTCCGCCAGAGGCAACTTTAAGCAAGTCATCGGGCTTTATGCCTGGGTTTGTAGACACTTGGAAAGTTGCTTTATATGTGCCGTGTTCTGACCACTGGGGTGCTTCAAGGCGCGCAAAGTGCACATGAAAACAGGCATGGGGCAATTTTAAGGCTTGCAGCTTTTTTTGTAATTCAGCAGAGAGTTTCTTACTTGAAGCTTGCCGCTTTTCGTGAATGGCTGATGCCTCTTTTTCAAATATATCTTTGTATTTTTCCCAGTTTTTTCTCAGCTTTTGCAATTGGTCTTGATTACGATTTAAGGCGCCTTCTTCTGCTTTAAACTGTTCTAGTAGGCCTGGAAGTTCGTTTGTTTCAACACGATGTGTGCGGGCTGCCTCTCTAAGAGAAAAAATACGCCCTTCAATTTGGTTAATATCAATGCTGCCATCAGATAGAGACTCAAGTGTGCTTATTTCCGCTTCTAAGTCCATTAAGTTGGCAGAAATTAATTCACTCGTGTCTTTGATTTTCTCAGCCTCTTTTATATTAAGAGCTGACGCAATGCTAAAGATTTCTCTGACTCTCTTTTCAATTTTTACAGGTTCCTGAGAGAGTGCATATATTTTTTCTTTTAAATCAGTAATTTTTTGGCTTGATTTGGCGGCTTCTTTTTTTCTTAAAAGGCCTTCCTCTTCATTGTTCTGTGGGTTAAGCTTTTGCAGGGATTCAATATGAGCCCTTAGGACAATAAGGCGCTCTTCTTTATTTGTTTCTTTTTCTTCTGCGCTACGAAGCTCTTTCTCAGACTGTTTCCAAGCCAAGAAGCTTTCCGATAAAACGCTTTTATCAATGCCTGAAAATTGATCTAAATAGTGAATATGGTTTTGGTTTACTAAGATTTGATCAAACTGGCCGTGCACATCAATTAAATGTGGGGTGATTTGATTTAAAAGATTTAGGCTGAGTGGAATGTCATTGACAAAAATTTGATTACGCCCTGCGCGCGTTAAAATTCGCCGGATGATGAGATCTGTGCCTTCAAGCACAAAGCCGTGATCTTTAAGCAAATGGCATACTTTTTTCAGGTAAGCCATGAAAGTGTGCAGAAACAGAAGCCGTTTCTTTGCCTTCACGAATAAGGTGTGTTTGGGCCCTGTCCCCAAGAACAAGACTAAGCGCATCAAGTAATATAGATTTACCGGCGCCCGTTTCCCCTGTGAAGACAGAAAACCCTGTACTGAAATCGATATGAACGAAATCAACAACGACAACGTTTTCAATGGTTAGGCTTTGCAGCACGTCAAGATTTTCCCCATGTCTTCGATAATTTTATCTGATTATTAGCTTCAGGGAGTTGGTTGGTGTTTTCAAGAAGTTTGTATGCTTTTTGATACCATTTATTTTAGGGTAGTTATGGCCCAGAACGGCTGCAGAGGCCTGCGCTTCCTTTAGGATGCCCAAGTTTAAATTTAACTCTACAAGTCGGTAAAGTGCCTCAGGCGTATGGGTAGAGCGATCATAGCGTTTCACGACTTCTTGGAAGCGTCCTAATGCCGCAATGGGCAAGTTTTGCCGTTGGTAAAAAGCGACCAATTTCCATGTTTCCACCCGCAATATGCTCGCGCGTGAGATCTAACTTAAAGGCGCGCATCTTTGGCGTACAGGCTATATGGGAAACGCCGCACAAGTTCTCGCAAAGCATATTCTGCAGATTCTGTGATGCGTTGATCGCGCTCGACACTAGAAATCTGATTATAATAACAAAGGGCCTTTAAGTAATAAGCATAAGGCACATGCTTATTGTTTGGATACAGTTGAATGAAGGCATCTACGCTTGCAACGGCATCTTCATAGGCCATGGCTCGATAATGTGCGTATGCAGCCATGATGTGGGCTTGCATGGCGTAATTCGAATAGGGGTGTTGTCGAATAACTTCTTCATAGTTTTTGCCGCATTTTTGAAGTTTTTTTTCTTTAAGCTCGGTTGTGGCTTTTTTGTAAAGATCTGTGACTGGTTTTTTCTTCATATTTATCATCTTTTCGTTTTACACCCCTGAAAGCACAAGGGCTATACAAAGGATAAGCGAAGTAAAAAGACTTTTGTCCCGTTCTTTTATATTTTTCAAAATTATTCCCACTTTCTATGATCAACTTATTGATGTATACAATATTATGAATAGTGCGATCAAGATTTCATACCTGAATTATGCCGGTTAAATAATAATCAATGGATAAATCACCTTTTTTTTTTAAGCTCTTTAAATGTTGCACAGCGAGAGGCAGCAGAAATTATTGAGGGCCCCTTCTGATTCTGGCTGGGGCTGGTACAGGGAAAACCCGTGTTCTTATTTCTCGCTTAGTGAATATTTTGGCAAAGCAAAAAGCGTTTCCTTCTGAAATATTAGCTGTGACATTTACGAATAAGGCAGCGCTTGAGATGAAAGAGCGCACAGCTAAAATGTTGGGGCGCGACATAAATGGGTTGTGGCTGGGTACATTTCATTCAATTGGTGTGCGTATTCTACGTCGACACCCTGAGCTTGTGGGGCTAACATCAAATTTTACAATTCTTAATACCGATGACCAAGAGCGTGTGATTAAGCAGCTTTTGGAAGTTGAAAAGATAGATGACAAGAAAAAGACAGCTAAAATTTTTGTCAGCATTATTAATGGGTGGAAAGATCGCGGGCTGAACCCAGATCAGGTGACAGATCAATATTTAGATTGGGAGCGCTCGCGGGAAGCGTTGCATATCTACAAACTATACCAAGAACGTCTTAAAGTTTTAAATGCAGCAGACTTTGGGGATTTATTGCTGCACTGCATCACAATTTTCCGGCTTCATCCTGATGTTTTAGCACAGTATGCTGATCGATTTAAATATATTTTGGTGGACGAGTATCAGGACACAAACGTTGCGCAATATCTGTGGTTGCGTCTTTTAGCACAAACTTCAAAGAATATTTGCTGTGTCGGCGACGATGATCAGTCAATTTATGGTTGGCGCGGGGCAGAGGTAGGCAATATTTTAAGATTTGAGAAAGACTTTCCTGGCGCAAAAGTGATTCGCCTAGAGCAAAATTATCGATCAACGCCTTCTATATTGGCAGCAGCTTCTAATTTAATTTCAAACAATAAGTCACGACTTGGTAAAACACTGTGGACCGAACAAGAAAAAGGAGACCCTGTTTTTTTGAAAAGTGTTTGGGATGGCATGGAAGAAGCACGGTGGATTGGCGAGCAAATTGAGAATTTTCAAAGAAAAGGATTACCACTATCTGAGGTGGCGATACTGGTGCGGGCAGGCTTTCAAACGCGTGAGTTTGAAGAAGTATTTATGTCCATGTCGATCCCTTATCGGATTATTGGCGGGTTTCGTTTTTACGAGCGTCAAGAGGTAAGAGATGCCCTGGCCTATTTGCGCCTTGTGCATCTTGCCAAAGACGATTTGGCTTTTGAAAGAATCATTAATTTGCCGCGTCGGGGCATTGGTAAGGCCACCCTTCAAAAGATGCATATGGTTGGCCGGCATGAAGGCTTGTCTTTGTTTGAGGTGGCTGAAAAAATCATTGAAACAGACGAAATTAAAGGAAAAGCCAGAACATCTTTGGGCTGCTTTATCGGTGATGTGCGGCGCTGGGCTGGGATGCAAGCCTCGCTTGCGCCGGAAGAACTCATGAAAGATATTCTTGATGAGTCTGGGTATACAGCGATGTGGAAGCAAGATAAATCACCAGACGCTGATGGTCGCCTAGAAAACCTGAAAGAACTTGTGGATGCCATTGCTGAGTTTGGGTCAGTAAGTGAATTTCTTGAACATGTAAGCCTTGTTATGGAGAGTGCACAAAACACGACAGAAGAATTTGTGACGTTAATGACAATGCACGCAGCGAAGGGATTAGAGTTTAAGACGGTATTTCTAGCCGGTTGGGAAGAAGGTATTTTTCCTTCTCAACGTACATTAACCGATTCTATCGATAAAGAGCTTGAAGAAGAAAGACGATTGGCGTACGTGGCATTAACGCGCGCTAAAGAAAATGCATTTATAACATTTGCCTCAAATCGTCGTGTGCATGGACAGTGGCAAAACAACCCCTTCCCGGTTTATAAAAGAACTGCCCGAATCACACATTTGTTTTTGGATGCACCTATCTTGAATCATCGTACGACATCACGTGCGCCTTCGGCCGTTAGTGTTTCTGAAAACTTGCCTACTGCACGATCGACGTACTGTGTGGGAGAGTGTGTTTTTCATGTGAAATTTGGATATGGTATTATTAAGAATGTGGATAGTGACCGCCTTCTGATCGACTTTGACCACGCAGGTCCTAAAAAGTTCTTCAAAGCTTTGTTCAACGGAAATGATAAAAATCTTTTCTAAGATAGCTTCCCAGCGTATAGTTGTGAGAATTCAGATACTGAAATGCATGATATAAAAAGAAATTAGAGACAATCCCAAGCAATTTGATGTGCACCTTAAGCGAAGAGGTTTGCCCTCTTGTTCAGGTCAGATATTAGATTTAGATAAAAAGCTAAGGGCCGTGATCGAAAAACTGCAGTCTTTGCAGCAAGAGCGTAATCAGGTGGCTGCACAAATGGCTCAAGCTAAAAAAAGTAACCAGGATGCTGTGCCTTTTGTTGAGCGCGGCAGTCTGATCAAAAAGGAAATTCCCGCCTTGGAAGAAGAGGGAAAAGGGATTCGCGATCAAATTTCATCTCTTTTGGCAGGGCTTCCAAATATACTTTCTTCAGATACACCTGATGGTGCAAGCGAAGAAGATAATGTGGAGATTCTAAAAAAAGGCGCATGTCGAGACTTTTCTTTTACGCCGCGCGAACATTTTGAAATTGGCGAGCAGCTGGGGCTGATGGACTTTCAGGGTGCGTCCGATCTTTCAGGCAGTAGATTTGTGTTGCTGAAAGGCGCTTTGGCTCAATTAGAGAGAGCCTTAGCACAGTTTATGGTTGATATGCACACATCTAAGATGGGTTACGAACTTGTATCCACGCCCCTTTTGGTTAAAGATCCGGCGATGTATGGAACGGGGCAGTTGCCGAAGTTTTCAGAGGATGCCTTTCAAACAACAAAAGGACACTGGCTTATTCCTACGGCTGAAGTGCCGCTCACGTGCTTGGCTGCAAACAAAATTATTGATGAAAAAGTGCTGCCACTACGCTATACGGCCCACACAGCGTGCTTTAGATCTGAAGCGGGCTCGGCAGGGAAAGACACACGTGGTATGTTGCGACAGCATCAATTTTACAAGGTTGAGCTTGTATCTTTAGTGACTGCTGAACAAGCAGAAAATGAATTTAAACACATGGTTTCTGCAGCTTGCTCTATTCTTGATGCACTTCAATTACCTTATCGTGTGATGCAGCTTTGCAGTGGCGATGTAGGGTTTTCTGCTAAAAAAACCTACGATCTTGAGGTGTGGTTGCCGGGCCAGAAAGCCTATCGGGAAATTTCTAGCTGTTCTTACTGTGGCCCTTTCCAAGCACAGCGCATGAATGGGCGATATAGGTCGGATAACAGCAAAAAGCCTGCCTTTCTGCATACATTGAACGGGTCTGGCATTGCTGTGGGGCGGGCATTAATTGCCGTAATCGAGAATTATCAACAAGAAGATGGATCTATAACGGTTCCAGATGTGTTGATTCCTTATATGAATGGAAGAAAAGAGGTGAAAATGACAGGTAAATCCAATAAAAAAATGCGTATTCTTATTTCAAATGATGATAGTTTGTATGCGCCAGGCATTAAGATTCTAGAAAAGCTTGCCCGTAAAATTTCAAATGATGTATGGGTTATTGCGCCTGCAACAGAGCAAAGCGCCACAGCGCACTCGCTTACAATTCATCGTCCCTTAAGACCAAAAAAAATAGACGAAAAGAAATGGGCTGTTGATGGTACGCCCACAGACTGTGTGTTGATGGCTGTAAAAGAAATTATGAAAGATAAGAAACCTGATCTTGTTCTCTCTGGTATTAATGCTGGGGCAAATTTGGCAGATGATGTCACGTATTCTGGTACTGTTGCAGCAGCAATGGAAGCCACCCTTTTAGGTATTCCTGCAATTGCATTAAGTCAGGCTGGTTCGCTTGGCAATCCGATCAAGTGGGAAACGGCAGAGCATCATGGATTAAAAATCATTCAAATGTTGCTAGATGAAGGGTGGCCCAATGAAGTTTTAATTAATGTAAACTTTCCCGATATACCCCCTGAAAGCATTAAGGGGTATGAGGTTGCCCGTCAGGGTGCACGCCCAGACTATAAAAGCCTGATTAAGGCTGAGGACCCAAGAGGACTGCCACCCTATTATTGGATTGGCCCTGTGCCAGATATGGTTGACATTGATGATGAAAGCGATTTGGCGACAATGAACAAGAAGAAGATTTCTATTACGCCTCTTCACCTTGATCTGACGCATGACGCAACATATGCGAAATTTGTTAAAAAATTTAATTAACACACTACATGCCTTAGGGTTTTTTTGCGCTGCTTCTGCCCATGCAGACGCGCCGTATGAAATTCATAAGGTGTCTCTGGCGCCCATTTCTTTGCCGTCTAAGGTTGTTGCGGATGGCAGTAGTATTTCTGAAATACAGCCATCTAAGTATGGAATCGAAAAACCTTGCGCTTTAGTGCCGGCATGCCCCAGAAGATAATTGTACAAGAGGGAGACAATTTAAGTACAATTTCAGAACGATATGCTGTTCCCATAAGAAATATTATTGAAATGAACCACTTAGCGGCGCCTTATGCATTGCAGGCAGGTGAACCCCTAACCTTATTGGGGGCCGCGTATTCACATTGTTCACAAAGACGAAGATTTGTATGAAATTGCCGAGCTTCATAACGTATCTTTAAGCTCGATCACCCGTCAGAACAAAATTAAGCCCCTTATAAATTAAAAAGCAGGGCAGAAACTTATTTTGCCTGCTTCACCCGTTAATCCCATTGTAGAAGAAAAAACAGAAACCGCTTTCCCTGCCCTGAAGAAAAAACTATGGGTCAATTTCTAAACAGGAACTACGAAAGAAATTACGTGTTTTGCCTAAAAGAACAGGTGTGCGCTTTAAGAAGCCTGTTAGAGGGCCCATTATATCGGGCTATGGGCCAAAAGGATCGGGGTTATATAACGACGGTATTAATATTAAGGCCAAAGAAGGCGCCTCAGTAGTGTCAGGCGATCACGGTGTTGTTGTGTATTGTGGGGATGATATTAAAAGCTACGGAAACCTAGTTTTAATTAAGCATAAAGGAGGCTGGATTACAGCTTATGGGCATTTACACAAGATTTCCGTTAGGAAAGGGCAAAGCGTTCGCAGTGGCAAGCGATTGGCTCTGTAGGGAGCACTGGTTTTGTGAGTGTGCCCCAGTTGCACTTTGAAGTCAGGAGAAACGGTAAACCTTTGAATCCAACCCCTATTTATAGGTGGGTTTAGGGAATGCGATGCAATATATCTCAGTTGTATAAGATGTTGCGTTAATGAGCGGTTTCCGATATAGGTTTCCAGGTAAGAGGAGAACAGGAAAGTTAGTTTATGAATACGAAAAAAGAAAATAAATCATCGCCAAAATCAAATATTAAAATTGATTCTGAGGCAGTAAGAGAGTTGGCAAGTCTATTCAAAGAAAATGATTTGTCGGAAATCGAGTATGAAGTAGATGGGTGCCGTATTCGTGTTGCACGACAGCAAGCACTTACAAACTACACCGTTCCCCCGATGCACGCTCCATCGTCAGCTGTTTCTCAGCCTTTGCCCTCTCCTGAAAAATCTGATCAGGAAAGCGCGCCAAAAGATATTTCAAAAAATGCTATTCGTTCTCCGATGGTGGGAACAGCCTATTTATCTCCAAAACCTGGAGACCCTGCCTTTACTTCTGTGGGTGCCACGGTTACAGAAGGGCAAACACTTATGATTATTGAGGCTATGAAGGTGATGAATCCTCTTAAGGCGGCAAAATCTGGAAAAGTTTCTCAAATTTTTGTGGAAGATGGTCAGCCTGTTGAATTTGATCAGCCGCTTATTGTGATTGAATAAACGAGATAGCCGGTACAAATGTTTAAAAAAATTCTTATAGCCAATCGTGGTGAAATTGCCCTTCGTATTTTAAGAGCGTGCCGTGAAATGGATATTGGGTCTGTTGTGGTGCACTCTAAAGCAGATGCAGATGCAAAGCATGTGCGCTTAGCAGATGAGCGCGTTTGTATTGGATCGGCACCGAGTAAAGATAGTTATCTTAATATGCCCCGCATCTTGTCGGCTGCCGAAATTACAGGCGCAGATGCCGTTCATCCTGGCTATGGGTTCTTTTCAGAAAATGCTGACTTTGCGCGCATGGTGAGAGAGCATGGTATGACCTTTATTGGTCCCTCGCCCGAACACATCTCGTTGATGGGGGATAAGGTAACGGGTAAGGCCAAAGTAAAGGAATTAGGTATTCCTGTTGTACCTGGTTCTGATGGGGCTGTAGAAACAGAAGATATTGCTATTGAGGTGGCGAATGATATTGGCTACCCTGTTTTGGTTAAAGCTAAGTCAGGTGGCGGCGGAAAAGGCATGCAGGTGGCCCGCAATGACAGTGAGTTGCGTGAAGGGTATCATCTTGCCCGTTTAGAGGCCAAAGCAAACTTTGGCGACGATCAAGTTTTTATTGAAAATATCTAGAAAAAACCACGCCATATTGAGATTCAGGTTTTGGCTGACCATTTTGGAAATGTGGTGCATTTGGGCGAGAGAGATTGTTCTATTCAGCGGCGCCACCAGAAACTATGGGAAGAAGCTCCTTCCCCTGTTATTTCTGATGATCAACGAAAAGAAATTGGTTCGATTGTGGCGAAGGCAATGAAAGGTCTTGGGTATCAAGGACTTGGGACAATTGAATTTCTTTATGAAAATGACCAGTTTTATTTCATTGAGATGAATACGCGTGTTCAAGTTGAACATCCTGTTACTGAAATGATTACAGGATTAGATTTGGTTCAAAATCAGATTCGTGTTGCAGCGGGTGAACCACTTGGTTTTTCTCAGGAAGATGTCGTATTTCGAGGTCATGCGATAGAGTGTCGTAAATGCAGAAAATCCCGATACGTTCATGCCTTGTCCAGGAAAGGTGACACACTATCACATTCCTGGTGGATTTGGAGTTCGTGTTGATAGTGCTTTGTACAATGGGTACGTCATCCCCCTTATTATGATAGTTTAGCGGCAAAGCTTATTGTGCACGGAAAAATAGGGAAGACTGCATGAATCGCTTAAGAAGGGCTCTATCAGAATTTGTTATTGGGGGGGTGGAAACAACACTTCCTTTGCATCGCAAGTTGGTTGTTGACAGCGAAATGTTGTCAGGTGAATATGATATTCACTGGCTTGAAAAAACGTTTCTTTCTAAAAAGTAATCAACGGAGAGCATTTTGCCTAAAATAATTCAACCAGCCTTATGGTTGCTTATATTGATTGCTGCATTGCCGCAGTTTTCTGAAACTGTGTATACGCCCTCTCTTCCAAGCGTTGCTTCTTTTCTAAATATTTCTGAGTCACTCGCCGAGTACACACTTTCTATCTACTTGTTTGGCATGGGTGTGGGCACACTGTTTTGGGGGCGCATTTCAGATGCCCAAGGACGACGCCCTTGTTTACTTATAGGAACGTGCATTTTTATTATTGGTTGCTTTGGGTGTTTCTTATCAAAAAGTATCGAATCCCTTCTTTTGTGGCGATTTATTCAAGCGTTTGGCGGTAGCACGGGCAGTGTTCTTGGTCAGTCAATTGCACGTGATGCTTTTGAAGGTAAAGAGCGTGGAAAAGTTTTTTCCCTTGTTGGTGGGGCCATTTCTTTTTCTCCTGCCATAGGCCCTGTTCTGGGTGGCTTAATTGATGAATTCTTTGGCTGGAACTATATTTTTACATTTTTGGGGTTGTGTGGATTTTTTGCCTGGTTCTTTTCGTGGAAAGATTTAAAAGAAACACATCACCCTAAACTAAAGAAGAATAAAGTTCCTTTGCTGGGGGTTCTTAAAAGCATGGTGACAGATAAAAAAATTATTGCGTGTACATCGTTGGTGGGGGGTGCAAACGGCCTTGCGTTTTCTTATTACTCTGAGGGCCCCTTTTACTTAATGCGTAATCTGGGCTTAACGCCAAAGTTGTATGGATCAACCTTTATATTGATGGCCATTTGTGGATTTTCGGGCGCTTTGTATTCAAAACACTTGCATAGCAGTCAGCCAACAAAAGAAATTATTAAACGAGGTCTTCTGATTTGTTTGGTGGGCACTTCTTTTTTCTCTGCGATGATTCTTTTCCTAACCACCTTATATGCTGGCAGTCCCCCATTACTAATCACCGTTACGTTAATATCGATGATGATCACAATATTTGGGATTGCGATGACAACGCCCAATGTTTTATCTATTGCACTTGAAGACTATGAACATGCAACAGGCACAGCATCTTCGTTTTTAGGGTTTTTCTATTATACATTTACTGCATTCGTCACATACATTATGGGATTACTTCATAATGGCACACTATATCCTATGCCAATTTTCTTTTTGCTTATGAGTATTTTCTTACTTGTAATATATGGGGCTATTTTACGAAATACATCCAAGTGATAAATCTGCTCTAAATAGAGGCACGCTGGTTAGGCTCTCTTTTTACTTAATTCTTTTTTCTTGTTTTGAGGCTAAAAATAAATTCTAATTAAATAAGTTTAACTGGTAATCAAAGGAAGAAAATAATATGGAAAAACTAACACTAGTAGACTGGGTGGCTGTAGCGCTCGTTGTTGTTGGCGGCTTGAACTGGGGTCTGGTTGGACTTCTTGACTTTAACCTTGTCACAACAATCTTTGGGTACGCGTCTGTTCTTACGAAAGCGGTTTATGCTTTGGTTGCAGTAAGCGCGATCTATCTTGGTGTCATTTCTACCAAACTTTGCAAAGGCTAACTCATTACGCACTAACCCGGTCGTTACACGAGAAATCGAATACAACGGCTGGGTTGGTTTGCGTACATAAGGCGGGAATGACAATCTCTTTTGATATTTTCTCATTAAAGGGGTGTTGTTGATACTTTGTTCTCGTTTCTTCCGAATCAAACTGCAAAAACAAGGCATACTCATAACCTACACTCATCTTTTCTTGATTGCTGTTCTTTCCCCACGAAAAATTACTTATGCCAGGAAACATGCTGGCAAGTTCTTTAATGCTCTCAAATACTTGATTGATTTCTTGATTTGAAATACTTTTTTTAAACCGAAACAAGACGATGTGATTAATCATATTTATACTCTCCATTTTTTTAATTTGGGGGTAGACTAAAGCATTATTTCAGCAGGTACAAGGGTGTAAAATGTTTCACGGAGATGATGGGCCGTCTCATAACAAAGTTTCTTCTGTTTTATTGAGCTGGTATGCCTCTAATAAAAGAGTTTTGCCTTGGCGAGATCCTCAGGGCTTGCCAACAGACCCATATCGGGTCTGGATTAGTGAAATTATGTTACAGCAAACCACCGTGCCTACGGTAAGGGGGTATTTTGAGCGCTTTATTTCAAGATGGCCAAGTGTTCAGGACCTTGCCAAAGCATCGCTTGATGACGTGCTGCATGAATGGCAGGGTCTTGGCTATTACAGTCGTGCGAAGAATTTGCACAAATGTGCTGTGATGATCGTAGAAGCATTTGACGGCACTTTTCAAACAGCGGAAAAAGACTTCTTGTCTCTGCCTGGCGTGGGGCCCTATACGGCTGCGGCCATTCAGTCTATTGCGTTTAACTCCCCTTCTACGGTTGTTGATGGAAATGTTGAACGTGTCATTGCGCGTCTTTTCTCTTTAAAAACCCCCCTTCCCCAGGCAAAAGCAGAAATCCATAAACTTGCAGGGCACATACGCTCTGAGGAAGAGCCCTCAAACTATGCGCAGGCCCTCATGGACTTAGGGTCATCCGTTTGTACGCCAAAGGCCCCTAAGTGCGTCATTTGCCCGTTAGAAAAATTTTGTTCTGCAAAAAAGCATAATCCAGAAAGTTTTCCTATACGTCAGAAGAAAAAAGAAAAACCAACACGGCGCGGCATTTTTTATTTTATTCAAGATGATAAAGGTCGCGTTCTTCTTGAGAAGAGACCTTTAAGCGGCGGTCTATTTTCAGGCCTTATGGCATTGCCCTCTGAAGGATGGGATACAACAGATGATGACCCGGTTACACGGTTAAAAATAAAAAACATCAAGCCGCTTCCTGAAAAGGTGCGGCATGTTTTTACCCACTTTTCTTTGATTGCCGAGGTTAGATATGCAGAATCCACTATTGCAGAAGGTGTTTGGGTGTTCCCAGAAGCGCTTTCAAACTATGCACTTCCAACATTGATGAAAAAAATATTTAAACTGACTCTGCCAGAAACTGTTGAATAGGCTTGTAGGTTTTTCGGTGTATTTCACTGATACCTATTTTTTCAAGCCCGTGAATGTGTTTTTTTGTTCCATAGCCTACATTTTCTTTAAAGCTATAACCGAGATACTGTGCATCAAAAGAAGTCATGATGTTGTCACGTGTCACTTTGGCAATAATGGAGGCTGCAGCGATTGAGAAGCTTTTTTGATCTCCCTTTTTCACAGTACAACAAGGAATATTGCAGGTTGGAGATGAAATGCCATCAATCAAAAGCTGAGTTGGCTCTTCCTTTAATGATTCAACAGCCCGGAGCATTGCTTTTAAGGTGGCCTGCCGTATATTGATTTGGTCAATTTCTTCCTGAGAAGAAGAGCCAACACCAATTAGAATACTGCTTTCTTTATTAAGTGCTTCATAGGCGTAAAACCTTTCTTTTTTTTTTGCTAAGTTTCTTTGAATCATTGAGCTGAGGTAAAATATGCTCAGCTTTTTTTCTGTCTAAAAAATAACAGCTGCAGCAACAACGGGGCCTGCCAAGCACCACACCCCGCCTCATCGATGCCAGCCACAATGCCTTCATAAGATTCTTCTAAGGAAAACGATGGGTTATACACTTTTTTTTTTCCAAATAAGTTTTTTATGCTTTGAAAGTGTGTGTTTGGTTTTAGCTTTTTAAGAGAGATTGATCCATCTTCCGATTGGAATTTTTTGGCCACAGACATCCAGAAAGGGCTATTTGCCAAGGATAAAATGGTGAGTGTAATGACAAGCTTATGATCGACAGGGCTCAGAAGACCAACTGAAGAAGCTACATCAGAAAGAACAAATGAAAACTCACCAATTTGCGCAAGAACAAGGCTACTCACAAAAGACACAGACCATGGTTGCTTAAGCAGGCGTAAAATGCCCGCATTTAAAACGGTTTTCCCAAAGGCAACAATGAAAAGCAGTAATGATATTTTGAGTATATGGTCAATAATGAAGTCAATATCAATCAAAAGGCCAACAGACAAAAAGAAAACCATTAAAAGAACGCTTTGAATGGGTTGTGTAACTTCAAGTACTTGATGTCGCTCTGACGTGTTTCCCAGGATAAGGCCAGCAAGAAATGCCCCGTAGGTTGCAGAAAGGCCCATTGTGCCTGTCAGTGATGCAAGGCCAAAACAAAAGTTAATGCAAGCAGTGGAAGAAGCTCGCCATTCCTAGAGATGTCATTAAGGTAAGGAATGCGCAGCCGCTCTGAACTTCCAAGCACCCAAACAAGAAGGCCAAGAACACTTATGGAGCCAATTACCTTTGATAATACAATCCACACATCAATTGAAGCATCACCCAGCCCTTGTATGGTTAAAATCATAGGAACGAACGCCAAGTCTTGTGCGATTAAAATACCGATTGTAAGGTGCCCTGTGTCTGTTTTAAGCTTACCCATACTTTCAAGCATTTTGATGGCAACAGCTGTGCTGCTAAGCGTTATGATGCACCCCAGCACAAATGATAGTCCAATTGACCATCCTAAAACAAACGATAGCATGTAGACGGCGCCGAAACTAATGAGGAACTGGGCAACAACGCAACCAATGGTGGTAAGCCAGTTCTCCCTGAAAAAACGCAGGTTCATTTCCATGCCAAGAACAAAGAGAAGCATGAAAACCCCAAGTTCAGAAAGAGCTTTGATGATATTTTCAATGCCTGATGCATTTACAACGTACGGGCCAATCACAAGGCCTGCAAGCATATAACCAATAATGGCGGGGTTGTCGCATGCGCGTGAAAATTAGCCCACAAACCAACGCACACACAATGATGAGGGCGATTTCAGTTAAGGGAATGGTGGCATGCATGCGTTATGTTATCTCCAAATAAGGATGAATATAAGAAAAGATCTAAGTTGATCAAGGAATTTGGATATCAAGATTTCAAGATATCACTATTTCTTATCTTTGCCTTCTTTAGAGCTAAAAATGAGCTGCCCAATCAGAGATTCAAGAATAACAGATGATTGAGTATGTTGAATTTCATCCCCATTTTTCATCATTTCCTCATCTCCTCCGGGTTGAAGGTCTAGGTATTTACCCCCAAAAGACTTTGACTAATAATGGCAGCCGATGTGTCTGTTGGAATTTTTATATCGTTATTAATTTGCATCTTTACAATCGCTGTGTAGCGTTGTGGATCAAGCGTCATCTGAGAAACGCTGCCAACTTTAATGCCGCCAATTTTAACATCGCTTCCTTCTACAAGGCCGTCTGCTTTGCTGAACTTAGCGACTATTGTGTATCCCTCTACTCTGCTGTGACGTGTTTGAGAATATCCATAAAATAACAGTACTGCAGAAATGGCAAATGACAGCTGCGCCAGTGATTGTCTCTAAGATATTTACTTTCATTATTATTTCTCCGATATAGATCACATGATACAATGAATTTGATGCTTCTACCAGAGCTGTTTTTTCATGTTTTGAATTTTAAATTTCTTATATTTTTTAAAAAATTTTTTTTTTATTAAAAATTCCCGGATTTATCTGCTTTTTAGAAAATCAACAAAAAATTATAAATTTTAATGAATTACCTCTTGATGCGCTTTTAGATGGGCGCTATTCTTATACTATATCTTGATTAAAAAGAACAAAAATTCAAACAACATATAGTGTGCCGGAGATAGAATACAATGAAAATACAACGCAGGTTTACCGCTGGAAAATCCTCCCCTTACGATGGGATTACATTTAAATCCACGTCGTGTGAGATTAAAAATCCAGATGGTACAGTTGTATTTAAATTAGAAGATGTGAAGGTACCAGAAACCTGGTCTCAGGTGGCATCTGATGTGTTGGCACAAAAGTATTTTCGTAAAGCAGGTGTGCCTGCATACCTTAAGGCGATTCCTGAAAAGGGGTGCCTGCATGGCTTTCTCGATGCGAACCTGATACGGAAAAACTAAAAAAACTCGACGAAAAAGAGCGCTTTGGTTCAGAAACAACAGCAACACAAGTTTTTGACCGTCTTGCGGGCACATGGACGTACTGGGGCTGGAAATCAGGATACTTTTCAACTGAAGATGATGCAAAGGCATACTACGATGAAATGCGCTATATGTTGTGCCAGCAGTTTGCAGCGCCAAACTCACCACAATGGTTTAACACAGGCCTTCATTGGGCTTATGGCATTAATGGCCCTGCACAAGGGCATACTTATGTTGACCCTAAAACAGGTGAATTAAAAGATTCAACCAGCGCGTACGAACGCCCACAGCCCCATGCGTGCTTCATTCAAAGCATTTCAGATGACCTTGTAAATGAAGGCGGTATTATGGACTTATGGGTACGTGAGGCGCGTCTCTTTAAGTATGGGTCTGGTACAGGCACAAACTTCTCTTCTCTGCGTGGGAATGGTGAACCCTTGTCGGGTGGTGGAAAATCTTCAGGAATGATGAGCTTTCTTCGAATTGGTGACCGAGCAGCCGGTGCTATTAAGTCAGGTGGAACAACACGACGCGCCGCAAAAATGGTGACTGTAGATGTAGATCACCCAGATATCGAAACATACATCAACTGGAAAGTTGTTGAAGAGCAGAAAGTAGCTGCTCTTGTGACAGGGTCTAAAATTGGCAAAAAGCACCTAAATGCCATATTGAAGGCTTGCTTTGACTTGAATGAGAATGAAGCAGAAATAGACCCAAAAAAGAACCCTACCCTTAAACAAGCCATTAAAGAAGCGCGACGCTTTTCTGTGCCTGATAACTATATTCAGCGTATTTTGCAAGTGGCGTCACAGGGCAAAAAAGAAATTGATTTTAAAGAATATGACACAGACTGGGATTCTGAGGCATACAACACTGTTTCTGGGCAAAACTCGAATAACTCGGTACGTATAAGTAACGATTTTATTAAGGCCGTGGAAAAAGATAAAGATTGGAACCTGATTCGCCGAACAGATGGCTCTGTTCACCGCACGGTGAAAGCTAAAAATTTATGGGAGCAAATTGCATACGCGGCATGGGCTTCTGCTGACCCGGGCCTTCAGTACGATACCACCATTAATGAATGGCATACATGCCCTAACCATGGTCGCATTAATGCTTCTAACCCATGCTCGGAATACATGTTTTTAGACGATACGGCGTGTAACCTTGCCTCACTAAACTTGATGAAGTTTTACCAAGAAGAAAAAGGTGCCGCTGGCTTTGACCTGGATGGCTACTTGCACGCACTACGTTTGTGGACAGTGGCTTTGGAAGTGTCTGTTGAAATGTCCCAGTTGCCATCAAAAGAAATTGCGTTGGGAACTTATAAGTATCGGACACTTGGTTTGGGGTATGCAAACATTGGCGGGCTTTTGATGGCGTACGGCATTCCTTACGACAGTGATAAAGCACGCGGCCTTGCAGGTGCGCTTTCTGCGATTATGACCGGTGTCTCTTATGAAACATCTGCTGAAATGGCGGGCGAACACGGCCCCTTCCCTGGGTTTGCAGATAACAAAAAAGAAATGTTGCGCGTCATGGAAAACCATCGCCGGGCAGCATATGGCGAGAAAAAAGGCTATGATGCGTTAGAGGTAGCCCCTGTGCCACTTGATCACAAGAACTGCCCATTTCAAGAGCTTTCTGAAGAAGCCAAATCTGCGTGGGATCGCGCAGTGTCTTTAGGCAAAAAGAATGGGCACAGAAACGCCCAAACAACAGTTATTGCCCCAACAGGGACAATTGGCCTTGTGATGGACTGTGATACAACAGGAATCGAGCCTGACTTTGCCCTCGTGAAATTTAAAAAACTTGCGGGTGGTGGTTACTTCAAAATCATCAACCAAATGGTGCCTCGCGCATTGAAAACTTTAGGGTATAAAGCCGATCAAATTTCTGAAATGGTTGCCTATGCTGTAGGTCACGGCACTCTTCCTGAGGAGGGTTTGACGTTTGAAGCACTGCGCGCTAAAGGGTTTAAAGACAAGCAAATTGATGCTGTGTCAAAAGAACTGAAGTCTGCCTTTGATATCAAGTTTGTTTTCAACAAATGGACGTTGGGTGAAGATTTCTGCGTTAAAGAGCTTGGCTTTACCCTGGCCCAATTGGATGACCCAAAGTTCGACATACTGCTTGCCCTTGGGTTTAGCCCCGCACATGTTGAAGAAGCAAATTCTTATTGCTGTGGCACCATGACACTAGAAGGTGCGCCAGGCCTTAAAGACGAGCATTTGCCGGTGTTTGACTGTGCAAATGTTTGCGGACGTAAAGGGAAGCGATTTTTGTCAGCTGAAAGCCACATACGTATGATGGCGGCGGCACAGCCTTTTATTTCAGGGGCAATTTCTAAAACCATTAACATGCCTAATGATGCCAGCATTGAAGACTGTAAAAAAGCATATCTTCTATCATGGGAGTTGGGATTGAAGGCAAATGCGCTTTACCGAGATGGATCTAAGCTATCACAGCCCCTTAACTCGGTTAATTTTGTATCTGAAGAAGAAAATGCAGAAGATGTGGTTGAAGACCTTATGGCACTTTCTAAGCCTGCACAAACCGCTAAGATTGTCGAGCGCTTGGTTGAAAAAGTGGTTCATCGGGCAGAACGTCGCGCCCTGCCCGGCCGCCGTAAAGGATATACGCAAAAAGCAACGGTTGGGGGCCACAAAGTGTTCCTTAGAACAGGTGAATTTGAAGACGGTAAGCTAGGTGAAATCTTCATTGATATGCACAAGGAAGGTGCTGGCTTTAGAAGTTTGATGAATAACTTTGCAATCGCCATTTCTTTGGGCCTTCAGTACGGTGTGCCCCTTGAAGAATTCGTAGAAGCATATACGTTTACGCGATTCGAGCCTGCAGGTATGGTGGCAGGAAATGAAGCTATTAAGATGGCAACGTCTATTACAGACTATATTTTCAGAGAGTTGGCGATTTCCTACCTTGGACGCACTGACTTGGCCCATGTTGATATTAATGACTTCATGCCAGATAGTCTGGGGAAAACAGGATCAGTGCTGAAAGAAGAAAAGCGCGAATCTAATTTGCAGCGCGTGGCCAGTAATGGATATATTCGAAAAAATATTTATATATTGAATAAGGGTGCTGAAATTTCTTCTGAAACAACGCAAGCCGTGTCTGAAGTGTCTGCTGTTGCAATGAATGCAGTGGAATCGTCAGTGGCGGCAGCCACAGCCGTCGCCGCATCTTCAGGCACAACGTCTCTTTCCGCAAAGGTGACAGAGGCACGTATGAAGGGCTTTGAAGGCGATTCATGCAAAGAATGTGGCAACTTTACCTTGGTGCGAAACGGTACATGTATGAAATGCAATACATGTGGAAGCACAAGCGGATGTTCTTAATTTAAAAAATATAATTACCAAAAATAAAAAAAGGGGTCGTTTGGCCCCTTTTTTTTTATATCTGAATTTTACTGAATTCATTGTGCTTGTTGTCCTTATGTGAATGCTTCACACTTATTAAGTAATCAAACATGGAGAAGTAATGAATTACTTAAAGTATTTAATATTATGGGTTGGCCTGATTCTGCCTTAACCTCACCCTTGCAGCAGACGCTGAAGAGGGTCAAGATTTTCCAAAATATATGGGCTTTGTTCGGTCGCCGTATAATGCTGTACAACTATTGGGCGCACAAGTTCTTACTGTAGATGAGGCTTGGGTTGAATCGCAGTTGCCGAGACAGGCAAGTGTTACCCACAATCTTCATGGGTTTGGCATTCTTGAACAAGAGTCTTTAGGGGCTTGCACGGCTAATGCGGCAAGTGGCGCACTTTGGGGAACACATATGCAAAATGGTGTAGAACCTCTTCATTTAGCACGCCTTCCGCTTTATTATTGGTCTCGTGAAAAAAATGGCTGAAAGAGGAGATGTGACAGCAACACAAAGAGACACCGGTGCGTCGCTTTATGATGTGACAGTGGTGCTGAGAGAAATTGGCTACCTACCCGAAGAGCGTGCGCCGTACAATGTAGCAGCATTTACAACAAAGCCAACGGTTAAAGTAAAAGCGGAAGCGGCAAAACACAAAGTTTCAGATGAAATGGGGGTTGCATGGGTTGGCCCAGATGTGCGTGCTGCCCAGGTGGCTCTTGCAAATGGGCTTCCTGTTGTGTTTGGAATGACAATCCATCAGTCATTCCTACATCTTGGCTCCGATAGGGTGGTTGAAATGCCAACTTGGCGAGATAGGCAAGCGGGCGGGCACGCCATGATTTTAACAGGGTATGATGCGGATCGCGAAGTCTTCATGCTGCAAAACTCTTGGGGCCCACGGTGGGGGAAAAAAGGGTACAGCAGAGATTAGCTTTGCCCATTGGGCAGCTTATGCAAGTGAAGCATGGGCATATCATCGTGTGACGGGTGCGCCGGAAGCAGGCGAATTGTTGCAAGGTATGACCCTTGAATCGGCACCTGAAGATTTTGCCATCTAAGCAAGAAAACTTTTTACAAAAGGGCGGTTTTAAACCGCCCTTTTTATATCTTTTTGCGGCCTCTATACGTTCTAGCCAATATTTTTTTAAAAGCGCCCTCTTCCATAAGGGGTGTATGGGTTACAGTATAGATAATGCCTGTAAAATCGATCGATGCGTCATAGCGATGCAGTTCTTTTTCCATTGATAGAAGATTCTTTTCTTTATCATCAACCATGATGATTTTCTTAGGCTTTTTTGAGCACCCCTTAAGGGCAAGAATTAGGGCCTCACCCTTCTTTAGGCCTAATTCTCCATTGGTAAATAAAATGCCGTCAATGTAAAAAGCGGGGTGTTTGGGTTTTTTCTCGGAATGCATTTCTGATTCTTTTAAATGAGGCGCTGTTTTGGTAAATGAAATGTGTATCTTTTTTAAACCCTCGACAAGCCAATTTCCCTTTTGGTTTTGCCACATGTCCATAGAAACTACAGCTGTAGTTAAAGCCCAAACAGGTATTCCAATATCTTGAAATTGGCCAATCAATGAAGGGAAATCTTTATCAATAAGGATTAAATTACTCGATTCTTTTGAATAGTTTGAAATGGCATATTGCATTTGTTTGTGGGTAAGCTTCTTGAGAAGCGGCTTTAGCCAAGGTTTATAAGTGCGTTTATTCTTTGCGTGTGTTGCTGGGGGCGTAAAGTCAGCAATTGTATGAAAAATATCAAAAATAACCCAGGCAGTTTCTTTTTGATGTTGGTTGAGAGCAGTTTTTAGCTCTTGCACACTATGAACAACTTGGTATGGGCTGGCTTGAACGCTATCTTTCTTTAGAGCGTGGCTGTTACAAAAAAGGGCGATGCTAAAGGAAATAAGAAAATAAAAGAAATTAACTTTTACCATTTATTTGTGCACTCACATGCTTCTTGGGCGGCTTTAATGTGCTCTTGCCAATACGCCATAAAGCTTTTTAAAGAAAGGTTGGGGGCTGATGTTGTGCTTGTTCTGAATATGATGCCAACAAATCGAATGTTAGGGTCATACTGCTTAAGCGCGTCAGCCATTGACCGTAGGTTTTCCTCTTTGTCATCCACCGTGTAAACAATATGAGGTTTTTCGGAAACCTCTCTCAGCACAAGCACAAGGGCCTCGCCCTTTGTAAGGTCATACTCCCCATTCGTAAAAACAATCCCTTTATGAACAATTGCGGGGTCATAATACTTATCTGGATGTATTAGGTGGATATAGTTGATCTTTGGCCCACTCTTTTCAAAAGAAATGCCTAAATCTTTCAGAACTCTTTCCGTCCAATGCTTAATGCTTTTGACTTGTTTAAATTGATTTGCCCGCGATGTTGTGAGCGCCCACACGCATGCTTTTTTCTTCTGGAGGTCTCGAATCAGTTGTGGAAACGCGGCATCTGTTAGGGTAAGGCCATTTTCATGGGCAACAGAGCTGTTCATTGCGTATTCTATTTGGGGTTTCGTTAGGGTTTTAATTTCTTTTTTTAAATGCTTTTTGTGGACACGCAAATGTATGGCATGGCTGGCTGGATGCAAAGGCTGTGCCAGGGTGTGGTAGATATCAAAAATAACCCAGGTGTTTTCATTGACATCATTTTTTTGAATGATGGTTGATACTTCTTCTGCGCTTGTTGCAATAGGGAATGAAGTAGCTTCTTTTGCATGGTGTGTGGTGATATTAAGTAGACTGAAGCAAAAAATAAGTGCTTTAAGCATAAGTACCTCTTTTTACCATTTAATAAGCGCAGATCCCCAGCTTAGGCCCGCTCCCAGGGCATCGATGACCACAAGATCGCCTTTTTGAATTTTTCCATTTTTAACGGCATCGTCTAATGCCAGTGGAATGGAGGCCGCAGAAGTATTAGCCTGATTTCTTGCTGTTTTAATTACTTTTTCTAAGGGGAAGCCAAGACGGTCTGCCACGGCGTCAATAATACGCTCATTGGCTTGGTGAGGCACAAACCAGTCAATATCATCGGCAGAAATGTTGTTGTGGCTTAGGGCCTCTTCAACAGACTGTGCAAGCTTTATGACGGCGTGCTTGAACACTGCGCGCCCTTCCATCGTAACTTTTCCAACATGCTCTGACTGCGCCGCACCGCCAGATGTTTTTAAAATATCGCAAAGGGTGCCGTCAGAATGCAAATGTGTGCTTAGAATGCCTTCCTCTTTTGTGGCTTCGATGACAACAGCCCCTGCCCCATCCCCAAAAAGAACGGCTGTACTGCGGTCAGTCCAATCCAAAAGGCTCGACATTTTTTCTGCGCCTATGATTAGCCCTTTTTGACCTTGTCCTGCTTTGATAAAATTATTTCCAACTGAAAGTGCATACACAAAGCCACTGCATACGGCTTGTACATCAAGGGCAAATGAATCTTTTTTTAACCCTAATTTGGCTTGAATCGTTACAGCCGTGGCTGGAAATGTAAGGTCTGGTGTGGTGGTGGCACAAACAATGAAATCAATATCATCGGCAGAGACATTTGCAGCCTTTAGGGCTTTTTCTGCGGCTTTGGTTGCCATATCAGATGTAAGCTCGCCTTCGGCTGCAATATGGCGTTGGTGAATCCCTGTCCGTTGCACAATCCAGTCATGTGACGTGTCCATGATTTTAGAAAGATCATCGTTTGAAAGGGTTTTAACGGGTAGATAAGAACCTGTTCCCGCAATCCGCACGTTCATGCCTAAGTCCTCTGATTTTAGCCCAGCTCTTTATGAAGTTGGGCGATATTTTTCTCAATTTTTTTGTTCATATCATGGGATGCAAACTTTGCCGCCGCATGAATGGCATTTGAAAAAGCAACTGCATCAGCACCGCCGTGGCTTTTTGATTGCAATGCCACGAAGCCCGATTAACATAGCCCCATTATATTTTTAGGATTGATTTGGGCTGTGTGGCGCTTAAACGCCCGCATTGAAAGAAGGTAGCCTATCTTTGAAAAAATAGATGATGTGAAGACAGACTTTAAAATGCCCATGGTAAACCCAATCACCCCTTCAATTGCTTTCAAGGCAACATTACCCGTAAAGCCGTCTGTGACAATCACATCTACTTTACCAGTTGTAATATCGTTACCTTCTACAAATCCTTCAAAGCGAAGTGTTTTCTTGGCCTTTTAAGAAGCTGGGCTGCATTTTGAATGGCATCATTGCCTTTTTGCTCTTCTTCTCCAACATTAAGAAGGCCTACAGTTGGCTTCTTGATATCGAGGAATTCTTGCGCATAAACTTTGCCCATAACAGCAAACTGGCACAAATGATGCTCGTCGCATACAACGTTTGCCCCTAAATCAAGCATAACGCATGGTTTTGTTTTGGTTGGAAATGGGCTGACAATAGCGGGGCGATCGATGCCGTCAATCATTTTAAGGAAGATTTTCCCCATGGCCATATAGGCCCCCGTGTTTCGCAGATACAACGCCTTGCGCCAAGCCAGTAGATACCGCATTAATCGCAAGACGCATACTGGAATTTTTGCTTTGCCTTAAGGCAACAGATGGTTTGTCGTGGCTATTTACTTTTTCAGTAGTGTGAAAAATTTGTGCCACATTTTCAAGTGTGGGGTACTTTTTGAAAAGCGGCTTAATTTTGCGCTCGTCACCATACACAAGGAATCTTAAATTTGGGTTTTCGCGCAAAGCAATAGAGGCTCCTTCGATAACCATATCAGGGCCCTTATCTCCTCCCATTGCATCAAGAGAAAGTAAAATATGCTTTGACGCCTTTGCCACGCTTTATTCTTCTGCTGTGTCTTCGCTGCTGTTTGTGGCTTTAACCTTCTGCATCACAACTTCTTTCGCATTGTAATGGCCACAGCTTGCACAAACGTGGTGTGGACGCACAATTTCTCCGCAGTTTTGACACTCTGCGTGTGAAGTTGCCTTAAGGGCGTCATGTGCACGACGTTGGTTGCGACGTGATGTTGATGTCTTTTTCTTTGGAACTGCCATAATATTTTCCTACAACTAGTTATAAGCTCTCTGAATACACGAAAATTTCTACAAAATCAAGGCATTCAGGGGCATGCTGTTCCTGTATCAGGTGTCTCCAATCAATGGATTTAATAAAAATATTCAAAAATTACAAAAGAATATGATATCTTTGTAAATAAGGGAGGATTTTATGGAGAAAGTCCCAAAGACGCTATGGTCTTTTTGGGTAGGTTTTTGAAACCTTACCGCTTTATGGTAATGGGTATTATTGGTTTAGGGCTTATTTGGGCTGCTGAAATTTCCCTGACCCCTATTTGATGAAGTGTATTATTGATCGCGCTACAGGCCATGTGGGCGACTTTATCTCATTATTTTATGTTCTCCTTCCTTTTGCACTTGGCTACGTTGGTATTACTGCGATTAACAGTTTAAGCTTTCGAGTGCGCGAATGGATTCTTTTTGAAGCTGATGCCTGCCCTTCGTAAGGATATATGGAGCTTCCTCTATAATTATGCCATGTCGCATTCTTATCATTACTTTCAAAAAAACTTTTCGGGGTCTATCGCCAATAAAATTTCTGATGTCAGTCGCAGTGTTGATGAATTTCTCACAAACGTTGCAGAGCTTTTCATTACAAAAGTGATTTCTATCGCCATTGCGATCGTTTCCATGTATTTCGTGAACCCTCTTTTTTGCTCTTGTTCTATTTATTTGGGCGGCTATTTTCTTGATTGCATCAATTAAGGGATCAAAACAGGCTAATCGATTGGCAAAAATTTACTCTGAAAACTTAAGCACGATGATTGGTCATACAGTAGATGGGATTGTGAATAACATGAATGTGAGACTTTTTTCCCGAAGCACAGAAGAAACCCGCCATATTCTAAAAAATTAACCACAAACGCCGTTAAAGATCAAAACTTACAGCGATTCCTTATTAAGCTTCGCGCCTTTCAAGACTTTACACTTTTTGTGTTTTTAAGCTTTATGTTGGGGTTATTAATCTATTTTTATAGCGAGAGAAAAGTAACGATTGGAGACTTTGCCTTCATTTTAACCCTTTCTGTTGCCATGATTAACAACGTGTGGTTGCTTGCTGCCGAGCTTGTTAAGCTTCCTGAAATTCTAGGGGAGATTTGATCAGGGATTATCGACAATTTTATGTCGCATGAAGTGCAGGATGTGCACAATGCGAGCGATATCCAGGTGAAAAAGGGAAAGATTGAGTTTAAAGATGTTCACTTTGGGTATCGGCAAGACAGTAAAGTGTTCAAAGGTCTAGATATCACCTTCGAACCAGGCGAAAAAATTGGCTTGGTAGGGCAGTCTGGTAGTGGAAAAACGACTCTAGTTAATCTTATCTTGCGTTATTATGACATTACGTCTGGGTCAATTAAAATTGATGATCAGGATATTGGTCAAGTTACCCAAAACTCTCTTCGACAAGCCATATCTGTTATTCCCCAGGATGTTTGTCTTTTCCACCGAACGATCATGGACAATATACGCTATGGACGACTTGATGCAAAGGATGACCAGGTTATGATCGCGGCAAAAAAAGCACGAGCACACGATTTTATTTGTGAATTAACAAAAGGATATAAAACAATTGCGGAAGAGCGTGGAAGCAATTTATCTGGGGGCCAGCGTCAACGAATTGCTATTGCGCGTGCCATTTTAAAAAATGCCCCTATCTTGATTTTGGATGAAGCAACGTCTGCTCTAGATCCTGTAACAGAAAAAGAAATTCAATCTGTACTTGATGATCTTATGGTCAATAAAACATGTTTGGTGGTGGCACATAGGTTATCAACGCTTGTGACAATGGATCGCATTCTTGTATTTAAAGATGGCAAAATCATCGAAGAAGGTTCACACAAGGCGTTGCTTAGAAAAAAGGGATATTACGCAAGCCTGTGGGCTTTGCAATCAGGCAAGGCTGGTCCTTCAAGCTTTGCGCCTAAAAAGTAACTTTCATTTTTTCTGCAAGCATTGGTGCGCTGATAGCAGTCACCAGGTCACGCAACTCTTGTTTTGCAGCAATATGAGAAAACTGCAAAGGCAGCCCTAGCGCCTTTAAATCAAGCAGTGTTAGACCAGATAAAAACATTTCTCGAAAAATAACACGTTCGCTGAACCCGGGAATGCATCTGAAGGCAAGGCGTTTTGAGAGTTTTAACAACGCCTCTTCCATTTTTTGTTTATTGGTAGAATGAATGTTAGAGAGGCGATTCCTTAGAACAATCCAGTCAATGTTCCCACGCTCTCTCAGTGCTTTATGTTTTTTTTGTTCCCATATCCGGTTTGCATATACGCTTGGCTTATCAAGCTCAAGACTGTCTCGGTTGATGTGCACCATGACATCTAAGTCAACAAAACTGTCATTTAAGGGCGTGATGATTGTATCTGCATAGGAGTGTGCATAATGTGAAAGATACATATCGCTTCCAGGCGTATCAATAACAATGAAATCGTTTCTTTCAAGTTTAGAAAGCGTTTCTTTGAAGTTCTTTTCATCTTCTTTTTTTGCCTTTTCAAAAGAGTCCTCTTCACTTTTTAAAAGAGGCACATGATCAGACATCAGAAGCTTTACCTTTTTGTCTGCAGCATACTGTGTTCGGTTTTCAATATAGCGCGACAACGTTCCTTGACGGGCATCAATGTCAATACTGCCAACTTTGAACCCCATATCCAGCAAAGAAACAATGATGTGCATGGCTGTGGTTGATTTTCCACTGCCCCCTTTTCGTTTCCTAAAACGATAATGTAAGGCTTTTTTGTTTTGAGATTTTGTAGTCATGTTTAAAATCTTACCTTCTTTTTATTTGGTTAATAAATAGTACTTATTACAAAATTGAGTTTAAAATTTCATCTGGATCTTTAATATTTTGTTCAAATTGAATTTTTAAACAGTTTTTTAAAATATCCCCAAAACGCTCATCAGGCACTAATCCGCGTTTGATTAAATGGGCCCCTGTTACAATGGGCTGAAGGTTTTGGATGTTAAGCGCCCCTATTTCAATTACTTTTTTGCTGCAAGTGTGCTGATAGCTGAGTTTTCAGGATAGAGAACGCGCATAACGTTGATTAAATCGCGCCAAGAAAGTTCTTCTTTCAAAAGGTGGTAGCCAATCCAGTAAATCTGACTCTGATTTTGATGCTCTATATGAAGCTGCTCTTGCAGTGCCTCTATCAGTATTTCCACCTTCTTTTTGATTTTGGCGCTTATAAGAAAATAATTCATCACTGTGGATTGGTGCACTTCTGGCAGGTGAAATAGAACGGTGACAGCTAAATACATGATGTAATTTTTAGATTTCTTTTGCGATTGAAGTTCTTTGCTATTTAGAGTGTTCAGCATGCTTTTTATATTGAGGGGTGGGAAGCGCTTCGATTTCTGGAAAAAGATCTTTTAAAAGACGCATTTTTGTTAACGCATCAAAGCCGAGAGAGGGCTGCTTTCCAAGGACAAGCATTTTGCGCATTTCACTTGCAATCCGTTCTTGGGGAGCTCATGCATAGATAGTTTTTGCAGCAAAGCTCAATAAGCTCTGTGTTAGGGGTCATGCAAAAGCGTGCTGCAAACTGGGCAACACGCAGCGCGCGCAGAGGTCTTCTGAGAAAGTGTTTTTATCGACTGCGCGTAGGATGCCGGCATCAAGTCTTTTATGCCATTAAATGGGTCAAGAATTTCTTTTTTATCGGTTGCATAGCCAATGGCATTAATCGTGAGATCGCGTCTTTTTGCGGCCTGAGTAAAGGAAATAGAGTAATCAACCTTTACTGAAAAGCCTTTGTGCCCCGGGCCGGTTTTTTTGTCAAAGCGTGGCAGTGAAATATCAATATCAAACCCGTCCACTTTAAGTACGCCAAAACTTTTCCCAACTTCTGACACGTTGCCAACTGCAAGAAGTGCCTGTTTGATTTTTTCGTAAGAAATGCCATAAATTTCTGCATCGACATCTTTTGGAGGCTGACCAAGAAGGATATCCCTGACACACCCTCCTACAAAAACAAACCGTCCTCCCGCAAGCGTGATTGCGCTAATAATTTTCTCAAATTTCTTTTCTAAATGTTCAAAATTTTTCAAAAGAAATACCCATGGTCATTATTTTATTATAAAGTGAATTCATGAACATTACAGATCATTTTTCTCCAAACTGTCATGCGCGTTCTTCTCGGGTAGATTCTCTCGTTCTGCATTACACGGATATGCTTTCTGCAGATGCTGCTATGAAGCTTTTATGTGATCCGAATGCGAAGGTGAGCTCACATTATCTGATCGATAAACAGGGTAAGATTTTTCGGCTTGTTGAGGAAGATAAGGTTGCATACCATGCGGGTGTTAGTTATTGGCGGGGTCAAGAAGGCTTAAATGAATCTTCGATTGGCATTGAAATTGATAATTATGGCCATGTTTTTGGCCCAGAACCTTTCCCCGAAGCTCAAATAGATTCTCTTATTAAGCTGCTTAATGATATTCGATCTCGTCATTCAATAAAAGATACCCATATTGTGGCGCACTCAGATATAGCGCCTCTTCGGAAGAAGGATCCTGGAGAGCTTTTTCCTTGGGCGCGCCTTCATCAAAAAGGGCATGGTATTTGGGTGCCACCAAAAGAACAAGACCTGAAAACAGGGTCTTTTGGTATAGCTTCAGGAGATATGCTTAAAAAAACACAAAAGCTTCTTAAAAAAATTGGATATGACGTGTTTGATAATGGTTTTTTAGATGACAAAACAAAAGCAGTTATTACGGCTTTTCAACGCCACTTCTTGCCCATGAATATAACGGGTGAGCTTGACTTTGCAACCGAGCAGCATGTGCAAAGAATAGCTGAGAAATTTTAAACCTTTCTATCTATTGCGATTTTACCAAAAAATACATAGCTTAAGTGCTTATCGAAGATATTGTATATGCAAAGTAATAAGATAAGACATATAGGTGGTGTGCCTCATCAGGCCAAACCCTTTTTAGTTGCTGATCTTTTATCCAAACAGGATAAGGAAAAAGGGTCTATTGTCTTTTTTGTGAATCAAAGGGCAGATTACGCTTCTTTCAGAAAGACACTTCAAAGTCGTGTGCCAGATATCCCGGTTTACAGTTTTCCAGAGTGGGATACACTTCCCTATGATCGCGTATCTCCTTCTGCCTTTGTTGTTGCTGAAAGACTGCAGTGCCTCAATGCGCTGAAAACACATAAAAAAATGGTTGTCATCACATCGATGGCGGCAATATCTATGCCTACCATTCCTAATAAGGTGCTAGAAGAAAGTGTACTGATTCACACAGATACCTCTCCTCAGGGCAGAAAAGAGATCCTTAGTTTTTTAGAAAAAACAGGTTACGTGCGTGTTGATACAGTTAAAAATTGTGGTGAGTTTTCCGTAAGGGGAAGCCTGATTGACATTTTCTTTGTTGGTGAAGAATCACCACTTCGATTAGATTTTTTTTGATGAAACTTTAGAGGGTATTAAGTCTTTTTCTCCAGAAACACAGGTAACGTCTGGCCGCGTACTATCATTTGTCGGGCTTCAACTTCTGAAATTGTGCAAAATAAAACAACAATTGATCACTTTCGGAATCACTATCGGCGTCTTTTTGGGGCCAAATCTTATGATCACCCCTTTATAAAGAAATATCTGATGGCCATAAGTTTCCAGGTATGGAGCATTGGTTACCACTTTTTTATGAAACAAAAGAAACGCTGTTAGATTATTTAGATAATCCGCTGTTTGTTTATGATAGCAATAACGTAGATATGCGAGATCTCTTTTTTGAGAAAGTGGAAGAAGCGTACCAGTTTCGCCAACAAGCTTTCGAATCTAATGCAGATGAATATGCCCCTCTTTCTCCGGCTTTGCTTTATGACGAGAAGGCATTATCACAGGCACTACAGTCAAATGAGACAGTCAAGGCATCTCCTTTTAAAGGGAAAGATATAGAAAATTATGGTGCGCGCCCCCTGCCCCCACTGGTAACAGAGGGAGACGGCAAAAAGCAACGCTATGCCGCATTCAAGGCAGCAATAGAAAAAAGTGATAAACCCGTTATCATCTCTGTCTCATCAAACGGGATGCTTGATACGGTCACGGCTGACTTAAATCGGGCCTCAATCTCATTTTCTGCTGAGCAACCTGCCTTTGATCGGCTGAAAAAAAATACTGTTTCAATTTCTATACTGCATGCGCTTTCGGGGTTTGAGCATAAAGATTTCTTTTTGTTCACCGAGAGTGAGCTGTACGGCAAACGCCTCTCAACACTTCGACAAAAGACCAAAAGAACAAAAACACGTAATTTGGTTGAGATTTCTTCTTTTGAGGTGGGAGACTTCTTGATTCATGAAGAGCACGGCATTGGTGTTTATCAGGGGCTAGAAATTTTAAAAATCAATAATGCCGAACATGACTGCGTTTCTCTTGCCTATCAAGGCGGTGACAAGCTTTATGTGCCTGTTGAAAATCTATATATCCTCTCTTTCTATGCAAGCAAGTCAAGTGACACAGTTGTAGATCGCCTTGGCGCAACTTTGTGGCAAAAACGAAAAGAGAATGCGCAGAAAAAAATAAAGGAAATTGCAGAGAAACTGTCTAAAATTGCAGCCGCCCGACAACTTGTTAAGGGGCGTGCATTTGAAACGAACGAATTGTTTGAGTCGTTTTGCGATCAATTCCCCTATTCAGAAACAGAAGATCAATTATCTGCTATTCAAGATGTTATCAATGATTTGGCAACGGAAACCCCCATGGATCGCCTTATTTGTGGTGACGTTGGATTTGGTAAAACCGAGGTTGCCCTGCGTGGGGCTTTTGCTGTGGCAGCGGCAGGTGCGCAGGTGGCGATTTTGTCTCCAACAACAATTTTAGCCAATCAACACTTCGATACGTTCCAAAAGCGCTTTTCTAAGTTTCCTATAAAGATAGGTCTTATTTCTCGTTTTCAGTCGCCAAAAGATGCTAAGGCGACGCGAGAGCAAGTGGCAAAGGGTGAAATAGATATTATTATTGGCACGCACAGTCTTTTATCTATTAAAACAAAGTTTGAAAATCTTGGCCTGCTTATTGTTGATGAAGAGCAGCACTTTGGGGTGAATCAAAAGGAAAAAATCAAAGAAAGCTATCCAAATGTTCATGTGCTGGCACTAAGCGCAACCCCTATTCCACGAACAATGCAGCTTGCAGTAAGCGGTATTCGAGACCTAAGTTTAATTGCGACACCGCCGGTAGAGCGCCTTCCTGTTGAAACTTGGGTTGTGCCCTACGATAAGCTAACCATCAAAGAAGCTTTGATGAGAGAGAAAGAGCGTGGTGGGCAAAGCTTCTTTGTGTGTCCTCGTGTATCAGACATCGTACACATTCAAAAAGAATTAAACGAAATATTACCCCACTTTCGTTTTGCAATTGCTCATGGTCAGTTACCGCCTAAAACCCTTGAATCTGTCATGATGGATTTTTGCAACCATAAGTATGATGTACTGATCGCCACGAATATTATTGAGTCTGGTCTCGATATCCCCTCTGCTAATACTATTATTATTCATCGTTCAGATCTTTTTGGCTTAGCGCAAATCTATCAATTAAGGGGGCGTGTTGGCCGTGCGCGTCAACAGGGCTATGCTTACTTTACTTATGCGGAAACTAAAAACCTATCTGATAATGCAACACGCAGGCTGGAAGTAATAGAATCTCTAAAAACGTTAGGGGGCGGGTTTAAGATCGCCTCGTACGATATGGATATTCGGGGTGCAGGTAACATAGTGGGTGCAGAGCAATCAGGGCAAATAAAAGATGTGGGCGTTGGCTTATATCACCAAATGTTGGAAGAAGCCCTCACTGAAATAAAAAAAGACCCAACGAAAATGGAAAAACTATCAACCTCATGGGCGCCTCAAATTAATTTAGGTGTCCCTGTTTTTGTGCCTGAAGAATATATTCCTGATGAATCGCTGCGGTTTCGGATATATCGCCGTCTTTCCCACTTAAAAACAAACGAAGAAATTGAATCTTTTGCGTTTGAAATGATTGACCGCTTTGGCCAAATTCCCCAAGAATTTCAAAACCTGATTGAAACAATTTTCTTAAGAAATCTATGTAAGGAAATCAACGTGCAGAAAATTGACCGGGGCCCTAAAGGAATTTTACTGTCTTTTTACAAAGATACATTTCAAAATATTGATTTATTGCTGTCATTTGTTGCGCAAAATGCGGGCACGGTTAAAATGCGGCCCGATCAAAAACTGGTAATTTTGAAAAGCTGGCCCAATGATCAAATTATAGAAAAGCTTGTTAATTTATTGAACGGGTTACGCTCAGAAGAACGAAACGAGTTTTGATTCTTTAATTAAAAATAAAACAATTTCTGTAGAAATAAGGATGATAATGATCCACTCTAATAAAGAAGAGTGTTGGTGATTCATTTGTTCTTCCAGCATGGAAAGCAGGTCTTTTATCATATCTAGGCGGCGGTTTAGCACCTCAACACGTTGAGGCACATCTAGATTTTTAGTGATAAGCTTATATAGGTTTTCATGTTGCGGATATTCCCAGAAAAAATCTGGTGTATCTAGCATTTCAGTATGCAAATTAATTGAATTTCTTACCAAAAAGAGTTGGCCCAATTTTTTGGCAATTTTTCGTCTAGAGAGAGAAATTTTACCGCGGGAAGCTAGCTCTTGAGGAATTGACTTGGTTTCTTCCCCTGCGCGCTCTAAAAGCTCTTCAAAATGAGAAAGCTTTACAGATTGAGAAATGGCAAAGGAAAGTGTTAGTTTATCTAAGATGCGTCCACCACCAAGCGTAATATTTTCGTTTTCAATAATTGTTTTTGTGCCAGGTTTCTTGGTGGTGACAGAGAACTGCTCGAAAGCACTGGTTGAAAAGGCAGCAGACGAAAATTGAGAAAATTCTTCAAGCAGTTCCTTTTCTTGATGTAGCGTATAATTCCAAAAAACAACACAACCATAGTCGAAAAAGAAAAGGTCGCTTCCGCCATCATATGACGAAACATGAAGCACTTCTTTGTTGTGTAACTTAAATCGTGCAGAAGCATCTTTAAAAAACACAGAAAGGTTTTTTAAGTTGTAGTTTTCTCCGGTACAATAGGCGGTACAACGCATAGGATTATTCTATCAAGAAACAAATCAAATGTCTCGATCGTTTGTGCTGTTAAGACGTAATAAGAAAAATCCGCATGCGCCAATTAAAAGCCCCACAACAATCGATGATAGTGCGGCATTATATGCAAAAGAAGAATAAACGCGGATGCCGTTTTCAGTTTTTGAATCCCAAAAAAGATCAAGAAGGCGCCCCACAAGAGGCAGATACACAAAGCCACTGAGCATATTAATCGTATTCACAATACCAAAAGTGATACCGCTTGCGGTTTGAGGAATATTTAAAACCACCAAGCTGAACACGAGCATTTGGTAAGAGCTGCAAACACCTAAGATAAAATTTAAGGCCAATACACAGCCATAACTGGGCTTATACATCATTTCAAAGCCAAGAATGCAAGCCATAAGCAAGCCTAGCAGAGCAATCAAATGTTTACGCTGGTGACTTATTTTTTCTGAAAGTGCGGCAACAATAGGCCGCCGCAGGCCATGCCAAAATAAACAATGGTGGCAGCTTGTGTGGCTTTGCTCCTTAGGCCAGTTAAATACAGCCTGCATGTATGAAATGCCCCAAACGTCGCCTTCACTACATACAGGGGGCCTGTTAAAAGCATCCCCAAAAGCCAATCCAAAGAATTTTATGTTCTATAAGTTTCTTCCACAGATTTTTCATATAAGTTAGGTTTAGTTTGCTTGCGGTTTGTTTTTCTTCAGGGGGTTGTCTTGAACAAGAAGAATCAGGAAAAAGAACAAGGCAAATCCACCGATTGATAAGTAAAGTAAAGCATCTTGCCATCCAACAAGCTGCATTAAATAGCTGGTGATCGCCCCAGATTGGTGTGCTGTCAAAAGACCGATCGTGGCTGTGATAGATATTAAGAGGGAAAAATGCTTTTTAGGCCCCCAAGATCGAATCACCTTTGTGCTTGCTTGAGATGTAGGCACCAGAAGATCCTACGCCGATCATAAAGCGCGCGATTAGAGCAATTGTCCAATTTGTTGCAAAAGCGAACAAAATAGCCCCTAAAGCACATAGCAGAACAAAGCTTGATGCAATATAGCGTGGACCATATCGGTCTAAAAACGCACCAATAGGCACTTGCATGACTGCATAGCCCAAATAGTATAAAGATGTCAGAATGCCGAAATCAGTTGCTGTGATTTGAAAGTGCAACAAAATTTCTTTTGTCATTACGTTCGAGAGACCCTTAGTACAAATTGGTACATAAAAAATAGACAAATTGGCAACCAAGAAGCTACAAGGCGTAACGATGTTTTTTGTAACACAGTATGATATCCATTATTTACAGAGGCGTTATACTACATTCTTTTGAAAAAAAAATCAAACTATCTAGCCATTCTGTGAGAAGTTCTTGATTTGTGCTTTTTTAATTACAACTTATTGAAATAGCTGATATTGTAATTATATTGATAGTGATTAAACGACTAACATGCTTAAGGAGCCGAGAGCTTAGAATGCATTCTTTTTTTAAACTTATTGGAATATTGGCTATTACTTTATTTGTTCACCATGCCGGCTATGCAGCAACATCTGCCAGCGGTGATGAGAAACGCTTTATACAAAATCTTGAAAGTTTTTTGTGTAAAAGCGTTTCGGACAAAGTACCGCCCTCTCAAATTTACGCAGAACTTGCTCAAAAATTTGGGAAACCATTTTCACGCACGTCTGCAAGGGCTTTGTATGAGGCTTTCCAAAGAGGTGAAATCTGGACAACGCACGTAGGCATAGCATACCCAAACATTTCAGCTTTAGCTGTTACACCCCATTCGGCTGTAGCCCCTGGCACCGCCTCTCTAGCCAAAGCAGGGAATCCAGCTCCCGCCAATGCACTTGATCCGGCTGCACAACAGATCGCTGACCAGTTATTAGTTATGGGCTTTAATCCAACGACAGAAACGATCGAAGCAAACTTAGAGGTGTTAGAGGATTCGTTTCCAGATTTAAGAACAAACCCACACCTTAGAATTGCTGTGGCCTGCACCCTTAAAATTAAGCCACCCCTTACAATGATTACTCGCTTGCCGGTGCGAGAGCAACTGAGCGCCGCTAAAGCTTTGAAGGTTGATGTGGGCCCTGATGTGCTTCAAGGGCATTTTTTGAGTCAACTTATATTTCACAATGGGTCGTCAACATGGTTTAGTGGCTTTAAAGAACAAGGCAACGACCCGCTATGCCCTCATTATCATAAGGCATTTCCGAAAATTCCGGTGGTTCACCAATACAACCCGGAAGTTTCCACAGATGGTGGTTGGGTTCCTTTGGTTTTCAATGTTGATGCCCAGCTTTATAGTTTATTGCCTGCTCGCGTACAAGGCGCAATTAAGCCTGCTGAAGAAATTGGTATTGTTTTTCAATCTATGCAGCAATTAACTGCTGGTAGTGATGGGCTTTGTTTCCGCCCACAAACATGGATCAGCCCTAATGGAGCAGCTTTTTCTGGAAATACAACAATCCAATGGCTTGAACCTAGTACTGATAAAGCTGTTTCTCTGTCATCAGAGTATTCTATTCACGATGGCGTGTCTTCTCCGAACAGCCCGCGCTTAGAAACAAAACCTGCGGATGATCCATTTGTATGTTGGTCGCGCATTCAATGGAATAAGCGCAGTATTCTAACAGCGCATGTTTTTGTGCCCTTTGGAATGGACACTTTTCTCAGAAGGTTTGAATTTCAGACCCAGGCACCTCAAACGGTTGGCGCGTTTTATGATGCATTGCTTCATGTGCTGGACGGCTTTGAGGCAGAGGTTCAGGGCAAGATACGGGCTGAAACAGCCGCAGGAAAAGCGCCCACAGAAGACGATATGTGGATTTCTAATAATTTGCGTAAGGGCGTTCGTCGTGTATTTGAAGAGGATTTGGGAGGCCTTTTCAGAAAGTAAAAACTAATGGGTTTTTCTTCGTTTAAAAACAAACAGTAGAATTCCTCCCATCACCATCAACAAGGAAAGCCCTTGGCCAGTGGTGATGGGGCCTATCCATCCATCTGGTTCTCTAAAAAACTCACCAATAAAGCGAAATATTCCATAAGAACATAAAAATATGCTGGAAATTTTCCTGACTGTTTCAGCCCTCTCTTCTGAAATAAGCCACATAATTTAAAATGCTAAATAGAAGAATGCCTTCTAAAAAAGCTTCATAAAGTTGGGAGGGGTGCCTTGGAAGATAGCCGCCGTTTGGGAACAGAACGGCCCACCAAACATTTGTAACGCGCCCATATAGCTCGTCATTAATAAAATTGGCCATGCGTCCTAAAAAAATGCCAATAGGCGCAACAAGGGCGATATGATCCATCCACCCTAGAAAAGAAAGCCCATTCCTTTTTGAGAAGAAATAACCCGTAACCACCATTCCAATAAAGGCACCATGAAAAGACATGCCACCTTCCCAGATATATAAAATATCCCAAAATGTTTGCGTTTCTGTAGAATAAAAAAGAAACTCCCCTACTCTACCCCCAATAACAATGGCAAGAATGCACCACGGTAAAAACTGCTCAGCGTGCGTGGATGAAATTCTACCTTCTTTCTTGCCCCACCATTTCAATAAAGTAAGGCCTAAAATAATACCCAGAATATAGGCAAGGTTATACCACCTAAGGGCAATAGGGCCCCAAATGTGCAAAATTACAGGGTTGATTTGGGGAAAGCTAAAGGGTTCCATTGCGTTTGAAAAGATTCCATTGCATAGTGTCGAGATTGAGAGAATAGCATGCAAAATGAAATCATTCACGCTTTTTTAAAAGAGATTATAGCATCGCCCTGGCGTGACATTTCGATTGATTCTGTGGCAAGAAACCATAGCCTTCCTAAGGATATGGTTGAAAAGCATGTGCCACGCCCAATGGATTTTTTTGGTGTTTTTACAAAATTAATTGAATCACACGTGTACGAGGCGCTTGCGTCAGCTTCCATAGAAATTTATAAAGAAAAAGATAAAGTGACAGAGGTGCTTATGACGAAGTTTGAGGCAATGCACCCCTATAAATATTTTTATGCACACATTAAAAATCACTTATTTGATTCAGCCGATGTAAGCTTTACGCTGGCCCTTGAAGAGTATAATGCCTTGGCGCGCCTTTTACGGCGCTATGTATTTATTCGCGAAAATATGCTCGATCGCCTAAAAATTAAGGGGCTATATGGTATTTATGCTTTGGCTGTAGAGGCGTGGGTTAAAGATGATACGCCCGACCTTTCAGTCACCCTGGAAACCATAGACAATCTGTTGAGAAAAGGAGAAACTTTTCTAGAGCGCTATCAATAAAAGGCTAAATACGTTTATTTTTTAGCTGTCTTCTTTTTGGCTGTTTTTTTAGGGGCCGCTTTCTTCGTTGCTGTCTTGGCCTTTTTCTTAGGGGTTGCTTTTGCTTTGGTCGCAGCCTTTTTGGGCTTTGCAGCAGCTCTAGAAGTTTTTAACTCTTCTTTAGCAAGATCAGCAACGCTTTTCCCCATTTTTTTCATGATTTCCTGGGCTTTTTCACCTTCCCATTGTGGGCGAATGAAGGGTAATTTCTCACGCATACTGTGGGCACCTTCGTAAAGGCTTGGCATCACAATGTCCAGCTTAGAGGCTTTTAGTAAAATCACGACACCCCAAATAAGGGCTATCCATAGGGGCCAGAAATAGCCACCACCACAAAGCAGCCAAATAATTAAAGAAACCGTAATCACAAGGACGAAAACAGAAAGTTCTCCATAAAAGTTTTTTAGTTTCTTTACGTGTGACTGAACGTCTTTTTCGTTTTTAAGATGATATGACATATAAGCTGCCTCCTGTTACTTACCAATTCTATAAGTTTTGATTTAAAAATCAAGCTTTTGAAAAAGAGGCGATTCTTTTTTTAAGGGATTCTTTTAATTCTTTTTCATTAATGCCAAGTGCTGACAGTGTTTTTTTTATGTGTGGTGGAAAGTCGCATTTTATGTTTTTAGGTATTCCTGGTGCTTTTACAGTATAGGCATGAAGACATAAGCAATCACAATCGAGATCTTCGCCTTCCCCATATTTAAAATCTCCGATAATAGGTGTGCACAAATAGGCCATATGAACCCTTAACTGATGCGTGCGTCCTGTTTGGGGGGCCAGTAAAGCAATAGACATTTTTTTTCCCAAATGCTCTACAATTTCATAATCTGTAACTGTTTTTTGTCCAGATTCTGAAACCATCATTTTTCTTTATCGCCTAAGGTGCCTTTTTTCAATAGGTGCAATGATACGACTTTGAAGGGGGGTGCGGTACTCCTTTTAGAAGGGCGACATAGAACTTACCAATTTTCCCCTCTTTCAGCTTTTTTCCCATCTTCCGTGCTGTTTGATCATTTTTGCAAGCATTAAAAGGCCGCTTGTATCTCGGTCAAGTCGATGGAGCAGTTTTGGGCGTATGTTTTTTTCTCTCTCCCCAGGCAACGGCAAGCATATCTACAGATTTCTTTATGTTAGTGCCCCCTGGGAAGCAAGGCCAGAAGGCTTGTTTATGCATAAAAGATGGTCGTCTTCATAAATGATAAAAGATTGAAATAAATCTATATCTTTCTGGCTTAAAATTGTTTTTTTCTTATGTTTACTTTTTTTTCTTCAGAAAGTGTATCTAAAAAAAACTGACTGGAGGCACACGAACTTGGTCACCTTCTTTTAAATGCTCGGCCCCTTTAACGCGCTTTCCATTAAGGCGTACGCTTCCTTTTCGGCATAGTTTTGCCCAAGTAACGTAGGGGATGTCAGTAAACTGCTTACAAAGCCAGCGATCAAGACGCATTCCCTCTGCGGATTCTTGAATAATGTGTATGTTTTCTGCCTGTGACATGTCAGAGAATATAGCATATTCAACAAATTTAATGAAAAAAATAAAAAATCTTGGTCTTTTAATCGAATAATTGTATACACAGGTAATGTTGCCGGATTAGCTCAGCTGGTAGAGCTACTGATTTGTAATCAGAGGGTCGGCAGTTCGAGTCCGTCATCCGGCACCAGTCTTATTTTATTTACCCCCCTATTGTTATTGATTTGATATCGTCCGTTCAGTAGAGTAAACAGATGGATTTTAAAGATCATTTACTTATTGTTGACGATGACGAACGCCTGAGGGCACTTTTGTCAGAGTTTGTAGAAAGTCACGGCTTCTTGTCTTCATCGGCTGAAACAGGGGATAAAGCTCTTGAATTGTTATCCTGCTTTAAGTTTGACTTGATTGTTTTGGATGTCATGATGCCCGGCATTTCTGGCTTACAACTTGCCGAGAAAATACGAGAAGAAAAAATAAACACCCCTATTCTATTTTTAACGGCCCTAGGATCTACGGATGACAAAATTAAAGGCCTTGAAATGGGAGGGATGACTATCTAGAAAAACCTTTCGAGCCAAAAGAGCTGCTGCTGCGTATCAAGGCAATTTTAAGGCGCACTCAAACAAAAGCGCTTCTTCAAAAAAAATCTTTTCAAATTGGGCCTTTCTTTTTCATATGGAAAAAAGCACATTGCAAAGAGATAATGAAGTTATTCCCCTGACATCAAGCGAAGCAAGCTTGCTTAAAATATTTGTTTCCCGCATTGGAGAGTATTTATCGAGAGAGGATCTGATCTCTTTAACAGGTGTTGATGCAGGCAGCCGAACAATTGATGTGCAAATTACGCGTCTTAGGAAAAAAAATAGAAGACGACCCTAAAAACCGCGTTTTTTGCAAACTGTTCGCAATAAAGGATATGTTTTATGGGATCATTAAAGCGCATACTCCCTTTTTCTTTTAAGGATTTTTGCCAAAAACGCTTTTCAAGCGTGCATTTTTTGATTATTGGGCTGCCACTTATATTGGTTCAAATTGTATTTAGCGTTGTATTTTTTAGATCGCTATTTGGACTCTATCACAACAAATCTTGCAAATAATATTGCGCAAACATCTAAAGTTATAACAGATATTCATGAAAAGAATCCGTCTCTATCTTCTGAAATTGCCTATGAAATGGGTGTTTTGGCCGAATTTGAGCCCAGGCGCACCCTTAAATCTATTGCAAAAACGCCTTTAACTGCATGGGAAGATCAATTTCTTAATGAGGCATTGCGAGAAACTTTTGATATGCAGCCCGTCCTTCTAACAACAACGCAGTATACTTTGACTGTTCACGCCCAAACATCGAAAGGTGTTATGTCGGTGTCTGTGGTGCGCAAAAAATTAATGAGTCGCACGACAATTCTTGTATTTATATGGGTGTTTGGGGCGTCGCTGTTTTTTTTAATTATTGCGCTTATTTTTATGCGCAACCAGGTGCGCCCTATCCAGCGCCTTGCAGAGGCTGCTGAAAAGTTTGGTAAAGGCATGGATATGGCCGATTTCAAAGTTTCAGGCGCGTCCGAAGTGAGACAGGCAGCCAAAGCCTTTAACTTGATGCGAGAGCGCATTCGAAGACAGGTCACGCAACGTACCGATATGCTGGCAGGCATTTCTCATGATTTAAGAACACCCCTCACCCGCATTAAGCTTGAACTTGCTTTGATGAAACCAAATAAAAAATAGATGAAATTAAAAAAGATATTGCAGAAATGGAATCTTTGATTGACGAATATCTTACTTTTGTAAAAGGCCACAAAAAAAGAAGAAAAAGCGCCATATAATATAAAAGAGATCATTGAGTCTTGCATGGCGTCCCTAGACCATAAAAAAGGCATTAAAAAGGATCTCTCGCCTCATTTAGTGGTTGAAGTGCGCGCTAAATCTATAAAGCGCGCATTGAAAAATTTGTTAGAAAATGCGGGACGTTACTCAACCGAATCATATATAAAGGCATATAAAAGCAAAGGTTTGGCACATATTATTATTGATGATAATGGTGCCGGTATCCCCGTTCATCAGCGCCAAGAAGTGTTTAAGCCTTTTGTGCGTCTTGAAAAGTCAAGAAACACTAAAACAGGAGGTGTTGGTCTTGGGTTAAGTATTGCCCAAGATATTGTGCATAGCCATGGTGGGCAAATACAGCTTTCTCGCTCTCCGTTAGGAGGGCTCCTGGTGCATATCAAAATTCCCTTGTAAGAATTTTTTAAAATATGACAATCAGGGTGACTTTTAATAAAATTACGTATTAATTTCTTATGCAGATTATAATTCATAAAGGTGATTTGCCGTCTGACGTTTCTTTTAAAAACTCAGTTGCGGTCGATACAGAAACATTGGGACTAAATATCAAGAGAGATGCTCTTTGCTTGGCGCAGCTTTCAGGTGGTGATGGCGTATGTCATCTTGTACAATTTGATGTGACCAAACCCTATAAAGCACCCAATTTAAAGAAAATTTTAGAAGATAAAAAAGTAGTAAAAATTTTTCACTATGCGCGTTTTGATATTGCTGTTCTTAAGCATTATCTTGGTGCAGAAATTTCATCGATTTATTGCACTAAAATTGCCTCTAAACTTGTGCGCACCTATACAGATAGGCATGGGTTAAAAAGATTTGTGTAGCTCTATTCTTGATGTTGAAATATCTAAGGAAGTGCGTACTTCAGATTGGTCATCTTCCGAGCTTACCGAAAGCCAAAAAAAAATACGCAGCTACAGATGTATTGTATTTGCATCAAATTAAAGACGAGCTTGATAAGTCTCTATTAAAAGTTAAGCGAATGCATACTGCAAAAAGCCTGTTTTGACTTTCTGCCTACTCTTATTGATCTTGATTTGATGGGATGGGATGGACCAAGCATCTTTGCTCATAGATAAAAATAAAAGGATATAAATAAAATGCCGAAAATTTCATTTTTATACAGTGATGGAAATAAAAAGAAGTGGATGCGCCTGTAGGCCTTTCAGTTCTAGAAATTGCACACCAAAATAACGTTGATCTTGAAGGTGCTTGCAGAAGCTCTCTTGCATGCTCCACTTGCCATGTGGTTGTTGATTCAGAATGGTTTGATCTTTTTGCCAGAAGCAACAGAAGATGAGCAAGATATGCTTGATCTTGCATTTGGCCTTACCCATACTTCTCGTCTTGGGTGTCAAATTATTATGACAGAAGAACTGGACGGTCTTATTGTAAAGCTTCCTAGTGCTACACGAAATATGATGGGTTAACGATGAAGTGGTCTGATATTCACAAATTGCCATAGGCCTGGAAGAAAAGTATCCAGATAAAGAAATTTTAGAAATTCGGTTTACTGACCTATGGAAATGGATTCAAGCCCTGGAAGGGTTTGATGACGATCCGCAAAAATCAAATGAAAAGATATTGGAAGCCATTCAAATGGCGTGGTTGAGTGAAAGAGATTAGATTTCCTCTAGGGCGACGGATTTTAATTCCGTATAGCCGTTCCAATTTTTGCAAAATACCATTCACAAAGCTTGCTTCTTTTTTATTAAAGAAGGCATGGGTTACGTCCAGGTATTCCGAAATAATAACAGGAATATCAATATCAACGAATTCAATAAACTCTAAAACAGCGCACTTTATTATATTTAAGAGCACAGGATCGATTCTTTCGAGCGACCAGTTTGCATCTAAATTCGGTGCAATTAGTTCTTCTATTTGAAGGTTTCTTGTTGAAACACCCTCTACAAGCCCTTTCAAGAAAGCGCTATCGGGTTTGTGAATATGATCATGCTCAATATTTTTCCCCAGAAAATTATCTTTGAAATCACGAATCGATTCTTCTGTCGAAATACCAAGCATTTTCTTCGAGTAGAGATTTGTACAGCGGCCAGACGGGCCGCGCTTTTTGACCTATATCCTTGATTTGCCATCAATCTTCCGTAATAAATTTTTTGAAATCCTCGGCATCTTTAAATTCTTTGTAAACCGAAGCAAATCGAATGTATGACACACTATCCAAGTCTTTTAAAGCCTCTAAAACCATTTCTCCAATTTTTTTTTGAAGAGATCTCGGGGTTGCCTTAGCATTTCTAACCGGCGGACAACGCCGTTGATGACCTTCTCCACTTTCTCTGAGTCTACATTTCTTTTTTTACGTGTAGCTGTTGTAATGGATTTTGACAATTTGTCTCGGTCAAAAGGAATGCGATCACCATTTTTCTTGATAACAATTAAGTCAGACAGTTGAATACGCTCGTACGTGGTAAATCGTGAAACGCATTCCGGGCAAAATCTTCGTCTCCGAATAACAAGTTGATCGTCGGAAGGTCGGGAGTCTTTAACCTGTGTATCTGTATTACCGCAAAAAGGACAACGCATATTTCTCTGCTAGTAAATAGGGTGCTTTTCGCAAAGCCGTTCGACAACTGTACGTGTTTTAGACTCGATTTCTTCGTTATTTCCTTCGCTTTTAACAAAGCCCTCTAGCGTATCAGCGATAAGGTGTCCAAGTTGTGCGCAATCCTCTTCAAGGAAGCCGCGCGTTGTCACAGCAGCAGTGCCAAGGCGAATGCCAGAGCCAACACGTGGTGGCGCAGGATCGTATGGAATACTGTTTTTATTGCAGGTTATTCCCGCCTTATCCAGTGTCAACTCAGCATCTGCACCGCTAATTTTTTTCGATCTTAAGTCTACAAGAACAAGGTGACAAACAGATCCGCCTGAAACCAGATCAAATCCCCTCTCTGTTAAGGCTTGGCACATCGCATTCATGTTTTTAATGATTTGCTGCGCATATCTTTTAAATTCTGGACGCAAAGCCTCACCAAATGCAACGGCCTTGGCGGCAATAACATGCATTAACGGCCCACCTTGAGCGCCTGGAAATACGGCAGAATTTATTTTCTTTGCAATTTCGGAGCTGTTAGACAGGATGATACCACCTCTAGGCCCTCTTAAGGTTTTATGTGTTGTGCTTGTGCATACATCTGCATAAGGTACTGGGCTTGGGTAAGCGCCTGCCGCAATAAGGCCTGCATAGTGTGCCATATCAACCATAAGCAACGCGCCAACTTTATCTGCAATTTCTCTGAATCTTTTGAAGTCAATAACTTGCGAATACGCAGACCCACCCGCGATGATGAGCTTAGGCTTATGTGTTACGGCCATTGCTTCAACTTCGTCATAGTTTATAAGGCTAGTATCTTTATCAACACCGTAACAATGTGGCTGAAACCACTTTCCTGATATCGTTAATGGATGGCCATGCGTCAAATGGCCGCCTGCATCTAAAGACATGCCTAAAAGGCATCTCCAGCATTAAGAAGGGCTAGAAACACCGCAAGGTTTGCTTTGTGCCCCTGAGTGTGGCTGTACGTTTGCAAATTGGCACCCAAAAAGGCTTTTTAAACGTTCAATGGCAAGCTTTTCGCCAACATCAACATAATCGCACCCCCCATAGTACCGGCGACCAGGATATCCCTCAGCATATTTGTTGGTGAAAATTGATCCCTGTGCTTCAAGAACGGCTTTTGAAACAATGTTTTCAGAGGCAATAAGCTCAATACAGTTTTTTTGCCTTGCAAGCTCATCCTCAATTGCACGAGCGATTTCTGGATCTGCATCTTTAAGCTTCCCTGAAAAAAAATCTTTTTGATTGCTTTCTGCTTGCAAGGTATCAGCGTGCTTTTGAGTCGTCATTGAAATCTCTCCGCAATTAATTTTATTAAGCCTGTTTGTGTGTCTGCCCGCTTCGAAGTCTGTGCTAAAAAGGAATCGAGACATGCTTTAGCATCATTATAGTCTATAATTGTTGCGCCTAAAACCAGTATATTTGCATCGTTATGCTGGCGAGATTTTACTGCCATTTCGGGCGTGCAACACAAAGCGGCTCTGATGTGCTTATATCTATTTGCCACAATACTCATACCAATTCCTGTGCTGCAAATAAGAATGCCAAGATCGTTTTCTTTTTATTTTTTGCATAATTTATGCGCATAGTCAGGATAGTCAGCTGGGTCATGATTTTTGGGGCCTAAATCAATGATGTTTGAATGCCATTGCATACCTTTAATAAGGTGTTGTTTTAGTTTAAATCCGCGATGATCAGACGCTATATAGATATTATGATTCTTTTTCATGTGCCTCATCTTCAGAGGTAGGGCCGCCATAAGCGACACGTAGGAACTCTTTATTAAGAAGATTGATGGAGGAAATCCATACGATAAAAATAATCAAAAGAAAGACAAGAAGATAGGGAGCTATTGAAATTTGTGTTGCAAAGCAAGGGATTGATAGCAGAAGAGACTGCACTAAAGAGCCGCCAAATTTACCAAGTCGACCACTCAATATATCGACAGCAGCCTTTCCTTTAACTTTAAGTTCAGCGTCAAGAGGGATAAAGGCCATCTCTTTTGTAGCCGCAAAAAAGCTGTATTTGCAGCTGCGGCTTGCCAAGTTATGGATTTGACCAATCCATACAGTCAGTGCGATTGGTGTCATTTGGAGGAATCCAAAAGCCCACGTTAAGTGTGTTTTACTTAAGGTAAATGCAAAGAAAAAGATACCGCTTATTGTCATTACAATAGGCGTAATTAAAGCACTCAATCGCCAGCTGAACCTTCTTACAAAACCTGCTCCAAAAAATCCAATAAAGAAAACAAGGAATCCGATATAGACCGTGACTTGAGAAAAGTAATGCTCAATGGCCAGCGGGTCTTGGTAAAGCTCCCTCACCTGACTTTTCCAAGTCACTTCTACAAAGTTAATTGAAATATTGTAAGAAATTGAAATAAGCGCGATATATCCTACATATCTAGATTTCAATATATATTTAAAGCTTTCTACAAAAGAAAGGCGAATTTTGTTTTTATTTTTCTTTGATTTTGTATTTACGGCTAGCTGAACTGGGACACGAACATTTTTGTGGATCCAATAGTATATGCCAAGAATCAAAACGCAAAACAGAGAAAATAAAAGGAGTAAGTCATTTAATTTTGCCCCATAGGCATCAATCGTGTTTTTGATAGAGGACTCATAAAAGGTCACAAAAAAGCCCGAAAGAATGGTTCCAACACCATTGAACATACCTAAAAGCATGTAAAAGCGCCGAGATTGCTCTACTGTTGTAATGTGGTTTGCAAACTGCCAGAACAGCAAACTCAAAACAAGAGCGCCCCACAACTCTGAAAAAATATAGAAAAGGCTATACCCCCAGTATCCTATTACAGGGAACATCCACTTAAACCATGGATATTTTATTTTTAGTGCTAACACCTCATCAGGAGAGAAAAGGTTAAGAGATTCTTTGTTTGGGTATATAAAAAAGTTAAAAAGCAGAAAAAATACTAAGAAAAATCCCACGATAGAAAAGAAAATTGTTCTCTGTCTTAATCTATTCGAGATCCATGCGTAAAACATAACAAAGAATATTGAAAAGATAAAAATGGGGAGTTTAAGAAAGTTGATGATTTCAGCGCCAGAGTGCTTTGCTGAAATCACGAGCGTATCTTTTGAAATATGAAGAATCCAAAAGTTAAAGCTAATTAGAATCATCATAAGGCCAAGCGGGATGACTTTTTTTAGCTCATTTCTATAAATGGGAAACATCCAAGATCTAAGCTTCGAAAAACTCTCACCCGGGTTATCAGATTCCATACCAAAGTCCTAATTAATCTAGATAGTTAATCAATATCATGGGTTCAAAAAATTAACAAGATGGCCATGCCTAAAAGTTTTTTCCTAGCTCTCGTCTATGATCTTGCGGATTCGAAATATCGTTTAGAGAAAGGGCGCCAGTTGAATACTCGCCTAAATTTTTGAAGCCAAGTGTTAACATAAAGGTTTTCGAGGGCACTAAGTCTCTGTCTTGATAAAATGTTCTAAAGAAGTCAAAGCGGGCCTTAAAGCAATCATCTTCAAAAACAACCCCCATCCCATGTTGCAATTCACCACTTCTTGGGTTGAGCTCTCTTTTTTGGTTTCCAAAAATTGTCCAGTTATCGTTTATTTTTGAAGTTAGAGACAAGGAAAGCTGTTCCGATTTCCTAAGCTGATTATTGATAAGAACGCGCTCATGATATGTATAACTTGCACCAAGCAAGAATTTCTTAGGCCCTGCTGTCAAGCTAACAGTATTTCTTTTTGGTTTAAAAGAAGACCGACCCAGTCGGAAAGACCACGCCGTTGAAAAGAACTCATTTGCAATATAATGCATCTTACCAACATAGTCGGAAGCCCCCTTTACAATACCGCTTCCCTCTTCAAAATTTCTTTTCTTTGAAAAGCTATAGCTTTGGCCAAAAATTATCTTTAACTTTTGTGCGGCGTGTTCAAACACATCGAATGTAAATGCATAGTTTAGTCGCTGACCATCATCAATTTGATCACGTCCTGGGAAACGGTTAATTAAAAATAGATTTGATGTATCGAATTCAAAATCCTGACTATCATTATTAGGGATTTTATTACTGTTAATAGAATTTGGGAGAGCAACAAGCCCCACAATCGGTGTGAATACCCACTTCTTGTCGTTAAACTTTTTGTATAGGGGATACTTCATTATCCACGAAGCTGCAGGAAACGTGCGCATAACTCCTTGGCTCACCTGACGCCCTGTTGTGGGATTATCGTATTTTTTAATGTCATACATATCAGCGCTTAAGTATGACTCGATCTCGTGTATAAGGCCTTTATTGGTGATTTTGTATATTTTAAGCCCTGGTCTAATACCAAAACGCTCTGTTCGATTGCCCCGATCGCGGTCAACATAAATTTGGTCAAAATCCAAATTCCATCGCTCACCGTATGAGCCAACGTCCGTTACATAAGAGCCACCCATCATTGGTGCGACAAAAGGTGCTGTATCATTACGTTGAGCTGCATTTAAGTTTTGAAAGTCGATTCCACGCATTACGAAATAGTTTGCACGATCAAAATGCTCTACTTCCGCGACACTTGTTAGATAGTTTTAGAGTAGTATTGGGGCCTTCTAAAACTGATATTTTTTAAGATATGTGGGTGACGATACACGTTCAATTTTTCCTGTTGCGCGCCAATTTTCATTAATATCCATTTTAAGTTGCTAAATATATGACCATGTATTTTTTTTTTTGTTGCGTCTTTGCGAACGCCCTGTACCAGAGATATTGTCTGTATGGATTAAGCTTGTTGATATATCAAATTTCGCATCTTGGAACTGCTTTCCAAACTGAAGAGCAACAAGTGGCGTGTGCTTTTTGGTCATAAAAAAAGGCTTAATCAATAGTTCTTCACTTGGCGTTCTTCCGTAGTAGTAAGGAATACCCACAAATGCGCCTAAAGATGTATTGGTGCCGACAGTTGGCATCAAGAAACCATTCTTGCGTTCAACACTAGGGTCAGGATGACTGAAGTAAGGTGTATAAAATACAGAGAAGCCCTTGATGTCTAGGACTGAGTTTTGATAGTACACCATTTTAGATTGATCATCTTTTTTACTTTTGACGACCGAATTTGCCAAGTAGGTGATTTTTTCTGACATATTTGGCAGGGTGTATATGCCGCTTTTTTCAAAAAACTGTTACATCTCCATCCAGCATTCCACTTTTTGCTGTAATTCTTTGCACATCTTTGGTTAGAAAATAAACTTTTTCAACAAATCCTTTTTAAAGCTTTCCTGCAGCTCTAGGTAGTTTGCTCGCGTAAGGCTGCCATCTTTTTCCATAAAAGCACATTTCCAGAGGCTGAAATCGTTTCTGTTTTTTGGTTGTAGCTCACCATATCTGCTTCAACAATTTCGATGCCATCAGAAATACGCACATTGCCACGGGCAATAATAATTTGTAAGTCTTGCTCATGCGAGACCTGATCTGCTTTCAAAAGAAAGTCTTTATTTGACTTTCTTTTTTCCAGGCCATTCATGCCATATGTGCCTAGCGCAAAAAAGCATCCTATAAAAACAATGTCAAAATTGTGCGAAACAAAACGTTATCCCTCCTCTAAATGCATAAGCAAAAGTCAAGCCAATTAATACACTTATGCAGGTTGGTGTAAATGCAGAAAAAAAAGCTCGGGATGTTTTGAGATTCACCCATGGCATAAAAAATTTGGTGTAGAAAATGCGAAAAAATCCTGATGCAATGCCCGAAAGAATGAAAAGAGCGCCCGTATTACCGCGAATAGAAGAAAAAGCGCAGACCCCCAAAAAGTGCCATAGATAAAAATAAGAAAGGCATTAAAAGCAATTTAAAGAATTGAATTCTGTGAATGGTTCCAGAAAGTCCTGACTTCTCAATCAATTTGATAAAACTTGGCAGCTCTAAAAATGAAATAGAGCCAGCCGACTGAAAAGTACGCTTAATTTTTTAACCGTCATTTTAGTTGTGATAGAAAAGTCCGGCACTGTTGTTTGAATATCATTTGATTCCGTAAGCAAAGGTTTGCTAAAAAGCCACGAGCCATCTGTAATGTTAATTGATGCAACATCATATCTTTTAAGCAAATGGCCAGATTCATCGAATTGGTAAAAGGGTAGACAGGCCCTAAATTCTTTCCGTAACTCAAGCTTTTTGTATGAATAATACCATAAGTGCTATCATTCATTTCTTGTCGAAGCCAAAGCCCACTTTTAGATAAAGTGACTGCGCTAGAGGGCGCTTAAAGACCTTATCAGCATATTGTTCGTGTGCTTGGTGTGTGAGCGAAATTGCTTTGTTTAAGAATGCAAGATAAAGCACTGAGTATACGATAAGGGCAATGGTTAAAGGGGACAAGATGTTCCAAATAGAGTACCCCAAAGATCGCATGACAATAATTTCAGATTTCTTGTGGAGGTTCCATAAAAAAGCAAGGTAGAAAAAAGAATAATTAAGGGCATTAATTGATCCAAGATATGAGGCACTTGAAGTAAAGATAGCTTAATCATTTGAGAAAAATGCACATGCGTATGTGCTTGGGACTTTCGAATCAGTTCGACCATGCTAAAAAGCATAATAATAAACGTCAAAATGCCCGTTACAATGCCAGCCCATTTCAAAAAGTTTTTTAGGATATAGCGGTTGAAGTGTAAATGGGCAAACATGGTTTAGGCCCTCTTCGCATGGTAAAAATTCCAAATATCGTTGCGCCAATCAATAAGTAAGCGCCCAGAACAGCAAGAGCATGACGAGATCCTAAGTTCATCAAAGAAATGCATACACCTTGTAATAAGACTGTAAAAAAAACAGCTTTTGAAATAGGGATAAAAATTTCCACCCCGCTTAAAAGGAGATAAAATCATGAAATAAAGGGCGATGCAGGCAAAAGCAATTGAATATAGAGGGTTAAAAGCCGTTGGAACCCTTCAGCAATCAGTACCTGACCGGCAGACGTCATAAAGTTTTTAAAAGAAAGAAGTTCCAAAATATCTTTTTCGTACTTTTTCTTTGTTCTCCGCTGATTGGCTTTCTGCCCCTCTTCTACAAGAGAGATAATTGTTTTATCAAAGTACAGCATAGAAATTTCATTGGTTTTAAGGTCTTTTTCTTGGCGTGTCCCATCAGCCATCAGAATTTTAGGCATCCCATCTTGAATAACCATCTCCCCTTGCTTAGCGGCGATACTATAAGGATTCTCATCATCTTTATGAATATAGGCCAAAATTCCCTCAAGTCGATTGCCAAACTTTTTATTCACGTAAAGGGTAACATCCCCAAATGATGTAAATACGCCCCCTCTTGTGCCAGTACGGCTGGAAAGGCTGTCTTAAGTTCGGTTTCCATATCGCGCATTTGGCGAAATGAAGCTGGCAAAATTGTTAAGCTGATCAAATAAATACCAACCGTTAAATACGCAGCAAATTGCGCAGCAGGCTTTAGGATATCCCAGCTACTATAGCCTGCCGCATATAAAACAGTAATTTCACGATCAAGTTGAAAGCGGTTGTATACAACGATTATGGATATAAAAGCACTTATTGGCGTGATTATTGTTAACAAATCAGGCAAACTAAGAAACGTAAGCTTTAAAAAGGAAAATATTCCTGCGCTTGACCTTAAAAAAACGGTGATAAATTTGAAAGACTGCACAATCCAAAGTGTGATCGTAAGGATGCTTAGAATGAAAGCAAACGAAGCGGCCAATTCTTTTTGTATGTATCCTTCAATTTTTTTCATGAACCCGGTATAGAAATTTGACTTAAGGCTGTCATTCGTGAATATATATTTCAATTAGTAACCTTTTCGTATAACTTTGCCAAGTGAAGATTAATTAATGAGATACAATTTTTATTTTTTTATCGTCGTGTGTTTGATGGCGACACTTTCTTCTTTTTCCGATATTGAATCTCCCCCTCCCCTGTTTGAGGAGCTCGGCCTAGAGATTGGAGACAAGGGTCAAAAGAAAAATGAACCAGGAATCATCTATAAAAAAGATCAAACGCCCAGTGTTCAAGCAAAAGTGGTGGCGCTTGTAAATAGAGAGCCTATCACAATGCGAGATCTTATTGATCGGATGCGTATGGTGGCAAAGGCGCCTCTTAGCCAATTGCCTGATGCACAATTCACTCAAATGAGACAACAAGTTCTAAGCTTGATGATTAATGAAGCTATTAAAAGACAAACGACAGAACGTGTTGGATTGAAAGTAAGTGAACAAGAAATTAATGACGCTATTCAGCAAATGAAAAGCAAAACAAGCTTCCAGGTGGTGGGCTGCCCAAGCTTTTAGCGTCAAAAAATATTCCCTTAAAGATACTTATTAACTCTATTAAAGCCGATATTGCGTGGAGAAACTACATTGGCGTCATAGCGGGCACAGCGTTAAATGTGGATAAAAAAGATCTCAAGCTCTTGTTTGCGCGAAGGTCGGGAAAAGTTCATTTAAACCTGGCAGAAATTGTTCTTTATAAATCACATTTTGAAAATGATTACGATAAAACACTTGAGAAGCTTTTAGAGATAATGGAAGAAATGAATAGTGGAAAAACATTCGTTGATACAGCCTTTCAATACTCTCATGCACCTTCTGGTTCCCGTGGGGGCCTAATTGGCTGGGTTGATCTAGAAGCGCTTGATCAAGAAGATCGCGAAGCTCTTAAAGGCCTAAGCGCAGAGCAAGCAACCGCACCTATTAAATTTGATGAAGGTTACAAAATATATTTTATTATCGACAAAAAAACAAAAAACGTTGGAAAAGTTGACACAGTTACAGCAAGACAGCTTGAGGTTAAGCTTGATATGAAAACAGCGGAATCTGCAGAGCTTAGGAAAAAAGAAGAGGAAAAGCTTTCTCGCCTTGTTGAAACTGTTAGCAAATGCCAAGAATTCGATCAGCTACCTGACCAAATTCCAAATGCACAAATTCATGTCTATAAATCAGTACAACCATCTGATCTTTCGACAGATTTACAAAATGTTTTCTCAACCCTTGATGTGGGCAAGCCAAGTAAGGCAATCTTCAATAAAGCAAATGCAACAATTGTGTTTTTCTTGATTTGCGAGCGGAGCAAGAAAAGTCCTCAAGAACTCAAGCATTCCGAAGGCATTGCAAACCAAATTTCTGGCAGAAGATTTATGGCAATTTCCGAGCAAAAGCTGCTTGAAGCAAAGAGGATGGCCTCTGTTGAACTCAGAATCTAGATATCGCCCCAAAAAGCGCTTTGGACAGCATTTTCTGACTAATAAAAAATAGTAGAAAATATGCTTTCATATGCCTCCCTTACAGAGAGTGATACGGTTTTGGAAATAGGCCCTGGGCCCGGTATTCTTACAGAAGCACTTTTAAATGCCCCTATTAAAAAACTTATTAGTGTTGAAATTGATTATCAGTTTTGGCCGAATTTAGAAAAAATGGAAAGTAATAAATTTTCTCTAATTAAAGAAGATGCTTTACAGGTGCCTCTTTCTAATTTTGAAACACCTCTAAAAATTATTGCAAACCTTCCCTATAATGTGGGCACAGCACTTATTGTTAAGTGGATAGAGCAAATCGACAGCGTTTCAGATATGGTTTTAATGCTTCAAAAAGAGGTTGTAGACCGCATTTGTGCAATACCAAGAACAAAAGATTATGGGCGTCTTACGATCCTTGTTCAAAGTGTATGTAATGCTAAAAAATGTTTCTAGTATCTCCTGGCAACTTTTCTCCGCCACCAAAGGTAGATTCTGCAGTTGTGCAAATAACGCCAAAGCATCATAAACCATTTAATTTGATTGCACTTTCTAATCTGACAAAAGTTTTTTTGAAACGCGCAGAAAAATAGTGCGCCATGCATTAAAAAAAAACTAGGTATAGACGCAGAAAGCAAAATCTTAAGCAATATTGGTGTGGACCCTACCATGCGGCCAGAAGAAATAACAGTGGCACAATATATCGAAATGGCAGTGCATTTCGAAGAAAATTATGAAAATTTACGCGTGAGGCCTACTATTGTGCCTTTAATCTGAATTTGATCTTTATTAAAAACTTGAGGCATCATATATTTTGAGCTTGTGGATAAAATAACTTTATCCCCTTTCTCTCCCATTTCTTCAGATGCACTGTATCGTCTCCCACAAGCGCCAATACCACATCACCATTTTAGGGGCTGCACCCATTTCAAAATACAGAATATCGCCATCTAAAATTCCAGATTCTTTAAACGAATCGCCATTAATTTGAATAGCAGAAAGGTCGGACGAAGCTGTGGTGCTTAAAAGTGAGCAGGGCAGTTGCATAACTTGCTTAGGATTTGACAGAAAAACCTTTGCTGAAAACACAGCAGAATGTCCTCCTAAAAAAGAAACAGAGACCATATTTGACGGCATTGATTCATTGCTAGAAGGCATTGGTTTTGGGATTAAGGGGGCCGTTTCTCGCGCAGAAAACGCAAGTGAAGTGAAATTAGGATCTTTAATAATTTCCAGGGCACGGGCACGGTTTGTAAGTTTCTTAACAAAACCACGCTCAATAAGCCCATTCAAAAGCGTGTGTACGCTTGATTTAGACTTTTGATTCATTGCGTGCCGCATTTCTTCAAAAGAAGGTGAAATGCCATTTTCCTGTTGAAAACTTTGAATGAATGACAAAAGTCTTTTTTGTTGTTTTGTGAGCATTGTCTTAGTCCCAGTTAAAATGTCTTTCTTTTATCAAGGTCACCGAAATGTGTAAAGCGTGCATCAAAAAACAGCTTCACTGTTCCGATTGGCCCGTGCCTTTGCTTTGCAATAATGATATCTGCTTGATTCTGAATAGCTTCCATGCGCTCTTGCCATACGGCGTATTTTTCTGTCCCTGCCTCAGGTTCTTTTCTGGCTTCATAATACTCATCACGATAAATAAACATCACAACATCGGCATCTTGCTCAATTGACCCTGACTCTCTTAAGTCAGAAAGCTGAGGCCGCTTATCGTCACGCTGCTCTACAGCACGAGAAAGTTGTGATAGGGCTAAGATAGGCACACTAAGCTCTTTCGCAAGCGCCTTTAACCCACGAGTAATTTCAGAAATTTCTTGCACACGATTCTCTGGGCCAGACTGATTACCACGCATCAGTTGCAAGTAGTCAAGCACAATCATATCAAGGCCTTTTTGCCTTTTCAGTCGGCGTGCTTTGGTTCTTAGGGCTGAAATGGTAAGTGCGGGTGTATCGTCAATAAACAACGGAATCTCGCTAATACGACGATTGGCCTCGATCAATTTAGGAAAATCTGTGGAAGACAGTTCACCTCTTCGAATTTTGTCAGAGGTAATTTTAGCTTCTCCAGACAAAAGACGTGTGGCGATTTGATCTGATGACATTTCCAAGGAAAAGAAAGCAACCACCCCTCTCCTCGTTCTTTTTTGGTGTTTCGCAAGGGCTGCATTAAAGGCAATCGTTGCACCAAGACCTGTTTTACCCATAGAAGGCCGCCCAGCTGCAATAATAAGGTCTGAGTTGTGAAGACCACCCAACCACTTATCCAGGTCACGCAGGCCCGTTGTAACACCCACAACCTTACTGTCGCGCTTATATGCTTTTTCTGCAATTTTCAGTGCCTCAACCAATGAGTCGTGTAAAGACACTGCCTTTGAATCATTGCCAGAATCTGTCATAGCAAGATTGAATAGTTTTTTGCTCTGCCTCTTCAATTTGTTGAATCGCTGACTGATCAAGCCCATGCATGCTTGGGCACTTTCAACAACGTTTTCACCCAAATTAATTAATTCACGCCTTAGATACAGGTCATGAATAATGTGTCCATAGTGCTCTGCATTACCAATAGAAACAACAGCATCTGCCAATTGCAAAAGATACTCAACGCCCCCAATTTGATTAAGTGTCTCATCTTTTTCAAAAAAATCTTTTAATGTGATGGGGTCGGCAACTTTTCCCCGTTCGATCAAGCGCACAATAGCGCCGTATACTTTTCCGTTATTTTGATCGGAAAAATGTTCAGCACGCAAAAAGCTGGAAACCTTCTCAAGGGCAAGGTTGTTATGAAGAATGCTTCCAATGAGGGGCCTGCTCTGCTTCGTGATTTGTTGGCAGGGTCTTCGTTAAGCTAACCCCTCCATGATTAGTAACAATATCAAGAACAGATTTAACCATGAATAAAGATTACTCTAAGAATCTTGAATAAGAAAGAAAAATAAATGCAAATGTGGTGGGCACTATAGGATTCGAACCTATGACCCTCTGATTAAAAGTCAGATGCTCTACCAGCTGAGCTAAGTGCCCACTTGATAGGACTATAATCATCAATTCTTTTTTGGTCAACTTTCTTAAGGCCTTTTCGCTTTGAAATTCTCTGTATTTTTCTCGTGCCATCAGTGCACAGGGTGTAAAAATGAGTGTAATGATGGATCCAAAGCCCAATCCAAAAGACATTACAGCCGCCAATTGCACCTTAAAAAAGCACTGGAGGGCGCCCCCTGATGTACGGTCATGCTAATAAAGTCAATATCAAGGCGCAGTAAAATTGGAAGTAAGCCCAATATTCCTGTTACTTGTGTCAAAAGAATGGGGCGTAGTCGAAGGGCCCCTGTTCTTAGGATTACGTCTAGAATGCCTTCCCTGTTTCCTTCAGCTGATCAAATGTATCAATAAATATAATATTATTACTCACAATAACGCCAGCAAGGGCAATCATTGCGATGCCGCCCATGACAATACTGAACGGTAAACCCATAATTAAAAGACCAATCAGCCCCCCTGCCGTTGCCATGACAACGGCGCTTAACACAAGAAGCGCGCTGAAAAAGCTATTAAATTGGGTTACTAAAATAATTAAAATAATAAATATGGCCACAGCAAAAGCCTTTACCAAAAAGTCACCCGACTCTTTCTGATCTTGCTGGTCGCCCATAAATTTAATCTTTACATCCTTAAAGTCATTATTATTTTTAATAAAACCCCTAAGTTTATCTGCAACCGCATTAGGAAGTGTGCCCGTTTCAACGCGCGCTGAAACAGTTCGCGAAAGCTGGCCATCTGTCCGCTCAATGCGATCTAGTTTATTTTTAGGCTTAAGATTAATCATTCCTTCAAGAGAAAGATTGCCATCTTCAGCTGGCAGCTTCATATTTTTAAGAACCTCAATATTTCTTTTTTCTTCAGGAAAGGAAAGAATCACATCAATTGCTTTTTTTTTTGCATCATTTGGCTGGTAGGAGCTTACAATAACTCCATCTCCCAACATTTGTACTAGGTGGCTAATATTTAAGATGCTTGTTTTATTTTGGCTCGCCTTGGCGCGATCGATCTCAACAACCCAATCAATACCAGGACGGGGGCGCGAGTCATCAACATCTTTGGTGCCTTGAATTGATTCAAGCTTTTGGTGCAGTATATATGCACAGAGCGCTCTAGGGCGTATGGATTTTTTAGAGCGCACGCTGAGTTGAATATCCTTACCACCCGGCGGCCCGTTCCGAGGCATTTCAATTCAACCTTCAATCCGGGAATTGTTTTCATTTGAGAAAGATATTGTTCAAAAATTTCTTTTCCAAGACCACGCTCTTTCCAGTCAATCAATTCTACATTTACCCGCCCAATAATTTCAGTATCATCCCAACTAACCGTTCCTGCCGTTGTATAGACTGATTTTATGTTGGGTTTTCCAATAATTTTGGCCTCAACCTCTTTCATAAGCTCAAGTTTCTTTTCGGCGGTATGGTTTCCTCTTAGGCGCACAATATATGTACCCATTGATGGATCTGTTTCGGGGAAAAACTCAACGCCATGATTGGTTTTGGAATAAATAAAAAAGATTGAAAATATAAGGGCGACTAATCCTATCAAGCTTAGAAAGGGTCGATACAGTAAAGGCCTTAACAGATGTATATAGGCACCAGATGTGCCTTTTATATCGGCCAAAGGACCTGTTTCCGTATTTGCCAAATCTTGAATTTTTTCTTATCTTTTAAATTAATTTTTCAAAAAATACTGCCCAATACAGGTATCAAAACAAGTGCCACCAAAAGAGACATGCCAAGCGTACAAATAAGCGTAATGGGCAAAAAATCGCATAAACTTCCCAACAATGCCCGGCCAAAACAATAAAGGAAGAAAAAACAACAGTGTGCGTGGATAAAGACGACACAACAGGCCAGGCCATTTTTTTGCGCCCTCATAGTATGCGCCCATACGATCGAGGGCCTTCAGCCATTTTTCTATCTGCATATTCAACAACAATAATGGCGCCGTCTACCAGCATACCAACAGATAGAATCAGGCTAAATAAAACAACAACATTTAGCGTAACTTTCATAAGCCCTAGAAAGAAAATACCTGAAAGAAATGATGCAGGAATAGCAACCCCAACCAATATGGCTGAACGCCATCCAAGGGCCCATATCATTACCAGCATCACAAGCAAAATAGAAAAAATAATATTGTTTTGAAGCTCTGACAGCATGTCTCTAATTTGTGTCGACTTGTCTTCAGAGAATCGCACCTGAACCGTATCTTGCACACCAGACATGAACTGTTTTACAGCACTTTTTGTTGCCCCTATCGTTTGAATGATATTTTGACCAATTCTTTTCTTAACCTCTAAAGTGACAGAGGGAATGCCGTCTGAATTTGCATAAGTATGTGGCCATTTAAAAGTTTTCCTAACACTTGCAATATCTTTAAGGCGCACAACAGAGCTGCGCGTTGTTTTTATAGGGAAATCGAGGAACTCTTGGTATTCCTGTACAAGGCTTGGTGTTTTCAAATAAAACCAGGCGTCCCCTGCCCGAAGCTTCCCACTTCGTGCCATCGCATTATTCATGGTGAAAAGGTTCTTTATATCAGCAAAAATAAGGCTATATTTTTCAAGCATTAAAGGGTCGACTTGAATTTCTACAACTTCATCGCGGCTTCCAATAATTTTTGCCTCTAAAACTTTATCAATTCTTTCTATTTGCTCTTGCAGGCCTTCAGCAACTTTAAATAAATACCGTTCCTGTGCATGCCCGAACAGCTCAACCGTTAATACAGGAAAAAGACTCACATTGATCTCTTCTACAACAGGCTCTTTTGCATTTTTAGGGATTTCACTTTTAATTAAATTAATTTTATTTCGAATAAGTGTAAGCGCGCGATCGATATCCATATCGGCAAAAAACTCTACTAACAAAGTTACAGAGGCTTGGTAGGCTGTTGATCGAATTTCTTTTACGCCTTCGATGCTTTGTAAATGCTGTTCGGCAGGCCTAAGAATTAATCTTTCGCAGTCTTCTGGAGAAGCGCCATCATAGTCAATGCGCACAACAACTAAAGGGATTTGAACATCGGGATCAGATTCGCGTGGAATTGAAAAATAGGTGATCCCCCCTGCAATAAGAAGAAAGGAAAACAAAAGAAGTACAGACCTTCGAAAGCGTAGACATAAACTGATTAAACCTTCCATGTCTCTATCCTTTAGGTGCTTGTATCGTCATAGCGCACATCTGTGCCATCTTGAATCGCATTCTGTCCCAATGTAATAACCCTTAATCGGGTAGGAAGCCCTGTCACAAAAAAGGCTTGTTTTGTTGCGCGCACAATTTTAACAGGCATAAATTGGGCCTTCCCAGACACAATAGCCATAACGCCGGCAGCACCTTCCCTTGAAAGGGTAATGATAGAGGGTGCAAGTTCGTGAATATTAGAAAAACTTAAAGGCAGGACAACACTTACAGACATTCCTGCGGGCAACACTAAATCAGAATTATCGATTTGTATTTTTGCTTTGAACGTTTTGGTTTTTTCATTCGCAACAGATGAGACAAAAACAAGTGTGCCTTCAACTTCTCGATTATCTGTCAAGCGCACATATACTGTTTTTAAGGACTTTAGCTGTTCATACGCACGCTCTGGCACCTCGATTGTGACATATAAAGGAGATAATGTGACAATACGACATAGATTAAGGCCTATCATGGAATCGGATAAAATCGTATTTGGCTCAACAAAAACCTTATTCACAATACCATCAAATGGGGCCTTAACATTAAGACGGGCATGATTTAGTTCCGCTTTTCTTAATCCTAGGTTGGCACTTTGTAAATTATTATACGCATTCGCAAGGGAAATAGGTGATGTGAATTTCTTTGCTTCTAGTTTTTGGGCTGCGACATACTGCATTTTGCGCAACGCAACTTCTGAGCGTGCCGCCATTAGTTTGTTTGTGCGATCATCGTCATACAAGGTGAAAAGAACATCTCCTTGCCGCACAAACTCCCCTTCCCTTACGTGAATCTTCTTGATGCGCCCTGAAATTTGGGCGTCAATATTTGCTTCTCTGTACGGTTCTGTTGTGCCTGCATACTCTTCCTTGATTTCTGCTTCTCGAGCTACGGAAACCTTGCTTCGCACATGATAGCCTTTGCCGGGGCTTATAGGTTTTGATTTTTCAATATGATCTGAGGACGCGGACAAAGATACTTCTTGTGGTTTGTTAAAATATCGCCATCCAAATATGCTAACTAAAGCAAGCATACCAGTAAAAAATAGCCTTTAAAAATTTTGATAACGACATTTGCTTTCTCAATTATCAACAAAACTAACACAGTTGAACCCGTTTTCCATATATAAAAAGGCTGTATTATTTCAATAAAAACAGATAACTTTTTTTTGAATTACAAGAAAATTGATTGTGTTTTTTTCTATCCTTTCCCATAATGGCTTTTGTCGTATTTAAGGGAAGGACAAACGGCTAGAATGCACATCAAGCATATCGCGCTTGCGTTGACTGTTGCGTTACTATGGGGCGCCAATTTCACGGTGATGAAAGTTGGCATGGGCACAATTTCTCCACTGATTTTTTCCGCGCTTCGCTCTTTAATTATCTTGCCTCTCTTGTTTTTTATTCCAAGGCCTAAAATTTCTTGGCGCACACTTTTGTTAATTGGTCTTTTGATTGGTACTTTCAAGCTTCCACTTATGCTACTTGCGATTAGTCTGGGTGTGGCAACCGGCCTAACCTCGCTTATCGTTCAGGTACAGGCCTTCTTTACAGTTGTTTTTGCGTGGGCAGTGTTTAATCAGCAACCTTCTTTAACGAACTGGGTTGGTATGGCCGTCTCGATGCTAGGTATTGGCCTTATTAGCATACAAATCGATGGCAGTGCCAGCATGAGCGGCCTTATTGTGATTATTATTTCTGCTATTTTCTGGGCTATTTCTAATATTGTTATTCAAAAGAAATGCCTGCATGTTGATATGCTGAGTCTCACTATTTGGATTAACATAGTGCCCCCCATTCCTCTGTTATTTTTGTCATATTACATTTATGGCCATGAAGAATTTGCCCAATCCTTTTCTACTTTCACACTCACAAGTTTTTGGGCACTGCTGTATGCAGGTTTTTGTGCGGGCCTCTTAGGCTATACGATTTGGGGCCATCTTTTAAAGAAATATCCTGCTGCCATTGTTGCCCCATTTTCTTTACTCGTTCCTGTTTTTGGGATATCTTTCGCTTACTACGCAATTAATGAAATGCTAACACCCACAAGTATTTTAGGCAGCCTTTTGGTGATTTTTGGCCTTATTGTGAATCAAATAAAATTAAAAAAGATATTATAGAAAATAATGCGCAACACCTTACTTCTTACTCATAGCTTTCTTTTTCCTTGCTTTGCTTTGCCTGTGCTCTTGCAAATCAGGGTTTCTTGATGTGCGCGATGTGGAGCCTTATATGCCCCCAACACTTTCCATAGATGAAGCCAAAGAAGAGATTTCAGAGTTAAAGCAAGAAAGAAATCAGCAAAAAAAATTTGAATACTAGTTATGCAGGGCGTCACAACCAGTAGCACTGCAAACCTTATCAGCACACTCTCTCTTAAAGGGAAAAAGTGGGTATTAAATCAGCCCTCTGAGGTAAGCGTTCTAAATCTTATTCAGAAGTATAACTTTCCCGAAGTTGTGGCCCACCTTATTGCGCAAAGATGTCCAGAGCATCTAGATGTACACAAATTTTTATCCACCAAAATTAAAGACTATTTTCAAGACCCTTTTTCATTAAAAGATATGCCCCAGGGCCATTGACCCGCATTTGTCGCGCTATAGATAAAAGCGAGAAAATTGGCATTCTTGGAGATTATGATGTTGATGGGGCCACCTCAACCTCTTTATTTTTAAAGTATTTTGAGGCCTTAGGCATTGACGTGATTTACCATATCCCAGACCGTATTACAGAAGGATACGGCCCATCTCGGCAAGGGATAGACTTTTTGCCTCTAAAGATGTTTCTCTTATAATTACTGTAGACTGCGGCACAGCTGCCCATGAGGTTTTGTCTTACGCACAAAAAAAGGGAATAGATGTTGTTGTTGTGGATCACCATATTCCAGAAGAAGAACTTCCCCAGGCCGTTGCAATTGTTAATCCAAATAGAGAAGACGATAAATCGGGTCTTGGGCACCTATGTGCAGCAGGCGTTTCTTTCTTTGTGTTGGCGGCACTTCAAAAAAAACAAGACCCCCTTTCTAAGCGAATCAATCTCCTATCTCTGCTGGATTTGGTTGCCCTTGGCACGGTGTGCGATGTCGTGCCCTTAAAGGGCATAAACAAAGCCTTTGTTTCTACAAGGGCTTCGTATTATGGAGAAAGGACTCAATCCTGGTATCCAAACCCTTTTTGATTCGCTCTCTGTAACGCCTCCTCTAAGTGAATATCATTTAGGATATGTGGTAGGACCCCATATAAACGCAGGGGGGCGCATAGGACTCGCATCCCTTGGCACTGAACTGTTAACCGCAAAACTCCTCAAAAAGCCCTCTCAATAGTTCAGGAGCTTGTTCGACTGAATACAGAAAGAAAGGCACTAGAAGGCCAAATGATAGAAGAATCTATCCAAATGGCCGAGGTCTATAAAAATGATCGCGTGATTTGCCTAGGCCTTGATGGGTGGCATCCGGGCGTTATTGGCATTGTTGCAAGCCGCATTAAGGAAAAATTTGGGAAACCATCCTTTATTATTGGGTTTGATGCTGAAGGTCTTGGCAAGGGATCAGGGCGCTCTGTTAAAGGTGTTAACTTGGGCGATCTTGTGCAAAAGCAAAAGATCAAGGACTTCTTGTTAATGGCGGCGGGCATGAAATGGCCGCAGGCCTTACACTGCAACAAGAAAAGCTAGACAGTCTTCGGCAGTTCTTTAATCAAAACACACAGAAGCCACCACCTGCCGAATCTTTGATTGATGTTACGGTCAGCATTTCTGGTATTCATCTTGATTTGATTGATTGGGTTGAAAAAAGTAGGCCCATTTGGCGCTGGCAACCCCAACCCGTATTCATGATTCCTAATTGCATGTTTCAAGACTTTCAAATTAGAAAAGAAAAACACATCAGTTTTCGTTTGCGTGGCGAAGAAGGAAAAACCCTTGAAGGCATGGCTTTTAATGTAGTGGGCACTGCACTGGAAAGTGCCTTTAAAAAAGATAGTGCAGCGCATGTCATAGGGCGCTTGCAGGCAGATACATGGCAAGGAAAAAAAAAAAATTAAATTTTACCTAGAAGACGTGATTATCCCAACTCAATAAGTTTTTCTATTTCTTCATTTGGCACATCATAAATATTTTTATGTGACCATTTTGGTGCCCCGTCTTTATCGATGATGCGCGCACGAATACCTTCAATTGTTTCAGGTATTGATAGGAATTTAAGCGCAAGCCCTAAATCAAGCTTTAAGGCTTTTTCTAAGGACACGCTTTGATTATTCCTAAAAATCCAATCTGTGAGTTTTCAGGCTGAGTGGTGACGCCTTCATCATGTGTTGGCCCTGTTGACGCATCCAACCTATTTTAGACATCTTAATTGCAGGAAGAATTCCCTCAATATCTGATAGCGAGAAAATATCATCAATTTGTGTGCGATATTGCCTTAAAGCCGATTCTTTTTTGGGACTGATATAAACAGTTTCAGCAAAGCATTGATCCCTTCTTTAGGGTTTTTGAGAGACATCAACAGAAGTCAGAGCATCGAATAACATTTCTTTCTGCTCGTACCGTACATAGTTTGCAGAAAGGCCGCTATACACAACATCTTCTGGGGTCATGCGATACCCTGTTAATGCAAAAACTGGCCAATATGTCCCAGGCATTCTTTTAGAAAATATCTAGCCCCACATCGGGAAAAAAACCAATGTAGATTTCTGGCATAGCCATCTGGGTGTTCTCAAAAATAACAGTGTGTGACCCATTAAGTGCCAACCCCATTGCACCCCCCCATACATATACCATCCACAAGGCTAATAAAGGGCTTTTCCATTTGATTAACCCTTAAATTGAGGTCGTAACTATTTTTAAAAAAAGATGCAATTTCGCTTTGATTTGACCGTTGGTAATGTTGATAGATATCCTTTAAGTCTCCTCCAGCGGAAAACACAGATGGCACATCACTTTTTAAAATAAGGTGGGTAATCTCTGTGTCTGCAGTCGCCTGATCTATATAGGCATGGAAAGCTTTAATAATGAGGCTGTCAAAGCTATTAAGGGTTGTTGGTTTATTAAGCGTTAGAACCCCAGCAGGGCCAACTTTCTCATAAGCCAAGGACATATTGTGCATGAAGAACTACTGACTAGAACTTAGTTTAGGGGTTCCGTGAGAATCAAGTGCATAAAAATCTCGGTCAGAATTTAGGTGTCGCTTCCCAAAAACACATCTGTCATTTTTCCATTCACATGGCGAAAAGTAGTTACATGTGAAAACATCAGTCTTATGTTCGCATCCCGCATTTAAATTCAGAATTGAAGCAAGGACAGCAATAAGTGTAAACATCTTTTTCTTCCTATAGTGGCGTTCTTGCTTTAAGTGCTGCTGATATAGTGCCCTCATCCAAGTAATCAAGTTCACCTCCTACGGGCATGCCGTGGGCAATGCGGGTAACCTGCACATCAAAATCTTGAATTCGATCTACAAGGTAGTGGGCCGTTGTTTGCCCTTCTAACGTTGCACTTAATGCAATAATAATTTCTTTTATTGTGCCGGTTTTTATGTGATTGATCAAATGCTGTATGGCGAGCTTATCTGGACCAATGCCATCAATGGCAGAAAGTGTGCCCCCGAGCACATGATAAGTGCCTGAAAAAACCTGCGCACGCTCCATGGCCCACAGGTCTTCCACTTCCGCAACAACACAAACGCACGAATGATCTCGCTTATCATCCAAGCAAATATAGCACTTCTCTGTTGTATCTAAATTCCCACAAAAAGCGCACTGTCGAACGCTATCGCCCACAATGCCCAGTGTTTCACGAAGAGGATTTAAGAATTGGTCTTTATTTTTAATAAGATGCAAAGCGGCGCGTCGACCAGATCTTGGACCCAATCCAGGCAAGCGAGATAAAAGCTGTATCAGTGTTTTAATATCTTTATTTTGCATATTAAATTAAAAAGGCATTCCCATTCCAGGCGGCAAAGACATGCCTCCTGTTGCCTTTTTCATTTCTTTTGAACTCTCTTCGTCGGCTATTTTCTTTGCTGCGTTATAGGCCGCGATAAGTAAGTCTTCCAATACTTCGACATCGTTTGGATCAACCGCTGATGGGTCAATTTTAAAGCGCTGAGGTACGCCTTTACCATTTAAAACAACCAAAACAGAGCCACCCCCAGAAGTCCCCTCCACCTCAATTGCTTCAATATTTTTTTCTGCCTCTGCCATGCGTGTTTGCATTTCGCGGGCTTGCTTCATCATATTTCCAAAATTCATCTCTTCACCTTAAATTTATTTAACAGTTATTTTTGCGCCTGGAAAAAGCTTTGTCGCTGCCTGCGCGGCATCGCTTTCCAGTGCTTTTTCTTTTTTTTCTTTATCTTCCTGCTCTTTTTGGTATGCAATTGATAAAGCGCCTGATTGACTAGAAAACACAACATCCCAATGTGTCTGTGTGTACTCTTTCAATAGCGACGATATCTGTCCGCGCAGGTCATGACTATCTTTTTTTGGCGCACTTAATTCGATATAGCCAGGAGCAAAACGAATCAGCCCCACATCATGGGCTAAATGGTTGGCAAGAATAAGCTCTTTCTTCTTTTTGAATAGAGAAACAACCTCTTCAAAAGATTGAACGGTATATTTATTTTGAAATGCAGCTTTGGAATCTAAAGTGCTTTCGTTTTTCATAGGCGCTTTAGCGTTTTCCCCTCGAAAGCCTTGAATGTAAATCGCCCGAATTAAAATAATTTCTAAGGTTTCGAAGGCAAGTGATGTCATCTTAATTTCTTCGATTCCCTTTAACAGAACTGTCCAGATAAGTAGAATGGCATCAAGAGAAAGACTCTCGAAATTCTTATAAAACATACTATCTTTAGGGGGCTTTTGATCAAGCGTTATCAGTGTTGATAGTTGATGGCTAACACTTAAAAGATCTTCAATGATTTGAATAGGGTCAGCATGGCTTTCGTATAATTTTGATGCAAGCTCTAAGGCTTGTTTTGCATTTCCACTCGCAATATGAAGGTAAAGTGTCTCTACATCCTTTTTATCCAAAAGCCCAAGGGCATTTTTGATGTGCTTTAGTGTTAATTTCTCCTTCCCTTGAATAACTTGCTCTAAAAGCGACAAACCATCTCGCACAGAGCCATTCGCTAAATGGGCAATCTTCTCAACAGCGTCGTCATCAAAAGAAACCTTTTCCTCGTCCAGAATACGCGCAAAGTGATTTGAGAGCGCCTCTACAGAAACACGCTTTAAGTCATATCTTTGGCACCTGGAAAGAATCGTAAGCGGCACTTTTCGAATTTCTGTCGTTGCAAAAATAAACTTTACATGTGCAGGGGGTTCTTCAAGTGTTTTCAGAAGGGCATTGAAGGCGCTTTTAGACAACATGTGCACCTCGTCTATAATATAGACTTTAAAACGCCCCATAACGGGTTTATACGTCATTCCTTCCATAAGTTGGCGCACATCATCAACACCTGTACGGGTTGCAGCGTCTACTTCTATCACATCCACATGACGATCTTCTTGAATCGCTTTACATTGATCACACACACCACAGGGCTCTGACGTAATGTCTCCCTTCCCATCTGTGCCCACACAATTCAACGCAAGGGCAATCAGGCGTGCTGTGGTGGTTTTGCCCACACCCCGTGTGCCTGTAAAAATAAAAGAATGGGCGATGCGTCCAGAAGAAAGAGCACTTTTAATGGTGTTTGAAAGTGATTCTTGACCGATGAGTTCAGAAAGCGCAAAGGACGCGTACGACGCGCCAAAACCTTGTAGTTGTCTTGAATGCTCATATTCCCTCAAAATAAGCGGACTGGACACGTGACCCAAGCCAATTTCGCTGTGGCTGCTTTCTTCCGAATCTGACCCGGTTCACAAAACAACTCGCCCACGGCCAGCCCTATAAAAGTTATAGCATTTTTATTAAAAACAACAAGTTTTTCAGCAATTCTTCAAAAAAGTAACTGTGCTTAATGCCGTTCAATCGCAATGGCAAGGCTTTCGCCCCCGCCAATGCATACCGTGGCAATACCTCTTTTTTTATCATATCGTTCAAGCGCATTAAGAAGTGTAACAACCACACGTGCCCCTGATGATCCAATCGGATGTCCAATGGCACATGCGCCGCCATGTACGTTAATCTTTTCCCTTTTAACACTTAGCTCTTTCATAAAGGCCATGGGCACAACCGCAAAAGCTTCGTTTACTTCAAATAAATCCACATCGTCGATAGACCAACCAGCGCGCTTTAAAACTTTTTTCAGTGGCATGGATCAGGGCTGTCGTAAATTCATTAGGTGCATGGCCGTGAGATGCCGTGGCAATAATTATGGCACGAATCTCCACATCATTTTTTCTGCCTCTTCTTTTTGCATTAAAAACACAGCAGATGCACCGTCGGCAATACCACTTGCCGTTGCGGCTGTAATGGTGCCTTCCGGTGAAAAAAACAGGCTTCAGCTGTTTTATTTTTTCAGGTGTTGCACGCCCTAGGTTTTCATCTTCATGCACTTCGGCCTGACCATTGGGCGTTTGAATCACTATAGGCACGACCTCTGGCTCAAATGCCCGATCTTTATAGGCTTTTAAAGCTTTTTCAAGAGATTCTGTTGCAAACTTATCCTGTGCTTCTCGTGTAAATTGATACTTGGCAGCTGTTTCCTCGGCAAAAACACCCATAGGAGTATTTTTTTTATAATCATCTTCAAGGCCATCTAGCATCATATGATCGCCCAACGCCTCTTCAGAGATGTCGTCTTTTTTAGAGGCTTTTTTGATCAGTAAGGGTGCACGGCTCATGCTTTCCATACCTCCTGCAATCACTGCCTTTGAAGCCCCTGTTTGAATTTCTTGCATGCCAGATACAATGGCTTGCATGCCAGATCCGCAAACTTTATTCACCGTAAATGTGTGAATGCTTTCAGGTAAATTTGATTTAAGTGCAACTTGTCGTGCAGGAGACTGGCCCTGCCCTGCCTGTAAGACAGAGCCCATAATTAAACTATTTATTTTCTCAGGCGCGTAAGGAACAACACTTAATAAAGCCCTTACAGATACAGATCCCAATTCAGGGGCCGAAAGGCGCGCAAGCTTTCCATGATAAAGCCCATGAGGGGTACGCGTTGCCCCTACAATCACTACGTCGTACAAATTTGTCCTCCTAAAGAAAAAAGCTCGCAAGTCCTAAAAATACGGCGAAACCAAGCACATCTGAAGTTGCTGCAAGCAGTGGGCCCGCACTTACTGCAGGGTCAAGCCCAAGCCTTGATACAAGCATAGGAAACAAAACACCGCCAGCTGACGCCCAACACATATTGAAAACAAGGGCGGCCGGCAAAATAAGCGCCACACGCACATCACCAAGCCAAAACAAAACAATGGCAGATAGTATAATTGAAAAAAAGACAGCGTTTGCAAGGCCAATGAAGGTTTCCTTCCTAAGCGCACGCCAGGGGCTTTGTGTATTAAAGATACGCGATGCATAGGCGCGAACGGTAACAGCTACAACTTGCGTTCCTGCCGCCCCACCCATGGCTGCTACAACCGTCATAAGCGCTGCAAGCGACCCCTTACTTTCAATGGTGCCTTTATAATGATCAATCACAAAGGCAGCCATTAAAGCATTAACAAGACTTACACACAGCCATCCAATACGGCGACTTGATGTTTCAAAAAAGGGGGCACTTAAATCTGACTCACCCACCCGTGCAAGGTGAAGAATGTCTCGCTCCGCCTCTTCATCAATAACATCTACAACGTCATCCGCCATAATCATGCCAATAATTCGGCCAGAGTCATCCTCAACTGGCGCAGAAACAAGGTTATACTTGCGAAACAAGTGGGCAACTTCTTCTTGGTCCATAGTTGCCGGAATAACTTTTAATTCCTTCCCCATGATCGCTTTTAAAGGGGTTGAGTGCTGGCTGCGCACAACCTGACTTAAGTGCACACTACCCAAAATTTTATGCTTTGGGTTTACAATATATACTTCGTAAAATTCGTCTGGAATAAGCTCTGAATTTTGAATGTGCTTTAAAATATCGCCAACCTTCCAGAATGAAGGCACGGCAACAAGCTCTTGCTGCATCATCCTTGCCGCAGACTCTTCTGGATAAGAGGAATTTTTTCATACCCCGCCCTTGTCGCGGCAGGGATAATGCTTAACAGTTCTTCCTGCTGTACATTTGTCAACTCGTCAATAATGAAGAAAGCGTCGTCACTATCAAGCTCGGGCAGTTTTTTTGCAAGCCTTTTTATCCCAACAATATGAACAAGCTGTTGGCGTAACCGATCAGGAAGCTCAAGCAAAACATCAAAATCAAAGCTGAGATCTATGAGCGGAAAAAGTGCGTTAAACTCTTCTTCAGAAATTGTACCAAGAACAATGGCAAAAGTCAGCTACGTTTAATTTCTTAATTTCTTCTTTAAGTTTTCTTTTTATTGGCCGTTTCAATGAGGGTTTTGAAGATGGGAAATTAAATCTGGCGAAACGACATCAAGAACTTTTTCTGCATTTTCGGCTTCAGTCGTTACCAATGCTTCCATTAATGTCTCCAGTGACTTTAATTTATTTGTTTAAAAACCCTGTTTGGTGCGGTCGAGAAGACTCGAACTTCCACGGTGTTTCCACCACAGCGACCTCAACGCTGCGCGTCTACCAGTTCCGCCACGACCGCACTTATTTTTTGATAGCATTAGCATACCAAAAGATCAAGAAAATGCTAAATTTTCGTTATCTGAGAAATAATAACAGGCTTTTTATCAATTTCGCTCCTTACTTTTCTTTGAACAGAAAGCCGAATATGTTCGGCAAGGAGTTTTTCATCATTTCTTTCCATAAGTGATAAAGATTCAATCAGTATTGAATTTCAGCAATACACTCATTTTTAAGATCACCATCAACACTTACACCATGAAAAATAAGAGACGGTGTGCCATGTAGCTGATTATCTTCTTTTAAGCAAACCGATACAAAGGCAACTCCTTCTTGACCAATCTTCATGCGCTCTTTGAATGTGCTGTGGGAAAGCGAAAGCAGCTTGTTCCCATCCAGCGCAAGACGCCCAGCCGGCACCTCTTCTTCTAAAAACGCCGCCCGAAGAATCTATTCGAATTAAAGATCCATTTTCAGGAATGACAATACTTGGAATACCGCTTTTTTTTACCTAAACGCCCTGCTCTACCAGATGAATCAGCTCGCCATGAACAGGAATAAGTGTTTTTGGACGAATCCAATCATACATTCTTACAAGATCATTTCGACTTGGGTGCCCTGATACGTGAATATCATCCCTTTACCGTAAACCACTTTAACGCCTAGTTTTGTGATTTTGTTTTGCAAAGAAATAATTGATTTTTCATTGCCCGGAATAATGCGTGACGAAAAAAATAACAACATCCCAGGGCTCATGCTAACGTCAGGATGGCTTTCTGATGCAATACGGCTTAGCGCTGCACGATGCTCGCCCTGACTCCCTGAACACAAATACAAAACCTTATTGCGTGCATACTTTTTAACATTAGAAAGCGTAAGAAAAGGTGGTACATTTTTTAAATACCCCAGCTTTCTTGCAATCTCATTAATTCGTGAAAAACCACGCCCCAAAATAGCTACATGTCGGCCATGCTTTTTTGCGGCAAGAGCAATTGTTTGAAGGCGCGCTAAATTTGAAGCAAAGCATGTAACAAAAACAGCATTTTTCTTATATGATCCGATTAGATCTGAGAGATTAGATTCGACTTCCTCTTCAGAACCAGAATCCCCTTCACAAAAAACATTGGTTGAATCACAAACCATTGCATCCACACCAGCATCACCAATTTTTCTAAGCGCCTCTTCTTCTACAGGCTTTCCAATTAGAGGGTTGGGATCAATTTTCCAATCACCGGTGTGAAAAACTTTTGTGTTTCCCGCCTCAATCAATGCGCCATTAGGCTCGGGAACAGAGTGGGTTAACGTCACTAAATAAATCTTAAATGGCCCAATGTCAATTTTTCCTTCGAGCGGCACCTCGTGCAGATATCCCTCTATATCGATCTGCTGATCATTCATTTTGTGACGAATAAGCTCTGCTGTGAAAGGTGTGGCATACATAGGGCACTTGAATCTGTTCCACAAATACGGAATGGCCCCAATATGATCTTCATGTCCATGGGTCAAGAAAAGGCCACAAATTTTCTCTTTTTGCTCAATTAAATATTGTGGGTTAGGCATCAACACCTCAATACCGAGACGGTCATTAAACGTAATACCCATATCGACTAATAACCATTTATCACCATACCGATATGCATTTAGGTTCATGCCGATTTCGCCCGCACCACCCAAAGGTAAAAAATAAAGTGCGTTTTTATCTACGCCCATTTGAATCTCCTAAAAAATTATTCAAAAAAAACCTCCCCCGTAGAAAATACTATCGACTTTCCATCTTCATTTTTCAAAACCAACTCCCCCACATCGCTAATCGTATGAAATTCGCCAACATACTTGCGTTTGCCTAAAGAAATACTAACCATTGAATCTTTATGTAAGCTATTTGATATCCATGAATTTTTAATTTTTGAAAAACCATTGTCAACCCAAGTTTTATAATCTTCTAAAAGGTTTTTTAAAAAAACGCGTCGAAACAAGTGCAAGTCAAGATCTAAACCAAGTTTTTTCAGGTGTGTAGACGATACATGTGCAGGGTTTGAAACAAAGTTAATTCCAACAGCAATACATAAATAAGGTTGTCCATAGTCGTGAAACTCCAAAAGAATGCCCCCTAATTTTTTTCCTTCTACATAAAAATCATTGGGCCATTTAAGTTTAACAGGAAGATTCTTTTTAAATTCTCGCAGTGCCCTCACAACTGAAACCCCGGTTACAAACGATATTTGTCCTCTCTTATCAAGGCTATGGGGAAAATGCAGAATAAGCGTTGAAAAAAAATTTCCTTTTTTTGACACCCAGTTGCGTCCCGCCTTTCCTCGGCCTATGCTTTGCAACCCCGCCTGAATAAAGTGCGGTACCTTCTCAGCTGTACTTGCATTTTTTTCAGCCCAAATCTTTGCTTCATCCATTGTGCTACTTGTGTGCTCAATCCACTCATATGTGTATTTCATCAACTGCTCCATGAGCTATTCGTGACTATTGAAATAAAAGCAATGATATGCTTGTGAAATAAAAAGAAGAAGGTCAAAAAAATGGGCACGACAAGCCAAGTGCTTTTCCAGCTTTCTGTAAGATCAAGTTGATTATAGCCTCTCGAGAAATAGAGCAACCGCATAACATGAAAATACTGAAAAGAAGACAGCACAATACACAGAAGAATAATTGCAACATAAATCCACCCCTTAAAAATCAACTCCTTTAATACGTATAGTGTAGTCCAAAATCCTGAAAAAGGCGGCACAGAAGCCAAAGAAAGCAGACATACTGCCAATATAATCGCCGTAGCAGGATGTTTTTGCCCCAAGCCAGAAATTTGGCTTAATGAAGAAATATTCATATCGTTTATGCTCACATTAATTAAAAAATAAATTAAAGTGGCAGCATTCACTAAAAACAGCACCGAATAGAATAAGGCGGCATTAAGTCCATTTGTATTCCCAACAGAAATACACATCAGAACCATGCCCCCATAAAACAGAACAATCGAAGATAAGAATTTACGAATATCGTCTTGAAATAAAAGCGTTAGGCTTGCCCACACAAGACTTAAAAAGCCTCCATAAAATAAAAGGTTACCCCAAATATCAATCAAGCTTGAAAAACACTTTGTTAAAGCAACACCAAAGATAAAAAGAATGGAGAATACTTGGCAAATTACATGCAGCACCCCTGCCCTAGGCAAAAACAAAGGCACTGTATCTCGGAAAAAGCAAAAGGGAAAAGCCCGCAGTCGGCTAAATACATAAAAAATCACCATAAAAAGGCTTAGCCGTGCCCAGTCTTGATAGGGAGAGCCAAGAGAAGTCACTGCCTGTGCCGCATTACCAATACTTGAAAAATGCAGTGCTCCTGCCCCTAAATACATTCCAATAAGGGCAATTGCCAAAACAAGCAAAGCCATTAAATCAAAAACAGCATGCTTAAGCAGGCTTTTCTTGGCCTCCACCTCATCCTCTTCTCGATAAGATAAAAAGAAGAATGAAATGTGCTGCAGAATAAACACAAGATATAAAAACAGGAAATTTTGTGCGCTTACCACCAACAAGCAAGACAATAGATGCAGGGATGCGAAAAATAAATACTCGAAAGAAGAAACAAAATCCCGCTGTAAGCTTCTTCGAACAATGCGTAGCCTAAACCCTAACCAAGCAGCACCTATTAAAAAGATCAAATTTTTTACAAAAAAGCTTAACTGAGTGACTTGAACAAAAGGGAGAAAAATTTTTTCTTTGAAATGATTTGGAGCATAAAAGAAAAAATAAAAGGCAACAAGAAAGGTGCCAACATATATCGTTTGCAAAAAATAGCCCGGGCACTTAACGATAAAGTTTTGTTGCTCCGGCAAGTCTGTCTGTGCCAGCATACCCCAAAAATATGCAAAAAATATTAAAAAAATGGTTACTATTTCAGGGAAAAAAGAAAAAATTGTTAATTGAATCATAGCATTTTATGCATTTACTATAAAGGGATAACCCGAGCTATTTTATGTGCCGCATTCATAAACGGCTCGGGATAAAGCCCTAAAAATAGGGTCAAAAAAGTGAAAAAGCAGGAAAGATATACCTCTTTTTTTGTAGATCTTCCAAGCTTCGAATCATAGCTTCAGAAATAATACCAAATACCACCCGCCTGTAAAAGCCAAAGCAGTGTAACTGCAAAACAAGTGCACTTAAAAAACAACGCCTTGCCCTAGAAATGCCGGGGATACTTCTTGAAGTGCCAGATGCATAAAACTTATAAAAAAGGCGAGCCTGGCAAGATTGCTAAAATATAACATCCATAAAAAAACAAGACCGAGAATTGAGGCATAACAGATGCAATACCGCCCAAGAATTTAATTCTATCTGTATTCAATCTGCGTGTCACAGTGCTTGCAATATAATAGATGCCTGGAATGGTAAGCGCCGTAATAAAAATATGATAAATTCCTATTATCATAAGCTGTTTTTGTAAAAAGAAAAATACAAAACAAAACCTAATGAGGTGTGCGCCAAATCAATTTGTGCAAACAGGCGATTAATATATCTTTGACTGTAGAGCCCGATCATAATGTATACAAAACCCCCTAAAAGAACCACTTTAAGTAAGGGCCCAACACAAAGATAGCATCATGAAAGGAAAAATTATAACGCAAAAGCGCATAGATACTTAACTTAGTAATAGCGCCCGTTAATAACATCGAAACAGGGGCATGCGTATTGCTATAAGTGTGTGCAATCCAGGTATGAAAGGGGAAAACAGGAATTTTAACAAGAAAAGAAAAAAGGAATCCCGTAAACAAAAACAATTGCATTCGCAATGAAAGCGGTTTTTGAAGAATATCCACAAAAGAAAACGTTCCCAAAAGATCGTACAACTTAAGCATGGCGACCAGTAGAAAAATTGATCCAAGCAAAGTGTAAAGCACATTTTTCATACCTAAATCTTCTTGAAAACTTTCCTTTTTTAGGTTGCTTAAAAAATATACGGGCACCAATACGCTTTCGAAAAAGATATAGAACACTAAAAGGTTTAAAGAACACAGGGCGCCCAGTATGAGTGTTTCTAAAACAAGCAGCAAAAAGATAAAGAATTTTAATTCTCGCACTTCATAGTCCCATGACACCAACATCACCAAAGGGAAAAAGAATGTGGTTAAAAGAATAAACCCAAGAGATAAAGCATCGACACCTAAATGGTACTCAAGCCCTAAGGCCTGTGTAATCATATGGCGCTCGCTTAATAAAAAGCCCGGCCCCGAATAATCTTTACACATGCAAAACAAAGCCACAGACAAAAGAAAGGTTGCTGTTGTCACCCAAAGCCCTACCTGTCGGGCATTTTTAGCAGAAACACTCTGATCAATGAACACCACAAAGATTGCCCCCAACAACGGAAGAAACACAAGAGTGGACAGTAGAGGAACAGTATGTAAATTCATTTACAAAACCTGGGAAATAAAAGCTAAAAAAGCAATGATTAAAACAATGGAAACCATTTGGTGTGAAAACCCCCTTTTAAGGCCGGGCCAAATAATTTTATTTGCCGAACTTAAAAAGCCAACAGCACCATTAAAGAAGTTTTTTCAAAAAGAAAAGCATCCACACGACGAGAGAAAAATTCAGAAAGGTATTTAAACGGCACAATAAAAATATACTCATAAGCAGCCGAAAAAGAGTCCTCAGCTTTTTGAGTGGCCATTATAAAAAGATATTGTGAAAAACACGATACAAACGCTCGCCCTTTAAAAACAGACCAAAAGAAAAAAGGCACTAAAGAAAAGGCGCAAAAATAACATAGAAGGTATAGCTTATAAGGCCGCCTATTCGGAAAAAAGGCCCCTATTTCAAAAAACAAAAAAAAGTAAAACAATTGCCCCTAAAGACAAACAGGAAAGGCACAGTGCTTCTTTTTCCTCAACACCCAAAACCTTGCCCAAGCGGCCTCCCCTAATAAAGAGCCCCATCTCAGGAAGAAAACAATAGAGAAGAGGGAGAAAACAAACACATAAACACACTGCATAAGCGCATTAACCTCATCAAGGTATGTAGCGGAAAAAAAACAAAGTTCCGCCGATAAATGCCACGAGACTTAACGCGAACGAGAACCCAAAAAGAAGGTTTTTCGTGACACTAATTGATTGGAGTCATCTCGAAGGAAAAAAATACTCTATAGCACTATTTGTCAAGAATAAAAGCACCAAGACGCACGAGCTAAAAAGCAAGAATAAAACAGCGCTTTCCACACTTTTAACGCGCACGATGCATATCAGAAAAATTGCACCAAAGAAACGATACAAAGACTCTACAACACCCCTGATTTCAATACCCTCGAAAACATGGCTGCAGGCACTGATTAGGTGAAAAACACCTAAAGCCATAAATCCAAACTTCAGTGCTTCAGGGAAACGCATTAAATGGGTAAAGGTATAAAGAATGATCGGTGTAAGAAGAAAAAAGTTTTTTTGAAAGATAAAGTAAAAATTAGACAAAACATCTTTTTTCTCTTTTCGCCAAAAATTAAACCCGACAACGTCCACTTTTTGAAGAATTAAGAAAAATACTGGTAAGCAATAATAAATATTACTTGACCCACTAAGGCCCGGCTTTTTCAAAGAAAAAAATCCCCCTGCCATACAAAAAAATAATGTTATGAACTCTAAAATTTGATGTGTAAATGAAGCTCGATTGCTATCTACATCTTCATACATAAATGTTTTAACAAGATACCCCACCACAGATACCCCGCCCAAAGACAGAAGGAATGAAAAAAATGATTGGGCTGTTACCAATATTAAAAAGAAAAATAAAAGAAGACTAAGATACGCAGCATATTTCTTTGTATCTAAAAATTTTTGCTCCAGCACTGTCCAATGGAATACACCGCATAAAAGTAAAGTAGATACAAAAACACACGTCACCTTAATAGTGCGATCATCTATTAGGCCCGCAAAAAGAAATGAGGATTTTTCATATTCAAGATGTAAAGGCCACTGAAAAGGGCCCAAAAAAAAAAAGAAGAGAACCCAGAAAATTAAAAAAAAGAGTTAAAGAAATGAAGGGCACAAGAAGTTTAAGTGGACGATTTTCGTCAGCCACAAAATAAAAAGAGCCAGCACCTACCAAAGGGCATAAAAAAAAAGTAAAGTGGCTAAAAATCCTTTAACGCTGAACTCAATCATCAAACTTATCAAATGTTATGTGAGCGTTTTTGTAAAACTTCACGAAAAAAGACCATGCAACCAAAACAAATACAGAAATACCCATAAAAAAAAAAAAAAGAAAGAATGCACCCTTTAAGGGATTGCCCATAGTGTGAAACGGCTACAAGAAAAATAAAAATACCCAAGAAAGAAATTTGCACTGCTGTAAGAAGGCGCATGAAGCTACGTTTGTGCAGCAAAATAGCCAGCACACCCACTAAAAAAAAGGATGACAGATAAAACAATGTAATACCCAAGGGTGTATGCATATTTACCTCTAAAACTTACTCAACTATATATGATTCTTCACTAACGGCCCATCCTTTTGTCTTTAAAATTGTGTATTGCATTATTCGCATAAGAAAAAAGACTACTGCGATATGGGATTTACTTAAAATTAAGCGTATCACTTCAATCATAGATCATGTGATTTAGAAAGTTCTGGGCGCAACGCCCAGAAGTTTGAGAACTTTTAGTTTTCAAATTTTACGCCCTATAGGGCGTAAAGCCTCCTGTTAGACTTTGTGGGGCGGGGTAAAACCCGCCCCATTTTATTACTTAACTGATTGACCCCCCCTCTAAAAAAGACATATTTGTACTATGAAAAAGTCCACTTTCTTGCCAGTGATTCCGAGCCATCACAAAAAGCTTTGTCTATGCTTTTGGAAAAGTATCCCCAAGAAGATCCTAGCTCTGCAGAAGTCTATGTTGCGATTGGTGGAGATGGTTTTTTGCTGCGTGCCCTTCACATGCTTCCTCACAGCTCGCAGGTTTACGGCATCAATACAGGGGGCGTTGGATTTCTATTAAATAAAGTTGAAACAGATCTCGATAAAGCGCTTGAAAATCCGATTTGTGTGCCCTTTTTCCGTTAACAGCAGAAATTCAGGCAGGCGGAAATGTGTACACTGAGCAAGCCTTTAACGACGTTTCGCTGACCCGATCGGGAAGTCAAGCAACTGAAATTTCAGTACACGTTGACAGTAAAATGTATCTTAAAAAGCTTGTGGCTGATGGAATCCTTGTATCCACACCTTCAGGAAGTACGGGCTATAATCAGTCGGCTGGCGGCCCTATTCTCCCCCTTGAAAGTAATGTGCTTGCCCTAACGCCCATTTGTGCCTTTTCACCACGGTATTGGCGAGGTGCTATTCTGCCAGACAGTGCGTGTATTGAATTCTTTGTTCAAAACCCCGACACACGAAAAGCTCACGTCACATTAGACTTTAAAGAAATTAAAAATGTAGAAAAAATAACTGTTAAAAAAGACACCACAAAAAGAATTGATCTTCTGTTTTCTCCAGAAAACTCTCTAAAAGAACGTGTTTTTGAGAGACAATTTTTAATACAGAGCTGATCCTCTTGCAGAAAAAAAATATCTAAATCATAATTGTACACATGAAAGACTTACTCGATAACATTGAAAAAAATCCAAAAAAACCCAAGACGCCTTCCTATTCAGCCAAAGATATTGAGGTCTTAGAAGGGCTCGAGCCCGTCCGCAAACGACCAGGAATGTACATTGGGGGAACAGATGAAAAAGCACTTCATCACCTAGCTGCCGAAGTTCTTGACAATGCCATGGACGAAGTCGTAGCCGGGCATGCAAATACAATTCATATGTGTCTTGAAAAAGATGGCTACCTCAGCATACGAGACAATGGGCGAGGTATTCCTGTTGATCCACACCCTAAATTCCCTAAGAAGTCTGCACTTGAAGTTATTCTAACTACCCTCCATTCAGGCGGCAAGTTTTCAGGCGATGCCTATGAAACTTCGGGCGGTCTTCATGGTGTAGGTATATCTGTTGTCAATGCACTTTCAGAGCACTTAATCATTGAAGTAACACGTGATCAAAAAACATGGCGCCAAGAATACAGAAAAGGCGTACCCGTTGAGAAACTTTCAATTCAAAAAGATGCACAAAAATGCCCTGATGGCACATTTGTTTCGTTTAAGCCAGATCAAACAATTTTTGATAAGCACCCCGAACTGAAGCCATCAATCTTGTATAAGATGGCCCGGTCTCGTGCCTATTTGCACAGCGGTGTTAAGATTTTATGGAAATGTGACGCTGCACACGCTTCTTCCGTACCTGACGCTGAAACCTTTCACTTCCCTGAAGGTATTTCTGACTTCTTGAACTCAATGCTGGAAAATAAAAACGTTCTCACACCTAACTTTTTCAGGGGCAGCGTTAAATTTCCAAGCAAAGAGGGGCGCGTAGAGTGGTCGATTGCATGGATAGACCGTGGAGACAGCAGCCTCACATCATACTGTAACACCGTCGCAACCCCTGCGGGTGGCACCCACGAACTTGGCTTCAGGCATGCCCTTTTGAAAGGTATGCGCGAATTTGGCGATTTGTTAAAAAACAAGAAAGCCAGTAAAATTACGGCCGACGATGTACTGTCGCGCAGCGTGGGTATTGTTTCTGTATTTATCAAAAACCCCCAATTCCAAGGTCAAACCAAGGAAAAGCTTTCTACTTCACGCGCCACCAAACTTGTAGAAACAGCCATCAGAGACCACTTCGATCACTGGTTAAGTGATAACTTAAAAATTTCGGAATCTTTGCTTGAATCAATGATTGACTCGGCAGAAATGCGCGAGCGCCAGAAACAAGAGCGCGAAGAAAATCGGAAAACACCCACACAGAGATTGCGTCTTCCAGGGAAACTCGCCGACTGTTCTCAGTCTAAAAAAGAAGGGACAGAGCTATTTTTAGTTGAGGGTGACAGTGCTGGCGGTTCTGCAAAAACTGCCAGAGATCGCTCAACGCAAGCCATTCTTCCTTTACGCGGAAAAATATTAAATGTTGCACACGCAACCGCCGATAAAATGCGCAATAACCAAGAAATCTTAGATATTGAAAAAACACTGGGTTGTGGTACGCGCACCAACTTCAATATAGAAAAATTAAGGTACGAAAAAATTATCATCATGACGGATGCCGATGTAGATGGCGCCCACATTGCCTCTTTGTTGATGACATATTTTTATAAAGAAATGAAACCACTAATCGAACACGGCCATCTCTATCTTGCCCAACCTCCTCTTTATAGATTGCACGGAAATGGCAAAACCTTTTACGTTCATAGCGAAGAGGAAAAGGAAGATATCCTCAAAAAAGAATTTAAAAGCAACTCAAAGGTGCACATTAGCCGCTTCAAAGGACTAGGAGAGATGGGCGCCCAACAACTCAAAAACACCACTATGAGCAAAGAAAAAAGATCATTGCTACAGGTCAGCCTTGAACATTTTGAAGACAAAACAGAAGATGTTCTTGAATCTTTTGTAGAGGATTTGATGGGGAAAAAGCCTGAAAAGCGCTATGATTTCATTCAAAAAAATGCCCATTTTGTTGAGAACATAGATATTTAAAGGTCTTTTCTTATTTTTTCTTGAAAAAAATGCGACAGAGCGCGTAAAAACGCAAGGTATACCTATTTTATCCTGTTTTTTAGGAGAGCTAAAAGTGAGTGAAACAAGACAATTAGATGTAGTTGAAAGAAAAAAGATCTGGGCACAGGCGCCACAAGAGCCCTTCGTCGTACAGGCCATGTTCCTGTGTCTATGTATGGCAAAGGCCAAACCCCACTAAATCTCTCTATCGAAGAACGTTTCCTTGTGAAAGAAATGAAAGATAAAGGTTTCTATAGCCACCTTTTCGAAGTTAAAGTAGCGGGTAAAGACCAAACCGTATTGGTAAGAGACGTTCAAAAGCACCCTGTGAGCGATCGCCCCTTACACCTTGATCTCTTAAAAGTTGACGCAAGCAGCGTTATCAAGGTTGACGTTGCGATTCGTACGCTTAATGAAGAAAAGTCTCCTGGAATAAAAATGGGTGGCGTGATGACCCTCCTCCGTCATGATCTTCCACTTCTGTGCTCACCAAGTCATATCCCTGAGTTTATTGATATCGACCTGAGTGGTTTGAAGATGGGGGCAGCCGTACATTTAGAAGACCTTAACCTGCCTGAAAAAGTGAAGGTTGAGCATCCAGAAAAAATTGAAACACTCTTAACGATTTCTCAACCTCGCGTTTCCACATCTAAGGGTGAAGGAGCTGCAGACGAAGCAGGCGATTCTGAAGAGAAAGACGAATCTAAAGCCGAGTAGTTATGAAACTGATCGTTGCGCTTGGAAACCCTGGCGAACAATATTTAAGAACCCGGCACAATGCCGGGTTTTTGTTTTTAGATCATGTGGTTGACCGCTATGGTATTGCCGATTACCAAGCTAAATTTAAAGGCGCCTTTACGAAAGGCACCATAGAAAATAAAGATCTTTATTTTCTAAAGCCTCTTACTTATATGAATTTATCAGGCAATTCTGTTAAAGCAATTTGCCAATTCTATAAAATTTCATCAGAGGATATATTGGTTATTCATGACGATCTAGATGTGCCATTAGGCACAATTAAAATTAAAAAAGCAGGTTCATCTGGTGGGCACAATGGCATAAAAAGCATCGAGCAATGCCTTGGGACACAAAATTTTTGGCGCCTTCGAATTGGAATCGATCGACCACCTTTAAAAGAACAAGTGGCAGACTATGTACTTTCAAACTTTACAAACCATGAAATTGGCCATTTAGCAGATCTTTATGATCTCGCTATTGAAAAGTTTTCTCTTCTATTGGATGAAAGCACAAAGGCATCTTTTTCATTTTCGCTTCAGGAGAAATAGGAATGGGATTTAATTGTGGCATCGTTGGGCTTCCTAACGTGGGAAAATCAACTATCTTTAATGCACTTACAGCAACGGCCAAAGCAGAATCTGCAAACTATCCGTTTTGCACCATTGAGCCTAACGTGGGAAAAGTGGGTGTACATGACCCACGCCTTAAAAAAATTGCGAATATTGCAAAGTCTCAGAAAGTCATTCCAACAACATTAGAGTTTGTTGATATTGCGGGCCTTGTTCGAGGCGCCTCTAAGGGAGAAGGCCTTGGGAATCAATTTTTAGGACACATAGGAAGTGTGGATGCCATTGTCCATGTTTTAAGATGTTTCGAGAACAGTGATATCACCCACGTTGAAACAACCGTTGACCCGCTGCGCGATAAAGAAATCATTGATACAGAACTTATGATCTCTGACATGGAAATGCTTACTAAAAGAAAAGAGTCTATCGCAAAGAAGCTAAAAGCGAACGATTCTGAAGCCAAAGCAGAAACTACTGTCCTTGAAAAAATTCTATCTCATCTTGAAGCAGGCCATCCTGTGCGCAGCCTTTCTTTATCAGATGAAGAGAGTGTTTATGCAAAAACATTCGGATTGATCACCTCTAAGCCTGTTTTATATGTCTGTAATGTAAATGAAGATGACGCCAAAACAGGAAACGCCTTAACAAATTCAGTTGCAGAAATGGCTCAAGAAGAAAAGGCATCTTATGTCATTATTTCAGCAGCTATTGAAGAGGAAATTTCGAGTTTAGAAAATGAAGAAGAGAAGAAAATGTTCCTTGAAGAGCTCGGCCTTACTTCTTCTGGTCTAGATAAAGTTATTTCTGAAGGCTATCAACTTCTCGGTCTTATTACTTTTTTTACATGCGGGCCTAAAGAAGCCCGGGCATGGACACTAAGAAAGAATAAAACTGCACCACAAGCGGCAGGGCAAATTCATACTGATTTTGAAAGAGGTTTCATTCGTGCAGAGACGATCTCTTATGATGATTATGTTGCCCATGGCGGCGAACAAGGCGCGAAAGAGGCAGGCAAATATCGCTCTGAAGGAAAAGATTACGTTATTCAAGATGGCGATATTTTACTATTTAGATTCAATGTGTAATTTGGTTGAAAAAAGCTAAAAATATCTAATTTTAAATTAGTACTCCCTTCGTTATGCTGTGATCAAGATTAACAACTAACGAGGAGCATAAAATGAAACTTCCTATTATTCTTCCCTAATCTCTCTCTGAGATCCTTCATCGTAACTAAAAAGGCCTCACAAAAGTGAGGCCTTTTTTTATCGATAATTGCAGGTTACTTAATAATTAAAATCGTGAAAGTGTTGCCAAAAGCAGCAAGGCCACAATGTTGATGATTTTAATCATAGGGTTTACCGCAGGGCCTGCAGTGTCCTTATAAGGATCGCCTACAGTGTCTCCAGTTATAGCCGCATGGTGTGCTTGTGAATTCTTACCGCCATGGTGGCCGTCTTCAATATATTTTTTGCATTATCCCATGCACCACCACCAGCAGTCATAGACAAAGCCACAAAGATACCAGTTACGATTGTTCCCAATAACATGGCACCCAATGCTGAAAAGGCTTGTGCCTGACCTGCCACAAAGTAAATGACGCCATAGAGCACAGGTGGCGCTAAAAGAGGCAATAATGATGGTAAAATCATTTCTTTAATGGCTGCCACCGTTAGCAAGTCAACAGTAGTGCCATATTCTGGCTTTGCCTTACCTTCCATAATGCCTTTAATGGTCTTGAATTGGCGACGCACTTCAAGCACAACGGCACCACCAGCTCGGCCCACAGCCATCATACCCATTGATCCAAATAAGTAAGGAAGAAGTCCTCCAATAAATAGACCAACCACAACATACGGATTCTTCAAATCGAAAGCGCAAGTCAAATTCGGGAAATAATGTGTTAAGTCTTCTGTATAGGCCGCAAACAAAACTAGAGAAGCAAGCGCAGCAGACCCAATAGCATAGCCCTTTGTTACAGCCTTTGTTGTGTTTCCAACAGCATCCAGGGCATCTGTTACTTTACGAACCGATTCAGGCAGCTCAGACATTTCAGCAATACCACCCGCATTATCAGTTACAGGGCCATATGCATCAAGCGCAACAACAATACCCGCCAAAGACAACATAATTGTTGCAGAAATCGCGATACCATAAAGGCCTCCTAAAAGATATGAAGCCACGATACCTGCCGTAATAATAATAATAGGCAGCGCAGTTGCTTCCATAGACACGGCCAAACCTTGAATAATGTTTGTACCATGACCTGTTTCAGAAGCTTTCGCAATGCTTTGTACAGGACGATATTCTGTTGATGTATAGTACTCAGTCACCCAAACAAGGGCACCTGTCACCATTAATCCAATAAAAGAACAGCCAATCAGCCCTTGAGACGTAATCACAACGTTTCCAGCTTGCACAGAAAAACCATCGAACAAGTAAGATGTTAAACCAACTACAAGAATACCTGAGAATACAGCGCTTGCGATGAACCCTTTGTATAGGGCACCCATAATGTTATTGCTTGCCCCTAAGTTTCACAAAAACGTTCCTAGAAGAGAACCTAGAATACAAACAGCTCCAATAAGAAGTGGGTATACCATCAAAAGTGATTTTTCAGGACCTGTAAATAAAATCGCCCCCATCAACATGGTTGCCACAATGGTTACAACGTATGTTTCGAAAAGGTCTGCCGCCATACCAGCACAGTCACCTACGTTATCACCTACGTTATCTGCAATAACCGCGGGGTTTCTTGGATCATCTTCTGGAATGCCTGCTTCAATCTTACCAACAAGGTCAGCACCAACGTCAGCCCCTTTAGTAAAGATGCCGCCGCCAAGACGGGCAAAAATAGAAATAAGGGATGCACCAAAACTAAGGGAAACCAATGCCTCTAAAATAGTGCGTGTTTCAAGACCTATCTTTTGTAGAAAGTAATAGTAGAAAGCAATACCCAGCAATCCAAGGCCAACAACAAGCATACCGGTAACAGCGCCTGACTTGAACGACAATGAAAGGGCGCGCTCTAAGCCTGTACGTGCAGCCTCTGCTGTTCTCACATTTGCACGCACAGAAACGTACATACCAATGTATCCAGCAATGCCCGAAAGTACTGCACCCAAAACAAAGCCAATGGATGCATGCATACCCATAAGTGGCCACAATGCAAGGGTTACAACCGCACCTACAACAGCAATTGTTTGGTACTGCCTATTTAAATATGCTTGTGCGCCTTCTTGAATGGCAGCTGCAATTTCTTGCATGCGTGCCGTCCCTGCAGGCAGTTTAAGAATAGAGTGCGCCACGTAAAGACCATAAAACAAAGCCAAAGCGCCACTACATACAATAATTAAATTAATATTTTCCGGTGAGAAAATGCTCTCAGTCACTATCATTTTTAAAACCTCATATAAATTTGATAACGTTTTTTATACCCCATTTGGGCAAATGTGGAAAGTTTTTCCTATTTAAATAGAAAATCCATCTATGGCCAAAAAATTTTACCTTAGCATTAAGACCAACTATTTACTTTTTCTGCAAATATTTCAGAACAACGTCGGCCGCCTTTTCGCTGGGGCTTTGATCGCCTGGTTTTAGCATATTATGCACCCGGGAAAAGGCATCTAACTGCTGCTGACGCTTTTGTGGGTTGCGCAAAACCTTCAGCGCCTCAAGTGCTAACTTCGACCCTGTGCAGTCTTCTTGAAGCAATTCTGGAATAACGCGACGACGCAGCAAAATATTAATCATGCAAAAATAACGCGTTTGTACCAATCGACGCACAATCCATGCCGATATGCGGCGACACCTTGTAAGTAATTAACATCGGCAGTTTCGCATCTGCCAATTCCAACGCAATTGTGCCCGATGCAGCAATCGCAAGGTGGGCTGCAGCGTAAGCATTTTTTTTGTCTTGTTGTTCTATAACAAAAGAAGTTGGTATATCCGTGATCCATTCTTTTTTCATAGATCTGCATCAAGTGATCAAGGGTGGGTATCACAATCCGCATTCGAGGAACCGTTTTTCTAAAACTTTTAACATATCCAAAAAACAGGAATATGGTACTTAAGCTCCCCCGGCTTCTGGGCAGCAATACAAACACAGTTTCATTGGCTTTTAATGTCATGCTTTTTTTTAAAGCCTGGCTGCTACCTTCAGACAAGCCTTCCTCTGTAATTGGATGGCCCACAAAAGTGCACTTTATATTTTATGCTTTGTAAAATAGGAGGCTCGAAAGGAAAGAGCCATTAAATGATCTAAAAAAACAATTTTCTTAGCCCTTTTCTTTTTTCCAGGCCCATACCGTTGGGGCCACGTAATGTATAAGTTTTATATCTTTAAGTCTTTTTTAAGCTTTTTTCCAAGCAAAAGTTAAACCCAGGGAAATCGATGGTAATAACCACATCAGGGCGCAACTCTTCTATCTTAGAAAGTGTTTCTTTAAGGCGCTTGCGAATCGCCCAAAGGCGACCCACCGCTTCTGCAAACCCCATCACACTGAGCTCTTCAATGCCGTAAAAGGAATTTAACCCTTCTTTCCCCATCAAAGCGCCCCCAACACCGTGAAATGTGGCATCTGGCGCCTTGCTTTTGAGGGCACGCATCAAGCTTGCCCCTAAAATATCACCCGAAGGTTCGCCTGCAATAAGAACGATATTAGGTTTCTCTTTTATATCCATAGACAAAAATATTTTTTTCGTTTGCTTCTTTAATAACTGCTTCTTTTTCAAGGATTAAGCCATTTTTGGCTTCCAAAGACACTCCCTTATATCCGTAAGTTGATAATTTCTCAATTGTTTCTCTACCAATAACGGGCAAATCAACCCTTCGCTCTTGTTGTGGCTTCATCATTTTAACAAGAATTGCATTAGAAACATCGTGCTTTTTAGCTGCACTTTTAAGCATTGCATTCGTTCCTTTGCTGGTTTCTTTTGCCAAAATTTTTGTCCCAGAAACAATCACACCTTGACCACGATCTTGTGCCCCATGGCTTTGCGCTGCACATGCACCTAAAGCAATTGCTTCTAGATCTTTTTTTAAAGGCTTCACGTTTCCCATAACACCGGCCGGCATAAGAAGGCTCGGCATTAAATCATGAGGACCAACAACGTCAAAGCCCTCTCTTTCAAAGAAGTGCACCAAAGAAGAAAGCAACGCATCATCTTTAAAGAATTTAAAAACAAGGCGTGACATCCATATGATTCCTTTTAAATCTAATTTTAAAAGACCCAAAGCAGGGCGTCGCACATACCCAGCAAAACCAACGTGTTCACGTCCCAGCCTTGCAGCAATCGAATGGTTTCTTTAACCCTTGTAAGAAGTATCCATTCATGAAGGTGCTTAGAAACCACCTCTTGGCTGGCTTGCCCTTCAATTGGAAATAACACAAATGGAATATTATTTTTTTTAAGATGGTTGGCAAGCAACATTGGAAGCGCGCCCTGCCCCATAACAATGCCAATAGGTTTTTTTATATTCATCTATTCGGGCAAACAAAGAGATCTTTGATTGTTTTTAACGGTGCCTCTAATAAACCGCAATACTTCCATAACAATGGGCTTATCTTTGTATAACTCCTCTGCGTCAGTCACACGCTCTGCCATTGTTCCTTCTGCGGAGAATAAAAACCCATAAGCTGAGCGCAGCGCATGAATGTGTTCACGTGTTTCACCGCGACGTTTCAAGCCTACCAAATTTAATCCACATAAACGCGCACGATTTCCCATCACCGACCCATAAGGAATGACGTCTCCTTCAACCCCAGAAAGGCCGCCAACGATACATCCGCGCCCTAAGCGCACTTTTTGGTGAATACCACTCAACCCACCGATATAGGCATGATCTTCAACAATCACATGACCGCCAAGGGTTGATTGATTAACCATAAGCACACCGTTACCTAGTCGACAGTCATGGGCAATATGCGCAGACACCATGATCATGCAAGAATCTCCAACAACCGTACCTTCGTTAGGGCCACCATGAATTGTCACATGCTCTCTAATGATATTATTTTTCCCAATGCGTGTTTGTGGGTTTTGACCCTGCTTCTGAAGAATTTGAGGGGCAGCCCCAATAACGCAATAAGGGAAAACTTCTGTTTTCTCGCCAATATGGGTACAACCTTCTATCACGACATGGCTGTGTATTTTTGCGCCTTCGTCTATACGCACCTGAGGACCAATCACGGAATATGGCCCAACAGAGACAGTATCTGCAAGAACAGCTTCTTTAGACACAATAGCAGTTGGGTGGATGTGTGACTTATTTTCTGTCATTATCTTTGTCTACAATCATTGCTGTGAATACTGATTCTGAAACAAGGGTACCATCGACTTCCGCGCGCCCTGAAAACTTCCAAATGGGATCACGACCTTTTTCTTTTTTAACGTGAATATGAAGTGTGTCTCCAGGCAAAACAGGCTTCCTAAATTTAGCCTCTGAAATAGACATAAAGTACACAAGCTTATCTGCCGCATCTTTTTTCGTTGAATACATTACAAGCGCGCCCGCCGTTTGTGCCATTGCTTCTACAATCAAAACACCTGGCATTACGGGGTTATCTGGAAAGTGCCCTTGAAAAACCATTCATTCATAGTCACATTTTTAATGCCTGTTGCGCTTTCTCCTTCGACAATATTTTCCAAACGATCCACCAAAAGCATCGGATAACGATGGGGAATTAAATTCTGAATCTCTTTAATATCGACTGTCTTCATTTAAAAACTCTCTATCAAAACTTTTTCTTTATTTGCTTCGTTAAAAATAACGTTTGTCGATGCCAATCCTTAATAGGCATTGAAGGCGATCCACCTACTGTTTGCCCATCTGGAATATCTCGCAAAACACCACTTTGAGCAGCTATTTTTACATTCTTCCCAATTTTTAAATGTCCCGTCAATCCAGCTTGGCCCGCAAGCACTGTCCCGTCTCCAATTTCAGTGCTTCCTGCGATACCAACCTGAGACACAATAATACAACCATTTCCAATTTTTACATTGTGTGCAATTTGCACCAAATTATCAATACGTACGTGACTTCCTATCTCTGTATCATCAATAACACCTCGATCAATGCAGGTATTGGCGCCAATGTAAACGTTGTCACCAATCACAACACGGCCCAGATGAGGAATATCGATAAGCTTGCCTTTATATGGCTCAAATCCAAATCCATGGAGCCCAATACGTGCGCCCGATTTAATAACCACACAATCGCCAATTAACGACTTTGCAATCGTCACATTGTCATAAATGATACAGTTTTTTCCAATTTTAACGCCGTCCCCAATGTGCGCATTGGGGCCTATCGTTGTATTTTCACCAATTTCAACGCCTTGTCCAATCACAGCTGATTCAGCAATGCGAACGTTACTGCCGATTGATGGAGTCCCTTTTTCCAAGGACAGTTCAGACGCATCGGGGTAAAAAAAAGCAGCTATCTTTGCAAAAGTAACTCTCAGGCTGTCGACAATGACAGAAGTAATCCTTGCAGGCCCCTCTTCCGATAAGTTTTTGGCAATAAACAAGCAGAAGCCTTTGTTTCCTGCAGGGCAGTTAAAGATTTTTTGTCAAAACAAACAGAAATATCGCCAGATATAGCACCTTTTAAAGACCCTAGGCCAGAAACATCCAAGTCTTTACCTATTACTTCATTTTTTACAGTTAATCTGATTTAACAACTCAGAAAGTTTTATTTTTTATTTTTTTTTGTAAAAACGCGCATCAATCATACTGCTGCATCCACAGAAATTTTAGGTGCTTTCAAGTCTTTTAGTTGATCAAAAACTTCATTTGTAATATCTAAATCAGCATTGAAATAGGGCGATTGGTTTTTATACAGTACAAGTGCATACCCCCTTTTATTTGCAATACGATGGATCGTTCGCGTAACGTGCCCGCGCACATGGGTAATGGCTTTTGATAGGCTTGGTTAACTTGTTGCTGCGTTTCTTCTGCCTGTGCCTGCACTTGCATTACTTTTTTGTAAATTGGCCTTGCTTATCATCAATTTCTTTTTTGGCGATGATAGTCTTTTTGCATTATACGTATTTTGCAACTGTATCAGTTCATGATTCTCTTCCGTAGTTTGTTTTCAATTCTTGAAAATGTTTTCTGAGTGAGAAGAAAGAACGGCGTTGGCGTTCTTTTCAGCTGCTTCATCGCAGGAAGCTCTTGCCATAAACGGTCACCATCAATAACAGCGATTTGAGACGATTTATGCTGTCCAGGGTGCAGCAAACTATAAAGAGACGTTAAAAAGCACCAAGAACAATAACCCAAACAAAATAATGTAACCGATTTGCATGTTTTCTTTTCTTTGAAAACATTAGAATCTACCCGTTCCAAAGTTTAACAACAGAACGCTTTTCTTGTCGCCCGGTTTAGACATGAATGGAAATCCAAAGTCGATACGAATCAAGCCCATAGGGGATGCCATCCAAAGCCAAATCCGGCAGAAGCTCTGATTGACTTAAAGTTATAAACATCACTATTTTTCTTTAGGTTCTTTTGAATCCCAAACAGTACCTGCGTCCACAAACACAGCCCCTTTAACACCTAAGTCTTTTGATATACCAATAGGGAACGTGGCCTCAAGTGTTGACGAAAACATTCTGTCTCCACCAAGAGCTTCTTTGAAGCCTCTTTTGTAACGTGGCCCCACACCAGCATAATCAAACCCACGCAAACTTGTGCCACCAAGGGTAAATTTATCATTAATACGTGGGCGCTGGCCAATGCCATTCAAAATACCAAATTGGGCATCAAGGCTAAATGTTAAGGCATCAATAGGTGTATAGTATGCAGCACCGTGGATAGTGTTTTTGAGGAATTTTACATTACCACCTAGGCCCGCATATTCATTCGACATGGTCGCGATATATCCTTCCGTAGGATTGAATCGGAAATTACGTTTATCGTACCCTAGGGTATGCGTCACAGAAGATGTTGTTTTCTTACCAGACTGCGCCCGAATTTGTGGGGCAGCCGTCGCAGGAACAGAGCCAATTCTGTCAGACGACAAGCCATATGCCCATCGTTGAGTCAAAGGCACAGAAAGATGATATTCTGTCCAGAATCGAATTGCGTTTGTTGTTTGCTTATAAGAACTCTCAGACTCTTGGTCATCTTGTGCATGCACAACGCCGACACCCGCCAAAAGTTCTTTATCCAGAAAGTAAGGATCTTCCAATGAAACGTTTATGCTTTTGCTCTTCTTACCATAGTAGAGACGAGAACCAAATTCATAGGCGCGCCCAAACAGGTTTCTTTCCATAAACCCGATCATGCCAAAGGGTCCACTTACAGTGTTATATCCGGCTGAAAAGTTAATTTCTCCTGTTGATTGCTCATTGACCTCAACTTCCAAGTCTGTGCGACTCGGGTCTTCTGCCAAAGATTTGCTTTGGATGTTTGTCTTCTTGAAGAAGCCCAGGTTTTCAAGGCGCCTCTTTGATGATTTGAGTTTGGTAGAGTTATAAGCATCGCCTTCCGCAAGAAGGATTTGGCGACGAATAACAGAGTCTACCGTACGTGTATTGCCTATAATATTAATTTGATTAATGAAAACCTTAGGGCCTTCCATCAGCTGGAAAGTCAGTGAAATTGTTTTTGCAGCCTCATTCTGGAAAGGCACAATACGAATATCTACAAAAGCATAGCCATGATTGCCTGCAGCATCATTTAAAGCCTCACGGTCCCGCTCAATGGTTGAAAAGGAATACCAGTCACCTTTTTTTAGATTCTACTTTTTCTCAAGCTCAGCAATGTTCAAACTTGGAATCTCACTTTTTACAACAATATTCCCGAACTTATAGCGCTCGCCCTCTTCCACAGAGATTGTAATAATGAATCCATCTTTTTGAAGGTGTCAGCTCTGCAACGGCAGAAATCACTTTAAAATCAGCATATCCTTTTGATAAGTAGAACTTCCTTAAGTTATCTCGATCTGATTCAAGACGATCGGGGTCATAAAGTCATCATTCGAAAAGAAGCGCCACCACTTCTTTCCTTAGTAGATAAAATATGCTTTAGAGAATCGTCGCTAAATTTTTGTTGCCAACAAAATTAATTTTCCGAACCTTAGCCGCAACGCCTTCGTCTATTTCAAAAATAATATCGACACGATTCTGCGGTCGCTGAATAATCTTTGGTGTTACCTGGGCATTAAAGTGCCCTTTTTGTCGATAAAATGCCAAAACACGCTGCACTTCAAGCTGCACTTTTGATTTATCAAGAAGCGCCCGAGGCTTAATACGCATTTCTGTGTTCAAAATTTTATCACTAAGCGCTTTATTGCCTTCAAAAACAATGCGATTAATGCTTGGGTTTTCAACAACCCTAATCACTAAAATAGATCCTATTTGTTCAACCACAACATCTGAAAAATGCCCGGTTGCAAATAAAGATTTTAAGGCCCTATCAACATCAACCTCTGAAGGGGCCTGCCCTTTTTTGATGTGAATAGATTCTAAGACCGTATCTGTTTCAATACGCTGGTTGCCTTCAACACGAAATGCTGTAATTGGACCACTTGCCACAGACAAAACGGGCACAGACAATAAAAGAAAAATATGAATAAGGCGCTTAGTTAGATACACGTTACCTCCTAAATGTATTTTGCTACTTAAACTAAACTTATTTTTTATAAATGCAACTTATTTAAAAAGCTGCACAACAGTAGAAATGACCTTAAAACGCATTAAGTCATTCCACATGGTAAACAGCATCACCGATATTAAAACTGCGAACCCAGTTTTATAAAGCCAGGCCAACACTTTTTCGGGAATAGGCTTGCCAAAGATATATTCATATAAATAAAAAACAATATGCCCGCCATCTAACATAGGAATAGGCAATAGATTTATAACCCCTAAATTCAAAGACAGAATCGCCATAAATGATAGTAGTGGAATATGCCCTCTGAAAAAGCTATCTTTAGACATTTTGGCAATACTTAAAACGCTTCCCAAGCTCTGCGCGCCTTTGCCAGACACAATAATGTTTTTAATAATCCCAAAAGTCTTTGGGTCATATCACCAATTGAAAATAGTGCCTCACGCAATGCCAATACTGGGCTATATCAATTAAAGTTGGCTTAACGCCAATGGTGCCAATTTTTTACGCGGGAAATATCTTGAGAGCCCGAAACAAATGCATATGTTTTCAGGGTGCCTGATCGGTTGATAACAGCGCTCATTTGTGTGTTGGGGCGACTCATAACAAAGCTCTGCAAAGCAGCAAAAGTTGAGAACGTATGGCCATTGATTGATTGATTTCATCTCCTACTTCAACCCCAGATTTGGCCGCAACCCCTCTTCTCGCAATGCACCAACAATAGGTAATGAAGAAGGTTTCCTTGAAGCATATACACAGCAGAAAACAGTAAAAAGGTAAGAAGAATATTAGCAATTGGCCCTGCAACTGATACAAAAATTCTTTGCAGAGGAGATTTCCCCTCAAAGTCAATGCACGTTCTTCATCTGTCATAGCAAGAAAAGCTTGAGCATCAGGCGTGCTTGCTTCGTTTGCATCACCATACATTTTAACGTAACCACCTAAGGGAATAAGACTGAATTTCCACACCGTTCCATGACGGTCCATACAGCTTAATAAGGCAGGCCCAAATCCAATTGAAAACACTTCAACGCGCACACCATTCCATCGTGCAAGCAAATAGTGACCAAGCTCATGAATAAATACAAGCACTGTCAAAACAAGCAAAAACGGTATCAGCCAGCCCCACATTGTTTGCAATGATTCAAGTAAAAACATGATAGCCCTTCCACGAAAATAAAGCATTTCTGGCCATAAAAATATGGCAAAAACGACAAAAAGGCAAAACAAAAAGCACGCCATCAACACGATCAAAAATACCGCCATGGCCAGGAATAATGGAACCACTATCCTTAATTTTATGAATTCTTTTGATTTTTGATTCGAATAAGTCGCCCGTTGTAGATAAAAAGCAATCATGCCACAAACCCCATGAACATCTGAATGCTCACATTGGTTTGCAAAAGAGGGTAAAGTAAACCACCTGACAAACAAGCACACAAAAAAGACCCCCGAAAAAACCAGACCAAGTTTTTGATGGACTAATAGCCCTCTACTAATTTTGGTCCTCGCAACCATGTTCCTACAAAGTAGGCAGAGACATCATTCACAACAACAAGCGCAATAATCCAAGACAACAAAAAGCAAGCCATCATGAAGATGGTCTAAAAGCCAGAAAACAGAAAGAATGGGCAAGCCAATGTAAAAGCACACCTAAAAGCAAACCATAAGAAACAGCGATGCCAAGATAACCAACAATATCACGCCTAAACTTGCAAGGGACAATAAAACACCCACACCCATTGTAGATCGATTGATTGATGTTGCGTAAATTGCACTAAATACAAACCCTATAATTAGAGGGGGAAATATTTTAAAGGAAATTTACAAATTTGCGACCATTCAAACGCAAGGAACCCAACCAAAATAGAGACAGAACCTTCACAGCGAAAGGACCCGCCATCAAAACACCTCCCATGCCCAGTGACATGAGAACACCAAAAAAATTCTTTTTATGTAGCTGGCTTAATTTATTTATCAATTGCATCTTATTTTTGAACCGCCGACAACTTGTGACTGCGTTAATCCATACCTTCTTTCCCTTGACATGTATATATCTATAATTGAAGCCATTTCTTCTGCAGAAAAATCAGGCCAAAGGGTATTTGTAAAAAAAGAACTCAGCGTATGATAACTGCCACAGCAAAAAAGTTGCTAATTCTTTTTTCGCCGCTTGTACGAATCATCAAATCTGGATCTGGGAAGTCTTTTGTATCTAAGTAAGAAGAAAAAATAGCTTCGTCGGGGGCTTCAATGCCATCCCGGTATAAGGCTTTGTGGGCACGCAACATTTCATCTCGCGCACCATAATTAAATGCAACAATCAAAGTGAAGGCATCATTATTTTTTGTATTTTTTTCCGCATCATGAATAATCTTTTTGATATCTTCCGAAAGCGCCTCACTATTGCCAATAAATCTTAAGCGAATACCGTGCTTATTAAATGTTTTCAACTCTTTTGTTACATACAACTTTAGAAGCCCCATCAGACCATTGACCTCGTCTCTGGGACGCTTCCAGTTTTCTGTTGAAAAAGCATAAACAGTTAAGTATCGAACACCTAAGTCAAGAGAAGATAGGCAAACTTTTTTTAAAGTTTCTGCGCCCTGTCGATGACCAAACAGGCGGGGCTGATTTCTTTGCTCAGCCCAACGACCATTACCATCCATAATAATCGCAATATGTTGGGGGGTTCTTCTACTCAAAAGTGAACCTATAAACTCATAATATCTTGTTCTTTTTGAGAAAAAAGAGAATCAATTTGCTTGCTGTATTCATCGGTAATTTTTTGAACATCTTCAGCACCGGAATGCTGATCATCTTCAGAAATATCACCTTTTTTTTCTAATGCTTTAAGCTCATCCATGCTATCACGCCGTACATTACGCAAGCTAACCTTAAAAGATTCTGCATATTTAGAGGCAATTTTGACAAGTTCTTTTCGTCTTTCTTCACTTAAATCGGGCAGAGGCAGCCGAAGAAGCTGACCATCTGTCACAGGATTTAATCCAAGCCCAGACTCTAGAATGGCTTTCTCAACGCTTTTAACATTGCTTTTATCCCACACCTGAACAGAAAGCATGCGTGGCTCGGGCACACTGATTGTGCCCACTTGTGAAAGAGGCATCATAGCGCCATAAACTTCAACGGTTACGTTATCAAGAAGCGAAGCAGAAGCACGTCCTGTCCGCAAACCATTAAAGTCTTTTTTCAGTGCTTCAATGGTTGCTAGCATACGCTTTCTTGTTTTATCTAAAATATCGGAAGTCATTATTTATACTCCTAAGAAATAACTGTTTTCTTTGATCCATCTTCAAGGGCTTTTTAAAGCAGTCTGCCTCTAAAAGAGAAAACACAATAACAGGAGATTGTTATCAGAAGCCAAAGAAATTGATGCCAAGTCCATAACTTTTAACTTCTTTTCAAGGACATCTTGATAAGAAAATTTCGCTATATCTCTTAGCATTTTTATTTTTAAGCGGATCGTCGTCATAAACACCATCTACTTTCGTCGCCTTTAGAACCGCATCACACTTAAGCTCTAATGCACGCAACACAGCAGCTGTATCTGTTGTAAAGTAAGGATTCCCTGAACCTCCCGCACAAATCACAACAAAATCTTTCTCCAAATGGGCCATCGCTTTTTGATGAGAAAATGAATCACAAATACCAGGAACAGGCGTCGAGCCATAAATGCATGAGTTGATGCCAGATTTTTGAAAAATTGAATGGAGGAATATACCATTCATCATTGTGGCTAACATCCCCATTTGATCTGCTGCACAGCGTTCAACGCTGTGGCTAATGGCAGACCCTCTTACGATGTTACCGCCACCAATGACAACGGCTACCTGAACACCCGACCGAAGAAGAGATTGGACATTTTTACTGATTTCCTGGGCAATCTCTAGAGAGAAAGGAGAGTTTTCCCCCTTTCTCTAAGATATTCTCCAGAAATTTTAATTAATACGCGTTTCAAACTCATTCCCTCTGTAGCGTTGATAATACGCCTACTCAGGTTTATTTTGCAAGATTGGAAACTTCAGATGCAAAATCATCTTCTTTTTCTCGATACCCTCACCAAGCTTGAATACAACATAGCCAGAAACTGTTACATCAGATCCAAGGGTTTTAGCGGTATCAGAAATAATGTCTTTTACTTTTTATCGTTATCCATAATAAATGGTTGCTCTAGTAGAACAACTTCTTCATAGAATTTGCGCAAACGACCTTCTACCATTTTCTCGATAACGCTTTCAGGCTTGCCAGAAGATTTTGCTTGTTCAACAAGAACAGCTTTTTCACGATCTAATAATGTCGAATCCAGTGATTCGATTGAAAGAGACTGAGGGTTCGCAGCCGCAACATGCATAGCAATCTTACGACCAAGGGCCGTTAAAGCCTCTTTATCGGATGCATCAGACTCAACACCAACAATAACCGCGATACGACCAAGTGTATCTGATACGCTATTATGCACATAGCCAGCAACTACACACCCTTAGACACAGAAAGTTGCGCTACACGACGTACCGTCATGTTCTCGCCAATCACTGAAATCAAGTGTGTCAGTTCTTCTTCACATGTTCTGCTACCCCTGGAAAAGGAGATGCCAACAAAGACTCCAAGCTTTCTCCATGAGAAAGTGCGTGAGACGCAAGAGAAGAGACAAAAGATTGAAACTGGTCGTTTCTACCAACAAAATCTGTTTCTGCATTAACTTCTAGTACCACACCTTTTTCACCAGAAACACTCACAGCAACCAACCCCTCGGCGGCAACACGTCCCGCTGTTTTAGATGCAGCAGAAAGACCTTTTTTCCGAAGCCAGTCAATAGAAGATTCAAGATCTGCGTTACACTCGGTCAGTGCTTTTTTGCAGTCCATCATGCCAGCGCCCGTTCTTTCACGGAGTGTTTTTACTAATGTAGCTGTAATCTGAGTCATTTCTATGCCTTATCACTTTCTTCTTTTTCCGCAGTACTTTTTGGCTCAGCTTCCTTAGCTTTTGCCTTAGAAACAGCCTTTTTTCCCACGATTACTTTAACTTTTTCTTTTTCAGGGGTTGCTTCTGAAGCAATATCAGTTAGGTTTTCTGATTCGCCCTGATCAACGGCTGAGCTTGTTACTTCAGCCTGCAGGCCTTCTACAACAGCACCCACAACAAGTTGACAATACAAGCTGATTGCACGAGATGCATCATCATTTCCAGGAATGACGTGTGTAATTTTTTCAGGGTTTGAGTTGCTGTCTACAACCGCAACAACAGGAATACCAAGCTTATTAGCTTCTTCTACGGCAAGCGATTCCTTGTTTGTATCCACCACAAACAAAATGTCAGGACGACCGCCCATAGAGCGAATACCACCCAAAGCCAAATCAAGCTTATTCTTTTCACGTGAAAGCTTAAGATGCTCTTTTTTCGTTAATCCAGAGGCCTGGCCTTCCAATTTCTTTTCAAGATCGTCGAGACGGTTGATTGACTTTGAAACAGTTTCCCAGTTGGTCAACATGCCACCCAACCAACGGTGGTTAACGTAATACTGACCACAGGCCTGTGCTGCCTCAGCAATTTTATCTGATGCTTGACGCTTTGTACCCACAAAGAGAATACGGCCACCTTCAGAAATAACCTTTTTAATTGCTTCAAGGGCATGATAAAGCAACGGCACTGTTTGTTGAAGATCAATGATGTGAACATTATTGCGCACGCCAAAGATATAAGTTGCCATGCGTGGGTCCCATCGACGAGGATGGTGACCAAAGTGAACGCCCGCTTCAAGCAATTGGCGCATTGTAAAAGATGTCTGTGACATTTGTTTTCCTTTTCCGGTTTTATCCTCCACAGGAACTGCTTCAACATCCGCTAAAGACCGGCGGGGAACTAATCCCTACTCCTGTGTGAGAAGTGTTAAATGTTGATTTTATAAGCTTAAATAGGGCAAATGACAAGAATTTTATTGACTTAAGCGCCGTTCTTTATAAACCATTATTGAAAGGAGTCTACAACATGTCGTTATATCGCCTATCACATATCCTACTTACCCTCCTTCTCATTGGTGCGTTTGCAGGGCTTTACACCGTGCACAAAAAAGCAAATCAACAAATTGAGGCACTTAATTCATACCAAATAAAAGAAGAATTGTTCCTTATCCAAACCCCCTACGGGTTCCTGCTCTTTCTTTAGACCAATCAAACACAACAGAATTTTCCGCTTCTTTGCGCTATCTTCTTGATCAACTTCTACCTGATGAAGGAAAGATTTTGCATATCGGCGCCCAATCGGGGATTCATACACTTTTAATATCAATGGAATCCAAACTGCCTATTGTTGCCCTAGAAGGCCAGCCTAAGTACTTTGATGTTTTGAAAAAAACATAGCACTTCACATGCTTGAAGATCGCATAAAGACGCACCAACTCAACGCCTCAAACGAACAAAACGAAATCAAAGTATGCTTTGATGCTGCGCTTAAAAAAGAAGACTGCGAAAAACAAACTTCCGACCTTGAAAAAGACATGCAGGGCACAAATTGCCACACCATTAAGCAAAGCCCTATCGACACACTGAACTTAAATAAATTGTCGCTCATCATTATTGAAAGTCACCTTGAAGCAGGAAAAGTAATTTCTGGAATGAAAGATACGCTTTTACGATCTGATGCGCCCCTATTCTTTTGTTCCCCAACGCAGAATTTTCAAAAAATGGCTCAGATGCCTGGGAAAAGGTGCTTAAAGAAAGAAAGTATATGATCTATAAGATCGAAAAAAAACACCAAGAATAAAGGGTTTGATATTACACAGCTAGAGCCAAACGAGGTTCGTAAAAAACGAGCCCTGCTTCATTTTACTGACAAAAGAACTTATGCCGATATGGTTTTAGTAGGTGGTGGGCGTAACTGGGATTGAACCAGTGACCCCTACGATGTCAACGTAGTGCTCTACCGCTGAGCTATACGCCCGTGGGATTTGTTATATGACGGAAGTTAAAAAGTCTTCAAGACTTTTTTTCATCACCACGTAGATAGGCGTGCCAATCAAAATAAAGGCAAACCCCATCAAAAAGCTTTTAATACCAACGCCAAAAATAGCCACAGCCGTATAAGCAAAAGCGGCCAAGCTTGTTGCCATACCTTGCCATAACAGTCTTGTATTATTTTTTTCACGCCATAAAAGCTTCATATCTGCAAGGCTTGATACAAGGTAAGGAAGCAGAATCGAAAACGACGTCAGATTCACAATCAGCGCAAACTGGTCAAGAAGAGATGCAGAATAGTTAAAAAACAAAAGAAAACTCATCAATACTGATGAAAAAATCAGGGCAAAAACAGGTGCACCCCCTTTTGTAAGCTTACCAAATATTTGAGGAAAAAGCCCGTCTCTCGCCACAGAAAGGGGAATTTGTCCTTGCAGCAAAACCCACCCATTCAATGTGCTAAAGCAAGAAAAAGCCCCCATCAGCGCAACACCATATCCAAAATTCTCGCCAAATATATGTGCAAATGTATCTGCAAAAGGTGCGTTTGAGTTAGCAAGGGTTGTTGCCCCCATAATTCCCATCAGTGCAACCGTAATCCAAATATAAATTGCAGCCGAAATCACCGTCCCAAACACAGTGGCCTTTGCTACCGTTTTTTTTGCATCCTCAATATCGCCCGACGGAATTGTCGCAGACTCAATACCAATAAATGAAAATATGCTTAAAGACATAGTGGCTAAAATTGCCTGATTTGGGGTTATGCCTGCGCTTAACGTAAACGGGTAAATGTTGCCCCAATCAACATAGAAAAAACCAATCAACGATAATAACACCAAAGGAAAAACTTTGATGAATGTCACCAGAAACTGAATTCGGGCAAAAATTTTCACACCCAATAAGTTAATACCAACAGCCGCCCATAAAGATATAAGCCCCACAAAAAAAGACAATAAAGCGCTTTCTTTCAGCACTGGATAGGAGATCGACAAATAGCTTACAAAGGCAATCACAACAGCCAAGTTGCTGATAATATTGGCAAGCCAATACGTCCAAGCAATTTGAAACCCGGCAAAATCCCCAAACACACTGCGCACATAAGTATAAGGGCCGCCAGACTTAGAAAAATGGTGACTTAAGCGTGCAAATACAAGCCCTAAAAACACGGCGCCAAGCGACGTCAAAAACCATCCAATAAGACCAAAACTTCCATAAGAGGCAATTGCAACCGGCAACATTAATATGCCAGAGCCAACAATGTTTCCGACAACCAAAGACGTTGCTTGCCATAAATTAAATTTATCTCTCATACAACTTATCCTGCTTTTTGCATGCGTTCTGCACGAATTTCTTTTTTAAGCTCATCTAAAGGAATGGCGCCAGGAATAACATTTTGGCCGAATACAAATGTGGGTGTTGCTGAAATATCAAGACTGCGCCCCAAATTCATATTTGCCTGCACCTGCTTAAGCACTTCCTTGCTATTCATATCACGTACAAATTTTTTCACGTTCATTTTTAATTTTCGGGCAATATCAACAATACCTTCTTGGGTAAACTGGCCATCAGACTTCATGAAGATTGTGTAAAAGTCCATATAGCGCTCTTGCTTATGTGCAGCAAGTGCCGCTTTAGAGAGGCTTAAGTCTCCAAAAATAGGATATTCTTTAAAAATAACTCTTAGATTTTTATCTTCCTTAAGAAGGCGCTCAACTGTGGCATAAGCACTTCTACAGAAACCACAGTGATAGTCAAAAAATACCAGCAAAGTCACATCGGCATCACGTGGGCCCGCGAAAGGAGACTTATAGTCGTCTAAAAGCTCACTTTTCCTAGACTTAATTTTTGCGATTTTTTCTGTTTTTTCTTTTTCTTCTTGGTCTTTTTGAAGCTTGCGCATGCCCTCAATTGTTACTTTCGCAACCACTTCAGGTTTTTTATTCATTTCCATCAAAATTGAGTCCATCATGCGCTCGGCTGATGGGCCAACAGATGCGCGCCACAAGGCCACACAAGATAAAAAGAAACTTGCAAAGACAATGATAACAAATGATTTATTCCACATACACTAAACCTCTATAAACAAAAAAGTGGCACACCTTATGTGCCGTATCAAAAAACAAACTATTAGTATATGCATACGAAGAATGATGCAATTTATACTTTCTAAAATACGGAAAAATCTTTTTCAGTCCTTTTCATTCAAGCTTGTTACATGAAAAGCCGTCGATCACCCTGAAAAATTAATCGACAAAGCAAGGATTATTTGTTAAATCCTTTCATATTCCCGGGGCACTTAGCTCAGTTGGTAGAGCAGCTGACTCTTAATCAGTAGGTCGTAGGTTCGAATCCTACAGTGCCCACCACCCTTTTATATTATTAAATAATAAAAAATATTTTTGATTTGTAGCGTTATATAACAGATACTAAAACTACACAGAAAAAGAATAGTATAACGTATGACATCCGCCCTGCTACAGTGCCACAACCCCTTTTAGAAATGCGCATCAATTTGCGGGCCATTGTAGATAACTACAAAAAAATTCAGAACCTTACCAAAACCCGCGTTTCGTCCGTTGTGAAAGCTGATAGCTATGGCCTTGAACAAACCCAATATCTAAGGCGCTCTACGAATCTGGTTGTCAAAGATTTTATGTGGCCACGCTGAACGAGGCATTCTCCCTACGAAAAGAACTGCCCCACCAAGCTGAAATATATTTATTCAACGGCTTTACAAAAAATCACATTGATTTTCTTGATGAACAAAACATTACGCCCGTGCTTACAAGTCTAAATCAGCTCGCCTTATGGCAAAAAAAATCATGAAAGTTTTGATCTTAACTTTGACACAGGCATCAATCGTCTATCTATTCCACAAAGCGACTTAGAAAAGTGCCTTGATCAAATAGACCCATCACAAGTTAAAACTGTAATGTCCCACCTTGCTTGCCCTGATATGCCCGAATATCCGCTCAACAAACTACAGCTTGATCGTTTTAAAGAAATTGCCCAACATTTTCCAAATAGCGACAAATCCCTTGCAGCTTCTAGCGGCATCACGCTCGGGCCAGAATTTCATTTTGATGAAGTGCGCATTGGCGTGTATCTATACGGATTTTTATCAAATCCACACCCGCATCCCGGTCTTCATCTAACCCCTGCTATAAAGGCGCGGGCACAAATACTTGAAGTAAAAAATGTGGAAAAAGGTGTCAGTATTGGGTATGACGCCACATTTATAAGCACTAAGAAAATGAAAATTGGCACGATCAGCGCAGGGTATGCAGACGGCATCCCCTTATCGTACACAAACAAAGGTGTATTTATGCTGAACAATCATCCTGTGCCCATTATTGGAAGGGTTTCCATGGATCTTTGCGTTGTCGACTTATCTGATGTCCCTGCCAAGCTCGCAAAAGTTGGCAAATGGGTTGACCTGATTCCTGATCCCGTGTCATTCTGTAAAGCGTCAAAAGAAGCCGGGTGTAGCCCCCGTGAGATTCTTACGCGCTTTGGACAAAGGTATAATAGAATTTACGAAAAATGATGATTTTATCTTTTTTAAATACAGTCGGCGCCTCAACAATTGAATTCTTTCGATATGTAGGCGACCTATCTCTCTTCACTTTTAGATCTGTTTCTTGTTGCTTCCGCCCCCCATTCTATCTAAGGCAGCTTTTTGTTCAGATGTATCGCATTGGATACCTCTCTCTGCCTGTTGTTGGATTAACAGCAATTTTCACAGGTATGGTTCTTGCCCTTCAAAGCTATACAGGTTTTTCGCGCTTTTCCGCTGAAAGCGCCATTGCAACCGTTGTCGTTCTGTCAATCACACGGGAACTTGGACCTGTTCTTGCTGGCCTTATGGTAGCAGGACGTGTGGGTGCCTCTATGGCTGCCGAACTTGGCACGATGCGCGTTACTGAACAAATTGACGCCCTCAGCACACTCGCAACAGACCCTTACAAGTATCTAGTAGCGCCAAGAATTGTTGCGGCTGTTATTTGCCTGCCGCTTCTTGTTTTGTGCGCCGATGCTATTGGTGTGTTGGGTGGCTATATTGTCAGCATCCACAAACTAGGCTTTAACTCTGCTATCTACATTGAGCAAACCTTTCAATATTTAGAGGCTGACGATGTTATATCAGGGCTTCAAAAAGCAGCTATATTTGGCTTTATGATTGCCTTAATGGGCTGCCATCAAGGCTATCGATCTCGCGGTGGCGCGCAAGGCGTTGGACGTGCCACAACAAATGCCGTTGTTTCCTCTTCTATTGCCATTCTTGTATTAAACTACTTGTTGACCTCTGTATTGTTTTCGAAATGATTAAAAATAAAAAAGACACATCAACAAAGAAATCCAAGATCCAAGTGATTGATCTGCATAAAAGCTTTGGGAAAAATCACGTTTTAAGAGGCATAAATTTTGAAATCGAAGAAGGTGAATCTCTTGTTGTTCTAGGAGGATCAGGCAGTGGCAAATCTGTCCTTTTGAAGTGTGTTATTGGCCTTCTAACACCAGACAAAGGCCAAATATTAATTGATGGAAAAGACGTTCTTAAGATGAACACGCGCCAAAGAGATGAAGTCCGCCATAAATTTGGCATGCTTTTTCAAGGCGCAGCTTTATTTGATAGCTTAACAGTATGGCGCAATATTGGATTTGAGCTTTTATACAACCAAAAATTGCCTGCTGAAAAAGTGCAGCGCATCGTCCGACAAAAACTAAAAGCTGTTGGGCTGGGTGATCGTGTGATGGAATTATCTCCTGCAGAACTGTCTGGAGGCATGCAAAAAAGGGTTGGTCTTGCCCGCGCAATTGCATCAAACCCCGAAATTATTTTCTTTGACGAGCCAACAACGGGCCTCGACCCTATTATGTGCGGTGTCATTGATAAATTAATCGTACAGTCACTTAGAGATTTGAATGCCTGTGGTATTACCATCACCCACGATATTGCCACAGCACGTTTTGTTGCAGATAAAATTGCCATGCTTAAAGAAGGTAAGCTTGTTTGGACAGGAAAATCTTCAGATCTAAAAAAAACAAAAAACAGCATTGTTAAAGAATTTATTAACGGGCACGTGCACAAAACAGATAATTCATCTATCAAAGCGTCAAAAGCATCTAAAAAAGCATTAGAAGTGGCAACAAAGCGACGTGAGCAAACCAAGTAATATTTATATTTGTAATAGCTGCGGTACTGAGCACACCAAATGGATTGGCCAGTGTCCAGACTGCAAATCCTGGAACTCTCTTCACGAAGAAGTGGTTAGCCATATACCTAAGGGCCTAAAAAGAGATAAAAAAACGCCGCAGGTATCTTTTTCTTCTCTTGAATATGAAAAAACACCGTCTCAGCGGCATGTAACCCAAATACAGGAATTTGATCGTGTGTGTGGGGGCGGCATTGTGCCGGGGGCCGTTTTGTTGGTTGGTGGCGACCCTGGTATTGGAAAATCAACACTTCTTTTGCAAATTGCTGCCAAATTCTCAGAAAAACATACCTGTGCCTATATTTCTGGGGAAGAAGGTCTCGATCAAATCCGGCTGCGCGCACAACGCTTGGAAGTTAGCCATGCGCACGTCAACCTTGCATCAGAAACAAACTTGCGCCGCATTATTGCCACGCTAGAAAGCGATGACGCCCCAACAGTTGCCATTATCGATTCAATCCAAACAATGTACCTAGATAGCCTAGAATCTGCCCCAGGTACGGTTTCCCAGGTGCGCACATGCGCACAAGAGCTGATTCAAGTTGCAAAAAAGAAGAATATTGCCCTTGTTCTTGTGGGCCATGTCACAAAAGAAGGTAATATTGCCGGCCCTCGGGTTTTAGAGCATATGGTTGATACCGTTCTGTATTTTGAAGGCGATCGCAATCATCAGTTTCGAATTTTAAGATCGGTCAAAAACCGCTTTGGCCCAACAGATGAGATTGGTGTTTTTGAAATGACACAACTTGGTCTGCAAGAAGTTAAAAATCCCTCTGCCTCTTTCATAAATCGTCATGATACAGCTGTGAATGGATCGTGCGTCTTTGCGGGTGTGGAAGGGACGCGACCTATTTTGATTGAGGTGCAAAGCCTTGTTGCTGATTCATCACTCCCCTCACCCAGAAGAACCGTTATAGGCTGGGAGTCAAGTCGACTCTCTATGATTATTGCCGTACTAGAGGCACGTTGCGGTGTTTCATTTGCAGGGAAAGATGTATATCTGAACATCGCAGGAGGCCTTAAAATTATAGAGCCTGCTGCCGATATGGCTGTTGCACTTTCATTACTTTCCTCTTTGGCACACGTCCCCGTTCCAAGCGATGTCGTTGCATTTGGTGAAATTGGTTTATCTGGCGAAATAAGAAACGTTTCCCAAGTAAATGCAAGGCTTAAAGAGGCAAAAAAAATGGGCTTTAGGGGGCAATTATCCCCCAGCAAAAAAAGAAAGAAAAATTGGCGACACCTTCTGGTTTTATGATACAAGAAGTTAATTTACTTGGTTCCTGTCTAGAGTTTCTAGGAATTGAGAAAAAAAACTAAAAAGGAACGCGCTTATGGAGTTCATGAATTGGGTTGATATCGCCCTCCTTCTCATTCTATTACTGTTTTGTGTATTTGGATTTTAACAGGTTTTACAGAGAAATTTTTCTCGACACTGAGTTGGATTGGGGCCGGCATTCTCTCAATGCACGTTTATCCTTGGTTAAACCCTGGACAAAACACACATTTCAAACGATACATTTGCAACCATCGTAACTTTTTGTGTTGTTTTTATTGCGCTTCTTATTGTTTTTAAAGTCGGAACAAGCGCCCTTTCGAAATCCATCAAAGGGAGTCCGCTCGGCTCTCTTGACCGAGGACTTGGCGTAATTTTTGGCCTTCTTACTGGCTTTGTTGTTCTTTCAAGCCTTTACTTGCTTGATATTAACCAACTTGGATTTTTTATAAAAAGAGTGTTTCCATAGGTCTAAAATTTGGTCAGCTGCAAGTGTTGGCGCCTATCACTTATCAGCCCTTCTGCCCAACCATATTGCGCACGCAAAGCCAAAAAAAAAGTGAATTTGATATAAGATCGCTTTCACAAATCAAAATAAAACAAAAACAACTTCCGGATACCGTGCCTCAGATAGAAATCAATTGTCGAAAATTGAGGCATCTGTTCGCTAAAAGTTGACTTTACCCCCACAAATATATATAAACTCTAATATTCAAGTTCCAGGTACGGAGATAGATAAAGATGAAAATTACAACCTATAGACCCAGTAAGCTTGTTAGAAAGCGTCGTCATGGCTTCAGATCGCGCATGTCAACAACTGGTGGGCGCAAAGTTCTCAGCAGTCGCCGCTCTAAAGGTCGCGCTAAACTTTCTGCATAGTTGCAGCAGACGTGAAAATTCCTTGTTTAAACAAGCGACTTCAATTTACGAATGTTGCCCGGTTTGGAAAAAAAAGTTTGTTACAAACTCTTTTATTATGCAAGCCATTGAAACAGAGGAAAGCACAGCAGCAGAAGTTGGGAGGTTCGGCTTCATTGTGATAAAAAAAAACAGCAAAGCCGTCGACAGGAACCTGATAAAGCGCCGCTTTAAATCAATTGTTCACAAACATTTAAAAGACAGATCTGCCATTTCCCTTGACTATGTCATTGTTGCGCGCGCAGGCTGCATCGATCACAAATACAAGGATTTAGAGAAAAATTTTGAAGATGCATTTCACTTTTTCAAAAAACTTTTCGAAAATCAGAAAAAAAATGAAAAGTAAGATACTTCATTTTTATATTAAAATTTTTTGATCAAGCTTATTCGATTTTATGCTTTGTTCTTAAAATATATTTTTGTTATCGAAGGGTGTCGCTATCAACCTACTTGCTCCCGGTATATGAGAGATTCAATCTTGTACAACGGCGTTATAAAGGGAATTGCGATTGGTGTTCGGCGTATTTTACGCTGCCACCCATGGATTAAAGCAGACACACCCTCTATGACCCAGTAAAAACAGAAAAATAAAGGAAGTTAAAATGGATTCAGACAAAAGAAACCTCGTTTTTGCCATGTTGGCATCTATTTGTATTTTTGAGGTTATTATTATTTCTACGAGCGTCCACATATGGAACGGGCTGAAAATACTGCACAAAAAGAAGCACCTGCAGCCGAACAAACTATGCCTTCCGTATCGCTCGACCCCATATCTGAATCATACGAAACCATAAAACAAAATCAAAGCGCATCACATTTGAATCTAATGCGGTAACTGGCTCCCTTTCCTAAAAGGCGCACGTATTGATGATTTGTTCCTGACGCATTACAAGGAAAGCCTAAAGCAAAGCAGCGGTCCCGTTGCCTTACTGCGCCCAAAAGACACAGCATCCTCTTATTATATGGAATCAGGATGGGTATCCCCTGATAAATCAATTGCGATGCCAGGGTCAAACACCCCTTGGAAATCACAAAGCACACATCTTGCGTCAGGTAAAAAAATACAACTTGAGTGGAGAAACCCTCAGGGTGTTCTTTTTGTGCGCACAATCAGCCTAGATGATACATACCTCTTCTCTGTCACTGATAAAATCAAAAATGCCTCTACAACACCTTTCCAGGTTAGCCCTTACGCACTTCTGACAAGGCGGACAAGCGATGAAACAGGATCCACATCGTATGCCCTTCATGAAGGTGCCGTTGGCTATCTTGATGGCAAGCTGAAAGAAGAAAAATATAAAGACGTTCGCAGTGAAAAAACTTTCAACTATCAAAGCAAAGGGGGCTGGTTAGGCTTTTCTGACAAATATTGGCTAGGCGCCCTTCTGCCAGACCAGAACATGCAAATTACTGCCAATTATCGTTCTGTTGGATCAGAAAATGCACCACTGTACCAAACTGACTTTATTGGTGGCGCAACGACCTTGCAACCCGGTATGAGCACAGAGCACACCTTCCACTTCTTTGCGGGCGCAAAATCAATCGATATTTTAGATGCCTATGAACAAAAATTAGGTGTTCCACACTTTGACTTAGCCATCGATTTTGGCTGGTTCTATTTCATTACGCGCCCACTCTTCTTTGTGCTGAAAACACTCAACCAGTATTTTGGAAACTTTGCACTCGCTATTGTGGTGCTTACGCTTCTTATTCGCGGGCTTTTATTCCCCCTGGCAAGCAAATCATATCGCTCTATGGCCAAAATGAAGGAATTAACCCCTGAACTGAATCGGATTAAAGAATCAACAGAGGGCGACAATATGCGCCGCAATCAAGAAATGATGTCCTTATACAAAAAGCACAAAGTAAACCCTGTGTCTGGCTGTTTGCCCATGTTTCTTCAAATACCTGTTCTCTTTGCCATTTATAAAGTGCTGCTCATCAACATTGACATGCGCCATGCCCCTTTATTTGGATGGATTAAAGATATGTCGGCACCTGACCCGACAACATTCTTCAATTTGTTTGGATTGATTCCATGGGCACCTCCCTCTTTCCTTATGATTGGTGGCTTACCTATTTTAATGGGATTCACTATGTATCTTCAACAAAAGTTAAGTCCACAGCCTATGGATGAGATGCAGTCAAAGATGTTTTTGATTTTGCCATTCTTGTTCACTTATATGTTGGCTCAATTCCCCGCTGGTGTTGTATTTTACTGGACACTTACAAACTTGCTTGCGATTGCACAACAGTGGGCTTTAACACGAAAAAAGTAAGAGAGACCCTAAGTGACTGATGAAATTGAAGCATGGCATCGTACCGGCAAGTGGCTCTTCGCGCAGGCCTGCGTCTTTATTAAGGGCGCTACAAAGGTAGCCAATTTACCTTCAGAATCTCTTTCGGAAGTAGCTTTCGTAGGGCGGTCGAATGTGGGGAAATCTTCTTTAATTAATGCTTTAACTAATCGAAAAAAAATGGCCCGTGTTTCTAGCACCCCAGGCCGTACGCAAGAAATTAACTTTTTTTCATTAGGCAGTGTAGGCATTCTTGTAGACCTACCAGGATATGGGTATGCACAAGTTTCAAAAGATAAGCGTCTTTCTTGGGCACAGTTCATCTTTGATTATTTAAAAGGACGCAGCGTTTTAAAGCGTGTATATGTTTTGATAGACAGCCGGCACGGTCTAAAAAAAAGCGATATGGAGTTATTTCAAGCATTAAATACAGCTGCTGTTTCTTACCAAATCATTTTGACAAAGTGCGATAAAACAACCCAAAAAAATTTGGAAAAAATTCAACAACAAACGGCAGATCAGCTTAAAAATCAACCAGCTGCACACCCTCATATCCTCAGCACCTCTTCTCAAAACGGCAAAGGCCTAGAGGAGGTCAAAACAGAAATTGCCCAACTATTTCTCTCAAAACCTCAATAGCCTAGTAATATTGTGAAACATCTCTTGATTTCCCTTGATAGTATTTTCTTCTTATATTGAAGATAGGGAAAAAATAATGGTTGTTTTGCAAAGAACTTTAAAAGAATCTGTTTTATTTGAAGGTGTCGGTGTTCACTCTGGCAAGGATGTAACTGTTGAAGTTCTGCCAGCGCCTGCAGGGCATGGCATAAAATTTCAAAGAACAGACATCGAAAAAAACCCCACTATTCCTGCACTTTGGAGTTATGTGACAGACACAAAACTTTGCACAAAAATTTCTGGATCAAATGCCAATATTGGCACAATTGAGCATCTTGTCGCTGCCCTTGCTGCGCAAAAAGTAGACAATGCACTTATTAAAATTTCAGGCGCTGAAGTGCCCATTATGGACGGTAGTGCAAAGCCTTTCATAGAAAAAATAAGCGATGTGGGTACGCTTGCGCAGACGGCCCCTCGAAAGTTTCTTGTTATCAAGAAAACAGTAAAGGTATCCAATGGATCATCGTGGGCACAAATAAAGCCTCATGAAAACACTTTCTCTGTTCGGTACATGTTTAAAAATAGATTTAACAATGTGCTCGAAATTTTTGACACTGAAGATGCTATTGCGGATTTTAGCAACTTAGCCGCTGCACGAACATTTTGATTCCTTGAAGAAGTAGAGCAGCTTCGTGCCGCTGGCTTAGCCAAAGGGGGATCTTTAGAAAATGCCGTTGTTTTTGACAATGGAAAGTAATAAACCCCGAAGGCCTTCGCTATGATAACGAGTGCGCAAGACATAAAGCCCTTGATGTTGTAGGAGATCTTTATCTTGCAGGCATGCCAATTATTGGTCGATTTGAGGGCTTTTCATCAGGCCATGCGCTTAATAATGCCCTCTTAGAAAAGCTGCTTAATGATAGATCCGCATGGACGACACAGCACGTTTCAGAAGAAACAAGCTCAAACATAAAATCGCACAACATTCCTTCTACAAAAAAACCCATTTTGGCACTTAGTAATTAATCTCTAATTAGCCCAGAATTGCTCCAACAATGGTTTGAATCCCTCTTCTTGCTGCTTGCTTAGCTTGTTCTGTAATAATAAACCCAAGACCTTCCTCAACCTTTACTTTCGTGCGTGGCAAATCTTCATAGTAATCTCTTTGGCTTAATGTTTTTGATTCAATAAAGTCGCCCACGTCTTCTGAAATAGCTGGATCAGCGCTCACATATCCACCATCCTCATCTTCAATGGTTTCATCTTGATCATCTTGTCCATAGTTATTCCACCAACCGTTTTTCTTCGAACTTGCAGGCACACCTATAGGGCTTGCTTGATTGCGCGCCTCATAATAATCGCGACGCGCTTTTCTTTCTGCGATTTGGGTTGTTACAATTTTACGCAAATTTTCTGTTTCTTTGGCTTCTCTCACATCTTCTCGAGCTCTTTTCCACTTGATACGTGCTTTTCTAACCAATTCAATCTTTTCCCGTGTTATCTCCACAGGCTTGCGGTCAAACTGCCTTCGGCGACGCTTTACTTTACGTAACTTGCTTGATGTATCTCTCCATTTCCGAAGCTTTCCAGAACCTTGCACAGCTGTACCAGAACCACTATCAAAAGGATTGTCTCCAGCTGCAAAAGGATTTCCAGTAAAGTCACGCCCCCCTTTGGTCTCAAACACATCATCCACACCATTCTGAGATTGCCCACCTCCATCAAACGAGCTTGATGTTAATGAAGATGGCCCATCGAATGAAAAGGAATCGCCACGACCACCCCCCTCAAAGCTTGATCCGCTTTGATTCGTTACTCTATCCTCAAATCCATATTCACTTCCAGTATATTCTTTTTGAAAGGCACTGCTAGGCAAGGGGGCTTGCTGTGCAAATGCATCACCAGGATCACTCTGAGGATAGCCTCCTGTAAATGCTTGTCCAATCTGCTGAGGAGGCCCTCTTCCTTCTTCTTCATCCAGATCTTCTTCTGTGTCATATCCTTCATCCTCATCTTCAGCAGAAATTTCTTCTGCACCATTCATAAGCTCTTCTTCTTCATCATAACTTCCCTGGCCCGAATCAGATCCGCCTTCCACCTCTTCTCTCTCCTGACGCAGCTTTTCTCTTTTCTCTTTCAAGTCTGCAATTTCATCTTCACGCGCAGCCAAACTATCAACATGTGTTTCTGCCCTGCGCTTATCGCCCTCAGCAACAGCCGCATCGAGAGCACTCATTTCACTTGCGCGATGCTCTTCAAGTTCTTTGATGCGCTCATCAAGAGGTCTCTTCTTGCTCGAATGCTTTCATATCGTGCTCTTCTTGCTCAAAAGGCGTTTGCGATTTACGTAAAGCTTTTTATATTCTCCTCTCTTTGAGAAACCTTTTCCTTGGCCTGCGCTAAGTTGAAGTGCGCTGTATTAAGGGCGGCTTCAGCACTCTTAATAGCCTCAACGTCTGTACCTTTTTTGGCCTTTGCCAAAGCTTCTTGTGCATCCATCCAGCTCCTTCTCTCTTTTACCTTGTTCATTCTTTGCGGCTTCAATTTCTGACTTTGCAACCCCACAAGAAGATTATCTGTTTGGGCCTTCTGCGCATCTTTTTTCTGCCAATCTTTTGCATCATTTGCGGCATCAAGTTTTTCATTTAAGGCATTTAATTTTTTTTTGTTGCTTCTAATTTTTCTTCTGACAACTGCCTTATTTTTTCCGCATCTCCCGATGCTTGAGCAGCAACAAGCTGTGAACTCAACGAATCTATATTTGCTTGTGCAGATAATTGTTGCTGCTGAATATCAGAAAAGTTGGCATTGGCTTCCTGCAACTGTCGATCTGCCATTTGCTGTTTTGTTTCAACGCGAGAAAGAGCGCTATTTGAAGCCGCTTTTGCTCCCTCAAGGGTACTCTTTGCCTCTGTTAGTTTTGACTGCGTTTCTTGAACACGGCTTTTTAGCTTGATCTACTTCTGCCTGTGCATTTTGAAAAGCAGAAGAGCCTGCTCCCGACTCTTTTCGAGCCTTTTCAAGCGCATCTTCTTTTGCCTTAAGATTAGCTTCTGCTGCTGTATGATCTGATTGCGCATCGATCAACCCTGCTTTAGCCTTTTTCCTCTTTGCCTGTGCCTCTGCGGCCTGACGCTGCCTTGTTTGCACGGCTGTTTCCGTTTTTACTAGGGCCGAGTTATAGCTTTTTTCTGTCTGCGCCGCTTTTTTCTTTGGCCTTGCTTGCTTTTTCAGCAGCAGCAGCCTCTTTTTCTTAGCGACATCTAGTTCTTTTTGCGCCGCAGCTTCCGCTTCTTTATCCCCACTTTGCTTTGCGGCATCTAATTTTGCTTGCGCATCTTCCACCCCTCGTTTAGCGGATGCATGCTCTGTTTGCGCAGCAAGTTCTTCTTCTTTTGCCGCTTTATGAGCTGCTTCGGCCTGAACAGCCTTTCTTTGATTTGTTTCCGCTTTTTGTTTCCGTTTTTGCAAAGCTTTTTCTGCTCGATCTGTTGCAGCTGTTTCTTGTTTTTAGCAATATCAGATTCTTTTGCTGCATGCGCCTCTTTTTCTTGGGCCGCCTTTAACTTATTTTTTTGCAGCAATTTGTGCTTCTGCGTCACCACTCTCTTGTGCGGCCTTAAGCTCAGCCTCAGCATCAACAACATCTTTTTTTGCAGCCTCATGCTCTTCTGCTGTTTTCTGTACTTTTGCCTGGGCTGTTTTTTTTCTCTTGGTCTGCTTCTTTTTGAAAGGCGTTGCTGGTTTTCTTCTTTGTTTTCAGTTTTACTTAGCGCTTTATTTCTGCTTTTTTGTGCTGTTGCATTCTCTTTTTTAGCGGCACGCAAATCTTTATCTGCCTGATCTTTTTCAGCTTGTGCTTTTTTAATTTCTGCAGGGTTTCCACTTTTCTTGGCATCAAGAAGCTTCTTATTAGCTTCATCAGCTTTAGATTGGGCGGCATCCTCTTTTGCTTTGGCTTTTTTTCTGCTGTCTGGTGCGCTTCTTGGGCTGCTTTTTGATCTTTCTCCGCTTTGTCTACTTTTTTTCTGCGCAGAAGCAACCTTAGACTGGGCTTTCTTTTGATCTGCTTTTAGCTTTCTTTTTATCGGCTGCCGCTTTATCTTTCTTCTTTTTGGGCAGCTAAAATTGCTTTTTATCTTGTGGAACTTGTGCTTTTAATTTTGCAAGCTCTTCATCGGCCTCTGCCGCAGCCTTATCGGCCGCTTCTTCTTTTGCTTTAGCGTCTTGTAACTCTTTTTCTGCCGCCTCTTTCTCGCCTTCTGCCTCTTTTTGCTTGGTTGATTTTTGATCCCCATCCTTGTCAGCATCTAATCGTTTTTTAGCTCACTATACTCCTCCCTTCTTCATTATCACCCTCCTCGCTTGTACCCCCTTCTTTCTTCTTATCGACGGCAGGCTCTTCTTTTTTTTTCAGCGGCTGGCTTTTCTTTTTTCTTGCCTTCGTCCCCTTATCTTTACTTAGCATATCACCTAGAAGGTTGCCTGAAGATGTGCCAGGCATTCCACAGAGCAAAGTAAATAAAACAAAAATAATACTTTTCTTTAAGAGCATGAAATTACGAGTTTTCCCATTCAGCATCACTCGCCCCTTGTATTTGATCTCTAAAATCTTTGGGGTCTTTTCGATTGGGGTCAATTTGTCCTGAGGCAATTCTACGATCAATCTCCCGCATTAGTGGAGGTACTTCAACTGAACGCGTTTCTTGCACTGGCCTGCGTTCAGACGGTGGCCGAAGAGGCGCCATTGCTTGCGCTATTGTTGTTGGGCGCTCAGCTCTTGACGGCTGAGACCTTCCTCTCAATACTGGCGTTGATATTGGCATTGGTGGCGGCAGTGGAGCACTTCTTTGCAACGAAGTCTGTCCTACCGCTGATTGATTCTGCTGTACGGGACGAGATGAAGACACTGTTTGTCGATACCGATCTAATTCTTGACGATCTGCTGCCCCTAAGGTTCTTTCATCAAGATACCCTAATCGAATAAGATTAAAGAGCCGTCGCCCTCTATTTTCGTGTACGCGATAAAAGCGCCCGTTTGCATTATCAGAAAAGCGCATAGATTTAATAGCATGATTAGCACCTTGTACACGTCTTGCAGCTTGTCTAAAGCCCATACGATCTGGACTGCCTCCTGTATCAACAGAAGGAAATGATTCTACGCGAGCCCTTGTAGGTGCAGCACTTACAAGACCCGCCTGATAGCGTTCTTCAAAGATTGCTCTGCTTTCAAGTTCTGCTGTAATTAGTTTAATTGCAATATAGGCTTTTTTTTTAAGCGCTCCGGTACATCTCTTTGGTGATAAAGATCAGCTAAATATCCCCTGATACGTTTTAGTGAATTTTTATTTGGCTCATCTAACTCCCCCCTTTTTGCAAGTGTGGCAATAAGAATTGTTATTTCGTCCGCCAAGCGATTAACTGTGGGCTTCAGGCTATTTGTTGTGTTCATAAGGTCAAATTTAACGCCTGATGATGGCAGTGCAGGAAGTAAGCGAGTAACTAGCTTTGCATGCACATCAATCCATGGAATTATAAAAAATATTAAAAAGGATATTTTCTTAAGATAATTCAATGCGCCCACCTGTTTATTCTGCCTCATTTAAAAGTATCTAGTCTTTTAACAGAAAAATCAAGAAAAGAGAGGCAAGGAGAAAAGGAAGAATCTAAAATAAATCACCTATTACCATAGACAAATTCACTTATTTTTGATATATACCTATTATCTTATCGCGGGGTAGAGCAGCCCGGTAGCTCGTCAGGCTCATAACCTGAAGGCCGCAGGTTCGAATCCTGCCCCCGCCACCAATTCCAAAAAAATAATTTTATTAAAAACACGAATAGCCGCTTAAGAAGCATTCTAAATCAAGAAGAAGTTCAAAACTACATAACACAAAAAAGGCCGACTCTTATTCAAAGCCGGCCTATTATCTGAGTTTATTCTAAGAAATAACTATAATACAGAGACGTATGCACGGTTCTGAGCCTTGCGAACAAATGTCACACGGCCTTCAGTTAGTGCGAATAGTGTATGGTCTTTACCCATTCCTACATTTTCTCCAGCGCGCACCTTCGTACCACGCTGACGCAAAATAATATTGCCGGCAATAACCTGCTGGCCACCAAATTTTTAACACCTAGTCGGCGACCTTCCGAGTCGCGACCGTTTCGAGAGCTACCACCCGCTTTCTTATGAGCCATTATTTACTCTTTTTTTTGCCGCTTCAGTCTTCTTTGCTGCCGCAGAAGCTGTTTTTGTTATCTTAGGCGCTGCCACAGCTTTTGCACCTGATGATGCTATCTTAGGGGCGCTTTCCACATTTTGAGATGCTACTTTTTTACCGCCATGTATCACATCAATAATTTTTAAAATTGTTTTGTGCTGCTTATGGCCACGCTTACGCCGATAGTTGTGACGGCGCTTCTTTTTAAAAACAATAATTTTTGCATCACGGGTCTGTTTTTCAACAGAGGCAATAACTTGGGCACCTGAAACAAGAGGTGTTCCTACAGTTGTATTACCTTCTGTCCCCACCATTAGAACTTGATCTAATGTGACTTTAGAGCCAATTTCAGATTCAACTTTTTCGACAACGATCTTATCGTTTACAGAAACCTTATACTGTTTCCCGCCTGTACGTATGATTGCAAACATATTCCAACTCGCTAAATAATATAGTCTGTTTTTTTAGACTGTAAGGTGGCAGAAGTCAAGGGAAAAAGTGGGGGAAACGCTAAAATTTCTCTAAAGTTTCATAAGGCCATCGACTCTTCTAAATTATTAGGTACTCCCGTTGGTGGGAAGGATAATATTAGCAATGAATATTATTTCCATTTTTCCAAGTTGTGCTAGAGTAGAAATAGCAGTTTTTAATATAGTCAAACATGAAAAACAAAAACCAACTCAGAGTTTTACAAGTTTTACCCGCTTTAGAGATGGGCGGCGTCGAGCGGGGGCACAATTGATGTTGCCCTGTTCTTAAAACGAAAAAACCATTTCCCTGTTGTTGCATCAAGTGGGGGCGCCTTGTTTCCCATTTACGACAAAGCGCCATCATTCATGAGTATATATGCCCTTCATTCAAAAAAAATCCTTTCGTTATATGGGCCAATATTTACCGACTTAGCGACATTATCAAAAGCACGGCATCAAATTGTGCACGCTCGCAGTCGGGCCCCGGCTTGAGCGCTTACTTTGCCGCTAAAAATGCGGCGTTCCTTTTATGACAACGTTTCATGGCACCTACCTTTCCAAACAAAACTTAAAAAATGTATAATAGCATCATGACGAAAGGGCGTGTTGTCATTGCTGTGTCAAAGTTTATTGCACAAGAAATTCACCAAAAATATGGCACTTCACAAAAAAATTGTAACGATTCATCGTGGCGTTGATTTAGGCACATTTGATGCAAATAAGGTCACTGAATCCATGGTGCAAAATATGATTTCAGAAATGCAAATCCCTGAAGACAAACATATTTTTTTGCTGCCTGGGCGTTTGACACGAATAAAAGGGCACGAAGTTTTGTTTGATGCTGTATCTCGCATGAGGCGAGATGATTTTATTTGTTTGATTGTTGGTTCTTTTAAAAATAAAAATTACTTAAGGGAACTAGACGAACAAGCTCGACACTACGGCTTTCGTGACCGCCTTTATATTTTTAATAATTGCAAAGACATGGCAACACTTTACGCCTTAGCCACAGCGTCTATCTCTCCATCAACGCGCCCTGAAACATTTGGTCGTACGGCGGCCGAAGCCGGGGCAATGGGCTGTATCGTGATTGGCAGCAACCATGGCGGCACAAAAGAAATTATTGTTGATGAAAAACAGGTTTTCTTTTTGAACCAGAAGACAGCATACAACTGGCAGAAATCATGAACAAAGTTCTAGAATTAACCCAGGAACAAAGAAAAGAAATGCAAAGAAACGCTATAGAGCATGTGCGAAGTAAATTTGATAACGAAACAATGCTTGCAAAAACTTTGCGTGTGTATCAAACACTTATCTAAGAGATGCAAAAAATTTTAATTATTAAACATGGCGCACTTGGAGACATGGTGTTTGGTTTGCCTGCCTTTGAGGCAATCAGAAGACACTATAGTAAGGCGCACATTACGCTCTTAACCTCTTCTCCTTATAAAGAGTATGGCACGCTTTGCCCATTTTTTGACGCTGTGATGATTGATGATCGCAAACGTCCATGGGCACACCCACGATATTGCTGGGATGTTTTGCAGACCATTAAAAAGCCGAGTTTGATCTGATAATAGATTTGCAGCGCTCAAAAAGGACAAGGCAGTACCTCCACCTGTCCAAACTATGGAAATCTAAACCTCAGTGGTCGAGCACGCATCAAGGCGCTGACTATCACTTGAATATCCAAAACCTCTATGTTGATCACATTTTAACGATTAATCGCCAACAAATCGCCATGCTTGGCATTCAGCAGACACCTCCTGCGTCCCTTGACTGGATGCGCACAGATGTATCGCCCCTTAAGCTGCCAAAGAAGTATTTTATTTTGGTGCCAGGCACATCCCCTGGGCAAGACCATAAGAAGTGGCCAGCGTCACACTATGGCCTTATTGCACAACATGTTTATGAAAAAGGCTATACACCTATTGTTTTGGGAACACACCACGAAGAAAAGGACTGCCAAGCCATTCAGCAAAAATGCCCTCAAACAATCAGCCTGATTGGCAAAACATCTCTTTTTGATATTCCTGAAATTGCACGGGGCGCTGTTGGGGCTCTTGGAAATGATACAGGACCAATGCATTTTTGTTATTTTAGTGGGTGCCCTTCCCTATATTTATTTTCTTATTCTTCTGCACCAGATTTATGCGGACCAACAGAAAAACATGGGGCTGTTCTTAAAGAAAATAATCTAAACAATCTTAGCGTTGACACAGTGAAAGAAAACCTTAAGTTTCGCACTAAAGATTAAGCTTAAAGTGTTGCCTAACAAGAAAAAACGTCCTTAATAACAGCATTCACATCCGACAAGCGTCCACCTGACTGCGCCAGATCTTTCCGCCCACCGCCACTTTGAATGCCTGCCTTTTCTGAAACTGTTTTTAGAATGTCTCTGGCATCATGTTCTTTCACTTTGTCTTCTGTGACACCAACCAAAAGAGAGCTTTTTCCTTCATATTCTGCATACAAAACGACAATACCAGACTTCAGTTCTTGCTTAAGCTTATCCATTAAAGGTCGCAACCCCTTAGGCTCAACTTTGTCAGTTTCATGAATAAGGATTTTTGTGCCATCTGCTTCAAGAGTGTTTGTATTTCCAGCATTACTTTGAGGCGCTGTTTGAAGGTCTTGCACTTTTTTCTCAAGGGCTTTCTTTTCTGTCAAAAGCTGAGACACCTTGTCTTTTTAATGCGGCAGAGGTGTTTTTAACGCTTGTGCAATTGATTCAATAATATCTTCCTGCTTTGCGGCATATGATTCAGCATCAACACCTGTGACGGCCTCAATCCGGCGTACACCAGATGAAACACTCGATTCAGATAAAATTTTAAAGTATCCAATATCCCCAAGACGCTCTACATGGGTGCCCCCACAAAGCTCAACAGAGAACATGTCGTCCGTTTTCCCCATGGACACCACACGCACTTCATCGCCATACTTTTCACCAAAAAGCGCCTGCGCGCCTTTTTTAATCGCCGCTTCAGGTGTCGAAACTTCTGTTGAAACCAACGCATTGCCACGAATCTGACGATTCATTTCACCTTCAATGCTGCGTAAATCTTTTGCTGAAATAGAGGTATGATAGCTAAAATCAAAACGCAGGCGATCTGGCGCAACAAGCGATCCTTTTTGCGTGACACTGTTCCCCAACTTTCGACGTAAAACTTCATGCAGCAAATGTGTGGCCGAGTGATTGGCACGCAATTTCTCTCGTCGATTCACATCAATTTTAAAATGAAGGGTTTGTCCAACCTCAAGGGTGCCTTTATCAACCCGCACTTCATGTACAATAAGGCCATCAACTTTCTTATGTGTATTTAAAACGTGGGCACGCACACTGCTGTTAACTAGATTCCCTGTGTCCCCCATCTGCCCACCAGATTCACCATAAAACGGCGTTTGGTTGGCAATAAGAAACCCTTGATCGCCCTTCTCCAGGCGATCCACAATTGTGCCATCTTTAGATAATGCAGAAACGGTACCTTCTCCTTCAGAAAAGCGATATCCAATAAATTCAGTTGGACCACACTTTTCTTTTAAATCAAACCAGATGGTTTCTGCCGTTTTTTCTCCAGATCCCGCCCATGAAGCACGCGCTAGTTTTTTCTGCTGCGCCATTGCATCGTTAAATTCGTCTTTATTTACTTCAAGATGGCGGTCTTTTAAAATATCTTCTGTTAAGTCTAAAGGAAATCCGTAGGTGTCGTATAACTTAAACGCAGCAAGGCCTGAAAACTGCTTGTTTTGCGTTTGCTTAAGCTCTTCTTCTAAAACACGAATACCCCGCGTGAATGCATCTTTAAATTTTTCTTCTTCTAAGCGCAAAGTTAGCGTGATTAGATCTTTTGCCCGATTCAACTCGTCAAAAGCATGCCCCATTTTTTTTCAACAAGCATCGGCACAAGTTGGCACAAAAGTGGATCTTTTGCTTGCAGCAAATACGCATGACGCATGGCTCGACGCATAATACGCCTTAAAACATACCCTCTTCCCTCATTACTAGGCAGCACACCATCGGCAATTAAAAAGCAAGCAGATCGAAGATGGTCAGCAATCACACGCTGAGACACTAGATGGCTGCCGTTCATTTCTGTCTTAGTTTGCTCTGCAACACGAGATACAAGAGATTTTAAAACATCTGTTTCATAGTTATTGTTCACCCTTGCATGACGGCGGCAATACGCTCGATCCCCATCCCGGTATCTACAGACGGCTTTGGCAAAGAAGTTTGTTCGCCCGATGCATGGCGCTCGTATTGCATAAAGACCAAATTCCAAATTTCTACAAACCGGTCTCCATCTTCTTCGGGCGTGCCAGGAAGAATACCCGCAATGTGCTCGCCATGGTCGTAAAAATTTCCGTGCAAGGCCCACAAGGCCCTGTGTCTCCCATGGCCCAAAAGTTGTCCGATGTGCTGATTTTTATTACTTTTTCATCGGAAAAGCCTGTTAGTTTTTTCCAAATACGATACGCGTCCTGATCATCGTGATACACTGTGATGTAAAAAGCTTATTCGGCGAAATATCCAATGTTTTTGTTAGATAGTGCCAAGCATAGTGAATCGCCTCTTCTTTAAAGTAATCACCAAAAGAAAAATTGCCTAACATTTCAAAAAAGGTGTGGTGACGGGCTGTGTGTCCCACATTTTCCAAATCGTTATGCTTTCCCCGGCACGCACACACTTTTGTGCCGTCACTGCCCGTGCGTAAGGGCGTGTCTCAAGGCCTGTAAAAACATTTTTAAACTGAACCATACCCGCATTTGTAAACATCAACGTGGGGTCGTTCTGGGGCACAAGAGGACTAGAGGGAACAATTTGGTGTCCTTTTTTTTCAAAAAAGACAAAAAAGAATCACGAATATCTTTTGTATACATGGCTATTCAAAGGGTTACATAAATTTTTGATCAATCTAATCATTTGTTCTAGAAAAAGCAATCGAGAGATTTCGCCTTTTTTTTTCTAGGCAGCATAGACTATCATAACATGATAATTGGATAAATTATGCGATCACAACAAACAAATATTATATCTTTTTTCAAAATGTGGGTCTTACCTTTCGAGGAAATACTCGGCTCTTTTCGAATATTAATTTAAATATTAGAGAGGGCGATTTTTACTTTCTTACAGGCTTAAGCGGTGCCGGAAAATCAACGCTTTTAAAAGCTTATTTACATGGGCATTGCCCCCACCGATGGCAGCGTTTCTCTTTTTGGAGAAGACCCAAAACAAATGACAAGCAGAGACTTGCCTGGCTACGACGAAAAATGGGTATCATTTTTCAAGACTTCCGCCTTCTGCCCCATTTAACTGCTCTTGAAAATGTCGCACTGCCACTGAAGGTGCGCGGTATCGACCAACAAAAGGCAACAGGCCAAGCGCAAGATCTTTTAGCTTGGGTGGGTCTTGAACATGTGATGAACCAATATCCAGCAACTTTATCAGGAGGGCAGCAACAACGCGTTGCCATCACACGATCGATTATGGGGCGCCCCGCCCTTTTGCTGGCTGATGAGCCAACAGGAAATGTTGATGAAGAAGCGGCTGAAAAAATCATGCATCTTTTTGAAGAGCTGCACAAAACAGGCACAACGATTGTTCTCGCAACACACAATCGATCGCTTGCCAAAGAATTCAATCATCCAGAAATTTTCCTTAAGAAAGGGCAGGCTTTTCTTTTGAACAAAAAACCAAGATCACAAGAAGGAGGTATTTAATGCGTCAAACGACACTTCCTCTTGGTCAAGACCCATCCAGCCGTTATTTGCCATGGATCATTGGTTTGATGACTTTTTTGGCCAGCCTTTCAATTACGGCCGGCCTGTCGTTAAACAAACTCTCTGGATCTTGGGTGCGCGAACTTGGAAACTATCTCACCATCGAAGCCCCTGCTGCTATTAATGGAAAAGAAAGCATTCAAACAGAACAAGAATATAAAATTCATGAGGCCGTTCAAAGCTTTTCTCGCATCGGGCCTATCAAATCGATTTCTGCACAAAAAATATTAGGTGCCGTTACCGGTGAAGTTTTTACTGAAGAAGATATTGGCGTACTGCCCAAAATTTATGAAGTAAAATTAAACGGGGCCCCAGCACACGAAATTTCTGCCCTTAGAGAAAAGCTTAAAGCAATATCTGATGAAATTCGACTTGAGGACCACAGGCAAACACGTAACACTATGGGGAAAATAGCCAAATCAATACAAGTGATCAGCATATCGATTGTGATGCTTATTATTCTTGGGGCAATTTCAATTATTGCGTTTACAGCCCAAACCAGCCTTATCATTCACCGCAATGTCATTGAGATTCTTTATCTGGTCGGCGCAACGCCAAGCTACATTGCGCGCCAGTTTCAATCTCACGCTACTTCCGTTGGGATGCAAAGCTTTATTATCAATATTGTTTTAGGAATTTTCTTGGTAACTGCTGTTAAGTTTTTTTCGGAGATCGTGTTTTATTTTTAAATCAATTAATGAGCTTGCAGATCATTGTGCCAAGCTTTTGATCACATCGCTTATTATTACTTTCTTCATTTCCATGTCTGCCCGCATGACCGTTAAAATGGCTTTGAGAAGTGGCTTTTAAGTTTGATGCCTAGTCGCGTACGCTTTCTTACTATTTTTTTACCCATACTTTTTTGGCTGTTTGGCTTTATTTGGTGGCTTCACCACATTTACCATTTCCCAACTCCTACTGAAAAGGTATCGGCAATCATCGTATTAACCGGAGGGCAAGAGCGCATTAAAAAAGGCATTTCATTGTTAGATAAAAATCCAGAGGCCCCTTTTCTTATTTCAGGTGTGCATACAATTAAACACCTGAATGAAGTAGCCAAATACTCTGATTATCAAACCCATATTGATATTGGGTTTGAAGCCACCACAACAGCACAAAATGCCCAAGAAGTAAAAGAATGGAATGCCCAAAAGAAAAGCGGCACTATTCATGTTGCTACATCTCATTATCATATGGACCGAAGCCTTCTTGAACTTCGATATGCCATGCCAAGAACGAAATTTATACCGTACACTGTTATTTCGCACCAGTTTCGTGAACTTAGATGGCTTAGTCGCCCTCGAAACTTGCATCTTCTTTTCAAAGAATATAATAAGTTTTTAATTGTTTATGTCGAAATTCTAATGCGAAAGATGCGATATGCTGCGGTCTCTGCTTTTTAACATTCTTTTTTACACAGGCACTGTAGCGACTGCTATTCTGGGCTTTCCTTTTTTAATCTTTAAAAGATTTGGATTTTTCATTTCAAGAGCATGGTCATATACCGTGCTTCTGGTTCTTCGCTTTACAATTGGCACAAAATTTAAAGTTGAAGGTGACGTTCCAACAAAACCTGTTCTTATTCTATCAAAGCATCAGTCTGCATGGGAAACTATTGCTTATAACCACATTATTCACCGCCCAGCCTTCATTTTGAAGGAAGAGCTGATGTGGATTCCCTTTTTTGGATTATACCTAAAAGCTGTTGGTATGATTGCGCTTGATCGCCGGGGTACACTACAAGCACTTAAAAAACTCATTCGCGACAGTAAAAAAGTTATAGCAAGAGATCGACTAATTATTATGTTTCCAGAAGGCACGCGCTCGGCTCCGGGCAGCAAGGGATCTTATAAAAAAGGGGCATTCTTATTATACAAAAATCTTGGCGTTTCTGTTGTGCCTGTTGCGTTGAATTCTGGGGTATTTTGGCCCCGACGCACCTTCATGAAATACAAAGGAACAATCACCGTTAAGTTCTTGCCACCTATCCCCCCCGGACTTTCTGAAAAAGAGTTTATGCACAAAATTGAAGAAAAAATTGAGCAAGAAAGTCTAAAACTATTTAATCAAGTTGAAAAATTAAAGAAAATTTAACTTGCTGTTAACGCAAGTTGATGGTACTTATCCACTTATTATTCGGGGTGTGGCGCAGCCTGGTAGCGCACCTGGTTTGGGACCAGGGGGTCGGAGGTTCAAATCCTCTCGCCCCGACCATAATTGACCACAAAAAGTGGACACAAATATAAACCTCACATAATCTGATTTCATGGACATCCTTGATACGGAAATAAAAAGAGGGGCAGGGACATTCACTGTCACAGAACTTTCATACGCCCTTAAAACGGCGATAGAGAGTCAGTTTTCTTCTATATCACCCTAAGAGGGAAGTGTCTGGATTTAAGCGCCATACATCAGGGCATGGCTATTTTTCGTTAAAAGATGAATCTTCTGTTATTGATGCCGTGTGCTGGAAAGGCACACTTTCAGGGATTTCTGTTAGTTTAGAAGACGGATTAGAAGTTATTTGTAAGGGACGCGTTACAACATATGGCGCCCGATCAAAATATCAAATCGTTGTTCAATCTGTCACACTGGCCGGCACAGGATCTCTTCTTAAGCTTCTTCATGATCGTAAAGAGAAGTTGCAAAAAGAAGGCCTTTTTGATGCAGAGAAGAAAAAACCCCTTCCCTTTTTCCCTAAAAAAATTGGCATCATTACATCAGAAACAGGGGCTGTCATTCGTGATATTTTGCACAGACTTTCTGATCGTTGCCCTTCCCATGTTTTACTGTGGCCCGTTGCCGTTCAGGGCGATACGTCCGCTAAAGACGTTGCACATGCCATTAAAGGTTTCAATGAAATGGATGACTGCACAAAGCCCGATATACTGATTGTTGCGCGCGGTGGTGGCAGCCTTGAAGACTTATGGTCATTCAATGAGGAAAATGTCGTTCGCGCTGCAGCAAACAGTCGCATACCCCTTATTTCTGCTGTTGGGCACGAAACCGATACAACACTGATTGATTTTGCAGCCGATAAACGCGCCCCTACACCAACAGCCGCTGCAGAAATGGCTGTGCCCGTACGAACACAGTTAAACGAAAACTTGCTTCAGACTTGGGATCGCCTTCAAAATGCGTTAACAAACTTTCTGACCCATCAAAAAGCGCTCTGTCGAGTCTGCAGCCAAAGGCCTTTTTAAGCCCCAAACAAATACTAGAAAAGCAACAAGAAAAGCTTAAAACTTTGAAAACAACCTTATTTTTTTTCACAAAGAAAATTATTACAGAGCGAACTTATGGTCTCTCTTATATCAGCCAAAGATTTATCCATATATGTCCTGAAAAAAATAAGGCGACTGGGTGATAAGCTCAATCACTATGAAAGCCTACTTGAAAGCTTTTCCCATGAAAAACTTTAAAAAGAGGCTTCACGCTTACAAAAAACACCTTCAGGAAAAATTGTTAAGTCTTCTAAGTCAGCCGACAAAGAACTTGTCATTGTGTTCCACGATGGGGAAAAGCACGTAAAAACCTCTTAATTTGCCCGGTGATAATACTGATCGATCTTTTTGGGGCTAATCACGGCATTTGGCTTTGCAACACCTGACACCAATTGAGAAGGTGGAATAAACTGGGTTTCTTTCTTTTGTTTTTTAACCCAATCATAAAAGTTCCGAATACGCTGCTTACGGGGGTTAAAATAATAAGTGTACGTTTCGACTGCTGAAACTTGGGCAACTCCCGAATAAGGGGAAACGTGAAAAATTTATAATCAGACCCATTTTTTTAGGCACTGAAAGAAGCTTTTTTAAAACACTTGGCCGTGCATTTGGTTCATACACAACGCCGACAGCTTGCTTATAGTCATTGGGACAAAGAGTTGATGCAATAAAGATCTCATTTCCTTCTTTACACAGAAGAAGAGCCTTCTCTCTTGTACCCTGTCGGGTTTCTGTAAATAAGTATCCCCACTTTACACCCAACTTTTCAAATAGGACTTCTCTTGCGCCGTCAGACTTTGAGCATGGTTAATGATAACCGCAACTTGCCGCTTTCCATTTAAAGGCACACCCACAGCCGCGTGTTTTTTGCCATAAAGGAGAAGTAAAAAAGCTTGATTCTGCTTTTCTTGCTTTTGAAAAAATCTTTGCAAGATCAGTTAGGCTGTGCACTTCGTCACTATCACCTAAATTTTGAGACTCAGATATAGCCGCATCTTTTTTTAGAAAGTTTTTATATTCAACCTGCTGCGCACGATCCCCAGAAGAAAGTGGCATAATTTTTTCAGTTGCAATGCTTTTTTTTCTTGTATGCTGCAGCACAGCACTTACAATTAAAAACTGATACTCCAAGCAAAATAACTAAAAGAAACCCAGTGGCTTTTTATATTTATTGCGCTTATAAACACGGTATGAAAAAAAGGATTTGTGAACTTCATAAAGGCTGCTTAAACATTTGTTGCGACATACCAGCGATTATTTAGCATCATTTGCATGTGTCAGCCTATCTTTAAGTGCCATGACACGATCAAATGACGTGTGAATGGCATCTTCGAGAATTTCTTTGTCTTTTATCGCTTTCAAAACAGTATTTTGAAAAATTCAGGCAATTGTGGGTCAGGCTTAAAGCCCTCAATTGTGGAGGCTGCCATTGGGTTGTTAGAATAAATAACCATATCGTTGCCTGCCTTAAATGCCCCTACAACCGCCTCTTCAAAAGAAAACTTTTCCTGAATAGCCGACATATGCAAGTCGTCACTAATAATAACACCCTCATATCCATTGTCTCTTAGCTTTTTAAGCGTTACTTCAGAAAGGGTAGCGGGATAGCGCGCATCTATTTTGTCGTTAAAAATATGGGCCGTCATCACAGCATCCACTTTGCCTTGTCTTGCAAGTTTAAAAAAGGGCTGCATTTCCTCTTCAGACCATACATCTGTTACATCCACAAACCCTTGGTGACTGTCTTTCTTTGCACTACCATGGCCAGGAAAATGTTTAATACAATTCAAAAGCCCTGCTGAATGAAAAGACTCCACCATCAACCCTGCATAATGAACAACCGTCATTACATTATCTCCGTAAATACGTTGCAGCTCGCCTAGTATAGGGCATTTGTATCCATGCGGATTCATATCAACAGAAGGCGCGAAATCCCAATTAAAGCCATATGTTTTAAGCTCTTCTGCCATCTCTTGGTAAACCTTCATGACTTCGTCATCAGGCATTTTTGCCACTTCTTCTGCAGAAGGAAATCCTTGAAATCCTTTTTTGGGTAAAGGCGCTGAACCTGCCCCCTTCCTGATCAACGGTGATAAAAGGGTGGCAGACCTGACGCAACCTCTTTGAAAAAATTATTTAATTGGGTGATTTGGGCTGGATCAGCAATATTATAACCATAAGGAATAACACCCCCACCAAAGACGCTTTGATTTGCTCAGATAGAATTTTAACGCCCTCATCTTCAGGAAATGTGCCATGAAATCCTACAATTAATAGCTGGCCAATTTTTTCCCTTAATTCCATATTTAATCAGTCCATTTCATCATTATTATGCTTAAGCATGCCCCTTTTTCGCATTTCATCTTTTACGGCTAACCGCAACTTATGAAAAGCCGCGTCTTCAATTTGGCGCACACGCTCTTTAGATAACCCAAGCTCTTGGGAAATTTCTTCCAGTGTGGCAGGGGTTCTTTCAAACGACGTCCCTCAATTACTTTAATCTCGCGAGGCTTCAGATATTGCAAGCATCCATTTAATATATCTTGGTATTTTTTGATATTCGTCACGCTCTATTAACTCCTGCTCTTGTGAAGGTTCGTCGGCTTCGATCCAGTCTTGCCACTCACTGCCCTCGCTTTCTTTAGAAGTTTTAATGTTAAGTGACGAATCCCTCCTCTATCTAGCCGCTCCTCCATTTCGCGAACTTCAGATTCTTTCACGTTAAGCCTCTGGGCAATTTTTTCAATGTCTTCATTACTCATTGACTGGAAACTATCATCTGCCTCTGAAATTTCTCGCCTTGTTTTACGCAAATTGAAAAAAAGCTTTTTCTGTGCTGAAGTCGTACCAATTTTCACAAGCGACCATGTACGTAGAATATATTCTTGAATAGATGCCCGTATCCACCACATTGCATATGTAGAAAATCGAAATCCTTTTTGAGGGTCAAACTTCTTCATGGCATTCAGAATGCCAATATTTCCTTCGGCAATTAAATCAGCCATAGGAAAGCCGTATCCTTTATACCCAGCCGCAATCTTTGCAACTAAGCGCAAGTGGCTCGTAATCAGTTTGCGGGCAGCGTGTTCATCCTGTTTTTCGAACCATTTTATAGCAAGATCATATTCTTCATCGGGCTCGAGCAAAGGGAAGGATTTGATGCGGCGAAAATAAGCCGCCATCTCATCTTGTGGCAAAGAAGCACTTTGTGTTTTATTGCTTTGATTTTTCTGAGTCTGGCTTTGTGTCATTTGAAACTGGCTTCTTTTTTATCAAAATCATTGGATAGCAACTAGTGATTTCACGATAAAATTGATCATCTAAGTGTTGCAGGCATTTTTTCAGGTATTTTTCAATATGCGGCATATCTTTTTCCAAAACCTTCTCTTTCTGAGAAACTCGGAAATACGTTTTACTATACCCATACTGAGGGTCATTTTTAATCTCAAACCCAACAACAATATTCACAGACAATATTTTTCCTTGTTGCGGATCATCTGTAAGATCAACAAACCCTTCAATCAAAGAAAGGACGCCAACACCCGAAAAACCTTTAGGAACAACTTTGCTTTGTGCCCATTGATCTAGGTTTAATAAATAGTCTAGAGAGCGCCCAGATCGAGCCGGGATATGATTCACTACATTGAAGGATTGAAGCATCATTTCAAGAGGAAAACGATCTACTTCTTTTTTCTGCACTGAGTGACAGCCAAAAAGAAAAACCAGACACAAAAGATAGTGTAAAAAAAACCTCATCAGCAAACCTCTTTCCTTAGTATACAGAGAATTAGGGAATATAGAAGTGTTTTAGTTAGAAGTAGATTGCCCTGCTCTAGGATACGGATTCATGGACAAACTTAAATATTGGGCAAAAATCTCACCCATATCAATAGTGCCGTCCGCGTTCAATTCTATTTCTTCAGGGCCATCATCAAAAAAGCGGCCCGATGTATCCTCGGCCGCACATTTTGTGACAAGCTTAAGCGATACAGGTTCTGACAAGGTCTCTTTCACTTCAGCAAGCGTTAAGACACAGGCTTGAACAAGCTCTGCGCACAACATTGCATCAATATGCACGCGGCTATGCAAAAAATCATGGGAAACTTGGCACTTAATTTCAAAACGATTAAGGGCCAAGATACCTAAGCGATCTCGTAAACGCTCTTTCTCATTTGGCATTGCAGAAAATTTAAGAATTTGTGGTTCAACGCCCAAAGTATGCACGTTAATAACACGAGAAAACTCATTATTCAAATCTGTTTTATGGAAAGCGTTTTTAGTCTCTGTAATAGAAGACAGCGGTCTTATTTTCATAATTATGACCCCATATTTGTTTTTATAACTTATGATAACACTAAAAATATAGGATTCTATAAAATGAAAAGATTTTATATTAAGAACAAATTATCGTGGCGGATGGGTGGGATTCAGACCCACGAGAGGCTTGCACCTGCCGGTTTTCAAGACCGGTGCCTTCAACCGCTCGGCCACCCATCCTAAGGATAGGTACTGTTTTTACAAAACTTCTTGTATTGGTCAAGAAATTTATTGTACGCCTCCTATCAATGTGAGATAAATCTCAAATGGCTTACACCAAACACGTGAAAATACTTTTAGTTTTGCCCTTATTATTTGTGGATTTCATGCCCAAGCCCACACACGCTCATCAATTGGTAGTGAGTCTGCCGATTTTCAAGAATTCCTACATGTAAAAATCAAACCCCTTGCCCGTGAAAGTGGCATATCGAACGAAACACTATCACGCGCCTTTGATACTGTTCACTCTCACGATGTGCGCGTTATCAAGCTTGATCAAAGCCAGCCAGAAAAATGGGTGGCTTTCGAAAGTATGAAAGTAAGCGCATTCCGCCACGCATTCGCACAGCGCGACGCGAAACAAAAAAGATATCGTCGTTGCTGACACTGTTCAAGCGCGCTATGGGTATCTAAAGCATTTATCCTGGCTTTGTGGGATTGGAATCTAATTTTGGTACATATGGGAAACTTTGACGTTATTCAGTCTAGCCACCCTTGCTTTCCATGGCCGACGTCAAGTTCTCTTCACAAACGAGCTCATTGAAGCCCTTAAAATTTTGCAAGAAGGACGTGACAAAATCAAATCACTGAAAGGATCGTGGGCCGGTGCCTTGGGGCAATGCCAATTTATGCCAAGTGCATTTAATGCCCATGCTGTTGATAGCCAGAATAAGGGATTAAAAGATATTTGGGCAAATCCTGAAGATGTCTTTAATTCAATTGCCAACTATTTGGTTAATTCTGGCTGGAAATCAGACGAGCCATGGGGTGTCGAAGTAACCTTGCCACGCAACTTTTCTAAAAAACGACACGCCAATATTCACCTTGAAAAATCAAGAAGACACTGGGAAAGGCTGGGCATAAAATCTAAAGACCCGAAGAAAAGGCTGGCTAACTTACCAGGGGCGCTTATCATTCCCGATAACAAAGATCGTGCATTTATTGTTTACAATAACTTTAAAGTTATTCTAAAGTGGAATCGTTCGATATGCTTTGCCCTCACAGTATGTCTATTTGCAGATCAAATCAGTCAAGAAAAATGAAAAATAAGTCTTTTAAATCTATTGTAATTCTTTGCGCACTACTAGTGCTCGCCTCTTGTACGAATCGCCGTAAGCCCGAGCGCCTCTTGCCGCCAGAACCCATTGTTATTGACAATGACCAAGTCAAGTCTAGTGAAAAATCTCTTCCATTTTGGGCGCAAACAAAGGGTGACGCTGTTCACAAAATTGGAAAGCCCTATAAGGTAAATGGTGTATGGTATTTCCCTGCAGAAAATCCAAAATACGATGAAATTGGTGTTGCCTCTGTTTACACCAACTCTTTCCATGGAAAAAGAACAGCCAATGGCGAGGTGTATAGTAAGGACCGCCTCACTGCATGCCATAAAACACTTCCTCTTCCTTCTATTGTGAGGATGACAAATTTAGAAAATAATAAATCCACCACAGTGCGCATCAATGACCGCGGTCCTTTTGTGAACGACCGCCTGGTTGACGTTTCACCTGCAGTCGCAGAAATTTTACAATTTGCACCTGGAAGCCCTGTTAAGGTGCGGGTTGAAATTTTATCCAATGAATCAAAAAGTGCGACAGACCTTATCAATCAAAGTGTTGAAACAACCGTTGAGCCTGAAGCACCACAGGTAGAACCTGCACCTCAAGAAGAGATAGATCCGCCACAACCTTCATCGGAAAACGATGAAGTCATGAACATTTTAGAAGCGATGCCTGAAGAAGAAACCAGTATTGCTGCCGAAAGCACTGTTGAGCAAAGCACCCCTCAGGAAGATGCCCTAGAACTGGGCACAACAGAAAAAGAAGCCACCCATGCTGCCCTACAAGAATCCAGGGCCACCTCAGACCAACCCCAAGAAATCACAACAGCCGATGAAGGTGCCCCTGTCGAACATCACCAGCCCCCTCAAGAAGTGTACTATGTTCAGGCCGGTGTTTTTGGGAATGAAAAAAATGCACATAGGTTAGCAGAAAAGCTTTCTGAAACGGGTGCTGTAGAAAGTAGTCCTCTTCAACTTGGTGAGCGCAAACTCACACGCGTACGTGTTGGCCCTTTCACTTCTATGGGAGATGCAGATCGCGCACTTGAGCAAATTAAAGGCTTAGGTGTTGGCGATGCCCGCATGACATCAGATATTTTGAAGAAAGAATGACAAATCAAGGGCGCTTCATAACTTTTGAGGGCGGCGAAGGATGTGGTAAAACCACACAAATTCAAATCCTTGAAGAGAGTTTAAAGTCTAAAAATATTCCCGTTATTAAGGTTAGAGAGCCTGGCAGTACAGTGGGGTCTGAACTTCTAAGGAAGGTTTTAAAAGATACAGAGGGCACTGAGTGGGATGCCATTTCTCAAGTGTTAATTTTATATGCCGCCCGCAGAGACTTGGTGCAAAAAGTAATAAAACCTGCCCTGGGTCAAGGCACCTGGGTTATTTGCGATCGCTTTGCAGACTCTACCTTCGTTTACCAAGGCCACACGCAAGAAGTTGGTATCGACTTTGTGCGCACCATTCACCAGGCAACGCTAAAAGACTTCGCGCCAGATCTTACCTTTTTCTTTGATCTTCCCCCTGAAGAAGGCATGAAGCGTGCCCGAAAAAGAAATAGCAAAGACTTCTTTGAAGAAAAAAGCCTATCTTTTCATAGAAAGGTTTATGAGGGATATAAAATTCTGTCACACGAATCAAAACGCATTATCACCGTCCCCGCGAACCAGTCTATCAAGTTGATTTCTGAAAAAATAATGAAAACTTTACAAGAAAAGTTTTATATTTCATTTTAAAATCGATGACGAATGCAGAACTTACAGATATAAACCATGAAGTGAATTCTTTTTTAAAAAACTTTTCCGCACGCCCGCATCATGCCTGGATTCTTAAGGGCCCACACCATAAGCCGAAAAAAGAATTCTTAGCAAAAGTTTCCAATCATTTCTTTCCTGATCTTAACCTGCAAGGGCACGGCGATTGGGAAGACAAAATGCACCCCAATTTTTTATACGTTTCAGAACGTCACACAGAAAAGTCTGCGCATTCTATCGACCACATTCGCTCTATCACGAAGTTTGTGGCGCACACATCTGCAGATGGCGGGTGGAAGGTTATTGTTATTGATTCACTGAACGACTTAAACAGAAATGGTGAAAATGGTCTTCTAAAAACACTGGAATCGCCCCCTGAAAAAACATTGTTTTTCCTAATACATCGTGTGGGCAAACCTATTTTACCAACTATCCTTTCAAGGTGTGCACAAATCCCCTTTGGAGATAGCGCACAAAAGAAGCCACTTCTTGCCAATGCATCAGAAACAGAAGAAGCTTTGTTTTTTCTTGGTAGCTCTCCCGATCTAGAAAGTGAATCAGATTACGTCGAGCTATATACAACACTGAAAGATAAAGTAGGCCGTTTATCTAAAACAGGCGAAAAAGTGTTCTTGCATCAAATACTCGATGAAGTGAAGCGCGACGAACAATTAGTTGCTTTATGCCTTCACTTAGTAGATAAATGGGTGAAATGGGCGATTAAGTATAAAGCTTTGGATGAAGAAGATACGGTATCTCCATTTTCCCACCTAAGCCTAGATAGCTTGCTGTCATATGACACCTACTTATCAAAGCTCAAGAGAGACTACAGCACACTAGGCTTTGACCCTAAACAAGCCATATTTGGAATGTGTTTTAAATTAAGTCAGATAAATACATGAAGAAACCTTTTTATATTACAACCCCTATATACTATCCCAACAATGTGCCCCACATTGGATCGGTTTATACAACCGTATGTTGTGACGTCATTGCACGCTTCAAGCGCCTTGAAGGATATGATGTAAAGTTTTTAACTGGCACCGACGAACACGGCCAAAAAGTTGAAGAAGCCGCAAAAGCTGCGCAAAAAAATCCGCAAGATTTTGTAGATGCAATTTCGGAAAACTTTAAAAAGATTTTACCTGCCTACGACATCACCAACGACGACTTTATTCGTACAACAGAAGAACGTCACAATAAAGGCGCCCAAGCTTTCTGGAACACACTTGTTGAAAGTGGAGATATTTATCAAGACAATTATGCTGGCTGGTACTCGGTACGCGATGAATCTTTTTTCACAGAAAGTGAGCTTGTTGATGGCAAAGCCCCACAGGCGCCCCGTCATATGGGTGGAAGAGCCAAGCTATTTCTTTCGATTATCAAAATGGGAAAAGCCACTGCTTCAATTTTATGAAGAGAATCCAAAGTTCATCGAACCCGAAAGTCGACGCAACGAAGTGATTAGCTTTGTGAAGCAAGGCTTAAAAGATCTTTCCATATCAAGAACAACTTTTAAATGGGGCATTCCCGTGCCCCATGATGACAAACATATTATGTATGTATGGATTGACGCCCTAACAAACTATATCACCGCTTTAGGATATCCAGATGTTGGGAAAAAAGATTACCAAGATTTTGGCCTGCCAACCTTCATGTTGTGGGTAAAGATATTTTGCGCTTCCATGCTATTTTCTGGCCTGCATTCTTAATGGCAGCCAAAATTCCACTTCCAAGCGTGTTTTTGCCCATGGATGGTGGACTGTAGAAGGACAAAAGATGTCAAAGTCGTTGGGGAATGTGGTTGATCCCTTTTGATTTGGTTGACCGCTTTTCATCTGATATTGTGCGCTACTTTCTTGTAACAGGCATGTCTTTCGGCAGTGATGGTGATTTTCTGAGAAGGCCCTTGTTCAAAAGGCAAACACAAACCTATCTAATGAATTGGGTAACTTAGCGCAACGCACGCTCAGTATGGCATATAAAAACTGTGATGGAAAAATTCCTGTACTCTCACACCTTTTTGTCAGCGAAGATCAAAGCCTTCTTATTCAAGCTCAAAATATTTTGGCACAATCTCAAGAGTATATGGAAAGCCAAGAGCTTCATAAATACGTTGAAGCCTTGTGGAGTGTTGTATGGGCCGCTAATAAATATGTTGATGAACAAGCCCCTTGGACCCTCAAAAAACAGATATTGAACGCATGAATGTTGTTTTATATACACTGATGGAAACACTTCGTTACATCGGCATTATGGCACAGCCCTTATTCCTGAAGCATCTAAGAATCTTCTGGATATGCTTCAGGTTCCCGATGACCAACGCACATTTGATCATCTAAAAAGCGCTTTCGCACTAGAGCAAGGCACATCAATAGACGCCCCTTCCCCGCTCTTCCCCTGAATTGAAGAGGCAACACATGCTGGTTGATAGCCACTGCCATCTTAATGATCCAAAGCTGAAAGAACGCCTTCCAAACGTTCTTGAAAGTGCGCGTCAGCATGATATTGGGGTGATGCTAACGATTTCAACAGCCCTTAATGAAGCCGCTGAACTTGAATCAATCTCAGAGGCACATAACAATATTTACCATACAATTGGGGTTCACCCGCACGAGGTCGACACCCACGGTGTGCCAGAAACATCGACACTATTAAAGCTTCTTGATCATAAAAAGCAGTTGGTATTGGCGAAACAGGGCTTGATTATTATTACGAGCACAGTCATGAGAAAACCAGAAAGAAAGCTTTCGTCGACACATTCATGCTATGAAAGAAACAGGGCTTCCCTTATTATTCATGCACGTGACGCTGAAGAAGATATACTATCGATCTTAAAAGAAGAAAAGTAGACCAAACCAATAAACCAGGGTTATCCATTGTTTCTCTGGCACACGTCATTTTGCAGAAGAAACCTTGGAGCTTGGTTTTTATATTTCTTTCTCAGGCATTCTTACTTTCAAAAATGCCGAAGACTTAAGAGAAACAGCAAAAATTGTGCCCCTTGACCGGCTTTTGGTTGAAACAGACGCCCCTTACCTTGCACCGATTCCCCATCGAGGAAAATGCAACGAACCTGCCTATGTGGTGCACACCGCCGAGAAACTTGCAGAGTTAAAAGATTTGTCTTTGAAAGAGGTTGCGCGTATCACAACAGAGAACTTTTTTGCTCTTTTTTCAAAAGTGAATCAGGAACACAAAAAAATATGAAAGTAATTATCCTTGGATGCGGTCATGCATGTGGCACCCCTATTGTAGGCAACCGCTGGTATAATTGTGATCCTACCAACCCAAAAAACAGGCGCACAAGGCCCTCTATCCTGATTCAACACAATGGTAAAAATATTCTAGTCGATACATCGCCTGATTTAAGGCAACAAATGTTAGACAATAATATTCTAGATATTGATGCTATTTTGTACACACACGCACACAGCGACCATGCCCACGGCATTAACGATGTGGGCATTATCAACAACAAAAAAAAAGAAACCATCCCAGTTTATGCGACATCTGGCACTCTAAGCGAGCTTGATAAATCTTTTGGTTATGCCTTTACTAATGATATTGATCACTACGCCCCCTTCCTCAATGCCCATGAAATTAAAACAGGCGCCCCCTTTTCTCTGTTTGGCCTTGAAATTTTACCCCTTGCCCAAGATCATGGCTATGGCCCTTCAGTAACATTCCGAATCAATGACTTTGCGTATTCAACAGATGTGAAAAAGTTTTCTCAAGAATCGTTTGATCAATTAAAAGGATTGTCGACATGGGTTGTTGACTGCCTTAAAGAAACCGAGCATCCCACCCATTCACATTTACCTCAAACGCTTGAATGGATTGAGGCACTTAAACCAAATCATGCTGTTCTAACCCACATGCACCCCCTGCTTGATTATGAGCAGCTGAAAAAAAAGCTTCCCCCCGGGGTTGAGCCTGCCTATGACGGCATGTGTCTAAGCCTTTAAATTTTTAAAGAAAGCATACATGGCGCGCAACCCCATGGCTTCACCACCAATAGGTCGGCCAGGCCGAACGCGTGTGTTCCAGCCCATCACATCAAAGTGCACCCATTTCGTTTTCTCAACCAAAAATTTCTTCAAAAATAAGGCTGCTGTAATGGCACCCCCATATCCGCCTGATGGGCAGCTTTTAAGATCTGCCGTGGAAGACGGCAACTGATCTTCATACCCTTTCCATAGCGGCAGCGCCCATACGGCGTCGTTTTCTGCATCCCCATGCTGTTTTATTTTTTCAGAAACCCCTTCGTCATCTGAGAAATAGGCGGCAATTTCTGTACCCACCGCCACACGTGCCGCACCTGTTAGTGTGGCAAAGTCAATGGTGTAATCGGCCGGCTTTTCTGTCGCTGCCGTTAATGCATCTGCTAAAAGAAGGCGGCCTTCTGCATCTGTATCAGATACCTCAACCGTAAACCCCTTTCGAGAAGTCAGCACATCGCTGGGGCGATAAGCCTTGCTGCCAATAGAATTTTCGGCACAAGGCAAAATAAGGCGCAGATGTATCGACAAATCCATTTCCATAATGAGTTGCGCCAACGCTAAGGCATGAGCCGCGCCCCCCATATCTTTCTTCATCAAAAACATATTCGATGGTGGCTTTACATCTAACCCCCCCGTATCAAAAGTCACCCCTTTTCCGATAAGAGTCACACTTGGATTTTTAGAACTACCCCATTCCATATCCACAACGGCAGGCGCATTGACTGAAGCTTGGCCAACAGCGTGCACCATGGGAAACTGCTTTTCTAACACTTCTTTGGTTATCATCTTTGTTTTTGCTTTAAACCTGTTGCCCACTTCTACGGCTTTTGAGGCAAGGGCATGGGGCGTGAGATCGCTTGCCGGTGTATTAATAAGGTCGCGCACTAAGAAAATGGCTGAAATCAGGGCATCTAGTTCTTTGCGAAACTCTGACGGCACAAAAAAGACGTGGAAAAGTTTTAGAGGAGGCTTCTGTTTTATATCTATCAAAACGATAGCACGCCATGCCCCAAGCCAAAGAAAATGAAAGAAAATCTGTTTCGCTTTGAAGGGCGTAGGTATACTGCACGGGCAAACTTTCTGCCAGTCGCGCGCCAATCCACATATCTTTTGTGTCTTCTGCAACCCATAAAACTTTTTCTAAATTTGCCGCTTCATCTGGCACAAGAAACATGCCCTTAGGCTTGTTTTTTCCTCTTTCAGCTGCCAACCAATTTTTTGGAAAGACGTCAAATCCGCACCTGAAATATCTTTTACAAGATAAAGGGAAGTGCACCTTCTTTTTATCGACAAAACGTTGACACATGGAAACCTCATAAACTATTTTTACAACTATTATGCATAAAGATATAAGCCCTCAACAAGAACAGCAAACTTTTTCCACCATTCACACCCCTTATACGCATTTTTTGCTTGATATGTGGGGCGTTGTTCATGATGGATGTAATGCCTTACCTGGCGCCATCCATTGCCTAGAAAACTTGCGCGCACATGATAAGAAAATCCTATTTATTTCCAACTCTTCAAGGCCTGGACATAACCTTGAACAACTTATGAATGGCATGGGAATCGAACGCGGCACACATTATGATCATATTCACAGCTCTGGTGATGCTGTTATCGATGGCCTGAACGATCCAGAAAATGATTTTTCTGGAAAAGATTATTACTATCTGGGTGATGACACCCATGCACACCCTCTTCTTGAGCATATTAGTGGCAAAAGAACCCTAAATTTAGAACAAGCAGACTACATTCTTTTTACCGCACTTGTCCCCACAACAGACATGGTTTTAGAAGAAGCACTTCGGCTCAATAAAACATTAATATGTGCAAACCCTGATGTGGTAGCCATTCACGGAGGCAAAACAGGCCATTGCCCAGGCCTTGCTGCACAGAAATATGAAAAAAATGGTGGCATCGTTATTTATTATGGAAAGCCCTACCCCCCTATTTATGAATCTTCACTTAAAAAACTTGGCAACCCACCTAAAGAAAAAGTGCTTGCTGTGGGTGACGGTATGCATACCGATATTAAAGGTGCTAACACAATGGGGCTTGATGTCGTGCTTATCCATTCTGGTATTCACCGAGATGAGTCACGACAATCGTTAGAAAAAACTCTAAAAACGCAAGACATAAACCCCACCTTTATTATGGATAGATTTATGTGGAATAAAGCATAGCATTGCCATTTATTTCATTTGCGGTTAGTTTTATGGTTCCCAATACGAAGGAGAAAGAATTTTGTCAAATATCATTGAAGAAATAAAAGCCGAAGTCGAACAAGAACGTTGGCATAATCTCTGGAAAAAATACCAACAGCATGTGTATGGCCTAGCTGCCGGTATCGTTTTGCTGACAGCCGGCTACGTTTGGTGGCAGAACCATCAAAAATCTGTCACGGCATCGCAGTCGAATGCCTATATTCAGGCTGTTGTGCTGTCAGAAACAGATCGAGCAGCTGCTTTAAAAATTCTTGAGCGCATTCCTTTAAAAGGGGAAACTGTTTACGCAACGCTTGCCCGCTTTTGGGTGGCCGATATCCTCATAGAACAAAGCGATACCAAAGGTGCTATTTCACTTTATAAGATTATCGAAAGCAAAAATGGTGGACTGTTTGCCTCTGCCCAGCAAAAAAGTTTTGCAAAAACAGCTTTGTTTAGACGCCTGTTCATGGAAGTTGACCACAAACCCCAAGAAACACTTTCTGCCATAGAGGGCTATCTAAAAGAAGACAACCCATGGCGCCATCTTGCCTATGAAATTGCGGCACTTGCCTTAATGAAATTAGATCGTAATAATGAAGCAAAGGGCTATCTACAAAAACTTGTTGATGATCAAGAAATTGCAGCCGATATTAAGATGCGCCACCAACTTCTTCTTAACTACATTAACGCTGCAGGATAAATAAACCGATTATGATTAAGAATTTTCTTTCTTTATTGGCCGTATGCGCCCTTATTTTCTTGTCAGGCTGTGAATCTGCAAAAGAGCCTCTTGTTGGCAAACGGACCGAGCTTCTTGAAGGGTTTTCGGCCCTCACACCAGATGTTGATGCGGATAACATTAATGTGACAGTTTCAGAGTCTATCTTGAATACAGATTGGGCACAGGCCGACTATGGGCCCAAAAACCTTATCCCCCATGTTGACGCAGGTACGCTTACAAATAAACTTTGGTCACGCAGCATTGGCCAAGGCAATGGAAGTGCAGGATTCTTACTTTCAACGCCTCTCGTTCAGAATGAACGCATTTTTGCAATGGATGCCGCAGGCACTGTTTCAGCAATGAACGCCAAAACAGGGCAAAAAATATGGTCGCAACAGCTTAAGTCAGAAAAATTTCAAGGGTGTTCAGGGGGCGGTATTGCATTAGGGCAAGGCCGTGTCTTTGTAAGCGCCTCTGATGCAGGTGTGGCGGCTCTTGACGCAGAAACAGGCCAAATATTGTGGCACCGAAAGTTGGTGCATGCGCTGCGTTCAGCCCCCACATACTATAAGGGGCGCATTTATGTGATTACCAAAAACAACCGCGCCATAAGCTTAGACGCTGTTACGGGCAGACTTTTGTGGCAACAAGAAGGCACCGACCACGCCTGCGCCCTTTTAGGGGGTGCCAAACCAGCCGTTCAAGGCAACACCGTTATTGTACCTTATTCATCAGGTGAAATTTATGCCATGCGTCGAGAAAACGGCTTTGCGTTATGGGCCGAGGCACTGTCAGCCATTAAAATGTTTAGCTCCACATCTTATGTTAGCCACATTAAGGCTTCGCCCGTTATCGACCAAGACATGGTGTTTGCCCTTTCTCAAAATGGCCGTATGGTGGGAATGAGGTTCCGTAACGGCAACATTGTGTGGGAAAGAGAAATTAAAAGCACCACAACCCCACTTGTAAACGAAAGTTTCCTTTACGTCGTCACCACCGATCAGCAAGTTATATGCTTAGTCAAAGATTCAGGAAAAATCATATGGGTCACATCACTGCCCAAGCCTGATGGGCGTAAAAAGAATACGTCTTTTCTGGCCCCATTATGGCTGGCGGTAAATTAATTGTAACCAGCTCTGAAGGCAAAGCATTCTTCCTGAAGCCACAAACAGGCGAAATGAGTGGTGAAATTAGTCTCGGTCGCCCAACATTCTTGCCCCCTATCGTTGCAGATAAGGTTGCTTACTTTTTATTAGAGGACGGCACGCTTGTCGCCTATGAATAGCTATGTTTACCATTACATTGATCGGGCGTCCTAACGTCGGTAAATCAACCCTTTTCAACCGCCTTGCTGGCAAAAAACTGGCCATTGTTCATGACGAACCCGGTGTCACACGTGACCGCCGCATGGCAGAAGGCGCACTGGCTGACCTGACCTTCTCATTGATTGACACACCCGGCATTGAAACCGAACATATGCCAAAAAAAACAGATGCGCTTTTAAAAAGCATGTGGGCACAAACAGAAAAAGCTATCGAAGAAGCTGATCTTTTGCTTTTCGTACTCGACAGCCGTGAAGGCATCACACACCTTGATAAGGGGTTTGCCCGCCATATTCGTAAACAAGACAAGCCCTGTGTTTTAGTTTTGAATAAAGCAGAATCGGCACCCACAGCCGATGTCTTAAGTGAAATTGAAAAAATAGGATTCTCAACCCCGGTCCCTCTCTCGGCCGAGCATGGGCAAGGACTCCACCTTCTCTATGAAGTTCTGCAGCCCCACTACGATGCATACAAAGAGAAGGAATCTCCCTCAGAAGATATAGAGGAAAACCCAGAAAAACCTATCAATCTTGCCATTGTTGGGCGTCCCAATGCAGGGAAATCAACACTGATCAATCAAATCATTGAAGAAGAGCGATTCTTAACGGGCCCCACAGCAGGGTTAACACGCGATACACAGTCGGTTTCATTTCATCAAAATGGGCAAAGTTATCTCTTGTTTGACACGGCGGGTCTTCGCAAAAAAGCCAAAGTCGTTCACGACCTTGAAAAAATAATGGCCAAAGAAGCAAAACGTGCCATTCAATATGCCGAAGTCGTATGCTTGGTTCTTGACGCCACCATGCCCCTTGAAAAGCAAGACTTAACCATTGCCCACCATATCATTGAAGAAGGGCGCATCTTGGTGATCGTCCTTAATAAAATCGACCTTGTTGAAGATTTAAACGCAACACTGAAAGAAATGCGCCTGCGCCTTGGCGAAGAATTGCCGCAAGTGGTGGGCTTACCCTTTGTGCATGTATCAGCCTTATCAGGCCGCAATGTTGAAAAAGTGTTCGACGCCGTGGGTGCCGCCTACACCACGTGGAATCAACGCATCACAACAGGCAAGTTAAACCAGTGGCTTGATGCCGTACAGCACCATCACCCCCCACCCCTGTCAAAAGGGCGCCGCGTTAAAATTCGCTATATGACACAAATCAAAAGCCGGCCCCCAACGTTTGCGCTGTTTATTAGCCAGCCGAAAGCCCTGCCCGAAAGCTATTTACGTTATTTGAAAAACCGTCTTGCTAAGGATTTTTCTTTATCTGGCGTACCCCTTCGCCTGCTGCCGCGTGGCGGCAAAAACCCCTATGCCCCGAAATAAAAGGCATCATCTCCTATCTTAGACAGGGTTACACCAAGATAAATCTTTTTATGTCTTCTAAAAGTTTTTTGATGGCTTTATAAGATTTCCAGTTAATTTTTTGGCTAAAATCTTGTCTTTATTTTGTTTTTATGCTCTGCAATAAAGCTGAGTAAATAGTCACGACGACGAGCATACGTATCAAAAGACTTTCTTCTAGAATAAATACGTTCTAATTTCCCCAGAAAATCGGCATCAAACTTAAAGTGGCTTGAATTTAAAAATTCAAATATTTCCTGAATTTCTTGTTTAGACAATAGAGAAATCAAAAATCGTGCCTTAAGAAAAAAGATGTGGGTTTGATGCCACTTCATATAAAACATTTTCTAAACCATACCCCTTAGAAACCAAAAAGCCGAATAAAGTCTTTTACTGTTTCAAGAAGGTCATGGGTATCATTTAATCCATCAAAAAATTGGTAAAGACAAAAAAGATAAATTGTTGGCCCAATTATAATGGTTCCGGTCAATTAAATATTTGGGGTGAATGTCCGCACTTGCTAGATATCCCATAATGAAAGACTCTCGGATCTTTTTGTATATTATTTTTTGACATAATTTGTCACTTATTCTGAACATAATAAAAGTCATACCTGCGCACATTCCTTTGTGTCAACTGTTTTTTTTGATAATCTATATTTATAAATATTCATATATTTCATATGGTTATTTTTTATTGCAACAAATGGGCTTAAAAATATCCTAAATTATGATAAAAAACTTTTGTTAATTACGATAAATAATAACGAATATTAAGATGGATCAAAAAAAGCTTAAAAACATTTATAAAATATGTTGAAAGTGGGTGCTCTGCCAACAGCCTTGAAGAAATTGGTGTGGGGCGTACGCTGTTTTGGCAACGCATCAATGCCATAGAAAAATTAATGGGCGTACAACTTGTTACCCGCGCCAAGCAAAAAATGAGCTGACAGATAGGGGACGCCTTTTCTACGAACATGCACAAAAATTGTAGAGGCCTATGAAGACGCCCAAAAGATGTTTCTGGTACAAGCCAACCACACACCAATCAAATCACAATTTCTGCAGCACAGTCTCTTGCACGCACGTGGACACTTCCTGCTTTTTGTTGATTTTTTGGCGATGAACCCTGAATTCAAATTAAATATTTCAGCATCCGACCACATCACACGTGAAACTGAGCTCACAACAGATGTGCTGTTTCGGTCGATTGCCGACAGCTCTACTTTTATACGTCGCTGGTATATCGAATATCACCATGGACTCTATGCAAGCCAAAGCTATCTTGAGAAATTTGGCATACCACAATCAGTTTCTGACTTAAATCGGCATACTAGTGTTAAGTTATGGCCCCTCGCCATACACAAACTTTGAAGACGTTGATTGGCACCTTTATTTGCAAAAAATGAAGCGCTTCAATCAAAGCTTAGCGTCAATTCCACCACAACATTATTTGAGCTGGCCACCCTCGGGGCAGGCATCATTTCTTGTGCCGCAGAAACAAATGCTCTTTATGAAGGAAATCTTGTACGCATTTTGCCCGATGTAAAGGCCCCACATTCCGCAGTTATTTTGCCGTCAACCCCAATACACTGCCTATCAATCTTAAGAAAATTGAATCATTTGAAAATTTGATGCGCAAATATTTGGGCACGCTTACCTATCATTGAATGCGCGCCAACGTCGTAATGGTTTTATAAGCCAACATAAGCTTACTAGAAACCTGTATTTTTTTATCAAGCATCTACCCAAATAACCTAGGTAACTTAACGCGCCACAGCTTCTCCATTATTCTAATATTTTTACTGAATATATTGAATTTTCCATAAAACAAGCGCATATAGTGGGTAATTAAATTAGAAAAAAAGATATTTTTCAACTTTACGACGTGGTTTTTTAAACAGCTACATAGGTCTAGTACAAGGAGCACACAAAATGACACGGTTTCAAACGTTTATGTTTTTTTTTCAATTTTTATGATGGCTTCTTTCCAAAGCCAGTCTGCCCATGGTTCAGATTGGGAAGTCTGGGAAGGCCGCCAAGAACGTCGCCTTACCCACGCCCTTGCCGGAATGCATTTTGATGACAGAGCTGAAGAACGCGACTTAAAAGCAGAAGAGCTTGCTTTAGAGCGTCGTAAACAAGCTTTAAGAGAGCGCCAATATCGTGACGCTCAAAAAAAAAAAGAACGTGCGCACCAAAAAGCCCGGGCAAAAGCAGAACAGGCCCGCGCACTAGAAAAACGTAAAGAGCGAAATGAGCAAGCCCTAGCTTTTCTGCGCCCATGGTACAGTCAGTGTCAATCAGGGTCAAAACGTGCCGATGCTCTATTGCGTGAAGGAACCGCAGCTGCTGTTAGCGCCAATGAAGAGGGAAAGCTATTATCTGAAGAATTGGTAGGAAGATTACTTGAACGGAGAGCCCGAGCAGATGAAGCCATGGCATATGTTCGAGAAGATTTGAACAAAGGTACTTTTTTCTCATAATAAAGAATATGAAGCCCAACTAAGAAATCGCCTTAAAAGAGGGTATGAAGGGTTTAGTTTAGATTTTGTTGAAACAACACTTGCGGCTAAGAGAAAAAAAAAGAAAAGCTTCACGAATATGAATGGGAGATTTCTAAAGCCTATATACCTTAGGCTTTTGAGTTTTTAGGCTGCTGGAGGCACTTTTAAAATACCTTTAAACTGATTAAAAAGGTGCCGTGCCAACAGCGCGCTGCGGTTGGGGATTTTCTAAAAAAACCGAACTGGAGCTACACGTGAGATCATAGAACCCTCATCGGTTTTCGGGGACACATCTCTGTCTTCTCTTATGTCATCAACTTGCTTCTCCTCTTCCCTAATTTCTTGGGGCTTTTTCCTTAGAGCTTCTTTTTTAACTCTAACTTTCCATCATCGCCCACGCCTAATATTTGAATTCGGCACGGGGCCACAACGGGCGGCTGCCTTCTAAAACTTCGTCGCAGGCACTGCACAGCATGCGCAATTGTCGGCCTGCAAGTGAATTTTGTTGGCACACACGTTTGGCATCAGCCCACCGTTTACGACGATGATAGGCTGTTAACATGGCTGCTGCTTGCTGACTTTCACGGAAGGTGGGGCTGTTTCAGGCCGCACACAGGGGGGCGGGCATTTTGAATGCGCTGGCTTACCTCGATACACATGCCCAGGCAAAAAGCACGATAACACTTGGGGCGCCGGTGAATAAATTCTTGAAAAGCATCATTTGCGCTTTGCGTTTCTGCTTTATAGGGTTGGCGCACATAAGTTGCATAAGGGCTGCTTTTCGTCGCCAAGCATCGTTTAAACCCCCCTAAAGTACTGCAATTCTTAATGCGACACGCTTGGGGCTGTTTGTGGTGTTGGGTGCTGGCGGGTGCACCACCCCCACCCTGAAACCCACCTTGGGCTGAATAAGGCGTTGGATGCACTGCACCATACCCAGCATGGTAACCATAGGCCCCATACGCTGGCTGTTGATAGGTAAATAAGGGCTGTGATGCGTGCCCACCCCAAGGCGCAGCAGGTGGATGTGGGTGTTGATAGCCAAACCCACCTAAGTGTGCCGCGGCAGAAGGGCATACAGAAAACCATAAAATCGCAACGTATCCAACCAATAAGCCTAAACTGCGCCTATCTTTACACCATAGGTTTGTGAAAATTTTGCCTACACCCTTCACCCGTGCCTCCTACTTCTTTTAGAAATCAATTACTTTATCATGGCATGGAATATGGCTGTTGAAAAGAGAGCGCATAAACGCAACACTAATCTTACGAAACAAGATTTAGCCAAGTGAATCTTATACTAGCCCCCCTTTTTTTTTGAGCGTAGACGCGTGGCCTATCTTATGCTGTAATAAATGGTGGAGGCCCGTATGCGAAAGTTTTTAATATTTTTATTACTCCCCTTTTTATATGCACCTAAGGCGCTATCTTTTTATCAGCATAGCACTGTTAGCAGCATTTTTTCTGGTATATCGCCTTGCGCGGCTATTGCATGCGGTAATTTAAATCATTTTATTGCTTGTCTTCGCTCGGAAGTCAGCCCTTATCGTTATTATGGGTTTCGCCCACAACTTGCCAACACACCAAAAGCAAAAGAGGCCTACAGGCGATTTGCCCAAACACATCCTAGATGCTTTGAAACTTTTTGCCAAAATGTGTGCACATTGCCTCCAAAAAACTATCGGCCACATAAGGCCATCCCTGAAAAATATCAAACCCCCACTTCGTTTGCTTCGCAATCACCTGGCACGCCTATTCAAAGTTATCGCCGTTCAAGTCGGTCAAAGAGGTCGTCCAGTGGCAGCTTTGATAGTTTTGACAGCAGCGGAAGCAGCTTTGAAGACAGTGAATTTGGCTCTTATGGTGGTGAAGATGCCGATACCGATGAAGAAGAACAACAATCCACCCGATTTTCTCGGGCCCGGAAAGCCTTTTTTGGCGGTGTAAAGAAAGGGTATCGCGGTTTTCGCCGTGGCATCAACAGCACCCACCGCTGGGCCACACATAAATACAATAAACGCCAAACCAGGCTGCGGAAAGAGCGTGTGCAAAAAGCGCGTCAGGCCGCACAAATTTGCACTATGAATGCACCCGAAGGCACACAATTGCGTGCGCTTTGTGGGGCATGTCTCACACCTACCCCCAGCTTTAGACTTGTGCCCGCTTGCCATGTAAATGCAGCAGGCGTTCCTTATCAAAGTCGCCAAGGTGGGAAGCGCTATCAATCGACATCACAAAGCCACATGCAGCGTACCGATTTTGAAAGACCCGACGCTTCTTTTGACAGCACATATGCTTCACCAAGAAGTCGACATGCCTCACCATCTCAAGGTCGTCTCGGTGCGCGACGTGTCAGCGCGGGCTCTATTCACTACAGTCAATTTGAAGGTGCTTCAGTGCCACATGAGAGTTTTCAGGCAGCTTTCGGCCCAAGAGAGGGTCGAAGTGTAAGCGGCGGGTCACAACCAGTTTCGGCGTCACAGCCATCATCTTCAGCCCTAGAAGAACGGCAAGCCCTTCTGCTGCATCTGAGCCAGGGCTTAGTCCCGACGGTTCTGCCAGCGCAGATGGTTTTGATGATGTTGAACCATTTTGGGATCATTAAACCCTAAAGCTTATCGATATGTTACCGGCAACCCCATGGCCCGCTTAACATCAGAAAGAGTTTCTTGAGAAAGTTTATTAGCCTTTTCTGCACCTAAATTCAAAATGTCTTTCATTTTTTTAGGAGAGGCTTTTAAATCTTTAAAGCGATCACGTATTGGGCCAATCGCTTGAATGGTTGCGTCAGCAAGGTCGTCTTTAAACCCTGAAAAATTCGCGCCACCATACGTATCACACACCTTCTGCGGTGATATATCTTTTAATGCGGCAAAAATACTGATCAAGTTTTCAACGTGTGGGCGCTTACCACAGGCAGAAAATGTGTCAGGAAAAGGGTCTGTATCCGTTGTTGCCTTTTTAATTTTACGCGCGATAACATCGTCGTCGTCCAGCATATTGATGCGCGCATTATCAGATGGGTCTGACTTGCTCATTTTGTTAGTGCCGTCCTTAAGACTCATTACCCGAGTGCCCGCCCCCATAATTTGAGGCTCAGGCACAGTTAAAAGCCCATCTTTAAAGGCGCGGTTCATCAATTGCGCCAAGTCACGGGCCAGCTCTAAGTGCTGTTTTTGATCTTCCCCTACTGGCACATGCGTTGCCTGGTAAGTTAAAATATCTGCTGCCATCAATACGGGGTATGCATACAAGCCAAGCCTTTGCTTATCTTGCTGCGCACCTGCCTTGTCTTTAAACTGGGTCATACGATTCAACCAACCAAGGGGCGCTTGGCAAGAAAGCAACCAAGAAAGCTCGGCATGGGCGGGCACCATACTTTGCACAAAAATAGTGCTTTTTTCAGGGTCGATGCCTACCGCCACATACATCATCGCTGTATCAATAATGTGCTGTTTTAACTTTTCAGGGTTTTGCGGCACCGTTAGTGCATGCAAGTCAACCACACAAAAAAGGGCCTCGGCATCATTCTGCATGTGCACCCAATTTTTCAAAGCCCCCAAATAGTTGCCCAAATGCAGGTTTCCTGTAGGCTGTATGCCAGACAATATTCTTTTCTTCATTTTATATCCGTTCGATTCATGGCTTCATGGAACTCTTTCACCGTCAGCCCTTTTAGAACCCACACAAATAGTAAATAAACAGCCAGTCCCAAAGCAATATAGCAGCTCAGCAGAGAAAAATCTAAAACCACCTGATGGCCAAAGTACGGCATTACATAAGGGCGCACAAATAAAAGGGCACCCCCCATAAAAAAGCCCGCAAACAAAAGACGTAGACAAGAAGACAAAAGACGGCGATCTAAGGCGTAATCATCTGTACGCAGCAAACATCCTCCTAAAACCAACATATTGATCCACGATGCAATAACGGCTGCGGCAGCAATGCCATAGTACGAAAAATATCGAAACAAAAGAAAAGTCAGACCAATATTTGAAGCAATCGCCAAAGTGGCAACCATCATCGGTGTTTTGGTATTGCCACGGGCGAAAAAAACTCGTGCTTAAAATTTTAATAACCACATTTGGGGGCAGCGCAAACACATAGATACACAAAACCTTCGCCACCTCAATCGACATATGCTCCGTAAAACGCCCATGTTGAAACAGTGTCATGATAATGGGCAATGCCATCACATAAAGGGCAATAGTAGCTGGAAAAGTTAAAAAGCACCCAAACTGCAACACCCGATTTTCAAGATACTGAGCTTCTTTGAAGTTTTCTTGCTCTCTTTTCTGGCTGAGTAACGGCAACAAAACCGTTCCAATGCCAATACCCGTCATCGCTAAAGGAAATTGGTTGATGCAGTCTGCATAGGCCAAATAAGACACTGCCATAGGAATAAAGGACGCCACACTGTTTGAAATCAATAAATTGATTTGGTAAACCCCTGCACTTGCAAGCCCCGGTACCATACGGCGTAAAAGTTTTTTCACTTCTGGTGAAATAGAGAAAGACTTAAACATCATCTTATAGTCAAGTAAATGGCATGCGTACAAAACCCAAATAAACTGGGCCACCCCAGCAAACAGAACACTCCAACTTAAAATATAACTTGTCTCAATTAAGCTAGACGTTTGCCAAAGCAATGCTGTAATACAAAAAACATTCAAAAGAAGGGGTGAAGCCGTCGCCGCCACAAAGCGATTCAAACCATTCAACACCCCTGCGCACAGGGCCCCTAAGAAAATAAAAAGAATGTATGGAAAAACAATCCGGCCCATATGAACGGCCAAATAAAACTTCTCAGGGTTTTCCTTAAACCCTGGGGAAATCACGCCCATAACCTGTGGCATAAATATTTCAAATACAACCGTTAATACGAAAAGAATAAAGCCAAGAATTGTAAAAACTGTTTGCGCAAATTTTTGAGCATCCTTCTTTCCTTGGCGCACATTTATTTTAGAAAATAGTGGAATAAATGCAGAGTTTAAGGCGCCTTCGGCAAAAAGACGCCGAAAAAGATTAGGCAACCGAAAGGCTTGGAAAAAATATCAGACAGGCCTGTATCCCCAAATACAGACCCAATCATAACATCACGAAAATACCCGGTTATGCGGCTGAGAAGCGTAAAACCACTTACGGTGGCCATAGACTTAAAAAAGACATTTTTGTGTGCCTAAGCTGGCTATTTTTTACTATTTTTTTTGGCTTTGCAGCTGGTTAATAAGACCGGATATACCATCTCTTTGCAAAATAGCCGCGAATTCCGAGCGCTGCGTCAAAGCCATGCTCACACCCTCAACAACAACGTCAAATATTTTATAAGTACCTGATTTCGATTTATAGATATGCCATTCAATCTGCACTTTAGAGTTATTACGACGAATAATCTTGCTTGAAACAATGGCTGTATCAACTTTTTTGTCGATAATTCGACTGTCATAAACTTCAAATTTCTCATCGTCATATTCACCAAAGCGGGCGGCATAAACACGCACAACCATACCTTTAAAAAGGCCAAGATAGGTTTTCATATCCGCTGGCTTAACATCACGCCTAAAGCGCCCTAGTACAAATTTACCGATACGCTCATAATCAAAAGCCACAACAAACAGATCTTCAAAGCGTTTTTTGACGCTCCTCTTTTTGAAAGACCACTCCTGTTAAGGTTGAAATGCCTTTATCGCCCAAATCTTGAACAAACTTTTCGGCTTGTTTCCGATCCTCAACACGTAAATCATCATTTGTTGGTTCGGCGTAACCACATAAAAACACCAAACTAACAAAAGCCCCCAAAAATAAATTTCCCAGAAAGTGCATTTTAATCTGTTTCGTCCTCTTCTTCATCAAACATGAATTCATCAAGAGACGGGCTTGCGTACTGCACCTTCCATCCATACGACTTGCGTCCATGTACTGTTTAAAAAAACTACGCAACGCCGCGTAAAAGTCAATCGAATTTTCTCGGAAGTTACGAATATCTTCCGTAATGTTAGCACGCACCGTTAAGAAGTGCATACCTGTACGCCAGTACGTCCATGAACGCGTGTCATGCTTTTGGGCATAGTACCGCACAGGGTCGATGAAATAATCAAACACAGTCCCTGCAATATAGCGTGGATTGGTAGGGCCAAGCACAGGTAAAACAAGATATGGCCCTTGAGGCACGCCGTAATATTTTAGGGTGGTGTTAAAAGATTCCCTATGGGGATCCAGCCCTAATTTCTTCGCCACATCAAAAATACCAAACACACCAAAAACGGTGTTGATGCAAAAGCGCGAAAAGCTAGCCAACGCCTTTTTTTCCTTTTTTCTTTGCAAACAATCATTCCACAAAAATAACGGGCTCAGAAGCATTGTGCAGCACATTCGCCACTGAAATTTGAACATCTTCAGGCACCCCCATGCGATACATATTGGCAAACGGGTCAATAATAAGGGCATCTATATACTGATTAAACGCAAAAAACACGTCGGTTAAGGGGTTCAAAAGGGTCGCTATCTAAATCGTGATGTTCTGCCTTTTTTTGGTTATAAGCATCTTTCCTGGCTGCATCACCCAACTTTTGGGGGCTTTCCGCAGCAACAGCTAAGTGGGCCGCGCCTCCACAAAAGACAGCCCATAAAAATAATAAAATCGACGCGTTTTCATGTTCATCATCCGTATACAATCATAAATGAAGCCCCTAGGTTATGCAATGCACGATATCTATTTTAAAATATAAAAAAGGCCGGTTTAACCCGGCCTTTTTTTCTGATGATAAAGAGGAAAACTATCCAAAAATATCAGAGCGCAGTCGAGGATTTCCACCAGTTAAAAGTTTTTCTGGTGCGCAACTTAGTCCCGAATGGTGATGCAGGCACCCCAGGCGAGCCCAAGTTGGTGTGGTCAGCAAGCGTGTGCTTTGCGCCCTTCACAGGTGATCCTGCTCTATACGCATCCATCATCTCGTCTGCATTTGTATCAACAGTCACACCTGTAGCTGCTAATAGCTGTGCCATAAGCGACGACATTTCTGCTTCAGTGATACGCTTCTTACCTTTAAGGCCAGCCGCTACACGTCTCAAAGCTGGCGTCATGCCCGTACGCACCTGTGGAGTAGAGCTTCCCCCAATGCCTGAATCGCGCATTGGCGTCTGTAATGTCATATCTAGCGCACTTTTAGAAAATGCGTCATGGGTTTCAGAAATACCGATGGCACCACCAGTTTGAGCAAAGGCTTTCTGTAAAGCATCACGCTCTTGTTGCAAAATTTCTGCTTCTTCTTCTTTTGCCCTTAATTTTATCTTAAGTTTATAAGCTACCGCAGAAGCATTTCTCTCTTTGGATTCATTTTTTTTTTGTTTCTCATAAAGTGCTTGCTTTTCAAGTGTTTCTTGATGCTGCTGACGAAGGGCAGCAAGGGCTTTTGCATCTTTAGCTGCTGCGGTCCGCAACTTTTCGAAGGCCGCAGTGCGTTGCTCTAAATCACGATTAGCTGCTTCAGCCTCTGCACGCGTAGCATCAATTGTTGCCTGAAGCTCTACATTTCGGGCTTTTTGGGCCGCAACTTGTTGAGGCAAAAGCTCAAGGGCAGCTTTAAGAGACTGAATTTCTGCTTCCATCCTCCGAACCTTAGCCTGAGCATCTTCATACTGAGCCAAAGCTTCTGCACAAGCCAATTCAGCTTTATTTTTCCTTCCAACGCTTTCATTCCTTTAACAGCTGCTTCTTCCAGCAAAGCAGATTGCGCATCAACAACAAGTTTAAGTTTTTGACACTCTGCCCTTTCTTCTTCAAGGGCTTCGGCTAATTCAGTAGCAATACGCTGCTTTGCTTCTAAATCTGCCACCATACCTTCAAATGCTTGAAGGTCTGACGCATACTCATCTTCATGTTTCGCAAAAAGAAGATCTGACTTTCGTTTAGACATCGTCAAGCGACGAATCATTTTTCATCTTCGGTAGACTGTGAAAGATATTCGCCCTGAACCTGCTCTAATTCACGAATTTTTTCCTCAAGCTCCATCCGCAAGCGTTGTTGTTGCTGAAGCGATGTCTCTAACTGTTCAACTTGCTCTGTAAGATCAATCCGCGCAATAACGGCTTCTCGACGCGCTGCTTCAGCCGCTTCAAGATCTTCCTCAGCCTTTTTTAATGCGACTCTCTTGGTCATGTAACTGATCATTTTTTCTTCAACCAAGGCTGTAAGTCTGCCTACCTCAGTAAATGCTTTTTCTTTTGTTCGGTTACCAGCTCAAGCTGACGTGCCATATTATCTCTTGCAGCTACTGCGGCTTTCACATCATCTTCTAGGCGATCATTGGCTGTTCGGGTTAGCTCAAGCTCTCTCTTTAGCTGACGAAGATGTCTTAAAACAGTAGCAAAATCAGGACTGACTTCATCAGACACATCTAAATAGGCAAGAATGGCTTCATATTCCGCTTCTAAGTCTGCTTGCATCTTAGCAAGCTGTGCCACTAACGCCGCATGCGCGCGCTCCAATCTCTTATTTTCAGCCTCACGCTCTGCAATAACTTCTTGCGTAGCGCTCAGCTCATCACCTACAAATTCAGCTTTTTCTCGAAGTCTGGCAAGCTGATCTCTCATTTCTTCAACCGTCTCGCGCAAACCGGCAGACTCTAACGCAAGTGCGTCTACTTGCTGGCGTAATCGGGCTTCTTCAGCAGTTTTTGCGAGATAGGCCGCTTCTTTTTTCTTCTAAGGCTGCTGTCAATTGGGTTTTTCTCAGCACGCACTTTTGCAAGATCGGCTGTTGCAGTTTCATGGTCTGCCGTCAGTTCTGCATGCTTCGCTACGGCTTCAGCTTTTTTCTTTTTCTGCCTGGGCCAATGCATCCGTTAAGTGGGCGATTTGTCCAGATGCTTCAGCAGCAGCCATCTCCAGTTTATCAATTGTGGCCTGCAAAGCCTGCTGTTCTAACAAGGCTGTTTGCGTCGCCGCTTCCATTTCCATAGCTTTTGAACGTAGTTCTTCTTGCAAAACCTCTACCTCGGCCACAGAAAGTTGACGTGCCTTAGACGCCTCGGTGGCGGCCGTACGCGCCGCTTCTAAGGCTTGCGTTATTTCAGCTACCTTAGCTTCTAGCGCTTGGCGGGTTAAATGCTCTGCTTCAATTTGCGCCAAAGAACGCTGGTGCTCTTCTTCAGCCTTAACCGCAGCTGCTTGATTTTCTGCCAACTGGTCTTTCAGTTGCTGCATTTGAGCCTTATTCGCATTAAGTTCAAGATTCAAAGCCTCTACTGTCTGCTTATATGTGGCTGTTTCCTGCTCTGCCTGATTGCCTAATTCTCGTAACTGAGCTCTAATCTCAATATTTTCCTCACTCAATCGATCATGCTTTGCTCGAATTTCTTCTGACGATGCTTCCAACGCTTTCAAACTTTGCTGTTTCCCCCAAGCTCCGCTTGCAGCGCACGCGCTGCTGAAGCAGCTTGCTCTAGTTTCATTTTGACTGCAGTGTGTTCCGCTGTCAGTGCTGCCAAAGCTTCAGATTGCTGGGCTGCTTCTTGTACTTTTTCATACAAGGCCGCCTCCAAAGTGCTAAGTTCTTTCGTAAGCTGTTCATAAGCCTCAAGACGCGCGGCCTCGTCACCAGCAGCACTTTGAATGCCTGCCTTTTCTGCAAGTCGTGCCTCAAGCGCTTTTTTTTTCTTCCATTGTTGTGTTGTTGTGCCTGCTCAAGGGCTTGCAGGCGCGCCTTGACTTCAGCCGCTTGTGTTTCAGCAGCCGCGCGCCTTTCTTCCGTCTTAGAAAGGCGCTCTGTAAGCTGATGCTGTTCAAGTTCTAATGCTTCAATACGTTTTTCATACGCATCTGCGCGTTCCTTGGCTTCCATACAAACACGCTCTGCCTCGGCCAATGCAGCAGAGGTTTGACGCAACTTTTTCTCTTGCTCCAAAAGCGCCTTATCGCGTGCCTCTATTTCCTTGCGAAGGGCTGCATACTCCTCTAGTTGTTGGCTTTCAGCAACCTGCAATTCCGCAAGGGCAGCTTCTTTTTCTGCAATACGCTCATTGTGTTCTGCAACGGCCTGGTTATGTTCAGCTTTTGCTGTTGCAAGCTCTTCAGCAAGCACACGCTGCCTTTCAGCCAATGCATCCTTACTGCGCGCAATTTCTTGCTGATGCGCCTCAATAGTTTCACGTAATTCGCGCACCATCTGTGCATGCGCCGCTTGTTGGCGCTGTGCTTCATTTTGATGTGCTTGCGCATCGAAACGGGCCTCTTGTTGCATTTGTATCTTTGCCGCCTTTAGTTGCTCAATTGCTGTTTCAAGTACTGATTGACGCTTCTCAAGTGCTTCTTTTTCAGAAGTCAAAAGCGCCACTTGTGCGGCCTGTCTATCGCTGTTTGCTTTTGCTGCCGTAAGTTCGCGCTCTAAGCGCTTTTCTGTTGCTTGCAATGCCAAAACTTGCCACTCAAATTTGTCTCTTTCCGCCCGCAAGGCCGTGCTTTCCGCTTCTAATTCGTCTGCTCGTGCCTCTAACTCAGCAATGCGACTTCTAGCAGTAGCAAGGTCTGTCTCTAGTCTCTCAATTACACGTGCTTTGTCTGCACCAGTTTGCACAGCACCAGCCAACTTGTCAGCTAGTTCTTGATGCGTAACCTTAAGGGCCTGCAACTCCGCATCAAGGGCATCGCGCGCATCCATTGCGGCGTGAAGTTTTGCGTCTTTACCTGCAAATACTTGTTTCAGTATATGGCTTGAAGGCGCAACGCATCAAGGGCCGCAACAGGGTCATCCACACCGTCAAAACAATCAGGTGCTTCGTTTCTTAATGCCCCAAGCATGACAGATAGCTGGCATTTGCGCCCTGCAATTTCCCTTCAAGCTCCAAGATACGACGCTGATCGCCTTCTAGCGCTGCCTCTAAATTTGCGACTTCGGCTCTAACCTGCTGCAAATCGGCATCCGCCTGTTGGTGTCTTGTTTCACTTTCTTGAAGCTGCAACCCAAGATCGCGCAAAGCAGATTCTTTTCTCGCGCATCCCGTTCAGCGGCATCGCGCTGAGCTTTGTATTTATCTTTTTCTGCATTGAGAACTTCGTGCTGAGCCTTCAATTTAAGCAACTCTTGCTCGGCCCTTTCTACAGCATCTTTTTGCTTCTGAATACTAGACGTTAAGCCCTTAAGTGCTTCTTGATCACGCCTTTGAGAATCTGTAAGCCCACTTAGCTTAGCCTCAAGATCGCTGAGACGCGCACGTTTTTTGGCAAGCTCTTCTTCTCTAATCTTAAGTGTGGTGCCAAGATTTAAAGCTTGCGCCCCTTATCAATAAATTGTTGACGATAGCGAGATGCTTCTTCTTCGCTTTTTCGCTGCCCAGCCTCAAGCGCCTTTTCCTCACGCCGAAGCGCTTGAAGCTTTTGTTGCAAGCGCAAGTACGCTTCTTCAGCAGTTCTGCTTTTTCCAACAGGTCTAATGCTTTTTGGTCGTTTGCTGCACGTGCTTCTTGTTCTTTGCGTTTTAGTGCTTCAAGCTCTCTTTCTAAGGCCTCTTTATTGAAAATCGCTTGCAACCCGTCAGCAGCAGCTTTCTGGGGTGACGGCATCACAACAACCAAGTTATCGACACGCCCAACTTCAGTCACAACATGCCGTTCGATACGCTTTGTGCCCACACGCTTTCCTGCAAGAAACTGGTCTTCCAGTGCCGCGCGCATGGCCTCTTCATGGCGTGCTGCCGAATGCCCCGCAAGCGGTGTGCCAACAAGAACTAAAGCCATCGCTGTCGAGCATAAAAACTTATTTTTTAAGAGTGTTATTTTTTGTTCAAAAGTTGTCATGGTAATGCCTTATTTAGTTATGTGATTTTTAGAATTTATACGTCAAACCAATGCGCACACTTGAAGACTGAGGCTTAATTTTTTCCATTGATTGATGATCTGCCAGATGGCAGATTTGCTATTTTGAGATTGATAAAATGTGTGCGTATACCGAACACTTAGAAGGGTTTTATCAGACAGCTTCACGCAAATACTTGCAGAGGGTGTGATGCCCCATAAATCAAACTTCTTCTTGCTTTTATTTCCATCACTGTGGGCAATGTATTCAAAAAGAACCTCGAGAAACTCCTAAGCCCGCAAAAACAGCCATTGACTCATTAATTTTTTTTCCGACTTTAGCGCGCGAAGCTAAATTATATTTGTATTTGACAGTTTCTCTAAGGTCTGTAACACCAGCAGTATTTCTATGCGCAGAGTCATGCCTTGTCTTATTTGTGTGATATGTACCACCTAGCTCTAACCCTAGAAGGTATTCTTGGCATTCCCAAACATAGTCACCAGCGGCAGAAAACGAAATGCCATTTGCCGTGCTGCGGTAGTTCCCCATGTGTGTGTCGTTAAACCGGTTGGTGTGTTTAGTGTGTCGTTTTTGTCTTCGCGCTTATGTGCCCAAAGCCAACGGCACCTGTTGCATGAAATCCTGTAAAAGGGTTTTTGTGTATTGTTTGAAATTGCCGCGTCGCTATAGCTTGCCTCTGCATGGGTAAGAGAAGCCGCAGAAACACTGCCTGCTAAAATGACGAGGAAATAAATCTTTTTTGTATTCATAATACCATCCATAATTATTAAAAGTTATTTTTTATTTACTTATATTTTTTAGGAAGGCTTATCCTAGGGTAAAGGCGCCCTAGGAATTATGCAGAAAATACATGGTGGTAGGAAGACAGGAAAATTGAGCGCCGCCCATAGAATAAACGCGCCCTACTTAGATTTATGCAAAAGAGAGCTTTCAGAATAGCTAACTTTTTTATGAACTATAATGGCACGCATTACTAAAACTGGCCAACTTTTAACTTTATTCTTACAAAATAGATTTCTTAAAAGCTAAGTTTTTCCCTTGCAAAAGTACGTCAGTCCTTGTAACACTGCACCTACGTCTTTTGTCTCCATCGTCTAGAGGTCTAGGACACCGCCCTCTCACGGCGGCAACACGGGTTCGAATCCCGTTGGAGATGCCAATTACATAAAAAAAACCCGGCCAAAACAGCCGGGTTTTTTGTTTAAGCTTGAAAAGCCTATTATAGGCAATAGCTCGCACCAAAACGAATGGCGTGAGAAGATCCTTTTTCAGCTTTGATGTCGTTGAACAAAGACTTGCTAGACAATTGATGCGCATACTCGTATGCAGCAGTTACTGTCCAGTCTCTGTCAAACTTGTATTTTACACCAAGACCAGGAACAACTGACCACATGCCGTATGTTTTGCTTCTTTTAGTGCCTGCAGCTACACCTGTACCTGCAGTAAGTGCAGTAGCTTCAGCTTTGTAGTTTGAATAGTCAAACCCAAGACGGAAGAACACCAAGCAGTCGTCCATGCACTCAGTACCAACAAGAGCACCAAGACCAAGATTCCAGCGTTGCTTAACTTCAGCCTTCATGTTGAAAGCTGTTGTTGCACCAAGGTAGTTACCAGATTGTGTTTTAGATTTCTTGCCGAAACCATAACCTAAACGCACATCACCACCAAGATATACAGAACCAACCATTTCAGTGTAACCTGCGTTCAAAGCAAGGCCAACACCGCTTGGCTTAACTTTAACATCAGTACCTCTGTTGTTGCCTGTGCTTTTATCTTTAAAAGTTTGACTTTCAAACTTATAGTTTACGTCCGCACCAACGTGCGCGCCCTCAAACTTTTTTTCTGCAACACCGGCAGAAAGCACCAAAGCAGATAGAGCTACCTTAAGTAATTGTTTTTTTTTCATTATTTTTTTTCTCCTAAAAAATATATTACCGTTATTTTGAAAGATATCAGGAAAATCGAGCCTCCAACAAGCTTTTGTAATATGTAATGAGAAATGCTTTTAGAAATATGTTGTAAAAAAAGCAACATGGTGCCGCTGGAGAGAATTGAACTCTCGACCTCACCCTTACCAAGGGTGCGCTCTACCACTGAGCCACAGCGGCCAACCGAAGGCACATTGCCATATTTTAGCGATTGAAACAATAGATCTCCGAAAAAGCTGGCCACATGAGTTTAAAGCTATTGTTTTAACGAAGATCCCGTTAACGATCCAATAACTTTTTTCTAAGCGCGCTTTTCGACCATGGGCAAAGGCCCGGTTTGATGCGTGAAATCAGCTGATCTGTCTCCACATCTAACACCACAAAGCCTGTATGCCATGATTCGTTCTCAACTTTGCCTTGATGATAAAAACAGACTTAACACCAAATATTACAAAACGCCCCTCTTTGGCATATGTGCTCTCCACCCTGCTTTCAACACAAGATCTATGGGGGATTTTGTATATGTAAGTTTAGTGGCATCGTATTCCGAAGAGTCCGAAAACTATTCCAGCGCGTCCCGCGCAAGCCAGATTACTTTCTTCCGTTTTGACGACCGACATGTCATATTTAGCTCAGCAAAAGAAAGCGGCATTACCCCAATGTGTTTTTTACTTGCATCCCATACACCAAAGCCCTTATCACATGTTGACACTAGATTTGCGTCGCCATCATTTTTTGCATAAAAACTCCTTACACTCAGCTTGTCGACTCCATTCCAATACTCTATTTCTTTTGCAAACCCTTAATGGCACACGTATTGTTAATTCGTCACCTTCTTCTGCCCCGGCAGCAAATGTATTCAAAAATAAACAAAGAAAAGAAAAAGTAAAAATTGCTTTATATTTCATGATAATCGGCCTTATTTCCTAAAAAAATAGTTAAACATTATTGTTTTAATTGCACATTTTTCATTAAATGTATAGTTTGTTCTTTATTACAGGAAATTAGTGGAAGACCTCTAAAACCTATGCTAATCTATCCATCATGGCTGAAAAAAATATACACACATATAGCGATAAAAACGCTGATCGCTTAGCGCGCGCCTTACGCGAAAACCTTCGTAAACGACGAGAAAAAAAACAAGCCGAGAAAAAGCAGGGAAAGGAATAACAAATGGGAATCATGCCAGACTCGTGGATTCGTGCACAAGCCAAAAAAGGAATGATCGAGCCTTTTGTCGAAGCACAAAGAGCAGAGGGAACAATTTCATACGGCCTTTCTTCCTATTGATATGATGCACGGGCGGCAACTGAATTTAACGCTTTCACAAATGTTGACAACGCGCTTATTGATCCAAAAGACTTTTCACATACCTCTTTTGTAGATCGAGAAGCCAATGTTTGTATTTTGCCACCCAATAGTTTCGCTTTGGCACGTACCGTTGAATATTTTCGCATTCCAAGGGATGTTCTTGTTATTTGTCTTGGTAAATCTACTTATGCGCGCTGCGGTATCATTGTAAACGTTACACCGCTTGAGCCTGAGTGGGAGGGACATGTGACCTTAGAGTTTTCAAACACCACCCCATTGCCGGCAAAAATTTATGCCAATGAAGGGGTTTGCCAATTTCTTTTCTTTAAAGGAGAAGGATCTTGTGATACTTCATACAAAGATCGGTCAGGAAAGTACATGGGGCAACAAGGTGTTACGCTCCCTAAAATGAAACTGACTTAAAGAATATTTAGGAATACGGTGTGGACAAATTAGAAATTATTGGGGGGAGCAAATTATCAGGAAAAATTAGAATAGGTGGCGCTAAAAATGCAGCCCTTCCCCTGATGACGGCCTCTCTTTTAACAGACACGCCCCTTATACTGCAAAACATTCCCCAACTTTCTGACATAGAAACGCTCTCCGGTGTCCTTTCATCTCTTGGTGTGCATATAGAAAAAAACAACAACGAAGAACGCACACTTACATTACACGCCAAATCACTTGATAATACCCATGCCGACTATGACCTTGTTCGGAAGATGCGGGCCTCTATCTTGGTGCTGGGTCCGCTTGTCAGTCGGCACGGCGCGGCAGAAGTCTCTCTGCCTGGTGGATGCGCACTAGGAACACGCCCCGTTGACTTACATATTAAAGGCCTTGAAAAAATGGGGGCTAAAATAAAGCTTGAAGATGGCTATATACGGGCAACGGCACCAAAAGGTGGCCTTAAAGGGGCCGACATTGCCTTCCCCCTTATTTCCGTCACAGGAACCGAAAATTTAATGATGGCCGCAACTTTGGCCAAAGGTACAACGCGCCTTATAAATGCAGCACGCGAGCCCGAAGTTATTGATCTCGCCAACTGCCTTAATAAAATGGGTGCACAGATTTCTGGTGCAGGCACAGATACTGTAACCATAGAAGGTGTAAGCCATTTATCCGGCACAACCCATGCTGTTATTCCAGATCGAATTGAAACAGGCACATATATTGCTGCCGCCGGTATTACCAATGGCACCCTTGAATTAACCCACACAGATATGGGGTGCTTAAAAACTGCAATCTCTTTGTTCGAAGATGCCGGCATGGCCTTCACCCCAACAGACGCAGGCTTTCAAAACCTATCGCGACCCGCGACAAAAAAGAATAAAAAGTGTCGACATGATTACCGAACCTTATCCCGGTTTTCCAACCGACTTACAGGCCCAATTCATGGCCTTAATGACATTGGCCGAAGGCAGTGCCAATATTACTGAAACTATTTTTGAAAATCGCTTCATGCACGTGGCAGAACTTGTGCGCATAGGGGCCGATATTCAAATTCACGGCTCTACCGCAACGATTCGTGGCAAATCTCATTTGGTAGGTGCTCCCGTAATGGCAACCGACTTACGTGCCTCTGCATGTCTTGTGCTTGCAGGGCTTGTTGCCCGAGGCAAAACAACCATAAACCGCATCTATCATCTTGATCGCGGCTACGAATCTATGGAAAAAAAACTATCTGCTTGCGGCGCATCCATAAAACGCATAGCATAAAAAAGTAGTGGAGGAAGCTGCTATGCACAGCCCAGTTAAAATACTTGCATCATCTGAAGAAGAACTCGGTATTTTGTCGGCTTGCTTACAAGATGCGCTCATTTCCTTAAACAACGCTTCTTTTCGACATTAAAAACAAAAAGTTCTTTTTTTGAGCAAATCGATATCAATGGGAAAAAGCACCTCTAAAAAGGGCTACGCACCCTCACTGCCGTTGCATTTGAAAATATCGAAAAGGTTGAAAACAGCCAATATAAACTTTAAAGAAAAAACCTGCCCAAAACCTGTCTCTCCTCAATATTGAGCAAGATAAAAACCATCTTTGCTTAACTTTGCTGGGGCATCAAAATACGGCTACACACAAATCAACTTAAAATAAAACTTCGAGACGAAGGAGTGCCATGGCCTGCAAAGGCCCCAAAACATATCTAAATTAAAGCTCGCACAGGAAAAAAGAGGAGACATTACAATGCCTCCTCTTAGTACTTGTTGATAGACAAAGTTAATATTTATCGATCTCTCTCCTTTCTATTCTTCTTAAATCGAACAATTGAATTCCTTTATAACATGGAGCAGAAGTATACTCTGGATTGCAATAATAACAAAAACGGTGCAATTGTTTCCAAAAAGGCTCGCCTTCCATAGGAATAAATGGATCTTCTGTTCTCCATTTATTATTTCTATCAACACTTTTTTGAAAGATCTTCTTTACTTTTTGAAACCCTTTGTAGAGAGGAGATTTTTTGTTATGGACAGAACGATTATTATTTTCCCATATTCTTCTGCTAACCGCAGTATGGCAACCAAAGTGTTCATTTCATAAATGTCACACTCATGCCTTTCATTCAACATTCTATCGAATTCTTCCTCTTGTGTCTTTTCGTTGCCAAGACCCGCTATCACTCGAAAAGCCTTTTGACCATCTCTTTGTAAGCGCTTTTTGTTATCTTCATAACCAGCATCTTTTCTTGCTTCCCCATCAAACCGCAATAGATCTTCATACTCATCGTATACCATGCGCCCATCTTGTTGTAAGTAAGGAGCTCTTTGCCTATCTTCAATATCTCTTTCAGATGAACCTGCTGATGCTGCAGCCATCATCACCCCCACACTACCCGAACTAGGGGATAGGGATAGGGAGGATAGAGATAGAGGAGGTGGAGGTGTAACTGGCCTTCCCTCACAGGGCACCCTTCGTTCTCCCCTCCAGGTAGTGCATAACCCGTACTAAGTTGGCCCATACTCAACGCCACTAACAAAAATGCATAAATACTATTACTATTCTTCATAATTTTTTCCTTTTAATATCCATTAAAAATTCAGTTCTTATAAAAGTTATTATCAAAATTTTTTTTTCAAAAGAAAGCCTTATTTAAGCATCATTTTCAAAAGTATAAGGCATGAAAAAGGAAAAATGGACATCATGGCTTATCCACTTCTCTCTTCGGCTGTGGAATATAGCGGTCAACTTCTGCCATCAATTTAAAATTAAATTAGTGGGAGAGAGAAAAAATAGACAATCTAAAAAACACAGCCCCCTAGAAATCTCTTTAAAGCTGACTACTAAATATGTTTCATGACAGCATTTGTGAGACGCTTCCTGAAACACACTTCGTCATGATCATTCACCATGCCCACAGCTTGCATGAAAGCATACATAATTGTAGGCCCCTACAAATGCCATACCCCGTTTTTTTTAAATCTTTTGATAAAGCAGTGGATATAACTGAACACGTCAAAGGTGCTTCCCCTTTTTTTCGCACAACTGGCGCCCCTATCACAAATGACCAACAGTATTCAGAGAATGTGCCTGCTTCTTTTTGTATTTCTAAAAAAGACCCGCGCATTTGTGCGCACTGAAAAAATATTTTCAAGCGATGGCGTATAACATGGCCGCTATTTAAAATATCGATTAAATCTTCATCTGTCATAGCGGCAACGCGCAAGGGCTCAAAGTTTTTAAATGCCACTCTATATGCTTCTCGTCGGTGTAATATTGTTTTCCAGCTAAGCCCCTGCCTGCGCCCCTTCTAAAGAAAGCATTTCAAAAAGAAGGCGATCATCATAAACCGGCACACCCCCATTCTTTGTCATGATAGTCAATCATAAGGGCGTCCTGCACATCTACCCATATACATCGTGTCATTCTATAGCACCCTTTCTTTTCTTGTCTCTACCTTATAAAGTTTTCACTTACACACGAAACAAGTAAAGGAAAAGAAACGCTTTTCCCGTTATCTTAGTCTCTAGCAGACTCTTTCTAATTCGACACCTAAACCTATACTTAACTTTTTCTATTTACATATAAAAAAATTAACTGGCAGACTTATTTTAAGAATAAAGTTTAACAGGAGCATATCGGTATGACTGAAAGTACCCAACACAAGCTGGATCGCGTTCGTCCACCGCGCGTACAAATTACATACGACGTTGAAATTGGTGATGCCATCGAAATGAAGGAACTTCCCTTCGTTATGGGAATTTTAGCAGACCTATCTGGTGATCGTGACCCCGATACCCCTCTAAAACCATTCAAAGAACGTAAGTTCACTGAGGTGGATCGTGATAACTTGATGGATATCATGGCAGATATTAACCCACGGGTTACTTTCCAAGCGGATGACATGATTGCCCCACCTGCAGCAGACGGCACGCACCCACAAACAAACGTACTTCTTAAATTTTCCAGTATGGATGACTTTGATCCTGTTGCGATTTTAAAACAAGTGCCTCAAGCGGGCGCTGTTTACAAGTCACGCACACTTTTACATGACTTAATGTCAAAGGTAGATGGTAACGATTTGCTTGTTGATCTTTTGAATACAATGTTGGCCGATCCAAAAGCCATGGGAGAGGTTCAAAAAGCTGTTGCCGCTGGCAAAGCAGAACTTGATAAAGCTGCAGCTGCAGCGGCGAAAAAGTAATCCAGGGAGGATACGTAAATGGCAGATAAAGCACCACCACCAAAGCCACTCTTCCAGCAAATTATGGAAGATGCAAAACTTGGGCGCGATCCTGAACATAAGGCGCATGCGCTTGATATGCTGAATGAATTCATTACCCAGGCAACAGCTGCGGCTGCAACTGCGGGAAAAGAATCAGTCACGTTTATTCAAAAACGCATTGATGAGATGGATCAACAACTGTCAAAACAGCTTGATGCCCTTTTGCATAATGAAAAACTTCTCAAAAAATTGAGGCAACATGGCGCGGCCTTGCCTATCTTGTCATGAATACGGAAACCAGTATTCACTTAAAACTTCGCCTTATGAATATTTCTAAGGACGAACTTCGGGAAGACCTTGAAAAAGCGATCGAGTTCGACCAAAGTGCGCTCTTCAAAAAAGTATACGAAGAAGAGTACGGTACGTTTGGTGGGCACCCTTATTCAGCGCTTATGGTTGACTTCGAATTTGATGCAACTTCGCCCGACATGTCGCTTGTAGATAAACTATCACATGTTGCAGCCGCTGCCCACGCCCCCTGTGCTTGCAGCAGCTGATCCAACCATGTTTAACCTAGACTCATATGCTGATCTTGGAAAGCCACGCGACCTTGCGAAAATTTTTGAAAGTGCCGACAAAATTAAGTGGAAATCATTCCGGGATGTAGAAGATTCACGCTACATGGCCCTTTGTTTGCCCAAAGTGTTGATGCGCCTTCCTTATGGCCCAGAAACGCTTCCTGTACACGGCATCAACTATGAAGAGGTTGTTGACGGTAAAACGCTTACCACTTTCGTCTGGGGAATCCTGCCTACATGCTGGCACAGCGCGTTACAAACGCCTTTGCCCTTTATGGATGGACGGCAGCGATACGAGGTGTTGAAGGTGGGGGCCTTGTTGAAGGTCTCCTCCTACACACCTTCAAAACAACGGAAGGCGATATTGCACTTAAGTGTCCAACACAAATCGCAATCACAGATCGTCGCGAAAAAGAACTTAGTGACCTTGGATTCATCTCTCTTTGTCACTGTAAGGGCACCGACAAGGCGGCCTTCTTTGGTGGGCAAACAAGCCAAAAACCGAAGAAGTACAACTTGGATACCGCAACGTCTAACGCGAACCTCTCAGCGCGCCTGCCCTACATCATGGCAGCATCACGTTTCGCCCACTACATTAAGGTGATCATGCGCGATAAGGTTGGTAGTTTCATGAGCCGTGTCGAGGTTCAGAAATACTTGCAAACATGGATATCTGAATACGTCTTGCTTACGGACGAAGCCCCTCAAACACTGAAGGCTAAGTTCCCACCCGTGAAGCACGCATCGATGTATTTGATGTTCCTGGCAACCCAGGCAAATATCGTGCAACAGTGTTCTTGAGACCACACTTCCAGCTGGAAGAATTAACAGCGTCTCTTCGCCTTGTTGCAGAATTGCCCCCGCCAGCAAAATAATTGATAAATAGGAAGGTAGTTACATGTCAGCTCCTAAGTTCAACCAAACAAAAGGCGAAGCCATCTACATGAAACCAGGAGGCCAGGGTGCTAACTCGTTTCTGGGAGTGTTGACGCCGAAAGCAAGACCGGCGTCAAGGAATCGATTCGCCTTCTTGAGTTTCCTATCATCGAAATAGAGAACCCTTCGGACATTACAAGAAGCACATCAGGTGCAGCTGGAAATACGCGCCTTTACCGTGTTGAAGCCCATGCGATTATTGATAAAGGCACCATTGCAGGCATTAGTTGTCTTACGCAGGGTGTCTACCTTGAAACTGTCACATTTTACAAGATGATGATTGGTGGTGGGGAAATGAAGCTTGTAAGTGAAACCACCTTGGCTGATGTTTATATCTCTGGCATGGAAATATGGCACGATATTGCTTTTGGCCCTATTACCTCTGAAGGAATGTTTGCAACTTATAAGTTTGTATACGGTAAGATTGTACAAATACGCAACATGTATGATCCGGATGATCAATCAACAGGTAAACAAGGCTTTGAAACCAATATGAGTCAGCAAAAACTGACTTTTCTGGAGGATGATTTAAAATGGCAAATCCCAACCCAAGCACCAACAGAAGTCAAGCGTCACGCACGGGTCTATCTTATTTAATGTCCCTCAAATCAAGGGCACAGAAGTTGCCGGCAGTGCTGTTACAGATGGAAACCGCGTTTATCATTGGCATATGGGCTTTGCAAAGCCTGCCTTTCCTGATTATAACGGCCATCTAAATGCAAGCGCACAAGTAGATGCTTTTGCGCTTCGCATCACGATGGATAACTCAACGTGCCAAGAAGTTGTAGCCAATTTGTTAGGCAGCGGTACAATTGTAGATGAAATGACTGTCATCAACCTCAAAAACACAGGTTCTGGCAGCACAGCCTTACCTGCATTCAAAATTACATTGAGAAAGGCAAAAATTGTGCACATCAAAACAGACACAACACACGATATTACGGGGCTGATACCCACGGCATCGGCGTTCTTGTATCCTCATGACCAAACGCAACCACCTTCACCATGTGCCTGCTGTAGTCTTTTGACTGTGTAGCCGATCAGTATGAATGGACTTATATTCCTACGATATGTCAGGTAAAGCACAAGGTAACGTTGCTTATGGGTTTGATATGACAAAAACATCGCCATCTAACTTACCCTTGGGCTTTAAGCCTGCTCTATGCACAAAAGGTATGAAACAATGTCGGATTCTCCTTTCCCAAAACAACAAAATGGTCTTCTGTTGGCGGTATTGCCCCGCTGTTTGATCGCCTTACGGATATGGACCCTGAAGCCACAGAAGAAGCCGTTCCTTTCCTCACATATAGTAAAGACCAAGTCATTGAATCTGTTGCCCGCGAGGCAAGCAATATTTTAAACACACGTTGTACTGTGCCCTACCAAGAATATGAAGATAGGGCGCCTTCTCTTTCTCTAACGTATGGCATGCCCGATCTTTATGGTTTTTTCGATCAGTCTTATGCAGATCCTTCCAGAACAAAAGATGTCATTAAGCTGTGTGCCTTTATGAGTACAGCCCTTGAACTTTTTGAACCCCGCCTCAGTGATGTTGATGTCGAGCTCACACGGTACGATCAAGCAAATCAAAAAGCCCACCTTGTTGTATCTGCCAATATTAAGTTTGAAAACACAGTTGAGCCGGTTTCATTCCCCGTGGCCGTTGATCAGCTGGAAGAACTTGGCAAACCCCAGAAATCAAAGTAAAATACAAGTAAAAGGGGGATGGGGTGGCAAAGCCAACAGATAACGACTTACTCTACTATCAACGCGAAATTTCTTTTTTGCGTCATATGGGAAAAGCCTTTTCGCAGAAATACCCAAAAATTGCCCGCCGTCTTAACTTTTTAGAAAGCCATCAGTCCGATCCCCACCTTGAACGGCTCATTGAATCTTTTGCTTTTTTAACAGCGCATTTACAAAAAGATATTGATAATCAGCTACCCCGTTTTTCAAGTGCCCTTTTAAGTATTCTCTACCCTCATCTTGTGCGCCCTATTCCCCCCTTGAGCATCGCCCAGTTTAAAGCGCCTAAAAGCAAGCCCATGACGGAAAGCTATAAAGTGCCGCGACATACATCGCTTTATGCGGCCCCTAAAAGTAGCGATGTTTGTAATTTTCGCACGGGGTACGACACAGAAATTTGGCCGATTGAAGTTAAAGACGTTGCCCTTATTAAATCAGAAAGCGTTGATTTTTATCTGTCTCCCCATGCGCATATGATGGAAATCACCTTAAAAGCCATCAAAACACCTTTTTCAAAGCTCGATATTAATCGTCTCCGCTTTTATATTAATGGCACAACGGTCGAGCAAAACACGCTTTACCGCCTTTTGTTTGAAGAAAAGTTAGAAATAGCTGTCCAAACAGACCCTAAAAAAGCCCCTAAAATTATAAAAAAAGAATCTATTCAACCTGTGGGCTTTGATGAGGGCGATAGTTTAATCCCTTGCCCTGACAATGCCCATCCCGCCTATGGCTTGCTGCAAGAGTACTTTTCTTTCTCACGCAAATTCATGTTTTTTGATTTAATAAATCTCGATCTTAAAGCGGCAGACACTGAAGTCAAAATTTTCATTCCCATGATTAATTCAAAAAGTGCGCAATCTATTACATTCAGCGCCGCAAGGTTAGCACTTGGATGCACGCCCATCGTTAACTTATTCGAAAAAACAACAGAACCACTGCGGTTTGACCATCAAAAAATAGATTATCGCCTTGTTCCTGATTACAGGCGCGAGATGACAACAGAAATTCACAGCGTTGAGAAAGTGTACATGTCAGCTGTAAATGAAACAGAAACACGTGAAATTCAACCTTATTTCTCGTACAGCCATCAAACCACACATGATCAAGAAACAGTCTTTTGGTCGGCACGCCGCACACAAACAACAAACCCAAACATTCCAGGCACCGACTTATGGCTCAACTTTGTTAACTGGAATTTAAAGCCTGATCTACCAAGTGCCGAGGTTGTCTACGCCAAAACCCTCTGCACAAATCGCCAACTAGCGAGTTTGATGACAGACCAAACCCGCCTTACCTCCAACGACCCCATTCCAGCAGATGATATTTTATGTTTGCATCAGCCTACCCCACAAATATACCCATCAGAGGACGGTCAAACCCAATGGCAGCTTATTTCCAGCCTTGCGGTCAATTACACGTCTTGCTCAAGCGGACCAGAAAGCCTTGCTGCCCTTAAAGAAATTCTACGCCTGTTTAACCCAACACTTGAAAAAACAAAAAGTCTTGAAGTAGATCGTCTTGTGCAAATGGAAGCCGAGCCTGTGGTGCGCCGTCTGGGTAAAGATATTTGGCGTGGTTTCACAAAAGGCACAAAAATAACCCTCACATTCGATGAAGACGATGCGCTGGGCAGTACAGGGATTTTTCTCTTCTCGCACGTCCTCAGCCACTTTTTTGGGCTTTATACGCAAATTAATTCATTCATCGAACTCACAGTTAAAAACAAGGGCAAAGAAAGGATATTAAAGGCATGGCCTCCACGCACGGGCACAAAACGCCTCATATAAAAACGTCTTTAATAGACAAGGTAAATAAAGAAGCCTCTAAGTTTGGCTTTCATGCGCTTATTAAAATCATCGAGCGTTTAAACCCCCAGTCAACGCCCCTTGGAGAAGGTCACCACCCCGATGAAGAGGCCATTAAAATTCAAACCAAGATTGGCCTTGATTTCCCACCTTCTGATATTGTGGATTTAAAAATAGACGCACAGGGTAAGTTCGACATCACAACGGCTTTTTTTAATATTGCCGGCATTCAAGGCCCCCTGCCCACACCTTATGCGCAGCACATTATCGAGCGTGATCGTCAAAAAGATACCGCACAGCATACTTTTCTTGATATCTTCAATCATCGTCTTATTTCTTTGCTACACCGCATTCGTAAAAAGTATTGGGTAGGTGTGGCCGCCGACCCCCCCGAGGTGACGTATCTTGGCCGCAACCTCAAATCACTTCTTGGCCTTTAAAACAAAGAAAAAAAAGATCGTCGATTAAAAACGCTTGATCGCTCGCTTCTTTACTACACAGGCTTACTGTGGCAACGCCCGCGTTCTCGTGTTGGGCTTGAAAAAGTACTATCGCACTTCTTCAACACAACCGTACGTGTCGAAGAATTTCAAGGTGGATGGGTATCTGTTCCTGAAAACAGCAAAGTATGATTGGAAAGTATGGTCGCTTTCAAACACTTGGCAATGATGCGATCTTAGGAGACCGCTTTTGGGACCAACAAAACAGCATTAAGGTGCATGTGGGGCCTATCGGCATCAAATCGTATGTGAACTTTTTAAAGCCCGGCAAGGCTTACCAAGAGCTTAAAACCTTGATTGCTTACTACTGTGGTGAAGAACAAGAATTTCATCTTAACCTTATTTTGAAAAAAGAAGAAATTCCCGCCGTTAAGCTGGGTAAAGGCATGGCCCTTCATTGGACAAGCTGGCTTAGCCGACACCAAAAAACCAATGCAGATGATCAGCAAAATACAATGGATCGGAAACCATTTAAAATTATTTGAATCTCATCGGTCTATTCGCTAAGTTGTATCCATGAAATTTATCACCTTTGCCCGTATGGCTTTTATTTTCCTTGCTCTGCTAACGGGGCTTATATTTTGGCAAAATCCCTACTTTGCACGGGCCACCTATAACGAATTCTTCACCAGGTGGCACTTTGAAATGCCACCGACAAGCACAACCTTTGTGGTGCAAAACATATGCCCAAGGGCCATTACACGTGTGATACGACGCGCCTTCCCTGAATATAACGTTGTCTTTCCAGAACACCCGACAGAAACACCCCACCTTATCTTAAAAAACTACTACACCCCCACACATGGCCACGAAACGGCACACGTGCCTTACATGGCATTTTCAGGAGAGTATGCAAGCCTTCGTTGGAAACGTTTCTTTCCTTCTGGCTATCCATTTCTTGAAATTACTGCCAATGAAACAGAAGGCGAAAACTTCATTTTTATGCCTTATATCGCGTATGGCAAAACGAATCTCCGCAAAAATCTACAGGAAGCTATGGAAAAACGCCCCTATAGTCAGCCCCGCCCCCATCAAGTTGTCTACATTAGTTCACATTGCGTGCGCGAGCGCGATCAAATGTTCACTTTGCTTAGAAAACGTTTTCAACAGCAGGCCTACTCACTTGGAAAGTGTATGCAAACCGCTTCTCAGCGGGCTGAAGGGAACTACCATGACCTCACCCCCATTTATGAACAGTACAACTTTGGCCTTGCCATGGAAAACCACGATCGAAAAGGCTATGTCACAGAAAAAATTATGAATGCCTTTGAAGGGGCGATTCCCATTTATTGGGGTGACGATGTGCTTGCCAAAAAAGTGGTTTAACCCGAATGCCTTTATCTCTATTATTAAAGACTTTTCCTCACCTAAAGCGGCAGCAGATGTAATTTACGCCCTTAGTCAAGACCCTCAGCGCCTAACAACAAGCATGCTGCAAGCCCCTTATTTAAAGGTGGAAGAATTCCCCCGCTGCTTCTTATTAACGACGACATCCTCACCCATGAAGAAGAAGTTATTCTGCATAAAATGGGGGCCAAAGTAAGGGCAGCCTATGAAAGCTATATTGCCCATAGAAATGCACAAAACCCCTACTTTAAGGCCTTGGCATTTAAAGAAAATATAAAGTCAAAGCTCGCGCACACGGCACTATGGCGTTTTGTTAAATCGTCGCTAGACGGTCTCGACTCGATGCTGTTTCGATGGCGCGCAAAAGATCAGCCAATGTAAACCTTTCGGCCAACAAAGCCCCTGGCACCATTATAACCCCATCTTGCTTTAGCTTTTGGCGTACATATTCCATGAAGCCGTCAAATGCATCAATACCTGTTTCACTATTAATTGTGCCAGTCATTAACGCTAAAGCCCTATCATCTGCAGCTCTTCTTCTTGGGCGCTCTTTGTTTTCCCAGAAAGGCGACCTTTTGAGTTAGTACATTTTCTTTGGCAGCACCCTCTTCCCTTGAGGCAGCCTGAGCCAATGAGGAAAAAAAAGACCATAAAGCCCCCCAAAACCCCCAGGGTAATTAAAAAATACCCAATTTCTCGCGAAATGTTTTGCGCGTCATTTTATAGCTCTCCCCGTTATCAGTTATTATTGTAAATTATTAGTTTATAAATACTATATATATTTTTAATTACTTAAAAAACAAAAAAAATAGACCTAACTTGTATTAGGCTTATTTTTTTTAAATTTATTATTTTATTGTTCGGCATTACTTTGGTTTAAAAATCACCCCCTATTCTTTCGTTTATGGGTTTAGGTTGCCGCCCATTGCCAAAAAATAAATCATTAAGCGTTGGCTCTCTGTCTGTTGGTATTTTTTCCATATCAATTTCTATTGCTCCATTTTTTTTGCCGACTTAACGCATGGACAACAAAACGCTTTACTCTTTCATGAATCTCTGTTGTTTTTTCTTGAATTTCCTGGCTGTCTGCTGACATTTTTTTTAACCATGTCCCGCATACGCTGCACCCGTGCGGATACTTCTCTTTTTTGCTTCCCCATCTTGGCCATTACTTGAACCTGTGGCTGCACGCCCCGAAAGAACAATCATGGCAAAAGAAGAAGGCGATAATAATTGATGATTTTTACTCATTACATCCCCTGTATTTTATTGATATTTATTTATACTTTAATGTATATTCAGTTAATTATTTTTTTAAATAACTTTTATTTATGTTTTTTATTTTTATTTTATAAACAAATCTAATCCTTGATCTTATCCTCTTTTTTTCGTCTACTAATTGAACCAATAACAGGGCTTAAAAAGATGGCAGCACCGCTTATTACATCTGAAAATATTTTTCTTTCCATCGAAACAAAGCTGGGAAAAGACGCCTTTATTTTAAATTCATTTGAAGGGGAAGAAGGGTTTTCTAACTTATTCGAATTTCGGGTCGAGCTTTACGCCATGCACGTGAAGAATACAAAAACCGAGATATTGATTTTGATGCTTTGCTGCAAAAGATGCCACCATTACTGTTCGATATGGCGACAAAAAACGCTACATCAATGGCATCATCACCCAGTTTTCTCAAGGTCCTACTGTTGGCGTCACCGACCCAAAAACATATGTCCAGCACGAACGCACCTATTACTACGCCACCATTCGCCCTCAGTATTGGTTAGCCACGCTTCGTGAAAATTGCAAAATTTTTCAAAACATGTCGACACATGACATTATCAAAGAGGTTTTAGGTGATCACAGCATTACAGTAAAGACAACATTTCATCTGCCGGGCAGGCTGTTCGTGAATACTGTGTTCAATACAATGAAACCGATTTCAATTTCGTATCCCGCCTTATGGAAGCAGAAGGTATTTTCTATTACTTCGATCATTCCTCAAGCGGGCATACAATGGTTCTCTCTGATAATTCAAAGCCCTATGAAAAAAAAACAGCGACTATAGCACCATTCCTTGCATTCAAAACATTGAAAAATCAAGCCCATACAACCCTTGCCTCTATAATCTGCACGTCTCTCAAGAACTCACGTCCTCAACATACACAACGCAAGATTATGATTTTGAGAAACCTACCTCCCCTCTGAAGGCCACATCAGAAGGAGAAGGATCCAAGCAAGAAGTCTATCACTACCCAGGCAACTACACGGTGCAAGGGGATGGGTCAAAAATCTCAGACAATCGCCTTACCTCGCTAGAGTTTCCATTTGCGTATTGCCGTGCTGAAAGCAATATTGCACCCCTTAATGTGGGCAAAACATTTCAACTCACCAACTGTCCTCGAAAAGCTGAGAATAAAAAAGACTTTGTGCTGTATAAAATCACCCATAAGGCAACGCTGGCAAATAGCGACAACAATGCTGTATTCACCCAATACAAAAAGTAAAATTGTGTTTTTTTCATAAAGACCAAACTTACTTAACCCCCATCAAAACACCCAAACCCAAAATTCACAGCACCAAACAGCCATTGTGACAGGAAAAGATGGGGAAGAAATATGGACAGATAAATACGGCCGCGTTCTTGTTAAGTTTCACTGGGATCTCAGCGATACAAAAAACGACGAAACATCGTGCTGGATTCGCGTGAGTCAAGGGTGGACTGGAAGTGGTTGGGGCATGCTATTCACGCCCCGCATTGGACAAGAGGTTGTGGTCACCTTCTTAAACGGAAACCCTGATTATCCCCTTATTACAGGCTGCGTCTATAACGGCGATAACTTGCCGCCCTACCTGCCTGACGAACCCACAAAAAGCACCATCTTCACCAACTCATCCAAAGGCGGTGAAGGCTTTAACGAGCTACGCTTTGAAGACCTGAAAGACAGCGAACAAGTGTTCATGCATGCCCAAAAAGATCTTGACGTTGAAGTATTTAACGGTAACCGTACCTGCACAATCTTTAATGACGGTGGCGAAGGGGGGGATGACACCCTCACCCTTAAAAAAGGGAACCGCACCATGACGCTGAATGAAGGCAATGAAACCATCCAACTTGATAAGGGGGATCGCAGTGTCACCCTTACAGAAGGCAATGAGACGATCGAGCTTACAAAAGGCAACCAAAGTGTTACTTTAGGTGGTGGCAATCAAACCATCGATATCACTGGCAATGTTTCTCAAAAAGTCAGTGGCAATTATGATCTAGAAGTGCAAGGCAACTTTACCCTTAAAGTCACCGGAAACATTATGATTCAAAGTACAGGCAATACAGATATTCAGGCAACAGGCAACCTCACCATGCAAGGCGCACAGGTTATGGAGCAAGGCCAAGCCATGGTGACGGTAAAAAGCCCCATGATTAACATCGAGGCCGATGCCGCCCTCACCTTTAAAGGGGCCACCGTAACGGGCAATGCATCCGCATCTCTCACGATGATCGGGTCAGCGTCTGCTGTTTTACAAAGCAGCGCATCTGCCGCTGTTTCTGCACCCGCCGTTTTACTTGGAGGATAAACCAATGACCAACCCCTTTTCCCCAGAATTCCTCGATACTTTGGCTAAAAATGAAGCAAAAGAAAAAACGCCCGCCAAAGAAAATCCACAAGCGAAAGGAAGTGCTAAAAGTGAGGTATCACAGAAGCCTGCCACCGACACAAAGCCTGCTGAAGGGGGCGTAAAAGACGGGATACACGAAGTTAAAGACAGTGCTGGTCAAGTGGTGCAAAAAATCCCTTTTTCACAAGGAAAAATGCACGGCACCATGGAGGTTTTAAACCCAAAAACACAGGCATTAACCCATAAGATGTCTTATGTGAATGGGGTGCTGCATGGCGATGTATTGGTCTACAGCCCAATCGACCAAACCGTTGCTCAACGCATCCCTTTTGTTGAGGGCAAGAAAAGGGATCGGCACATTTTACTATCAAGGTGCAAAAACGTCAGAAATCTCTTTTGATAACGACATGATGGAAGGTGACGCTATTTTTTATGGCCCAAATGAAATCATCCAAACCCTTGCGACTTATAAAACCAACCAACTTCATGGTCTTTTTTCAAATTACGACAATAAAAAAAATCTTATTCGTACAGTGACGTACCAAAATGGCATTATGGAAGGGCCATCTAAAACCTTTTATCCCAGTGGCAAACTTCTAGAAGAAGCAACTTACAAAGCCAACAAAATACAAGGCAGCCAAGTACAATATTACGAAGATGGCTCTGTGATGCGCAAAGTCATTTACAACGAAGACGGAAAGCCAGTCCACGTACAAAGCTTCTCCCCTAAAGGGCAGCAGACCGAAGATAAAGCGATTGACCCCGCCGCACAAAAAACACTTCAAAATTCTTGAAGCCCTCCCTCTGTTCCTGTACTATTGTTTTATTAACAGGGAATTAATTATGCGCTTACCACTTATACTTCTTTTTTCACTATTTATTACACCACTTTCTGAAGCGATTTCAATACAAAACCCCCTCAAACCTGGATCTGTTCGGGTCAGAATTGGGGATACGGAAATTACGCTGACACGCAGCACCAGCTGCAAACAATCTCGACACAAATGGTCAGATGTCGATGCTTGTGCGTGCTGCCTGATCAAAAGGGGCATTCGCAAAAAACAATATGAGTTCGGTGGAAAACCTTATGTGGACTATTGCCTTAAAAAGAAACATTGCAAACCCCTTCATATTGTAACACTTGCACGTGAAATGGGACGCGATGATATTGTTAGCCTTGATAGCAATTTTCCTTACGAAGGATTTCTATGGCACTTGGTAAATAACCGTTTCGTCACACCAAACGCACAGAAAAAATCTGGGTGGTTTAGTAGTATCAGAAACGTATTTAAATGGCGCCGCAGAGATACACAAAACTACTCTCCAGAAGCAACACGTTCGAGTGCAGATGCGCCACCACGCTACGATTTAGTTGCTCAAGGTGAACAAGGCCTATTTCAACTTCTATATGCTGAAAGAGACTTTGGTGGATTTGGACGACTTATAAGTCCTGTTATCATTAAGCGCAAAGCATACGCCTATGTTGTGATCTCACCGAAAAGTGTGCGCAGCATTGAGCCAAGTGCCGTTTACTTTAAAGCACGCAACATTAAAAAAGCCACGCGTGGCCCTGCTGTTGAAAAAATCCTCGGCAAACTTCGTCAGAACGGTGTCATCGGTAACACAGGCATTCAAGCAAGCGCCAATAACACACTTCTTGTAAGCAGGTTCAGAGATTAAAAAGTGCGCATCAAGCACAGCGGATCACTTGGCTTTCTTGTTCTTTTAAAAACATATGTACGTCATTGGCTGTGGTTTTTCTAGCCACTGCTTATCCACCCACAGCCTGTGGTGCTGGGGGCCCTTATGAAGCCACAATTAATGGTCAACAGTTTGAAGTTTCCAAGGAAGTATCTTGCCGCCATCCAGGCTCAAATTGGACACCTTCAGATGAATGCCGATGCTGTATTATAGCAGAAGGATACAGTCCCAAAGGCCCTCTCGTCAGCGGGGTGTTTGTTCAACGATGCATCCAAAAAGGTTTTGTCATCGCAACAGTTTAAATCAGCTTTTTTCGCCACTGCAGTTGCGTAATGAACCTAGAAATTACAAAGCACTCAGCCGCCATGTCACTTCAGAGGCACTTGGCATGTCCCGTCCACCAACTTCTGCACCTGCAGCGCCCACAGAGGCCCAGAAGAAAAGCGCCAATGCCACCCTGCGTAAATTCCTTCAGCGTCGTCGCCAATTTAAGGTGGCAGCAGCCCCTAAATCACTGCATGAAATTGCTCAAAACACACCCCTTGTTGCCGATGAACTCTCTCCAGGAATTGTTGGCCGATGGCTTGAAAAAGCAAATTTAATTAATAAGCGCATTTTGGCCACCCCTAAGTGTCTTCAGGTTGAAGAAACAAAGGGCGGCACATTTACTGAAAAAATATTCTACGTTTTTACTACCCCAACAACTGCGACCACCGCATGCCCAAAAAGCTTCTTTTTTGTCGTTAAAGCCCTCAAGGCCAAATCGGCAGAAACCGAACTTAAAAATTTGCAACTTTTACAGCAAAGCCCCCAGTTGCGCACACTCAGTAGCCTACGTGACCCCAACTACCCCCAAATCACCTTTTCTGAAAACTTTTATCGCTATCAAAACTCGGCAGGTGAGTCTCACTATTTACTGCTGATTCATGCCGCACGCGGGCAATCCCTTCAACAAATATTTAAAACAGGTGATTCAAACCTTCAAATTAAGGCATTTACAGCCTTTGGCCACACGCTAGGCAATTTTAATAAACGCTTTTTGGGGGAGAATTGCTTACTAACCGGCGGACAAAGACTAAAAACATGTCGCACCATTAACCACGGCGATTTACACCCCAACAATGTTTTCTATGACGGCAAATACATTTACTTCATTGACACAGAAACGCTTGCACGCTCGATTCGTGATCTCACCCCCCTTTTCATTGATATACTGTATTTTTATAACCTCCCTGTCTATTATTGGCATGCCGATCAAAGGAAATTTAAATACCTGTATGCGTTCGCGCTTGGTGCCTACTTAAATGCATTAACACCCAGTAAAAGCACCCAACAAAAAATGATATCCTTCTTAGAAAGCCGCACGCACTCTAAAGAAGTGGCCGTTGGCTTTATTAAAAAATGGTACACCTCGTCCGTCGCTCATAAACTCCTTTAGGGAAGCCCTAAAATAATTTATAATTTACAGATAACAGGAATTTTGCATGCGCCATTATTTTGTATTTTTCACAATCTTATCTTTTGCCTTTGTTTCTATAGGAAAAGGGTATGAAAACCCTTTTAAACCAGGTCGTGCCACGTTCAAAATTAATGGCCACATGCATACCCTTACACGCAGCACCAGTTGCCGCACACCCCAATTCGGAAACCAAGAAGAACGCTGCACATGCTGCCTTTAAAGCAAGGCATTCGAAAAAGTATTATCGCTTAGGGGCAAAAGATACATTCAGCATTGCCTGCGAAAAAACATTGCACCCCAAAATCTATCATTGCTATTGCGAAAAACTATGGTATTTCATCGCCTCCGCCAGTAAATGATCCCAATTTTCCTTACGCTAAGATCATTAGAAACCTTGTAAAGCTCACTCTTCAAAAGAATATATCCTTAGCACCACCACAGAAACGCCGAGGGCTGTTTAGCCAACTTAAACGCTTATTTGTGAAACAAAAACCTACTCAGCTAAAACAAACTTCCCGCACGCCCGTGATGCCCACAAAAGAAGCCCGCGCAGAAGGCTTGGTTAAAACAATGATTCAACGTCGGCACGCTTTCAAGAAGGCAACCACCACCAATCTTGATGAAGTGGCCATAGAAACTTCTCTTGTTGCCGATACCTTAACGCCCCAGGCTATCAAACACTGGTTAGCAACCACAAACTTAATCAATACACATATACTTAAAAACCCAAGCTGCATTGAAGTAAAAACATCAAAGGGCGGGGCTTATACTGAAGATCTTTATCAAGTGTTTTATCGGAAAAACTGTAATCCAGAGGGCCCTAATAAGCTTTTATTCATCATCAAAGTACTCAGCCCTGACTCTGCCGAAACAGAGCTTGCCAATATCAATCTCCTTCAAAACAGCCCTGAGCTGCGCACCCTTGGCAATTTGCGCGACCCCGACTATCCACAACTCACCTTTTCTGAAAAGTTTTATCGCTTTAGAACTTCCAATGGCCAGAAACGCTATCTTCTTATAATCCATGCGGCTAAAGGTCAAAGCTTATATGATATCGCTAAAAATGGGTCACCCACCTTAAAAGTAAATGCTTTCAAAGCTTTTGGCCACACGCTGGGCAACTTTAATCGGCGTTTTTTGTCGGGTGAAAACTGTGCCCTTAAGGGTGGAACAAGCTTAAGCGCTTGCCGCACCATTAACCATGGCGATCTGCATCCTGTAAATGTCTTCTTTGATGGAAAGTATATCTATTTAATCGATACCGAAACACTTGCTGTTTCAATTCGTGAAAGAACAGAGCTTCTTCTTGATATAATCTACTTCTACAATTTACCTATATATTTCTGGAAGTTCCCCAAAGACACATTTACGCCCTATTTTAATATTGCCAAAAAAGCCTATTTAAAAGCTTTAACGCCAAATGTACAGCTTCAAGTGGCCCTCAATAACAAGATTACGCTATGGACAAATACGCTTGCAACCTATCGAGAATTCCAAGAAAAGATGTTTAGAATTTTTCGCCCGTCTTAAAGCCCCAAGACATCATGCCAAAGCGCGCCGGATATATCGTTTGAAGGAAACAGATTTGACACCGGCGCACAAACAGCGTAGGTAAAAACTATGTATTGGTCTTTATTACAATAACGCCCACACAATGGTTGATGCTTTCCGCAATTTTTGCCCTGCTTTGTTTGTTTATGCCCAAACGAATCCCCATCACTATTTGTGGGTCCGCCCTTTTAACAGCGGCAGGCCTTTTTTTATATAAACTTTATATGGGATACGCTGCCGCCATTCCCCTTCAAATTATGGTATTTTTGGGCCTTCTTTCTATTGGCATTTTTTATGATTCGCCCAAAGACATTACTAATCAACGATGCCTTTCCCCACCCTCATGCTGTATTTGCCCTAAATTTGCCCATTGAAAAGGGTCGGGGCACCCACACATACGACGGCATTACCTATGAATTAGTGGGCCCAGACGCCCCCTATCGGCGCCAAGTTTCGATTATTTCTATTCAAGGTAAGACGCTTTTACATTAATGTCCTAAGTCAGTAGGATATGCGCCATATCAAAGCGAGAAGGACACCCCTATGACAGACACCCCATAAAAGACCCTGAATCTCTCAGCTTTGAACAAGCCGTGGCCGAACTTGAGTCCATTGTTCGTAAATTAGAGGCTGGCCAAGATACCCTTGAAATATCGATCACCCTGTACGAACGGGGTGTTGCTTTAAAAAAGCGGTGCGAAAACGAACTAAAAGAAGCTCAAATGAAAGTTGAAAAAATTTCATTAGATGTCATGGGCAACCCTGTGGGCATACCACTTCTCTCGAATAATTTTTTCTATTTAAAACAATTTATTAGATACTTACTTCTCTATCTGTTTTTCTTTTTTTCTCATCTTATTACGACATAGTATGATATTATTATACTGTATGGAGAAATTATAGAAAAAAGTCAGAGACATATAATGATACAATATTTTACGCCATTTTCTTTTACTATGTCTTTTATTTCTATCTGCCTATAGTGCAAATAACCAGGAAGAGGCGCACCCATCACTAGTGCCTGTTCACCACACAGACCAAGATGGTGATACCCCAGGTGAAGAAAAACAATATCCAGGATCACCACAAGACGAAACGAGAATGGGTAGAAGCCCTCTTCCAAACAACTTTTTCGGATTTTAGAGTTATTGGCAGCTATTCATACGATGGGTCACTTCACGGAACCAGGCCCCATGTGTCCTTATTTTACTGAAAATGGAACCTTTACTTTTATTAATCCAATGGATGTTAATCAACCCCATACTGGCGTAGCCGAAGACCCTGATGACACTCAACGTATTTTTTGATCCTTCCAATAACTTTAGTGGTGCACCTAGAAATTCAATAGATACTGGCCAAGATGGTAACGATAAAGAAAGCCAAGAAGAAGGCGTTAAAAACCTTGGGGACCACTCTCTCAAAGCCCAATTCGCCGGTAACAATGCCCTTGCTGCACACTTCCCTGGCTTGAAGGTCATAGACGGCGATGCACTTGATTTACAGCTCAGTCAACTTAATTTGCAAGTTGTAAGAACAGAGTGGCAATCCCAAGCAGAAGTAGATCCCACCCTTTCAGGGGAATCTAGTAAAGTGTTCGTCATATACGTACCTCAAGTAACGTGGGCATTTCTTAAAGCTTACAAAGAGGGCACCCCCTTCAAGATTTTGAAAACCCAGGGGCACCTATCGCGGCTTCCGGTTCAGCGCCCATTACATACAGCAGCCTTGTTTTCTTATCTAGAAGGTCTGACGTTCTCAGACAAAGATAAGCCAGCAGAAGACAAGCCTTACCGGGTAGACATCCGATTAGATGAGGGAATCGCAGAAGAAGCTTAATTTAGCTTTCGCTTTAGGTGAATTTGCACACTCATCAACGATGGCCGCATCGACCAAAACGATAAAGGTGTGGCCCCATCGTTGCGCACAAAGTGACTTTTGATGCGGTTATACTGTTCATACTGCACCAGGGCGCCCCACAACCATTGGGGCCCTAAATTAAAGTCAAGGCCTGTCCCTACTAAAAACCCAGGTCGAAACTCTTTCACGTTTGATTTACCTGTTCCATTGTTGGCCTGCATATGCGCTTGGCCCCACACGGTGCCAATTTTAAAATAAGGGAAAATATCGTGGTAAGGCATACCCATAATCAGGGCAACCTCTATTTTTTGCTTCAAAACTCATTTTAAAGTGGCTGTTGGGTATGGTGCTGGTCATTTTCGATTGCACATGGCCTTGGCTACCTTCGTATCCAATAGCTCCCCATATACATTTTGGAAATCCATGGAAAGTCTACTTCAAACTGCATTCCAAAAAAAGGGTTATGCCCTGATAGCGTTACACTATCTTGACGTGTTTCTCCTAAAGCTGTTGTGTTAATAAGCGTCCGTGCATTGTGTTGATACACCCCGCCCTTTACCCCAACTTTCATGCCCCGAAATCGGTCGCTTGGGCGTGAATCACGCACTGTTAAAGACACAACCAACGCCACATTCAGCAAGATAACAGTCCACATTCTTTTTCGATATACACGTCTTGGCATCGCGCCCTACCCTTTACCTTCTTTTTTCTTGCCTGATTCACCATCAGACCTCTCACCCTCTTCATCACTACTTTGTCCATCAAGTAACGGGAAAAGGGGCGACAAAGGTGGCTCATCAATTTCTGCCTGAATCTCAAGAACAAGGGTTCTTTGTTTGCTCAACTTTAGCAAGGCCTGTCGAAGACTTGCCCATGTATCCACACCTCTTAAATCATTTTTTCTTACGCGCATGCCCCCGTTTAATAACTTTAAAACATGGTTAAATACTGTTTCGGCTTCAGGCGCAATGTCAGTTTCAACACCAATCAATTTACCCAATGCTTGCACCCCTTGGCGCACGGTGCCACCCCCCAGTGCATCATTAAATGCCATCAAACTTGCCAATGGCATGCCAAGCTGTGTCTGAGCTTTTTCGGTGCGTTCTTTTAAGTCAGCAACTTCTGACTGTAATAATTCTACTTGTTGCAGGGCATCTTTTTCTCTTTCTTGGGCTTCATGCACAAGGCGCTGTAATCTTTCTTTTTCTTTTGTAATCTCCAAAACACGGGCTTCTAAAGCTTTGTGCTGTATTCGTGCAACTTCAAGCTCTGCTACTAACTCAGTTTTTTTCTTCTCTAAGGCTTCAACACGCATTTCTAGCTGGACAATACGCTTTTTATTCGCTTCGATAGTATCTATTAAGTGTCGGTTTTCTTCTTCCAGCGCCTCTCCCCGACTTTCTGATGACGACAGTTCTTTTTCCAGGCGCTTTCTATCTACTTGCTCTGCATCTAGCAAAGCCTTTAATGTGGTTTGCGCTTCTATCAACTGCTGATTTTCTTCTTCTAGTGCTTGCAAGCCAAAGGCCTAACTGACGCACTTTTTCTTGCTCTTCCGCCAACCCTGATTCGGCTTCCTCTAAATGGCCTTGAAGGCGCTGAACGTCCTTTGTGCCGCAGCCAATGCTTCTGTTCTTTCTTCTAAATCAACATAAAAAGCTGTCTGCACGCGCTTTTTCAGTACGCACTTCCTTTGTCAGCCGCGCCACACTTTCTTCTGCCACTTTCAACTTTTCTTCAAGAGCATCTTTTTCTTCTGTAGCCTTTCTTAAAGCGGCTTCTTTTTCGGAAATTTGTTGTGCAAGCGCCGCTTTCTCAGCCGTCAACTGTTGAACGTGTTGTTCATAGGTCTCGCTGTCTTCATCCCAGGCCTCTTTCTCAGCTTCTAGGGTTTTTAAGACCGCTTCTTTTTCTTCTAAGATTTTTCGAGTGGCATCAAGGGTTTCTTCTTGTGCCTTTAAGGCAGCTTCCTTTTCAGTGATGATCTTCTCTAATGCTGCAACTTGCTGGGCACTTGCGGTGATTTTACTTTGCAATTCAATAACATCATCTTCCAACACCGATACTCTCGACATACTAGCTGTCAGCAGTTTTTTCTTTTCATCAAAGTCCACTTGCAGCTGCTTATTTGAAACCAACATTTTTTGCACTTGTTCAAGTAACGTACCTCCCCCCGGAATAAGTGCATACAAAGTTTGAACGCGCTCAACCAACGTACCGCTTCCGCCCACAAGTTTCTTAACCCCTGCAATATTACCAAACACCGTTACTTCTACCCCACCTACACACTGAATGGCTCTATCAATGGTCGCATGCATTGATTCACCAAACCCTAAACGCGCAAGAACGCGATACAATTCAGGGATCACAATCCCCGATAAATTTCTTAAATCAGGGTCTGCGTGCTGTGGTGTTCCAATTATTTTTAAAATGATTTGAATACGGTCACCTAATGTCCCCACCCCACCTAAACATGTTCGGAAATCTTCAAGAATCACAAGAAGGGCTTTTTGATCGCCTACAATACCAAGCAGGGCACGCAGTTTTTCAGCAAGTGACCGATGGTCTGGGCCTAGCAAAGTCTCGATTTCTTGAATACATGCCAAAAAAGAAGAACCAGTACCTAATTTTTCATGCACATCTTTTAAGCGTTGAATGGCCACTTTAGGCTTTGTCGCCGCAACACGCATTTTTGCTTCTTCAGCTACTTTTAAGTTTGCTTCCGCATTGGGATCTTGCGCCACCATCTTAATTGCATGATGTCCATGCCAAAGCGCTTGCATTTCAGCCGCTGTCATTTCGCCATCAGCAGCAAACAAGGCTGATATGCCCCACGTTAAAACAACAATGCTCCCTGTTATTATTTTTTTATACAAGCTTTACCTGCTATTTATATTTATATTTAATATAATAACATTAATTAATTGATTGTATTAATTAATTTTTTTTACAAAAAAACAGAAAATATAAAGGCCTCTTACTCCCCACGGCAGCCAGAACCAGCTATAATATTTTTATTTGTAAAATATATTGAAAAATATCTTTACGAGCCCTGTTTTTTAAGGTAGTTTACTACCTTAACCCTAAGGGCACTTGCTGGGTTTAGAGGCGTTTCCTGGTCAAGTTCTGACACTAGCCGAGATAAGGTCACACCCTGAGCCGCAGCAATCTCACCTAACACCTGCCAAAAACAGGCTCCAAAGCAACAGACGTCGCATGACCGGAAAGACGGAACGATTTTTTTTACCAAATTTTTTCTTTGCATAAGCCTGTTCTGTTTCACATTTTGCATTTGCATTTCACATTTTGAATTTTGAATTTTGAATTTTGCAATTTCTAACAAATCTGATATTTTCTGTCTATTATAAAGAAAAGGAGATAAAATATTGATTTTATGAATCCTATCATTATATATCTAATACTACTAATAAAAAAAGATAAAGAGAAAATGAAAGTTTTATTCACCATAGTACTTTTTTTTCATCTGCAATGCTTGTAGCAACCACATGCTCGGCGGCAGCTAATCATCTAAATCAAGGCGAAGAAACTGATCAAACGTTGATTGTATACCAATCTCTCCTCACTGCTAACCCAGGCAAAAAACAATTATTTCACATAGTACAACAAGGCGCCCCATTTCCAAACCAACCGCTTCGAGTTTCAAGACAAGCAGCTCACAGGATTTTAAATCATTCGGCGCGACATGACGAACAAAATAGCAAAAAAAAAGGATATGCACGCGTTGGAATGGCGCAACTTCTTGCACAGTGGGGATTCTACCCAAAGGATACTTCTGTTGAAGAGCATTTTACTCTAGTATTAGAACGCCTAAACAATATTTGGGTCCGCCGCGAAAACCATTGGCACCCAGATGTTCTAAAAAAGACCCTGTCAAGATGCGTCATCCAAAAAAATTTATTGGATCTGTAGGAATATGGATGGCACTCTTAAAGTCAGATCTTTACCAGCGTGGGTTTCTAGAAATTTGTCCTGATAAGCGCGATCTTCAAGGCGCCTGGGATTTGCTAAACAACGTTCACGACACCTACAGTAAATCTAAAACGCTCTTCCTACTCATGGCCGGCATATTGCTTGAGGGCATTGGCCGTAATTGGAATCCTTTTTCAACTGAAGACGAGCGCAACGCAGAAATAAAAACGCTATTAGCAAATTTTGAAGCAGTTTCTCACAATGAAGGAACACATTCCCGCGGCACAAGACGCCCTCAACATCAATACGGTCAGGTACAAAAAAAACAACAACACAAAGATAGAGATCTGCATAAACGTGTGCGCGCGTATCTTGCAACTCAACAACAAGACTCTGATGAAAATAATAATGAAGATGATAGGGAAGATGACAACCATGGAAATGGCACCCCACCACCAAATCCTGGTATCGCACCTTCTCCTGCGCCCCCTTCTCCTTCTTCTGCCCATTCTGCCCCAGAAGAGAATGATAATGACAACGAAGAAGAAGATGATGATCATCCCATGAACAGCGGTGATCCTGAAGACGCTCATCAAGCACCGCAATCTTTCCCATCAACCAGTGAAGAAGAAGAGCCGGCTGCAGCCGCTGAGACGATGAAGATGAAGATAAAACAACATCTCTTCACCCCAACAAGCCTCTAGCACGACTTGCAGAGTGAAGCAGAAGCAGAAGCAGCAGCCGCTGATTCTGACGATGAAGATGAGGAAAAAATGAGAAACATCCGACGAAGATGAGGATAACAAAAGATTTCGTGGAAAAGACAAAGAGTCCTAAACTCAGACGATGAAGATGAAGATAAAGACCCTCGTAAAAAAGAGCCAAGACCAGACTCTACCTCTGAGGAAGATAAAACAACATCTCTTCACCCCAACAAGCCTCTAGCACGACTTGCAGAGTGAAGCAGAAGCAGAAGCAGCAGCCGCTGATTCTGACGATGAAGATGAAGATAAAACAACATCTCTTCACCCCAACAAGCCTCTAGCACGACTTGCGAGTGAAGCAGAAGCAGAAGCAGCAGCCGCTGATTCTGACGATGAAGATGAGGAAAAAAATGAGGAAACATCCGACGAAGATGAGGATAACAAAAGATTTCGTGGAAAAAGACAAAGAGTCCTAAACTCAGACGATGAAGATGAAGATAAAGACCCTCGTAAAAAGAGCCAAGACCAGACTCTACCTCTGAGGAAGATAAAACAACATCTCTTCACCCCAACAAGCCTCTAGCACGACTTGCGAGTGAAGCAGAAGCAGAAGCAGCAGCCGCTGATTCTGACGATGAAGATGAGGATAGAAGTCTTCGCAAGGACAAGAAATTCCGCTTACCAAGAAAAGAAATTTCCTTACGAGATAAGAAAATTCTGGATCTCTCACAAAAAAGGGTATAGTCAAAGTAGAATTGTAACAGCTTTAGAGATGGAATATCCAGAAATTACTAAAGAAATTGTTTGTAGCAGCTACAGAAGATCACATATCACTAATCCTACCCAGCCGCCCCAGAAGAATATGACGGAAGAGGATCGTAACGCCATTTGGGACGCCGCCATGGATATGAAAGAAGAAGGCAACCAAGTCAATTATAAAAAATAGCTGAAGAAATGGGTTTTAGCCACAGACAAATAGCAAGAGCACTGAAGAAAAAACGTGAAGAAATGGGCATCGAGAAGAAAGCAAAAGCACCACAGAAATCAAAAGAAGAAATAAAAGATCTACACACACGTATTCTGGAAGCATATGTAGAACAACAACAACAAGGAAAGTAAATATTCGGGCACTCGCCGAACGTTTTGGCGTGAAAGCAGGATACATTTCCAGCAAAGTTATTACACCCGCTTCAAAAAAAGGGCAAGTCTATACGCAACGTTTGCCAAAGGAAAAAAAAGAGGAATTGGAAGAGTATGTTAAACAGAATCTTGATAAAAACAAATGAAGAAATTGCCAATAACTTTAATGTTCAATACTTAGCTGGAGCCCAAATTGTACAAGAGCATACTGTGAAAATGTTAAGACCCCCACCAAAAAGACCCTCCCCGGCCACACCTCAAGACATAATAAATCTCAAAGAGGTCATTGCTGATCACCAAAGTATTACTGATAAAGAAATACTTGCAAAATATGAAAAAGCGCTTCCCCAATTCGCATGAATTTAGTATATATGCTGTAGGTCGTCATAGGAGGGACATGGGAGGGACATGCTCAAAAAAAAAACCGATCAAATTTGAAGAAAAAAATGCGTAAACCTGTATAGAATAAAGAAATTTTTTAGAAAAAAAGGTGTTAGAGCAGAGGTATCATTTATGCCTATCTATCTCGGCCTGTATACCATACATTTCATAGTAAACAGTTTTTAAAATACCTAGATTTTTAAAAACTGTTTTTTCTCAGCCGCCATATGACGCAATGTGTAGGCCGCCTTTTTCTAAAAGATGGAGCAAAAAACGACATGATCCAAGTTTGTTTTTACTCCCTTTCCTTTGAAGGGGGGCCCTGAACCAAGATCGGCGCCCTCAGTTGACATGTAGCCCATCAAACGCCCGATAACACGCACCAGTTGAGGGGTGCGCAACGTCCCCAAAAACGGGCTAGAAACTTAGGTGTTGTTCGTACTTCACATGACTTGATGCACCATAGGGCAGATTCCGCATGTTTTTTTCCTCACCCGTTCGCGCCTTAATTTCTGCAAAAACTGTGCATCTGATAAACCTGATTTTTTGGCGCCAAACAGACTCTAAAGCCAAGGCACCATGTCGGGCAACCGACTGTGGACAGCTTGTATAGCATTGATATCGCTTTGAAAACAGGCTCATCATCCGGTCAAAAAGCCAAAAGAATAGTCATGAATGGGCCCACATCTGCCCGAGGAAAAACCACAATTCACGCTTAAAAAAACAAAAAATGTCAGAAATATCAAAAAAATATAATTTTTTTCATAACGCGTACTCCCCAACTTATCCGTCTTTTTTTTTGCTTCAGTCTATCACATCAAATACGCCAACGAAACAAGTGATTTCCTATCTTTTTACCTTTATTTTTTTAGGCACCTCTCCAGAGACAAGCCTCATATCTCGCTGTTTTTTTGTATTTTTTTTGGAAAAAAATCATTTTCCCATAAAAATACCATTGACGCCCATGCTGTCCCATGATATCCCATTATATAGAGGCATAACATGAAAGGTCAGGGCCGAAATGTCGCTATTTTTATCGACATACATTAATAAGCTAGATAAGAAGGGGCGGGTCTCTGTACCTTCACCCTTTAGAGCCGCCCTGACCCAGCCTGCAAATGGGGTTGTTGTATTCAAATCATACACCTTGCCTGCGCTTGAAGCTTACCGTATGGATCGCATGCAGAAGCTGAGCGAAAGTATCGACCAAATGGACCTTTTTTCAGAAAATCAAGAAGATTTGGCAGCGACCCTTTTTGCAGACGCAGAACATCTAACGTGGGACCAAGAAGGACGCATCCTTCTGCCCGAAAGTTTTCGCGAATTTTCAGAATTGACTGACCAAGTAGCTTTTGTTGGGCGGGGACCTACATTCCAGTTGTGGAATCCAGCCACATTCAAATCTTATCAAGAAGAAGCCCGCAACCGCATTCGCAAGCAAAAAACAACGTTGCGTCTGCCAACACAAAAACCAGAGGGGGCATCATGAAGAACGTGCATACCCCTGTTTTATTAAATGAAGTTTTAAGGGCACTGAATCCCCAACCTGGCCACACATATGTTGATGGCACGTTTGGCGCAGGTGGCTATACCAAAGCCATTCTAAAGCATGCCCCTTGCACCGTATACGGCATTGACCGTGATCCCGCTGCCACAAAGCGCGGCAAGGCCCTAGAAGAGGTCGAAAAGCGCTTTACCATTGTAGAGGGCAACTTTGGCGATCTGGATCGCCTGCTTGCCGACGAAGACGTCACTGCTGTCGACGGTATTGTATTCGACCTGGGCGTCTCCCTCTCCTCAGCTAGACGAAGCCGAGCGAGGGTTTTCATTCCAAAAAGACGGACCCCTTGATATGCGTATGTCGCAACAAGGGCCTACAGCTGCCGATTTAGTCAATCACGCACCTGAAAAGAAACTTGCCGATATTATTTGGCAGTATGGTGACGAGCCCAAATCACGACAAATTGCCAAAGCCATTGTGGCACGACGCAAAAAAAAGCCTTTTACCCATACTCTTGACTTGGCCAATGTTGTCCACGACGTTGTGCCAAAGCGTCCTACACAGAAAATTGATCCCGCAACAAAAACATTTCAAGCGCTTAGAATCGAGGTAAATCAAGAGCTCAAAGCCCTTGAGAAAGGCCTGTATGCGGCGCTCAATACATTAAAGCCCCAAGGGCGCTTGGTTGTGGTTTCATTCCATGCCCTTGAAGATGGATATGTAAAAAAGTTTTTCCGGCATCATAGTGGGCGCACGCCCAACCCATCGCGGCACATGCCTGTTGCTAAAAATAAAACGACGCGACCTGCCTTAACGATCGAACAAACAAAAGCAGTAAAGCCCACAGACATAGAAGTACGCGACAACCCGCGTGCACGCTCTGCACGTCTTCGTTGGGCCATACGCACCGAACACCCCACCCCCCATCATCCTGAAAAGGAGGTTTTTTGATGTTTTCCCAGGAATTCTTCAGAAAAAGTTCCTTTTTGCTCATTCTCTTAAGCCTGCTCTTAGGGGTTGGGGTGTACCATTTAAAAAATCGTGTTTCTGAAACAGCGCTTGAACTGAACCACGTAAAAAATAAAATTAACATCACAGAGGAATCGCTGCACATTTTGCGCGCAGAATGGAACTTCTTAAAAAGCCCAAAAAGGCTTGCGCGGCTTAATCAAAAGCATTTGCATTTAAAACCACTGCGGGCGGTACAAATCGCCTCTCTCAACACCTTCAAGCAACAAAACATGAATGGTATTATGGTGGCCTACAACAAACGGAAACGGTAAATGCCACAAAAGATGATGGGGGGCCCACCATTACGGATGCGGGCATTCCTAGAGGAACAGCAAAAGAAAAAAGGGGCAAGTGCCCTTTAACGCGTTTTACGCTCCTTGCCATTATGCTGTTCACACTCTTTTCGCTTATTGGTGTGCGCTTGTTTTGGGTGATGGTGCTGCACCCCCACATCACCACAAAACCCCAGCTATACAGCACGGCCCCTCTGATTAAGCGGGGTGATATTATCGATCGAAACGGTGTTATTTTGGCCACCAACTTGGTAACATTTTCACTGTTTGCAAAGCCGCGTCTTATTGCAAAACCAAAAGAAATTGCAGAAAAACTCAGCCACATCTTGCCAGGCACCACTTCTGCAGATCTCTATAAAAAACTCACGTCATCTCGGCAATTTGTATGGATTAAGCGAAACCTCACCCCCCGGCAGAAATTGCATGTACAATACCTAGGCCAAACAGGGCTGGGCTTTGAAAACGAACAAAAGCGTGTTTATCCTCACAGCGCCTCTCACCGCCCACGTGGTGGGTTTTACCGATGTCGATAATAATGGCCTCTCAGGCATCGAGCGTCAATTTGATGAAATTCTTAAGGCAGGTGGCACCCCTATTCAACTGTCGCTTGATATTCGCATTCAACATATTATGCGCGAGGCACTCAGAAAAAGCCTACTTGAATTCAGCGCCAAAAAAGCAAGTGGCATTATTATGGATGCCCAAACCAGCGAAATTATAGGCATGGTGTCTCTCCCCGACTTTGATCCCCACCACCCTAAAAAAAGTGAGGCTATCTTCAATACCAACACACTGGGCATTTATGAAATGGGGTCGGTCTTTAAAATTTTCACCTTTGCCACCGCCCTCGATCACAACCTCATCAAATTAACCGATGTTTTTGATGCCTCAAAGCCCATTAAATTTGGCCGTTTTATGATTAAAGACTACCACGCAAAGAATCGGTGGCTTTCTGTGCCAGAAATCTTCATGTACTCTTCTAACATTGGTACTGTGCGCATTGCCTTAAAATTTGGGGTCGATCGTCAAAAAGCCTTCTTTGAAAAACTTGGCTTTTTAAAACCGCTTAAATTGAAATTGGCGAAAATGGCACCCCTTTATGGCCCCCCATGACTGGAAAGACATTAACCTCGCCACCATTTCCTACGGTTATGGTATGGCCATCAGCCCTATCCAGCTTTTTAAATGGTGTCAGTGCCATGGTGAACGGGGGTTGTTGCGCCAACCTACCCTTTTTAAAGAAAGGCAGTAATGACAAAGACAACTACACCCGGGTCATCAGCGCCGGCACCTCTGAAAAAATGCGCCGCCTGATGCATCTATTGGTGCAATATGGGTCAGGTCGTCGCAGCCACGCCCAAGGATACTTGGTTGGTGGAAAAAACAGGCTCTGCCAACAAGCGAAAAAAAAGGTGGAGTGGGCTATGTGTCCAAAACAAACACCGCTCTATTTTTACAGGGGCTTTTCCCATCATTAAGCCCCGATATATTCTTTTTTCATCATGCTGGATGAACCCCAAACATCTAAAAAACCGGAACAGCATCAACAGGCGGCATTGCCGCAGCACCTGTTGCAAAAGAGGTCATCGAAAAGTCTGCCCCCCTTCTACACATAATTCCAGTTGACGAAAAAGAATTAAAGATACAATCTGCATTTAGTATGAAACGATAATTTCTTTGGAGTAAACATTGAAGTTCAACGACCTGATCGGATCCCTTCAGAAGGTACATCCTTTCAATCTATGGCAGGGAGACCGTAAAATTTTCGATGCCACACTACAAGGCATCTCGGCATCAAGTGCAGAAATTAAACCGGGCTATGTGTTTGCCGCCCTTAAGGGAACGCGCGTCAACGGTGCCCGCTTCATTCCCGACGCCATCGATCGCGGTGCCGTCGCTATTATTGCCTGCCCTGAAAGCTACCACCAATACAGCGACCAATTCCCAACAGTCACGTTTATCGAAACCAACAATCCCAAGCTTTGTTTTGCCTTAATGGCCTCTCTTTTCTATCCTAAAGCACCCGAGCAAATTGTAGCTGTCACTGGCACTAACGGTAAAAGCTCAACGGTTTATTTTGTCCGTCAAATCTGGGAAAAAATGGGTATTCGGGCGGCCAGCATAGGCACCCTAGGCACCATTAGCAAGCATTACAAAGCCCCCAAACACCTCACAACACCTGACCCCGTGTTTCTGCATCAAACCATGCAAGAACTGAACAAAAATAACATCACCCATGTGGCCATCGAAGCCTCCAGCCACGGCATTGATCAATTCCGCCTCGATGGGCTAAAACTCAGCGCCGGGGGATTTACCAGCTTTGGGCATGATCACTTGGATTATCATAAAACCCTAGATAAGTACTTTGAGGCCAAAGCCAACCTTTTTTCACGGCTTCTGAAAAAAACACTGGGCATTGCCGTCTTAAATAGCGATATTCCTGAATTTAAGTCTTTAACAGAGGCATCTCGCGGTCTGCCTATTATCTCTTATGGCCATAAGGGAAAAGAGCTTAAAATCAATCAAATCACCCCCCATGCCAAAGGCCAAAGAATCAGTCTTTCTGTTTTTGAAGATACTTATAAAATTGACTTTCCTCTTTTGGGTGATTTTCAAATCCAAAATGCCCTTTGCGCTCTTGGCCTGGTATTAAATGACATCGATGCTGACATTGGAAAAGCTGTCCACGCATTAGAAACCCTTCAATCACCCCCCGGGCGCCTTGAATACATTGCGCAAACTAAAAGAGGAGCCACCGTTTATGTTGACTATGCCCATGCTGCCCACGCCATTGAAATGGTTTTAAAAACCCTGCGCGCGCATACACAGAACCAACTGTGGATTGTATTTGGTGCCGGCGGCGGTCGTGACCCCAGCACCCGGCTAGAAATGGGGAAAGCCGCAGCACAAGGGGCCGATCATGTGATCGTCACCGACGATAACCCCCGTTATGAAGAACCCGCCCTCATCCGCGAAGCCATCTTACGTGGGGCACCCAAAGCCCTCGACATCCCCGACAGACATGACGCCATCAAATATGCCTTACAGCACGCTGCATCAGGGGATATTATCCTTGTCAGCGGAAAAGGGCCTGAAGGTGGCCAAATCTATGCCGACCACATCGAACCTTTTCTTGATAAAGACGTTATTCTGAAGGCCCTAAAACAAAAGGTAGCACATGAAAAAATAAGTGGACAGCCCCCCTCCTTGCACACATCACAGAAGGACAGCTTAAAGGAAACCCCAACTGGGTAGCCACCACCTTCACTCATGACAGCCGGAAAGTTGAACCAGGCCAACTATATGTTGCCATTAAAGGGGAAACTGTTGATGGTCACAACTATGTGGCTGAAGCCCTTGAAAAAGGGGCTGTTGCAGCCCTTGTGGAAAGAATCCCCCCTCATCTTCCCAAAGACGCGCCTTTGCTTCATGTGAAATCTGTCGAACATGCTTTAAAGGCCACAGCCCATCATGTGCGACACAGTACAACGGCCAAAGTTTTTGCTATCACCGGCAGTTCAGGCAAAACCACCGTCAAAGAAATGCTGCGCCTTGCCCTTGAAAATCAGTGCACCACACACGCCACACCTGCCAGCTTTAACTCGCGTTGGGGCTTGCCCCTCACCCTAAGTGGGGCCGCCGAAAGTGACAAGGCCCTTGTGCTTGAAATGGGTATGAATGCGCCGGGGGAAATTCTAAACCTCACCCAAATGGGGTGCCCTCATATTGCCTTGATCACCACCATCAACCCCGCCCATGTTGAAAAGCTGGGCAGTGTTGAAAAAATTGCCCACGAAAAAGGGTCTATTTTTGCAGGCGTTGTTGAAGGAGGCACAGCCATCATTCCAGCCGACACGGCCGAGCGGCAAATTATGGTTGATCATGCCAACCAAAACCCCAACATTCACCATATTTTGTTGTTCGGCACCTCTAAATTAGCCAGCTGCCGGCTGATTGATACAAGCTATACCGAAACAGGCATGAATGTTGTGGCAGCCATCAATGGGCATCATTATACCTATTCTTTGGGTGTGACAGGCATCCACTTTGCCGTCAATAGCGTTGCTGTCTTAGCGGCCATTCACGCTGCTGGTCTCGATGTGAAAAAAGCAGCGCAAAGCCTAGGGCAATTTCAAGGGGCCTCGGGCCGGGGCCAAGCCCATTTTGTACGCAATAATGTGCTACTCATGGATGAAAGTTATAATGCAAACCCGGGCTCGATGAAAGCTGCCCTTGATGCGTTTGCCCACCGCCCCATTCAAGGAAAGAAATATCTTGTGTTAGGCCAAATGGGCGAACTGGGCCCCGACGCACCCAAATACCATGCCGATTTAAAAGATGCCGTTTTAAATGTAAAGCCCACCCATGTGTATACGTATGGTGACATGATGCAGCACTTAAAGACGGCAATCGAAGATCAAGTGCCCGTCACCCATGTTGCCGACCTTGAAACTCTACAAAAAAACCCTTGAAAAACAACTACAACCCAATGATGGGCTCTTGATTAAAGGCTCCAATTCCTTAAAACTTAGACAGGTTGTTAATGCTCTATTTCATAAACAGGCCATAAAAAAAACAGCACCCAAAATCGTTCAAAGAATAATGTCGTTCTATGACAATAACAAACCTAAAGGATTTTTATATTTATACAGTCTGATTATATTGTATTGATTTTTTTCTTACTCTTTGGTATAGAACTTCACGTTGAATGAGCAACAGTATATGGCCAATATTATGAGTAAATTTACGAAACAGTTTTATTAGCTATCGCCTTAGCATGCGCGTTAAACAACGTGTGCATCTCAGCCGGACATGATGTTGAAGAGAAACTCCACCACTTAATGCGGTGGAAAAAAGCCCTGAAAGGAATTCCATCTAAAAAAGGGAAGCGATAAAAAACTGGCTGAACCTTTCCTTTTAACATCAGACATATCTCTCAACAATCAGGCCAGTGTTTTAAATTCACTAAATCAACTTTCTAAAAATCAGCAACGCCCTTGCCTAGAATTTGCTTTAACCATAAGCGACGGCCCCAATAATGAAGGGGCAAGGATACTAAAGGCCCTTGCACATGTTTCCGATCAAGATAGAAAAAGAGTACAGAAGAATGCATACAACGTCTTTTAAACGACCGTATGTCTTTAAAAACAAAGTACAAATTGTTGAGTTGATCTCTCACGCTGAAATCGGCGAAAGGCAATTTTAACGGAAGCTGCGCTCTATTTTTATGCATCAGAAAAAAAAGAAATAGACAATGTTGGTGTTTTGAAAGAGCTTAAAAATAATTTGCCCAGAATTATTATATTCTTTCCTTAAAAAGAAAGGTTTAGCCAAATACTCTGTGCCTATTTCTAAGTACCTTAATAAAAAATTTCGTAATCAAGAAGAGAGAACTGATTTACTACCAGTATTACATTCTAAGAAACTTCTTACTTGGCCTGATATTGTACGCTTAACAGGAGGATATGATCCTGCTACGGAGGACTCTCTTAATTGGGTTTCTATTAGAGCGTTTGTCCGCGCCTGGAAACCACATTGGGGGTCTACTATGGTAACCTGAGGCAAAATATCCTGCTCTATGCTTTCTGATTTCATAGATTGGGCAAGTGAAGAATTTAGAAAAAACTAGAAGAAAACACTCTTTTGGCTTCCGACTCATTTTCCCTAGTTATTGAACTGGCTGAACAATATGAAAAGCAAAAAAAAAACCAATAAAAATCTAGGGCAATATAAAAGTACAAAAACACTGATAATGGCGGAATATTCTATAAGAAAAAATGAAAACTTTATTTCAATGTATATTTTTAAAAAGCAGTGCTTTTTTTTTAATGCGCAACAAACATGCTTATAATTACATGTTCCAACAAAATATATCAGCGCCATTTCTGTTTAATTACAAGCAATGTCGTAAAATAATATTCTATTTTTTACTCTTCAGACTTAGATTGTTCAGCTAAGGCCAGCAAAAAAACCACCATTCATATCAACCCTCTTTTCTGTCATGCGAAGCCATGTGGGCTATGAAGGCAAAATACTGAACTCTTGATGTATATACACCATTATCGAGCCTATGCCGATGGGGGTGCACCTTTGCCTCTACTTGCGCACCTTCCAAGAAAATGCCTATTCTTGCATAAAATGGCCACCCCGTGGCCGATGTCGCTGCTGGTGATGTGGGATAGAATAAAGTCCATCCTTTTTACATGCCTTAAAAAAGCCCCACCCTCAGGGGCTTTTTTGCGCCCTTCCTTCCAACAACCTTACTTGAAATTCATTTTTTTCATGCCTATATATGGCACAGGTTAATTCTTACAGAAACAAAAATGAAACTAATATTTCGATACACACTTCTTGCCTCAATACTGCTAACAGGCCAACTAACTTTTGCAGCGGCAGAAGAAGAAAGGCTCGCAGAAAGGCTCCGCCATAATGTCCCCGAAAATCCACCACCTAACATAAATAGCAATCCAAAACGCAGAACTATTAATCGTGTGGAAGGAATTGAGGCATACCTAATAGAAGAAGAACGCCGCCGCTTAACTATCCTCGAAAATCTAATAAGATTGCTTCCTGACAATACAAGTAGAAAAGAAAAACTAGAATTACTGATCGTGTGAAAGAAATTATTGATGCGTCAATGGAAGTACTCTGCATACCTAACATGGTTTTATTTTTTCATCAACCTTCCCCAAATCAGCACCATAAATGGCAAAGAGATGAAAGACATTATCAATGCGATAGAAAATACACACTTCATGGAACGTAACAATGTTTTATATCATTTCCACAGATTTCCCCAAATCAACACCATGAGTGGAAAAAAATAGCACGTATTATTGAAGCAATAGCGAAAATACCCACATCTCAAGCTGTAGCAATGTTGTATATCATGTCCGCAATCTTCCCCAAATCAACACCATGAGTGGCGAAGAAATAGCCCTTATTATTGAAGCACTAGGGAAAATACCCTCATCTCAAGCTGTAACACTGCTGTATATTATGTCCGCAATCTTCCCCAAATCAACACCATGAGTGGAAAAGAAATAGCACTTATTATTGAAGCAATAGCAAAAATACCCTACCAATTTTCTGTATATTATGTCTTCAACCTTCCCCAAATCAGCACCATGAGTGGCGAAGAAATAGCACATATTATTAATGCACTAGGGAAAATACCCCCCACATCTCAAGCTGTGGCAATATTGTATATTATCATGTCCGCAATCTTCCCCAAATCAACACCATGAATGGCGAAACAATAGAGCTTATTATTGAAGCAATATGGAAAATACCACACATACAACCTAACAATATTTCCAGTCAAGAAGCCCCCTCACTGGTCTACCAACTCTACCGCTCTGTTGTCGATCACCCCTCATGCTAACAGGCCTAAAATGGCTGTGGTTAGTAACACAAAGTAGATAGGCCACAGTTAACTGAAAAAGCTATCTTTTCCTTGAAATTCATTTTTTTTCATGCCTATATATGGCACAGGTTAATTCTTACGAAACAAAAAATGAAACTAATATTTCGATACACACTTCTTGCCTCAATACTGCTAACAGGCCAACTAACTTTTGCAGCGGCGGAAGAAGGCCCAAGCACCAACAGAGTAAAAAAGCAGTTTATACAACAATCAACGAAGCACTTGCCAATGCCCGCGCCGCCTTCACAAAAACCCCTCTGAATCTATTAATGATTGATAAAATAACGCAGCATGTTCTAACCAACCCCACATAAATTATTACGGTATTGTAAAGCAGGTCTCCGACCTCCCTATGGATTACCATAAAGATTATCTATTATTGATGCGATAATGAAAATATCCACCGAAGAACGTGCCGATGTTTTAGAGCAGGCCCGCCCTTTATGCGCGGCAATATGAGTGACAAAGAAATAACGTCTATTATTAATACGGTAAGGGAAATACCCCACGACATACGTAACGATGTTTTAAATTATGTCTCCGGGTTCACAACAAACATCATTATGAATGACAAAAAATGTCATCTATTATTAATGCGGTAAAAGGAAATACCCCACGCAGAACGTGCCGATGTTTTAAGGCAGGCCCGCCCCTTTATGCGCGGCAATATGAGTGACAAAGAAATAGCATCTATTATTAATGCGGTAAGGGAATACTCCATGAAAGCTGTGGTGATGTTTTGAATCATGTCTCCAGGCTCACAACCGACATCATTATGGATGGATATGAAATAACACGTATTCTTGATACGGTAAGGACATACCCTGCGGCATACGTGCCGATGTTTTGAATCATGTCTCTAGTCTCACAACCGACATCATTATGGATGGTAGATATGAAATAGCACGTATTATTAATGCACTAGGGAAAATACCCCTCATCTCAAGATGTAACGATGTTGTACATTATGTCCGCAATCTTCCCCAAATCAACACCATGAGTGGCGAAGAAATAGCACATATTATTGAAGCAATAGCAAAAAATACCTACCAATTTTCTGTATATTATGTCTTCAACCTTTCCCAAATCAGCACCATGAGTGGCGAAGAAATAGCACATATTATTAATGCGATAATGAAAATACCCACCACCGAAGAATGTGCCGATGTTTTAGAGCAGGCCTGCCCCTTCATACACAACAATATGATTGTCGAAGAAATAACATCTATTATTAATGCGGTAAGGACATACCCTGCGGCATACGTGCCGATGTTTTGAATCATGTCTCTAGTCTCACAACCGACATCATTATGGATGGATATGAAATAACACGTATTATTAATGCGGTAAGGGAAATACCCACGCAGAACGTGCCGATGTTTTAAGGCAGGCCTGCCCCTTCATACACAACAATATGATTGTCGAAGAAATAACATCTATTATTAATGCGGTGGAAATACCCCACGCAGAACGTGCCGATGTTTTGAATCATGTCTCTAGTCTCACAACCGACATCATTATGGATGGATATGAAATAACACGTATTATTAATGCGGTAAGGAAATACCCCACGCAGAACGTGCCGATGTTTTGAATCATGTCTCTAGTCTCACAACCGACATCATTATGGATGGATATGAAATAGCATCTATTATTAATGCGGTAAGGAAATACCCGCGCAGAACGTGCCGATGTTATAGAGCATGTTCTCGACTTCATAAGAAACACCACCATGAGTGGCGAAGGAAAAAGCCCTTATTATTAAGGCAATAGGGCGAATACTCTACGAAAAGACAGCTTGATACTTTAGGATATCTCTACGGCTTCTTCAAAAACCCGCCACGGATGGCGATACAATCGCATATATTATTAATGCGTTAACAACAAATCCAAATCTTACAATCACCAAGCTTCCTGATTACTTATATTATGCCTACCCTTCATACACAACAATATGAGTAGAGAAGGAATAGAAGCCATTGTTAATGAGATAACGAGGCTTAAGTCCACCCATGAACTTGTCTATTCCCGCCACCCCTTCATACACACAACAATATGAGTGGCGAAGAAATAGCATCTATTATTAAAGCGGTAAGGAAAATGCACCCGGAATATGTATAAAAGCCTGTCTCTTCGCAAGAGCAGACATGAGTGACTCTGACAAAGTACTTGTTATGAATGCATTAGCAAATCCTAAATGCACCCAAAATGTTTTAGATTATGCTCTCGTCTTCATAACCAACACCATGAGTGGCAAAGAAATAGCATCTATTATTAATGCGATATGTGAAATGCACCCCGGAATATGTATAAAGCCTGTCTCTTCGCAAGAGCAGACATGAGTGACTCTGACAAAGTACTTGTTATGAATGCATTAGCAAATCCTAAATGCACCCAAAATGTTTTAGATTATGCTCTCGTCTTCATAACCAACACCATGAGTGGCAAAAGAAATAGCATCTATTATTAATGCGGTAAGGGAATACTCCACGGAATACCACATGGTGCCGATGTTTTAGAGCGGGCCCGCCCCTTCATAAGAGACACCATGAGTGGCGAAGAAATAGCATCTATTATTAATGCGGTAAGGCAAGAATATTACCCAGACTACCGCCGCGAAATACGTAATGCCGATGTTATAGAGCTGGCCCTCCCTTTATACGCGACAATATGGTGGATATCAAATAGCATCTATTATTATAAACAATAGGACAAATATTCATAGGATATGACAGTGTTTTAGAGCATGCCAGCGCCTTCATCAACACCACGGGTAACGAAGAAATAGCATCTATTATTAGGGCAATATGGGGACATACCCCCGAAAAACGTGCCTATGTTATAGAGCAGGCCCGCCCTTCATAAGAGACACCATGAGTGGCAAAGAAATAGCATCTATTATTAATGCGGTAAAGGCAAATATACCAATACACCCAAATATGTTTTAGCGCAGGCCCGCCTCTTTATGCGCGACAATATGAGTGGATATCAAATAGCATCTATTATTAATGCGATATGTGAAATACCCCACGACATACGTAACGATGTTGTAAGTTGGGCCTTCCACTTCATACCCAACACCATGAGTGGCAAAGAAATAACACGTATTATTAATGCGGTAAGGCAAATATACCCAACCCACCCATACACCCAAAATGTTTTAGAGCATGCCCGCCCCCTTTATACGCGACAATATGAATGGATATCAAATAGCATCTATTATTGATGCGATATGTGAAATACCCCACGCAGAACGTTCCGATGTTGTAAAGCATGCCCGCCCCTTTATACACAACACCATGAATAGCAAAGAAATAGCATCTATTATTGATGCGGCAAGGGAAATACCCGCGAAGGACGTGCTGATGTTGTAAAGCATGCCCACCCCTTTATACGCGACAATATGAATGGATATCAAATAGCATCTATTATTGATGCGATATGTGAAATACCCCGCGAAGAACGTTCCGATGTTGTAAAGCATGCCCACCCTTTATACGCGACAATATGAATGGATATCAAATAGCATCTATTATTAATGCGATAATGAGAATATTCCCCGAAGAACGTTCCGATGTTGTAAAGCATGCCCACCCCTTTATACGCGACAATATGAGTGAATATCAAATAGCATCTATTATTAATGCGATATGTGAAATACCCCGCGCAAGACGTAATGATGCTTTAAAGCAGGCTCTCGATTTCATAAGAGACACCATGAGTGTCTATTATGAAGCATCTATTATTGATACGGTAAGGCAAATGCCCCCCGCAAGACATCATGCCAATCCTCCAAAGGAGAATGGACATGAAATAGCAATTATTATTGATGCGGTAAGGAAAATACCCCGCGAAAAACGTGCCGATGTTTTAAAGGATGCAAGTCCACTCATAACCAACAAAATGAGTGCCTATTACAAAGCAATTATTATTGATGCGGTAAGGAAAATACCACGCGCAAGACGTTCCAAAGTTGTAGATCTAGCCCGCAACTTCATTCCAAGATATATGTCATCAGGCCATAATATTAGGTGTGTTTTACAAGAATTATCAAAGCATTCTTCTAATTATCTCGCAGAACATTTCCCACGGATCTGTCAAACCCTTAAACGCGATATCGAAAGTGGTCGGTTGAAACCCAACCGAGTTCTCCAACGTATTCTTCAGCTGATCAAAAACCCGTATGCCACTTTAGATATTCGAAATCTTAATAGCGTCATAAGTCAAGAAAACCCCCCGGCTAAACTCTACACCGTTCTACCGCTCTGTTGTCGATCACCCTCTCATGCTAACAGGCCTAAAATGGCTGTGGTCAGTAACACAAAGTAGATAGGCCATAGTTAAAAAAGCTAGCCCCCACCTTAGTGGGGGTTTTTTAAATCTCTAAATTGCGTCAACACACCCCCTGACAGCGGCACCAAAATAGGGTACACTGTAACGATAAATTAAGGACATAACGTGCTCTATCATCTTCTCTATTCGCTTGCGCAAGATATCCATATATTCAATGTTTTCAAATACATCACCTTTCGCTCAGCCGGCGCCACACTCACTGCCTTTTTCCTGGGCCTCTATCTGGGACCCCGCATTATTCACTATATGCGCCGGGTACAAGGCAAGGGCCAACCCATCCGCGCCGAAGGACCCCAAAGCCACCTAAAAACCAAAGTGGGCACCCCCACCATGGGCGGGTTGATTATTTTGCTTAGCCTCACCATCAGCACCCTTTTATGGGCCGATCTCAGCAATCCATTTTTGTGGATCACCCTTCTCACCTGTCTGGGCTTAGGATGTCTCGGGGGTATTGACGATTACATCAAAGTCACCCGTCAAAATGCCAAAGGGATGCTTAGTAAAGTAAAGTTTTATGGCCAAGTGTTGGTGGTGCTTGTGGCCACTTATTTCATCACCATCTATCTGCCAACCTCCGTTGAGTCTCACCTGGCGGTGCCGTTTTTCAAAGATGTACTGATCAACCTTGGGTTTCTCTTCATTCCCTTTTCCCTATGCGTCATTGTGGGCAGTTCAAACGCCGTGAATCTCACCGATGGTCTTGATGGCTTGGCCATTGGCCCCATCATCACCACAGCCACGTGCTTTGGCATTATTGCCTACCTTGTGGGCAATGCTATTTTTGCCCATCACTTGCAACTTCACTACGTGCCGGGCAGCGGCGAACTCTCTGTTTTTTGTGGGGCACTGGTGGGCGCAGGGCTTAGTTTTTTGTGGTTTAACGCCCCACCTGCACAAATTTTCATGGGCGACATGGGCTCGCTTGCCATTGGAAGCGCCCTGGGCACCGTGAGTGTGATTACCAAGCATGAAATTGTGCTGGCCCTCATTGGCGGAGTCTTTGTGATCGAAACTCTATCGGTTATCTTACAGGTGCTCTACTTCAAACATACGGGCGGCAAACGCATTTTCTTAATGGCACCCCTCCACCACCACTTTGAAAAAAAAGGGTGGTCTGAGTCGACAGTGGTGATGCGTTTTTGGATTATCTCTTTTGTGCTTGCATTGCTAGGCCTGGCTACGTTAAAACTACGATAAAGTTATGGAAATACAGCCCTTTAAGAATAAAACATATTATGTGGTAGGTCTTGGGAGATCTGGCCTATCAACCCTTAAAGCATTGACACATCAAGGGGCAACTGTCTTTGCGTGGGACGACACCCTTGCCCAACGCACCCATGCCAAAAAGGCAGGGTTCACCGTCATCCACCCTGAAAAGCTCGATTGGGAAAGTTTAACGGCCTTAGTGCTAAGCCCCGGCATTCCGCACATGCTGCCAAAACCCCACTTGGTGGCCCACTTAGCGGCTCGCTATCGCACTCCCATTATTTGCGATATTGACTTATTTTTTAAAACATTGGCAGGCCCCACCATTGTGGGTGTGACAGGCTCAAACGGCAAGTCCACCACCACCACGCTGATCAACCATGTGCTGAACCATGCAGGCCACACGGCAGCCGCGGGGGGCAATTTGGGTGTACCTACGTTCGAATTACCCCACCTCGATGCCAAAGGCACATATGTTGTTGAATTGTCGTCTTACCAACTTGAACGCATTACAACACCCGCCCTTTCCGCAAGTGTTTTTTTAAACATTACACCCAACCATCTTGAACGACACGGTGATATGGCCCGCTATCAGCAGGCCAAGTTGCATATCTTTGATTTGTTAAAACCCCACGGCACCAAAATTATTGGGGTCGACAACCCCTTGATGGAAGCCATTTATCAGTCGCTGAGCGATGCTTACACCATTCCCATTTCGGGGCAGAAACAACTGCAAAAAGGGGTCTACATTGATAACGGCATATTAATCGATCATCTGGCCACCTTGCCGAAAGAAATTTTAAAAGTCACCACCCTGCCCCATCTGAAGGGGGCCCATAACTATCAAAACATTGCAGCCTGTTATGCCGTCTGCCGGGCCGTGCACCAGTTGTCGCCTGAACGCATTATCAAAGGCCTTAAAACATATGAAGGCCTGCCCCATCGTCAAGAACACGTGGCCCAGCACCACAACATCACCTATATTAACGACAGCAAAGCCACATCCATTGATGCTGCGTCCCATGCGCTCGCGGCCTATAAGAATATTTTCTGGCTGGTGGGGGGCAAGCCCAAAACAGATTCTTTCGATATCACGCCGGCACACACTTCTTTTGGCCATATTCAACGTGTGTATGCCTTTGGCGAGGCCGCCAAAAACTATGACATTTTATTTTCAAAGCACCTACCCACAGCCACGTTTGAAGGCTTAGAAAAAGCCCTCAAACAAGCCACCGAAGATGCCCTTCTTGAAAAAGAAAACATCACCATTTTGCTGGCTCCTGCGTGCGCATCCTTCGATCAATACAAAAATTTTGAAGAACGGGGTGATCACTTTAAAAAGGTTGTGAAAAAAATCATAGAAACCCTCACAAAGAAAAGACGCAAAGCGTGATTGGGCACTCGTTTTCTCGAACCGATCGCAGCTATCTTAGCACCTGGTGGTGGACGGTTGACCGATGGTTATTCACATCGATTCTGTTGCTGGTGATCACCGGCCTTTTTCTCAGTTTTTCAGCCAGCCCTGGCGTCGCCCACAAACTGAATCTTGATTCCTTTTTCTTCGTCAAACGCCACATTTTCTTTATGGTGCCCGCCCTGTTTTGTTTGGTGGGCACAGCCATTCTGCCCCCTAAGCTGTTGCGCTTTTTATGTTGGCTTTTATTTTTGGGCATTCTTGTATGTTTGGCGATCACCCCCTTTTGGGGCATGGAGGCCAAAGGCGCCAAAAGGTGGCTGAATGTTTTTGGGTTCTCCCTTCAGGCCTCTGAATTCATGAAACCTGTTTTTGCGGTGATTGCCGCCTGGCTTTTTGCCCAACGCGAAGGCGATGGACGCCCCACCCCAACCGATATTTCTGTGGTGCTGTATGTGCTGACGATTGGGCTTATTATTCTTCAGCCCGACTTTGGCATGGTGTTTGTGATCAGCTGTGTTTGGTTCTTCCAGTTCTATTTGGCGGGCCTTTCACTTTTTTGGGTATATCTTATGGCAGGCCTGGGCATGGTTGGTAGCACAGCGGTATACTTTATTTTCCCCCATGTGGCCAGCCGGATCGACCGTTTTTTAAACCCCAAAACAGGTGACCAATATCAAATCACCCAATCCCTTGAAGCCTTTCGTCAGGGCGGGCTTTTTGGCAAGGGGCCCGGCGAAGGCGTCGTCAAACGCCACCTGCCCGATGCCCATGCAGACTTTGTTTTTTCTGTAGCCGGTGAAGAATTTGGTTTCTTTTTTTGCGTTTTTATCTTATTTTTATTCCTATTCATTACGGGGCGCGCTTTGTGGCTGGCACGAAAAGAAAATAATTTCTTCTTGCGCTTGGCTATTAGCGGCATTGCCGTACAATTTGCTTTGCAAGCCATGGTGAATATGGGCTCGGCCCTTCACCTCATCCCCACAAAGGGGATGACCTTACCCTTCCTCAGCTACGGGGGGTCGTCTATCATAGCAACAGCTTTTGGTATGGGCATGGTTCTCAGCTTTACGAAACGACGGTTAGATGACAAAAATCTATAACAAGATCACCATTAAAAACCCTTATGTCGCTGTTGTTGGCGGCGGTACGGGGGGCCATATTTTTCCGGCCCAGTCTTTATGCGAAATTTTAACGCGCCAAAACCATAACGTACTGTACATCACCGATAAACGCGGCCAGGCTTTCCATGAAAAGCCCAAAAACACGCACATGTTTATTCTTGATTTGCCGCGCTATCGTCCTGGCATTATGGGCAAAATTGCCATTGCCACACGCACCCTGATTGAAATCACCTATGTCACGTGGAAGTTTATGCTCAGTCGCCCGTCCCTTGTAATTGGGTTTGGCGGTTATCCCAGCTTTCCTCCTTTGTTTGCTGCCCTCATTTTAGGCATTCCCTACATGTTACACGAACAAAATGCTTATGCAGGCCGGGTCACACGTTGGCTAGCGCCGTGGGCACAAAGCATTACAACTATTTTTCGTTTCACGAAGGGCCTTCGCGAAAAAGATCGCAAAAAAATTGTGCAAACGGGCAACCCCATTCGCGATACCATTAAACAGGTTTGGAAAAAAAGCCCCTATAAGCCGCCCCACAAAACCATTCATTTGTTTGCCGTTGGGGGCAGTCAGGGTGCGCGCATTTTCAGCACCACCCTCACGAAGGCAATTATCAAACTACCGAAAGAGCTGCAAAAGCGCCTTCAAATCACACAACAATGTCGCCCTGAACATATAAAAAAAGCACAAGAATGCTATAAAAAAGCAGGCCTTAAAGTAAATTTAGCGCCCTTTTTCAAAGATATGGCAGCTGAATATAAAAAGGCACACTTGGTGATTTCCCGCGCCGGGGCATCCACCGTAACCGAGCTTACGGCTGTGGGCCGCCCAGCCCTTCTGATTCCCCTGCCCACCGCCATGGACGATCATCAAATGCACAACGCCCTTACTCTTTCTGAAAAAAAAGCCAGCTGGTATATGCGCCAGTCCGACGTCACACCAGAAAGCCTGGCCAAGAAAATTGAAGAGATTTTGAAGTCCCCCAAAGACCTTGAAAAAACAGCAGAAAATCTTCATAATTTAAAAATGGAGGACGCTGACAAAGCCCTCACGGAGGCCGTAGAAGCAGTGCTCAATAAAACACATCGCGTTAAGAAATAAGGACTAAAAATTTATGCAAACAGCCCCTCTTTCCCTGGGTACTTTCCACATTGTCGGCATCGGCGGCATTGGGATGAGCGGCATTGCCGAAGTTCTGCACCACGCAGGCCACACCGTTCAGGGCAGTGACCAAGGTGAAAACGCGAACACCATTCGCCTTCAAAAGCTGGGCATTAAAACAGTTAAAGGGCACGATCCCAAACTTCTTGAAAAAGCAACTGTAGTAGTGCGCTCGTCCGCCATTAAAGACAGCGACCCCGACATTAAACTCGCCCGTAAATTAGGTATTCCCATCATGTCACGGGCCGATATGTTGGCTGAAATTATGCGCTTTAAGTCAACGGTTTGCCTATCTGGCACCCACGGCAAAACCACCATGACATCCCTTATGTCGACCCTCTTCTTAAAGGCCGGCCTCGACCCCACTATTTTAAACGGCGGCATTTTGTTCGACATCAATTCCAATGCCCGTGCGGGGACAGGCAATTGGATGGTGGTTGAATCAGATGAATCCGATAAAACGTTCATCAAAATTCCCCGTACCATTGCCGTAATCTCAAATATCGAGCCCGAGCATATGGAAAACTATGACGACGACTTTGCCGTTTTAAAACAGGCCTTCGTTGAATTTGCAAACGGGGTGCCCGCCTACGGCTTTTCAATTGTGTGTATTGATCACCCCACAGTCAAAGCCATTTTGCCCAAAATTCACAAGCCCACCATTACCTATGGCACCGATCCGAAGGCCCAGTGTCGGGCCACCAACATTCGGGCCAGCGAAAAAGGCATGACATTCGATGTCACCTTCGACAAACAAAAACTAAAAGATGTCGAGATTCCCCTGTTGGGCGAACACAATATGCTAAATGCCCTCACCGTGGTGGTGGTGGGGCTTAAACTAAACCTATCTGAAAATATTATTAAGAAAAGTTTGAGAGAATTTGCAGGTGTGAAGCGTCGGTTTGTCACAACCGGCACAACAGATGGTATCACCGTCATCGATGATTACGCCCATCACCCCACCGAAATTGCCGCTGTTTTAAAAGCCGCACGCTTGATGACAAAAAATAAAATCATTGCCGTGGTACAGCCCCATAAATACAGCCGCCTGAAAAATCTTTTCAGTGAATTTTCAAAATGTTTTGAAGGGGCCGATACACTTATTCTTGCCCCCGTTTACGAGGCCGGCGAATCTCCCCTGAAAGGCTATGACAGTAACACCCTGGCCGATGCAGCCAAAACACACTTTAAAGGGGAAATTCATGTGCTAAGCTCTGAAAAAGATCTGCCCGCGCTTGTAAAAAAACTGGCGCATAAAGGCGATCTGATCACATGCATGGGTGCAGGCACCATCAGTGAATGGGCCTATGCCCTGCCCGAACAACTTAAATCAATGGGTTAAGCCTATGGATGAACCCCCCCTCGACCGCCTTCCCCCCACCCGGGGCAAGCTTCACAAAAACGTTCCTTTGGGCCCCCAAATATGGCTTCAAGCCGGTGGGTCAGCCGATGTTTTATTTAAACCAGCCGATGCGGAAGATCTGGCCCACTTCCTCAGTCACTGCCCAGCCGACATTCCCCGCACCATTTTGGGCGTAGGCTCAAATGTACTGATTCGCGATGGCGGCATCCCTGGGGTTGTCATTAAACTCGGGAAAGGGTTTAATAATATAGAAGTGTCAAAGGGAAAGATCACTTTGGGGGGTGCTGTGCTCGATCGAAACGCAACATTATTTGCGGCCGAACAGGGGCTCTCAGGGTTTGAATATTTGATCGGTATCCCAGGCACCATCGGGGGAGCGATAAAAATGAATGCAGGCGCATACGGCCAAGAAGTGAAAGACCATCTGATCAGCTGCAAAGGGCTGACACCTGCGGGTGAAGCCATCACTTATTTGCGGGAAGATCTTACTTTTTCTCATCGCACCAGCAGCCTGCCCAAAGGCTTTATTGTGACAGAGGCCACCTTCCGCGGCACACCCGATCACCCCGATGTGATTCATGGCCGTCTTCAAGAAAACATGAAAAAGAGGGCCGAAAGCCAACCCATTCAAAAAGGCACCGGCGGCAGCACCTTTAAAAACCCACTCCCTAAAAAAGCATGGGAACTTATCGATGCAGCTGGGTGCCGGGGGCTTCGCGTCGGCCAAGCCCAAATGTCAGAAAAGCACTGCAACTTTATGATCAACCAAGGGGCCGCCACCGCCACCGACCTTGAAACATTAGGCGAACGCGTGCGTGATAAAGTTAAAGCCCACAGTGGCATCACCCTTGAATGGGAAGTCGAACGTTTAGGAGTACCCGCATGACAACACCCACACACTTCACCCCCCCTAAAAATGGGCACGATCCCCGCAAAACAAAAGTCGCTCTACTGGTGGGTGGCTGGAATAGCGAGCGCAACGTATCACTTATGTCAGGAAAGAAAATTCTTGAATCTATGATCCGCCTTGGCTATCAAGTCACCTCTCTTGATCTCAGTCGCGATATTAAAAAACTTGTCGATTTTCTTACTCCCAAGCCCGATATTGTGTTTTTGGGCGCCCTCCATGGGCACGGTGTTGAAGACGGCCGCCTTCAAGGCCTTCTTGATATTTTACAGGTGCGCTACACCCACTCAGAGATGACAGCTTCCGCCATTGGCATGAATAAGGTGATGACCCTTAAATTCATGCAATCCATTGGCGTCCCCACCCCAAAAAGCACCCTCCGTAAATGGGCAGATATTTGCCGCAAGCATCCCATGCATACCCCCTATGTCATAAAACCCCTAGATGAAGGATCAAGTGTTGGCGTATATATAATTCAAGACAATCAAACTCCTCTTGAAGACCAAGTGAATTGGTCTTTTGGTGATGATGTCATGGTTGAAGAATATATCCCCGGGAAAGAACTTTCCTGTGCCGTCTTAAATAATAAGGCGCTTGGCATTCTTGAACTTGAACCAAAGTCGGGGTTTTATGATTACAGCAACAAATACACGGACGATGCAACAACGCACTATATGCCGGCCCGCATCCCCGATGCTGTGTATGAGAAAGTGATGGAAGACACATTAAAAGTGCATCAGGCCCTTGGCTGTTCTGGTGCCACACGCTGCGATATTCGCTATGATCCTGACACCGGGCGGCTGGCTTTTCTTGAAATCAACACGCTTCCAGGCTATACGCCTTTATCCATTGTGCCCGAAATCGCTGCCTATGCAGGCATCTCATACGATGAAAGTATTTATCTCCTAATCGAGGAGGGGCTATGCCGCGCTTTGCCGCGATAAATCGAGGATCACCCGATCGGCGGCGCTCCTCCGTCCCCCGATGGCGTCTTATTTTAAAACTTTCCCTTTTCGGTCTTTTAGGGTGTTTTGTTTTTTTTTCTCTGGTTTTGGCACACAGGCCTTCTCAGTCGCAAGCACCAACAAGCACTTGATGCTTTTGTGCAGCTTCAAGTCAATGCAGGCCTTCAGGTAAAGAAAATTAAAATCAAAGGGCGGCGGCATCTGTCCCAATCAGAAGTCATGCACACCCTTAACATTAAACCGGGCGCGCCGCTCACTTCCTTCGATATGCAAAAAGCGTTTCAATCTTTATCACACCATCCTTGGGTAAAACATTTATCCTTGCACCGCGAATGGCCCCACACCATTGAAGTTGTGCTTGAAGAACGCACACCCGTGGCTCTGTGGCAGCACCGAAAGCGGGTAGCTTTAATCGACAGCGACGGCACCATTATCACCGATCATATCCAACCCTTCATGGCCTATCCTTTGATTTTAGGTTATGGGGCCCCCCGCCATGCCAATAAATTAATTCAAAGCCTGGAAAAAACCCCTACTCTTAAAGATGAAATTAAAAGCGCCCAGTGGGTGGGCGAACGCCGGTGGGATCTGCATCTCAAAAATGGTGTCACTATTAAGTTGCCTGAATCGGGCTATCCCCAAGCCCTTAAAACCCTGATGACATTAGAAAACCGTCAGGGCCTTTTAAAGCGCGCGAAAAAGGTGGTTGATTTACGCCTTCCCAAACGGATGGTGATTCAATGAAAAAGGTTTTCACCGCCATCGATATCGGCACCACCAAGGTCACCTGCCTGATTGCCGACTATAACACCACCCAACAAAAATTTACGGTGCTGGGTGCGGGCCAGTATGCCTCTCGAGGGGTAAAAAAAGGGTTTGTCACCCACCTTGAAAAAACCGAAACATCCATTCTAAATGCTGTTCATATGGCTGAGAAAAAGGCCGGCCTCACCATCGATCATGTGGTGATTAACGTTTCAGGCAAACACCTGATGTCTGAACTGGTGGCGCTCAGTTCAAAACTGCCCCAACAGGTTGTCACCGAAGATGATATCAATAACCTTGTGCTGCGGGCCAGCCGGGTTGATGCGAAAAGCCCCTTCGATGTGATGCACGCCTTCCCCTTGCAACACACCCTCGACACCACCAAAGGCATTAAAGACCCACGCGGCATGATGGGCCGCACCCTCACCACCAAAATTCATGTGATCACCGCCGATAAACAGGCCCTTAAAAATGTGCTGCATGCGGTGCATCGCTGTCATCTCAACACCAGCTCGGTCATTGTGTCAGGTGTGGCGTCGGGCTATGCCGCCCTTACTGAAGATGAAATGGAACGGGGCGTTACCCTGATTGACATGGGCGTCGACACCATCGAAATTGCAAACTTTTATGAAGGCAATGTGATTCACACGCTTTCCATCCCCCTTGGCGGGTTACACATCACCAGCGATATCGCCCACGGCCTGCAAATCCCCCTGCAAGAAGCCGAACGTCTTAAAATTTTACATGGCAGCGCCCTTGAAACAGGCGACGATGACAAGGTTCTCCTGAACATCAAAGACGCACAACATAGGCCATTGAAAAAACGGGTTTTAACCCAAATCATCAAACCCCGCGTCGAAGAGATTTTTAAGATCGTGAAGGCTAGACTCGAGGCCTCGAACATGTATAAAATATCAGGAAGGCGTATTGTGCTCACAGGGGGGGGCAGTTTGCTGCCCAGCATTAAAATTGTGGCCGGGCAAGTGTTGGGGCGCCAAGTACGATTGGGAATGCCACTGCGCCTTATGGGCCCAGGGAAGACCTGAAAAACCCATCACTGACAACAGCCGCCAGCCTCCTCGAGTTTGCCTATCAAGATTGGTGGCGCGAACGACATGCCAATCGCCACAAAAAGGGTGGGGTGCCCTGTTCGACTGGGTGAAAGAAAATTTTAAACCCTAAAAATATAAGGGAACATATAAAAAGGAAAAATGAAATGTCTGAAAACTTTGAAAACTTAAAACCAAAGATTGTGGTTGTTGGCGTTGGTGGCGCCGGTGGCAATGCGGTCAACAACATGATTCAATCAAACCTTGAAGGGGTTGAATTTATAGTGGCCAACACCGATGCCCAGGCCTTCGCGAATCAAAGGCAGGCACGAAAATTCAGTTAGGATATGAACTCACCCAAGGGTTGGGTGCTGGTTCAAAACCCGATATTGGGTGCGCCTCAGCCGAAGAAACACTGGGCGAAATCGAAGCGCGCATCAAAGGCGCCCACATGGTGTTCATCACCGCCGGTATGGGTGGTGGCACGGGTACAGGGGCTGCCCCTGTGATTGCAAAAGGCCGCCCGCAATGCCGGTATTTTGACGGTGGTGTGGTCACAAAGCCCTTCGTTTTTGAGGCGGCCACCGCATGCGCACGGCAGATGCGGGCGTGAAAGAACTACAAAAACATGTCGATACTCTGATCATTATTCCCAGCAAAACCTGTTCCGCTTGGCCGACACCAAAACCACGTTTGCCGAAGCCTTCAATATGGCCGACAACGTGCTTTATTCAGGTGTTCGCGGCGTGACCGATCTGATGATCATGCCAGGATTAGTCAACCTTGACTTTGCCGATGTGCGCACAGTGATGAGTGAAATGGGCAAAGCCATGATGGGTACAGGTGAAGCTGAGGGCGAAAACCGCGCCGTAGCCGCAGCCGAGGCAGCCGTCGCCAACCCCTTGCTTGACGAAGTGTCTTTAAAAGGCGCGAACGGTGTCCTCATCAACATCACAGGCGGCATGGATATGACACTTTTCGAAGTTGATGAAGCCGCCAACTATGTCCGCGAACAAGTCGATAAAAACGCAAACATCATTTTGGGTCTACCTTTGACGAACGCCTTGATGGCAAAATTCGTGTGTCTGTGGTCGCCACAGGCATCGAAGGCGAAGGGCCACTTACCAGCCGTCTGAATCGTGAGATTGAAAAAGAACTCGATGCGCTGCCCCAAACACAGCTTGATTTTGAAGAACCTATTGATAACGATCAAAACCCCTCACCCTTGATGATGAAGCGATGGCTGAAGAAGGGGCTGTTCTTGAGTGAAGCCGTAGCTACCACAACAGTGAAAGCAAAAGAAAAAATCATTCTGGGAAAAAAATTGGCCTGAAAAAAGCAAAAGCAACGCATGATGAAGATCTGTTTACAAAAACAGAATCTAGCGATCAAGATCCCCTCGCCACCGATGACGAAGATGACGATCTTGATACGCCAACGTTCTTACGCCAAAAGAAAAGTAAGTAAGTAAGTAAGTAACTAACTCACTTGAAAGGGGATAAATGTTTCTATTTTCAGATCAACTTAGACCACGTTCACTGCATGAGTCAAAGACATTAATGTTTTAAAAGTATACAAAAAAACAGCTAAGAGTTAGCAGTAGAGCGCCTTAAGGTAAATTAGGAAATTTTAACTTTTATTAATGAATCATTAAAAGATCTTATATTTAATTCTATTAAACTTATACATGTGTTGTTTTAATTAATTCTAAAAACTCTCTATATTGTTAATATAATTATCTGTAAAATTCTTAATAGTTTAACCCTTTTACCATAATATTTCTAATTTTCTTGATTTTGAAAAATTCCTATATATCACATAGGTAATTTAAGAAAGAAATCACAATGAAAAATATCACAATTTTTGCTTTTTTTGCGTATTACACGTTTCTCATGCAACAGCAAATGAAGAACCCAACACCCAACAAATTAAACAGGCTTTTCAACGCAAAAAGTCGACATAATCACAACCATGCAATGATGATGAATGATCTGAATAAACCATTTAATTATCAAAGAAATGCGCAGCACTAGATCATTTTATTTCATTGCATTTTAACTATCTTAGGAAAAGTAAAATTTACATTATAATATCTATATATACTCGTTCCTATTTTGCTTTTATGAAGTAATCCCTCCCACTTTTTGATCTGGTAATTTTGCCACAATTTCGTTATAAAAGATAAACTATATCGAAATAAAAGAAGTAATAATATGAGATATCTAATTTTGTGCGGCATGCTTTGTTTTAAGCACAGTCTTCACCACCCAATCTGCAACTTCAGGTGCAAACAGTGATATAAGATATGTTCGTCCAGTTACACACCATTTGCAACAAAACACTGCTGAGGAGCGGGAGCGGGTGCAGGAGCAGGTGTGGGAGTGGGAGCAGGAGCAGGAGCAGGGGTGTGGGAGCGGGAGCAGGAGCAGGTGCGTAGAACAACAATTGTTTATTGAGCGTCATACACGTCTCGATTGCCCAGAAGAAAATCTTTGCCCATTCAATCGGTTAAGAATGCGTGTCGTTAGGTTGGCTCTATCCACCAGTGGGGTATTGGTTACTTACCTATTTTTGCCTCTAGAAGCATTGTTCCCAACAGGTATTCTTCTTTATTATGCTCTTTCGTTTATCCCGCCCCATATCTTGCTCAGAAACAGCCATAGCAATTCAGATATTCTTCATAACCCTTCTCATATATTGACGTGTCGGCGGGAATATGCGGAAATATGCAATATGTTGCGGCAATATGTACCCTGGTAATAGTAACAATAAATTTTTCGGCATTTAACAAAAATGCTACTTTAAAAATCGCTAATAAAGGGCGCTACGCCTTCGGATGTATTTTCAAACCCCTGCTATGGTACTGGGTCAAAGTTTGCTGTTAGTGTATCCACAACACCATCTTCGTCAGATTTTGCCAAGGCAACACACCACTTTCCAATGGCTGCCCCATGAGTCTCATAAAAGCGCAACACAGGTATTGTGCCATCAACCACAGCCACAGATCCTGTTCCTCCGGCTTCAATATCGGTATCAAAGCCGGTTTGCACACCGTCTGAATAATGATAAGTCACCGCAGGGGATAATAGTCAAACGTGGCCCCTGCCCATGTGGGGTGCAGTTCAGCTGCATGCCGGCGGAAGAAAAGCCGCAGTCCCTCTTTCACAGCTTTTACCGTTGGCTGGTCACGGTGACTCTAATTATAATCGTCAACCCATAAACGCCCAACACCAGGGAACAACATATTCCATGAATTTACCAGGGCAAGATAAAATGAATCGGCATCCGTTGGGTCAATATCCAATGTAATCAAAGCAAACCTAGTATCATCTCCTTGAAATTGCGCATAAGAAATGGTTGCATCAAAATACGGGTCGGTATTAGCAGCCAACACAAAATTATTTTCAGCACCATCTTGCATCATTAGAGGTTGAATTCTTTTTAAAAATATTTTTAAAATACCCTGTGTCTTGGTTTAACAACCCCAGTTATTTTCGTTTGATGACGCATCATCAACAGGGTTAAGCTGATCTTCTAAATTAACCCCCTAAACCTACCAACGTACTTAATACTGAATACACCATATTACTTTAATGCTTGGTTAATGGTTTCTTGTGCAGTACGGCCACCACTTACCGCATCTCCAGGGCCTTCCCGGGCAGGAATCAACACCCCATTCACTGTTTCTGCTGCGCGGGCCTGAAATTATCTGCCGCCCCTAATGCCCAAAAACAAATACTTCATCTGGGTTGGGCCCACGCAACCCTGTAACAATCTGTGTTAAATAGTCTTCAATAAAATATTTACTGGCCGCCCCTAACCCAGAACCAATTTCCATATGAGGCAACAAATATGTTTCAGGTGCAATAGGATCAGTTGACGCATTAATCTGTTGAAAGCGAACATTTTCCAGCTCATCCTTTAACGTTTTCACAATATCTGCTTTGGCTTGAGAGAAAAAGCTGCTTGCTCGTGATATTCTGGCACAGGGTTTGTACACCAGATTCCCCCTGATGCGCGCATTGCTCTCAGGGGAATTTGTTTCAACGTCGAAAATATACTATTAAATTGTGTAGGGGGTAAGGTTAAATAAATTAGGATCAGGGTCTTCTACTGCTGCAACAGCACCTTCTTTAAAGCACAAAAAAAGTAAAAAACATGAAAATAAAAACTTATACATGAAACCTCTCCCAATATTTATTATTAATATTTTAATCAGTTATTTTATTATCAAGTAAATATAAAAATTATTCAAATAATTTAATTAGTTAAACATTCCCTGAAAAATTAAGCTTCTTCTTATTCACAACCCCTCCACCCACATAACTGGTGCATAGTATATATTGCTATGGAGAGCAAAGTTATCATAAATAAAGAAGCCTATTATCACATCTTAACCCAAAAATAGTTATATATTCTTATATCTTAACAATCCATATTGTATTTGTTGACAGTAATAGATTGGCTAATCTATTATTTAAGTAATATATAGTTATAAGTATGAATTAATAAAATAATACAGGGATAAAATAATGAATAAGCTTTTTACTTGTTTCGCCATGATCTGTGCAGCATTTATTCATCCTGGCTACAGTGCAGCTGCTAGTACAACTACTATCGATGATACGTATTTGAGTGCCCTTGCAACTAGTCCCTATAATAAACTTAGAATCGCCGATGGCAGCTATACGACAACCCTTCCTGTAGATGCAGTATTGAGCTCTGATTACAAGAGAGACGTCCTCAATAATTTAGTTGAAACAGCCATCAGCCGCCTAGAAAACAATCCTGAAAATACAGCAAAAAATGTTTTAATAATCGGTGGTGGATCTGGCATCATGACAGGGAATATAGCACACTTCCTACATCAAAAGTCCGAAGAACCTAACGCATATTATGGCGATATCAAAGTTCACGCCATCGATGACTATCGTTCCCGTGCTGCACAAACCGTTCGCGGGGGAACGGTCAGCATTCCTGAACGAAGCAGCTTTGGTGATCCCTCTCCTTCAGCAACAGCACAAACACCAAAAACAGAATTTCTTCAAATGCTTAGCAACCTCGTACGCAAAGAAAATGAAGAAAGTCTTGATCCCGACACGCTTTTAAGCCGCATTGTCATTGGAAGAAAAACAAATGAAATTGAAGCAGGATATACAAAAACAGACCAAGATCTTATAGCTGATCCTGCAGCAGATGATTTTTTCTCTGCTGGCGTTACAGCAGAAAACACAAGTACACTTGAAGATTTAATAACACAACTAAATGGTAGTAACTCTTACGGCGTTATCCTTATTGATACAGATCCAAGCAATGCAACTGAAATGTATGATGTTTTACGTGCCGCTTTTAATGCACTCGCCCCATTTGGCACCATCATCATTGATGATGTCAGCTGGACATTCAACGAACAAGGTGGCGCTTTCCATGTTGAAGACGGTTTAGTATCATTCCTAAATGCATTCCAAGCAACCGCCATTAACTCTAGTGCCTACTCTGGTGGAGGCAGGGATTTTTCTGCCGATGATCAGGCAGATGTTCACGTATACGATGGCGAAGACGCAGGTACAAGTACGCTCACCCAGGGTGCAAACTCTGCACAAACTTCAGATAATCTTTCTATTCTTGAGTTTCATAATATTTGGCCAAATCGTGTGCGTTGGTTCGGCATCCTTCGTCGCGATGGTACAAGAAGCAATAACATTGATTTATCAGTAAATCCATTTAGTTAAAAACGTTACCATATAAAAACTCTTCCAAGCCCCCCCACCGAAACTTTTTTATGCGCCTCCTCTCATGTCCTCACCTTGAAATTCAGTGATTTCATACACATATAAAAGGCATGAAGCACTTAATGAACATTTCATACATCATCATGCTAAGCATGTCCTTCGTCAGCACAGGCCACACGGGTCTTTACCTCAGCCGTGCCTGTGCCGATGGGGTCTATCTTGGCATACTCCGTGCGTTCCAAGAAGTGCCCGCCCTTGCCAAAATGGCTGCCCTTATGGCCGATGTGGCTATGATTCAGTGCGGGGCCATAGTAATAACCCTCTGAAAAGAAATAGACTGCGCTTAAAACAAGTGCATAAAAGTTGAAAATAGCCAATTATTCTTATTGATTTTTTTAAAACGTGTGGCTAGCCTCCACATATTACTAAATAAGTCTATAAAGTTGGATACGTATACATGTTTTTTTCGGCTCTTTTTCTTTCATTAAGCGTTGTATGCGCTGCATTTTCATTTAAAAAAAATTCTCCTGCTATCACAGAGATAGATGCGCTTGCCCCGCCGCCCGCCGCACATATTGTGTATCTAAGCACAGTAGAGCGCACCCTTCTGGCACGGTATCAAGCAGACACATCCCTCCCTACGAACTTTGCTGATTTAACGCCCCCTTTACAAATTGCCCTGATGCAACATTTTGCGCACACACCCCAACTTCAACGTGCAAAGCAATCTGTGCCCGATCTATCTACTGAAGGCCTTAGCGCAGTGCCCGCCACCCTATTAACAGGGTATGTACCTGAGGCACAGCGTTTTATGGTTGAGACAGGCAACCTGTTTAGGGCTGATCTTTACTGCTCGATGCAAACAACAGAAGTCAGCCCAGATCGCCTCTCCCACGCACAAACGGTGCTGGCCACGGTGGGATGTACACAGGTGCAAGGGTTGCTTACAAAAATTAATGCCCAGGCCCGCGCCATAGGGGCCGATCCTTTGTATGAATCTCCCTTAGAAAGTGCTGCGTGTATTGTTGAAGGGTGGTTTCAGCCCACAAACGATATAATCATCGACCCCAACATCGCGGCAGATTTCCCCACAATGGCAGGGCCCCTCACACGCGCCCATCAAACTCTCTACAGGCTTTTCTTTATTCCAAAAGCACTGGTCGTGCGGGCCCATTTACACCCCCATCCGTAACCACTTCGATCTAAAAAAGAACTGTTGAAAAACAGCGCATTACGTGATATATACATTCATTACTTTTATTTCACCCTGCAGCTTATCTAGGCTCAGATACATGATATTTATATGCTGATCAAAACTTGAAATCACCCAAAATAAGGAGTCATCCATGCGTAACTGTTTCTTTTTAGCACTTGTTGCTTGCACTGTTTTTCTGAATGCCCACAGCCTTCGCGACAATAACGCACATGAGGGGCTACAAGAAGACGATGTGCCCCAACATCAGCCCGTGGTCTCTTTTCAGATCGACTTAAATGCATTAGGAAGAGAACAATTAGACCTTGTTATCAAAACATTGGCATTAGGAGGCGCTGTGCCTGAAGGGTACGATTTATCAATCTTGCCTGAAAACATCCAATTTTTTGTCGAATCTCTCCTTCAGTTCCCATATACACAGCGATCATTAGCCTTAAAACAAGTGTGTCCCAATTTTGCCAATGATATTGATTCATACAGGAATGCAACAGCCATGGAACGCATTTTAGCAGCTGCCCTTGAAATAACCAACACGCAGTTGCCCACTTTTTTTGAAAATCTAGTCACCGACTGCACCCAAGCGCATGGTCCATTAACCTTGAACAGCGAAGCCAACTACAGAACTTGGTTTCAAGATACACTCCGCACATGGTTTGAACAGCAATATCACGCCAGAAACGCCTTAACAGAAGCGCTAAAAGCCGTCTTCGGCATAGAGGAGGAAGAAAATGACGGCATGCCCATGGACGTTGGAAGGAATACTGGCCCCCGAAGAACCCGGCCAAAGTGGGATGAATGGCGGCGATATGCCCCCCGCCCCCTGCACAAGAAGAAGAAGAACTTGACGTAGCCGATAATGGCGAAGATAGCGATGGCGAAGATAGCGATGGTTCCTCACAACATTTTCTCGTCGACATAAATTTTGAAGAAGCGAATCCTGAAGCCCAAGCACTGTCGCATATAAACACATGGTCTACGCCTCTTGATAGAGAGCCCGAGGCGCTACCCCCCTGTGATTGAACAAACGCTGCAAATATTGCCAGCACATACCTCGCCCGCCTTTCGTTCGTTTGCCGAAAGAGCCCTGCGTGATGTCTTCCAACTTATGACGACAATAGCCTATGGCCCCTACTATCTGACGTTCTTACGCACAGGAGCTTTACCTGCACAACCCGCCGCCGCACCCATGTAACAGAAACCATTTATTGTAAAAAAAACAGATGCGCTTTAAAGGGCCTGTTTTAAGCATCATCAAAACCAACAATCTTCATGAATAACAAACAAATGCCACCTATGCGCAGGTCGCCCTTGCTTGGGTGATAAAAAATAACTAGGGTGGCGTCAAAGTGAACAGGGCGTTGGGCCCCTCTTCACACATAAACATATAATAAAATTGATGGAGTAACTCAGATGAACCCTCTTTAATAAACCTATTTTTTTTTTTCTATCGTGGGCGCCTGCCTACTTACACTGGCCACAGCCCACGCCGCTACAGGCAATGAAAGGCCCGAACGCCCAACTTCTGCCCGGGTACGCAAAACTATCCACCACACCGAAGCCACGGCAAAGTGGGAAATGTGGTCAACACAGTTCAAAGACTCTCCCCTTTGTACACCTGAAGAAGACGCATCTGACGATGATTATGACGATGCCTCTGCTGCCCCACAAACCCCAAAACAAAAAGTGTTTGCTGAAATCGAGACATACTGGGCATCCCTTGTCAAACAACAACTTTATGCACAATTCCGCGCCCCCATTATGCCCGAAGATTTTGAAACAGATGAAGACAAGGAAGAAGCCTTGGAAAACTTTCAACAGACACTAGAAGTATACGAAGAGAGCATTGAACGAAAAGCCTTAGGGCAAGCAAAAGAAGCCATGGCAGGCCTTTTGATCTCTACGACAAGGGTAAAGCACGGGTCAAGCACAACCAGCCTTGAAAGTGACTACTCAGAGTCTGATGATGGAGCTGACTCCCTTGACAACTTCCAGGCTCTTAAAGAAGGTTTGTTTACGCTCGCAACCAGCGTCGATAATTTATCTAAGAGCACATAACGATGATAGCGAAGATGTCAGCAGCTCTGCACCCTCGTTTAAAAACTGGTCTGCACGACACTTCCCATTCTTTCATTAAAAGACATCAACATAGACCTCAGGTGCCGAAAGGCCATGGGGTTTGTTTGATCATCTCGCCACTCAACGGCTTTTACTTTTTCTTGGGTATCAGACTGAAGGCTGCCCATCAGCCCTAGCACTTCGGGCACACGCCCCCCACGATAAATAAATGAAAGGTGAAAAGGCGCCTGTGCACGGCTCATTAAATCGGCAAAATGCACCTGATTATGGCCATCCACCCGGCTTTCAATCAGGGCCAAGCGTTTCATGGGAATATGGTCTGGTAATACCTCTAACAGCAAGCTTAAAATCCGCGCATTGGCCCCTTGAAAGGCAAACACAATTTCCGACAACATATCAAACCGAAACCCCTTAAAAATCTGTTTAAAGTTTTTCCATTCAATATCTGATAAATGGCTCAGGGGCATTTCAACAAAAAGCCCCACCAATTGACGCACCGTCGGCACGCCATCTAAAAAAGGCCGATATTCCCCGAATGAATATGAAGCGTGGTCATAGGTGGGTTCGTGTACTTTCCTCAAGAATTTCTTCTTCATCCCCGGCCTTGAAGGGGGCATCATTGTCGCGCACGCCCCTGTTTTTGGGGATGTGGCAACGATGCACGCGCCTCTATCGGCGCTGTTTGCTGCACACCCTCTGCTTGGGGAAGTCTATCTGCAGGGTGCCTTGTGTGGGGCTTTTTCCCGCCGCACTGGCATCTACGCCCTCATCTGTAGCAGGATGCAAATCTCCAAATCCAAGAACCTCCTCTTCTTCCTGGCTTTCTTCTAGGTCTTCCTCCCGATCTTCCTCTAAGTCTGCTGGCCTGTCACCCACATGGCGCAAATCTTCAAGCGAACCAAATCCGTAAGGGGTTTCGTTTCCTTCTCGGTGCCTTTCTTCGGGCACATCAAGAGGTGCCTCTTCTACGTCAAGACGCGCAGCATGCATTGTTTTCGGATCGCTACGAATATCATCATCTTCGCCTATAAAGCTTACAGGCCTGTCGTCTATATCCGCCGAGAATCGCCGCTGCCCTGCCCCCAGGTCAGCTTCATGCACCCCATACAGGGGGTTTCGCCGCACCACCGGCACCGACCATGGCGCTTCTGTAACCGGTGCCTTAGAAGCCCGACGCCGCAATAAAAACAACCGCGAAATACGGTCTATCGTCGACACACGCTGTTTAGCCTGCTCCTCCGGCGCACTTCTTAAAAGGTGTGGTGTCCCCCAAAGCGATGCCACACTCACCACAATAATTCCGAAAAGAAACCACACCCTGCACACCCTAAGTTATTGTTATAATTATATTTTATTTATATCATAAAACAGCACAGCGTCTTTAAAATGAAAAATATCAACGCTGAAAAAAAAGAGAGAATGCCCCCCCAGGTCTCTCCACAAAAAGCATGCGCATAAAGGCTGCCACGGGGCACCCTTAATACACTTATAGAAAGCGATTCAATATTAAGAAATAGATATTAGCGACGCGTGTGCAAACGCTCTTGCTTCACCGCGCCCGCCAACAAGGCATGGGCAGGATGGTGCCTGTCATCGCTGTTTCACCCCCCGTCCGCACGCTATTCAAAGGGCATACACGGTTAATGTCCACCATGCTTTGCACGGTTGAGGCAATGCGATTCATGGTTTCAAATTCAACCTTACACCGCCGTGCATTTTTTGACACCGCGGGTTTGAAGGACGGCAATTTTAATGGCAGCATAACTTTGAATCCAAGTGGCATCTTTTGTCAGCTGATTAAAGCACATTTGCATCGATGGGGTATGGCGTTCAGCTTTGCCTTCTAGATGGCGGCGCAAACTTATTAAATAATTCAAAGTTTCAATCCACCGCACCCGATTCCGGCGCAGTTGGTTCAGGGCCTTCTTCACCTCTGGCTTCTTTTGCAGGGCAATCCCTTCAAAATCACGTCACGATACGCATCAAAGGCGCCATAAAAATCCATGTGCGAAAGGCCATGAATCACACGCTTAATTTCTTCGCCGCTACCCCCCTCTTTTAATGTATCTGAATAATGGCACATTTGGTGCACACCCAAGGTAAAATCACCTTGCGCGCGCCCACCATCTTGAATCTTACGCGGGCTGTAGAAAGGCAATGCGCCCAAATAAGCCATTTTCAGGCGCCGAGCAATGGTATACTGAATCACATGGCGCAAAGCCCGGTCGTATGATTTAGTACGTTTGTTGTTGTTATCATAAAGGGGTTTAAAGTTTCGTGATAAAATCGAATTATCACGCGACAAAGACTCCATCGCCACCGTCAAACACACTTTCATATTGTTGCGCTTGGTCGGTGCACGCACCACCGGTGTTAGTTTTGTTTACACACCCCTGCGCGATAGCGAAAAAGCATCTGGTGCCCACGAAGCTAAACGTGGAAACGCTGCTCCTTGAAAAACAACGCCCAACACCCTGATACATAACAAGAAAATTTTCATGTGAACTCCTACCTCTTTAATGTTAATTCACTTTCAAAAAAAGAAAAGGTGGTGGGCAAAACTATATGGCTGCAATCCACAAATGGGGCGCGCCCGGGGCCGATCAGATAGCCCTTAACTCAGACAAAGCCCATACCAAAGCATCAAGGCGGTCGGGCGATGTGCCGTCTTTAGGGTCGCCCGTAAAGGCGCACATTTGTTTTTCAAGGTCTAAAAGCATTGCCGGTGAAACACCCGGCCCTGTTCATACAGTGCGGCTACAGGCTCGGCCCGCACCATTTTTTCCTTTACTGGCCCGCACGCCCTTATAACTGATCCGTGGGTCCATCACACGCAGCGTGCTTTCCACCATATCGCCCCCTTGGTTCACTTCAGCCACCACGCGTTCGGCCTGATAGGTATGATACGCTTTCACCACCCGTGCCGCCCATTCCACAGGGCGCAGGCGCCCGCTCAAGTCGTCTAACACGTAATAGTTTTCATCCACCCCACGCCGGCCACAATAATGCCCGTTTCATCGCTGGTGCTTTGGTGGGTCACATTATGGGTCAACGCCAATCACAATGCGGCGCATCAGTGGATATTTTTTCTCTGTTTTTTTCTGTATCTTGTTTTCTTTGGTCTTGTGTTTCAGTCATTCGTATTCCTCCCATAAAAAAAGGGGACATCTGCCCCCCCATGTGTGTGTAGCATTTTTTAATTATGAATCTGTCAAACTCAACGTGGCCAGGGCCCGTTCAGATAATAATCATAGGCAGCAACCATGGCTTCATAGGCCTGGGCATAGGCATGGCTTGCCTTCTTGGCTTCTTCTGTCTTTTGCTCCAAGTCTGTTACTGTGAGGCTGCCCGTTTTGTCTGCCAACTTTTTTTCAAGGCCCACAATGTGGTGAATGCGGCGGTGCGCCGCTTTTTCAGCCTCTTTAAAGTCTTTATCAAATCAAAGGTCGCCACCGGGTCTGCCAACTGCTTAAATACCATTGTTTCCCCGCAGGGCATCTCTGCACGCTTCTCTTGAATTTCTTCCAGAAGTGCTTTTTGCTTTTTGCACGTTCCTCGCAATATAGTTTTTTGATATTCATGCATAAAGCCATAGAGCGTCATGCCTGACCCTTCTCCCATATCATCCCCTTCATGCACAACGCGCATCTTTGCAAAAGGCAGCTTGATAGTTTGATAAATGGGCCCACAAATCATCAATCCCGCCTTTTCTGGCGTTAAACGCATCTAGGTCACCCTTATAGAAAAACAGCAAAGCTTCTTTGTAAAAGCGCAGCTTGTGGCGCATCATGTGCCCAATGCGGCCCCTCAGCAATTCTTTTCATTTGGGCACGCACATTGGCTTGTAAAATCCCGTATCAGAGGCTGCCATCCGGTCTTGAATCTTCTTCAAGGTACGCCCGGCTTTATAAACGTCATAGCGTTGATAGGCCAACTCATCCCCTAAAGGCTGAAACACGGCTAAAACAGCGTCTTCATCCAGGGTATCTAGGGCTTCCATAAGTTTTTGCAACAACGCATCCCCCCTTTTACGGGCTAAGTCGAGGGGCCGCCGCATCTCTAGCGCCAACCCCATTTCTCCCAAAAGCACTTGTTATCCGACGGCATTTTCCCATCATCTCATCAGCAAGTCGGGCCATATCTTCATTAAAGCGCCTCTGTACACCCGTATCATTTCTGGGGAACAGCACATGGCCATCTTCTTTGGCCATCCAAAGATTACATTTATCTTTCGGAAAACGCACTGCCAACCACGCCTCAAAATCAACAGGGCGATACAAGTCACGGCAACGACGGGTTAAAATGGTGGTCTCTACTTGGGGATCTTTGGCGCGCTTTGCGCGCTGTTATTTCGCCCCATTGACGAATACGGTCCATATGGGGGGGTAAAGGCCGCCCAAAATGCCTGGGGCCGCCTTTTTAATCTTTCTTCTTCTTGTTGATGCACGCGGTGTAAAGTGGGCCCTTCTTTACTTTCAAATGTTCGCTCTCCATCAGCGCAGTAACAAACATTTAAAAATAAAAAATAAAATGCAATTATTTTTATTTTCATATTATTAACTCTAAAATATTTATTTATTATTATTTGTTTATACTTATTTATATCATAGAAAGTTCAAATAAAACAAACCTCTATTTTTGCAAAAAAACACCCCCCAAAGGGAGGTGCATAAACAAAATTTACTAAGAGTGTACAAATAAATTAGAAGGGTCGAGAGAACCCAACGGTTAAGCCAAGCACAGATGGGCGTATATTCAACTTATAGTTGTATGTTCCTATTTGTCGGCTGCCAGATACTTCACGTGACAATGAATCATACATGGCATAGGTAGCCTCAAGTTGACAGCACCAGTTTTTACGAATATTCCACTTTACACCTACACCAGGCACCCATGCCCACAAGCTATGAGAAGAGGTTGATCCATCAGCAATAGCGCCACCCGTAGCATTTGTGTTTACACCCGATGCATAAGCATGGTCAATTTTAAAGCGTGTGTTTTCAACGCCTAATGACGCATACAATAAGACATCGTTTTTCAAATAGTGGCCCAGTTTCAAGCGGCCCCCAAAGGTATAGTCTTTTTTAACCGTAGTATGGGAAATTGAATGTCGGTTAGCTGCACCAAATTCATGGGTGATACGGCCTGTATCTGTATTACTGCCCCCCACATATCCTTCAACACCAAAGCAAAGATCGTCACGGAATGCGACATCATGACTCAAAAACAAATCACCTGATGCACCACCATAGTTACTGCCCATGGTATGAATAGGCCTAGTAAACACACCTACACCACCTGTCCCTCCTGCAATCCCTTTACCATTTAAACTCATATTTTGAAAACCAAGACGTGCCCCGTAAGACGTTTTTCCAGGAATCTTTGCTTCAACAGACTGTGACCCAGCCACCGTTAATGCAAAAGCAGGCAAGGCCCATTTTAGAAATTTTGTATTCATTATTGACACTCCAACTGTTAACTTATGCTTAAGACTATCAAATCAAACTTCTGACGTCTATACCCTTAATATTATTTCTTACGGGTTTTTATCTTTGATATTGGTTTAATCATATAATTTTTTCTATTACACCCTGCTTTTTCGTTTTCTTTAAAGGCTTTTAGGTTCTCGTTCTACAAAAACCAGATACAACCTCAACAAATAGAAACCGACAAAGTCAACCACTAGAAGAAACGAGAAAACCCAATCGTCAACCCAAATACTCTTGGGCGCATATGCAGGTGATAACTGTAAGATGCAATGTTGGCACTACCTGAAACTTCACGTGATAAATCATACATGGCATAAGTTGCGTCAATTTGACATCGCCAATCATTATGCATGTTTAATTGCATGCCCACACCGGGCACCACCCCCCACAAATGATACGACTTACTTGATCCATTTACCTGCGGCGCCGTTGGGGAAAAGATGCATAAATATGCTTCACCTTAAAACGTGTGTTTTCCACACCCAACGACGCATATAGCAACATCGCTCCATAGATAATGGCCTAACTTTAAACGCGCACCAACCGTATAATCTTTATCGATCGTCGTATGCATATCAAGAACCCCGGCAACAGGCGTGTGAATAATACGCCCTGTCTCAACAGTGCTGCTGCCAACATAGCCCTCTATACCAACAGAAAAAGAAGATGGCACGATATCGTGACTTACAAATAAGTCACCTGCAGCACCGCTATAATGATTATTTACGGCGTATTCCTGAAGGAGGCGCACCTGCCAACAAAGAGCCGCCCACATATTTTTTTCCTTTCAGCCCCATACTTTGATATCCAACACGCCCCCCAAAAGACGTTTTCCAGGAATTTTGGCTTCAACAGGCTGTGATCCAGCAACTGTTAATGCAAATGCAGGCAAAGCCCATTTTAGAAATTTTGTATTCATTATTAATTCTCTCACTGTTAATCTTACTCACAACTCTAGAAAATTAATTCTTACGTCGTCTACGGCTTTCATTCTGTATTCGAAAAATGCAGAGAAGAGATCAAACGTTGCCCTTATTCACACCTTATCTCTTTATCCTGCCTGCCTTTCGGCAATCCATATCGAATTAAATCTGCTGTCCACAAAGCCCCGGGGCGGTCTAACAACAACTCTGCATGAATTTCTTGTGCACCAATCGTGTGCCTTCATACGCCTTTAAGATGCGGTCTAAAAACACGGGCGCGAGGTTTTGTTTGTTTTCATACGTCGACCCACGCGTCACATGGGTATGGGCATCTTTCAGCAAGGTTTCAATCAAGGGCAACGGCCGGGGTGTTGTGGTCACCACCACCTGGGGGTGGCCCCCAAGCGCACCAGGCCAAACATCAGCTGGTCCCACACTTTTTGGGCGCGGCGAAATTTGGCTAATTCATCCACCCAGGCCCCATCAAACTGGCCGCCCGCAATTTATCAAAGCTTTCGGCCGTGTAAATCATGGCTTTGGCGCCCGATGACCACAAAAGCTCGCCCCTACAAATGGTATACCGGGGGCGCTGTTTTGGGGCCAATATTCAGCAACCCCCTCTGCCCTTCAATCATCACACGGCGGGCTTCGTCTTCGGTGTCGGCCACCAAGGCGATCGACCGGCATTGCCCGACGCCACCCAGGCCCGCACCGTCTCGGCCCCCGTTCGGGTTTTACCAAACCCCGGCCCGCCAAAATCAACCACACCGTCCAGTCGCCCACAGGCAAGCGTTGTTTTTTTTCGCGCGCCAACACGCCCCAATCCCACGCCGCACCCGCAACATTCTCTTTTTACACGCGATTTTTCCTGTATTTCTTGTTTTTTCATTTTATAACCTCTGTCTTCTTTATGTTTATTTAAATAGGGTGCTTCCTCCATAAAAAACCCCCCACAAAGGGGGGCTTTTGCATCGTGGTTTTATAAAAATATTAAGATGTGCTGTACGCACCTCTTCTGGGTCAATGGCTTCTTCGGTTAAGTCATTGGGCGAACCAAACTTCAAAGCCATCTCTGGATGCTGGACAGCCATCAACTCTGTCAATCGATCTGCCGCATCATGAAACGCCTCTTGCCAAGGCGTTTGATCAAGCCAAGACCCGCGCCCAAACCATACCTTGTCCACTTTTGGTGGCAGCACAGTCACCAATCCTGTCAATGCTTGCCACGCACGATCATCGGCCGGCAAATCACATTTAACGTCAAGGCTTTTCAGATGGGGCAAAGCATGGGTTCGCACCTGGGGGTACCATACCTAAGTTAAGGGCCGCCCCCAGCCAAGAATATTGACTCCCTGTGACAGAGGTCTCCAGCGCTTCATACTCCTTAAAAAGCGCCGGGCGCCGCCGCAGCAGGATGTCAACAATCTGTTGAAGGGCTTCTTTCTGGGGGGGCGCTGTCACCCGTAATAATGCCTGCAATTCCATCTAAATCAATTAAATTATAAGAGATATTCGGCGGTGCCATCCCCGGGCTGTACGCTTGAAAAATGATCTTCACCCTTGGGTCATCCGATGCCACCACCGAAGGCACCAGCGCAGGCAAGGCCGCAAACGCCCACGACGTCACCGGCAAATGCTGGGCAATCATGGCCTGATAATAGTTTCGGGGCAACAAAGAAATCATCTGACGCTGCCCCTCTTTTGGGAAAAAAGGCAACAAACCAGGTAGTCGCTCCTGCCAGTCGGGCGCTTGCGTGGTCACCATCTCTTGTATCAGCTGATACACCAAAGTATCTTCAGCCGCCGCTAAACCTGAAAATACAGATTGGCCCTCTTCATGATACTGACCGTGGCCTGGGTCAACCCGCAACTCGCCACGCCTTTCTCCAGCAACACCTAAATTAACAGCCTCTGTGGTCCGCTGGCCATCCGTCCACCGCACATCATCATTTTCCATTGAAAATACAATGTCTTGGCCCGTCACACCGCTCAACCAGGCACTGAATCGGGCAAAAAATTTTGATAGCGCGTGCGCGCCGCCCGAAAGGCCTGCTCTGAATCAACAGCCGCAACAACAGGCTCTTTATCCCCCATCATATGCTGCAGCACCAACACCACATTTTCAACCGATGGCTCAAGCCCACCCGCACGCACCCGTTTAGCATGGGGTACTGTGTTATTCGCTTCAGCCCACGCATCACGGGCGGCTTTTTCCATACGCTTTTTGTGGCCATAGGTTTGGAAAAAGGCCTGAAAAGGCCCCTCTGGTAACATGCCTACCAGCGATTCCCCATCAGCAGTGCGCATGGCATCCATCAACGCACATCGCGTCATGGTGCCCACACAGTCGGAATACGTCCAACCATCCACACAGGCCATGCCCGAATCAGGCAATTCATACCCTGTGGTGACGACTTCAAGGCTTAGAAGGGTCCTTTGCGTGCCCGCAGGCTGTGTCCAAAACTGATCTGGCGCTGCCATGATCTGGGCACGTACGGAGGCCATTTCATCTTTCATATATTTGGTCTCTACTTGAATGGGGTCCCAATCTAAATCATGGCCCGCCACGGCTTCATAAAATGCTTTAAGGTCCGCCCCGTTTTCATAGGTCTGCCATAAAAATGTCATCAATGTGGCCAGCGTTAACGAATGCGGCATATGATTTTTTAGGCGCGCCCAATCTTCATGAATGCTGCGTGCAATCAAGGCCGCCAAATGCCGCTTTCTCAGAAATTTTAACTTTTTCCCCTCCATCTTGTGGCCAAAATACTTTTGGTTTTGTTGGGTGGCGCCCACAAACGGCCCCATCCATTCATGGCTGATGTAATCTGAACCATGAAAAACACATAGGGGTGCTGCACCATGTTCTCAAAGGTCATACGGTCTGCACGCATATCCTCGACAAGCACACTTATTTCAGGCGGCAGCTCGTCAAGGGCGCTTGCATCTCCTTCACTTAATGACTGCACTAATGTGGTCAAATTATCATAGGCCTCTTGCAGCCCCCGCAGCACTTCATAGTGGGCAAAAGCCTCCACAGAAATGTCGTTCAAAGACTTTTTGTTTGGGTCTTCTCAGAGGGCTTCTAATATACGAAAGGTTAAATCTTGAAGGCTCGCCCACAATCCGCACCACCGCCCCAAGCGTCGAGAGGCTTGGCCCTTGTTTTCTTCGGCTGCTTGGACGCGATTCAATCGGCTGGCTTGATCATCACTGGAAATAGTGCTGGCCCTAAATTCATCTGTACCTGGAAAGAACCATGATCCAAGGGCGCCCCTACATGTTTGTGGCAAAGGCGTGTAGCGCTCTTGAAGGCAGGTCACCAACATACTATAGTCAAAGTGGCGCCGGTGGGGCACATGCATCACATCTGTCAGGGTGGGGGCTATCAGAATCAACCTTACGGTAGCCACGCACCATATTTTCAGCGGCGCGCAGATGCTGGGGAAATAAAAACTGGGCCATCGGGTGCTGTGCCGCCGGCACACCACAGCGCCCTCAACATCTTCATCTAAATGACAAAAAGCAGAATGCCCAATGCTGGAAATAAAAACAATAAAAAATCGAAAAAAATACATCTATATACCTTATTTAACAATAAAAAAAATGTGTAAGGGCATAACCCCAAAAGTCAAACGGAGGCGCCATCATCATGACACGTTCGGTGTCCCCCTTAAGAACTGCAGAGGCGAATTTATACAAATCAAAACAACATAAACAACCAATAAAAACCCCTGAATTTTCAGGGGTTTTTAATGTAACAAAATAACGTAAGCTTAAAGGATCGAAAAGCACTTTTGGCCGCTGCAAACCAAAACATTAAACATTCATTAAGTCAGAAACCAAGGCTTCTACCAAGTGGCACAAGGTGTTGCGTTACCTTTGTGCGCCCCCATTTTCCGATCTCAATTCGATTAACGGGCTTTCTTCATGCCAATGTGCCATTAAACACTAAGATGCACAACCCTCTTTAACTAAAAAAAGTGCGCTTATTGGGCCTATTATTATAAAAAAAACAATCAGACAACTGTATTTATTGTATTCTTTATAATATTCGTAATATAAAAACCTAAAAAACATACATCGTACAAAAACCCTCTACCACACAGCTATTTTCTAAGAAAAACTGGGAAATCTCAGTTCATGCGCACTTTTATTGAAAAAAAAAATACATATTTTTTTATACAAAATACATTTAAATCATAGAGCTGAAGAATATTTGACAATTAGTATTAAATTCGTCTGATTTAATTCAGATCGTTTTCATCAAATTTATGTTTGCAATGCGCCCAAAAAGTGGTAGCGTGCCATCAGAAAAGTAATAAATGGAGGAAACGTAACGTGCGCATAACTTTGCCACAACTCCCATATGAGAAAAGTGCCCTCGAACCGCATATCTCGGCCGAGACACTCTCTTTTCATCATGAAAAACACCACCAAGCCTATGTGACGAACTTGAATAAACTTATCACGGGAACCGAATTTGAAGACGCGCCCCTTGATACCATTATTCAAAAGTCCATGGCCAGCCTCGTCTAACAGGTATCTTTAACAATGCGGCCCAAATATGGAACCACGTTCTATTGGCACAGCATGGCCCCGTCTGGTGGCGGTCAGCCGCCTGCACCTTTATTGGCCCGCCTTGAAAAAGATTTTGGCAGCTTTGAAACGTTCAAAGCACAATTCAAAAAAGCCGCCCTCACCCAATTTGGCGGTGGGTGGGCATGGCTTATCGAAAAAGACGATCGGCTGTCTATCCTGAAAACAGGAAACGCTGAAACACCTTTAACGCATCAAGGGTAACGCCCTTTTAACATGCGATGTGGGAACACGCATACTATCTTGATTATCAAAATCGGCGCCCTGACTACGTAGATGTTTTTCTTGACCACCTGGTCAATTGGGAATTTGTCACAAAAACCTGTCTGCTGCTTAAACGCTTAAAGCAGCCCAGGCCTTAACACCGCACACCGTTTTCCCGAAAGTAGTTGAGGTACATAATGCTATATTCAGGTGCAGGCTATCCTGTAACGATCATCGGCAGTGGGTTCGTGGGGACGCTTAGCGCCATCATGCTGTCACATCAAAAATTCCCATTCGGGTCATCGACAAATTATCTTTGGCCGAACAGCTCAGCAAGCCCAGCGATGGGCGTGCCATTTCGATTACCCTGGGCTCGAAAGATATTTTCGACCGCATGGGCCTTTGGGAAGCCCTCGCCCCCATGCCCAACCCCTCACCAACGTGTATACGGTTGATGGCGGGGTGCGGCCGTCAACATTAATGAATCCGACTTAAACAACAGCCCGCTTGGCTATATGGTCGATTCTAAAATTCTAAAAGATACGCTGCTTCGCGAAATTCATGCGTCGTGCAACATTGAATATATCGCCGATCAGGTAGTCAGTGCCAGCTATGTGGCGCCGTTTGATCATGCGATTGACATCAACCTGAAAACAGAAAAGCCCATCACCACCTCGCTGCTTATAGGGGCCGATGGGGCAGAATCCACCGTGGCAAAATAGTCAACTTACGCCGGCACTGTTGGTCGTACGACCAAACAGCCTTTGTGCGCATTTATCAGCACAGCACACCCCCACGAAGGCCGCGCCTATGAAAAGTTTTTTTTGCCCACAGGGCCCTTTGCTATTTTGCCCCTGCCAGAAAATCGCAGCTCGATTTGTGGACAGTGCCCGATGAAAGGCAGAAGTGCTTTAAAACCTCACGTCTGAAGCATTCGACCAAGAAGCAACTGCTTTCATGCAAGAGTACAGCGACCTAACCCCGCATCGCCCATATGGCGTTTCCCCATCAAAGGGGTGTGGACACCCAACTTCACCACCAACCGGGTGGCCCTTTTTGGGAGATGCCGCCCATGTCATTCACCCCCTTGCCGGGCAAGGGTTTAACCTGGGCATTCAAGATGCCGACGTATTGTCAGATGTCATTGCACAAGGCCTTTCCTTAGGGCTTGATCTGGGCAGTCGGGGCCTGTTGCAAAATTACGAACGCCAGCAACGACGCCGCCACCTGTCGCTTTTGGGGGCAACAGATGGCCTCAACCGCCTTTTCTCTAATGAAAATGCCATGCTCAGCTGGATTCGCAGCACCGGGCTGAAAGCCATTGAATCCATGCCCACCATTAAAACCTTTTTCGCTGAAGAAGGCACCGGCTTAGCCCGCAAAACATCTCTCTTATGATGCAAGATGGGTCGCGCGTGCTGAATTAGATGTCCTAAGCTACGATACAAACCCTGCTACACCCCCCGCTTTTTGGACAGGCGGGTTTTTTACCACCCACATTAACAGCGGCATAGAGTATGGGACCTACAGATCTATATAGAGCCAGAATGTAACACTATTGCGCCACACACCCAAAACTATTGGCCCCACAATACCCCAGCACTTCATCATAACAACATGGCCCACAATATTTTCTAGCTCCATCGCAGCTTAACCCCACCAGCGGCCAACTATAAACCGTCCACACCGGATCCGGTACAGGTGTGTCCGCAGTTGCCCCCACGGCCTACTCTTTTACCCCCCTATTCAAACGTCAGTTTCATGCGGGCAACATCATTCAACCATCAGGCTGGACAGATGGCATAAAAAAACCCCGGCAAAACCGGGGTTTTTTTAAGATTCGTTTCTAAACAGAAACTACATCTTGTATGTGAAACCAGCAACAAGGCCGAATACACGTGGGCTGATCTTCGTTGTGAAGTGTTCAGTGTTTGGTGCAGTACCTTGGTTGATGAATGTTTGTTTCTTGCTTTGGAACAAGGTATAAGTACCTTCAACAAACGTGCACATACAGTCGTTGATGTCATAGCTCAAGCGCACGCCAGGCTCAACACCCCACAAACGCATGTCTTTACCGAATTTTCTGTTAAGACCATCAAATGCGCCTGTGAATCCAGAGTCATTGATCAATTGGTCAACACGGAAGTTCGAGTATACAACACCCAACTTACCAGAAACAGTCATTTTGTTCGTGATTTTGTGGCCAACAACAGCGCTTAGGCCCAACTTCCAAGTTTGACGTACTTTTGTCAAACGGGGGTCAAGCGCACCCGCAACTTGTTGTGCTTCTTTTCTCTTTTCAGCACCAGTAGTCGTACCGAATGTGAACTCAACAGCCACAGGCATGTCGTTGTTAATGCGGTAAACTTCTTTACCTACCAAAAGGTTGCCTTGGAAAGTTGTTTTTTTCTTGCCTTTCCAGTTCATCGTTGCGTTTGCAGCAGTGGCGTCCTGTGTTGTATCGTTCTTAGCATTGGCATTCATGCTTGACATACCCGCCGTCGCACCCACATACACACCTGAAAAAGGGTTTGCAGCGTTTGCAGATTGCAAAGCGAAAGCGCTTGTCATCAATCCAAGGGCCAAAAGTTTGTTTGTTAGTTTCATTTTAATTATCTCCGTACACTCAATAATTTAGTTCGTTTCATAAAGGGGCAACACACTCCACCTCATCTAGTTGAAACAGATTCATGGTTCACACCATACGTGTTTTCAACAAAAAAAAGAATCTATTTCTCTTGATGTGAAGCGGGTTTATCAGAAAAGTTGCCAATATGCAACATAAATATAACAGGCTGAAATATATGAATTTGGGTTAAGTCGCCGCCACACGCCCAAACAACGACAAAAAAATAACGTTCAAAAAAAGCGCAAAGCAAGAGTGCAGCAGGCTTTATGGCCATTTTCCTACAAAGGGCTGTCTTGGCCACCCTTTTATGCCGCTTTACAAAGGCCCGTCTTGGCCGCCCTCTTGCCATTCTTCTAAGGCTTCTTCTTTTTCTTTTTCCAGCACTTGTTCAGGGTCACCCGGAATCACATAGTGCCCCGAAACCCATCGATACAAGTCCACCATTTTGCATTTATGCGAACAAAAGGGTCGAAACGCGTGCAGGGTGTCTTTCCGGCACAAGGGGCAACGGGCAATCGCGCCCTCGGGCTTCACGCCTTCTTGCGCTGTGCCTTCTGCCTCTTGCAAGGCGTTCTTCAGCCCCATGCCACCGGCTTGCACACCGCCCATTTCTGGGGCTGCGGGCGAACGGGCACCCCCCGGTGAAGAAGGGCTTTTGTTCAGCGCACCTGTTTTTTGCGCATCCACGCCTTTTTTCCCATCTAATGTGTGCCCTCCCGGCAAGGTGCCTGGGCGCAGCACATCCGCCTGTTTAAAGGCATCCGCCCGCTTCCCGGAGGCACCTTTCACGTGCGATAAGGGGGGGTGGGCGGCATAATTCCGCACGCCCGCTTGCGCAAACACATCAGGGCCAGCGGGCCGGCCCCCAAAGTCAGGGCGCTGGGCGCCTTCAGAAACAGCATCATTTGCAGAAGAAGGGGCAGAAAGTGAAGAGCGAGAAGAAGTATCAGAAAAAAGCGCTTTAGCGTTTGTGGGATCCGATGGGGGCACAGCGTTGCGCTTCGAAAGCGCTGTGTTGCCCGTTGTCAGGGGCGGTTGTTTCTGGGGTTTACGTGGTTCGTGTCCAGGTTTTTTCCCAGCGTGGGGTTCATGGTCCATATATCACCTTACAGTCATGGTTGCAGGGGTGCGCCCTCACTTTCGACTATACCATTTTTATTTTCGGCAAAGCAAGCATCGTTACCCCTCTTTTGTTATAAAAACGTCAATGCTGGCAAGGGTTTTATGCCGAACTCCACACCCCCCTATGCTAAAAAATACACGCACACCAATATATTTGCGATATTTAATATTTAAAAAATAAATGACAATTATTTTTGGGCAGTGGGCACACAATCATAGACACAACTATAATAGGCCATAATAGGCCATCTCTACGCCCATTATAATAGGGCTCATCTCTACAGCCTATCCCCATTATTATGGCATCCCGAGAGAGGCGCTATGGCATCCCAAGAGGGGCGCTCTTGCGCCTACCCCCCCTTAAACTAGTCCCCAAGAAGGGACGGCTGCAACAAAACCCCAAGGCACGCTATCACAAGGGCTATTATTTTGATCGAAAGGTAATACGCCCTTTGGTCAGGTCGTAAGGGGTCATCTCAACGGTCACTCGGTCGCCCACCATCACACGAATTTTGTGTTTGCGCATGCGGCCCGATGTATGGGCAATAATTTCATGCCCATTTTCTAAAGCCACCCGAAACGTGGCATTGGGCAATAATTCTAAAACTTCGCCCTCAAACTCAATTAAATCTTCTTTTGCCATTTTTTTCTCTCAGCAGAACTTTAATTTCCGCAAATTTATATTTCACAGGCCCGCAACAGCCACCCGTCTTGCCTTTTTGGGTGCTTAAACGCCGTGCACAGCCCCCTATATGTACCCCATTTCTCAGGTCTTTAAAAGGGGCACCCACCCCGTACAATTTTTGTCATTTCACAGGCGGATTTTTAAGCATTTTGCCCCTGCTTTTTTGGGGACACACCACCCCTAAAACACCCCATAATCCCTTGATATTTTAAAATTATGCTTTTATTGCATGGGCGCCATGATCGATGTGATATTTCAAAAGAATTCTAAGACACTATGGTGGCAGCTATGTCGACTGTCACATTATATATGTGTGGGGTCATTTAATAGTAATGCGGGGAAAGCTTAGGAAAACCAGGCAAAACCCTGCGAAATAATAACGGAGACATAAAGAAATGAATTTCTTAAAAACAACCGCATTGTCGTTGGCACTTACTGTATTTGCCATCGGTTCACATGCAGCACTTGACGATGAGCAAATTAAGAAAGCGACTTTTGCTATCGTTAATGCTCCTGAATTACAACGTATCAGTGTTGCTGAACAACATGGAATCGACGCACTTGCCCTTTTCGGTGGTCGTACAGGTTTCAGAGCGGCATCAAACTCAGCTGACTTCGCTGAGAAATTGAAAGCAAAGCTTCTTGCAACATCTGCTGACGGCGACCTTGGCGATGGCGGCAAAGGAAAAAGCGCCCCTGCCCCACTTGCTACAGCAGTAGTTTCTGAAGTTGATCAAGTACGTGACTTCCTCACAGCCTTGTCAAACGGCACCGTTGCTGACCCTGAAGCTGAATTCTCAGCTAAATCAGGCCCTATTTGATAATGTTTTGAAACTTGCTCAAAACGCAGAAATAGCAGAACGTGAACGTGATATAGCAAATGAAAGTCTTCGCAAAACACAGGGCGAACTTAGAAGATCAACTGAAGAATTTTCCCAAAAAAGCGCCCAACTGCAGGCGGAAAAAAAAATTCTTTAGAGATGACGCTGGAAGACTGAAAAGCGAATGCGAAAGAGCAGCTGGTGATGTTTCAGATCTTAATAGAAGACTTGACGCAGCAAACGAAGGCCTTAAAACAGCAAACGAAGAGCTTTCAAGACTTAAAGATAGCGCAACCGTTTCTCAGGCTGATTTTGACGACGCAAAACGTCTTAAAGGTTTAGCAGAAGCTGAAGTTGCAAGACTTCAAGGCGAATTGCAAGCAGCACAAGACGATGCAGCCGCGAAAGAATTGGCACGTACGCAAGCCGCAACAAAGGCGACCGAACTGGAAACTGCCCTTAACGACGCACACGCTAAAATCGCAGACATCCTTGGGAAGACAGCAAACCCAAGCGACTTCGAGAATGACCTTGACGAACTTATCAATCAAGGCAACGAAATTATCAGTAAAAGCAAAGAAGTACAAACCCTTCTTGCAAAAGATGGTGAAGATCCTTCTACTTTTGATCCGATGACACGTCTTGGTGAAATAAAAGAAACTGTTGGCGCATTGGTTGATGAAACTAACCCAACAAACGGTACGCTTGTCGACAACCTTAATGCCGTATCTGCAAAAGTAGATGCGTACAGAGACGTTGTAGACGGGTGGACAACACTCAAAACGCACTGGCTGCCGCTGACATTGCAGACTACTCTGCTGTAGGTGACGAAGATGCACAAAAGCAGCAAAAGCTACTGCTAAGAATACTGCATTCAAAGCATTCATCAATGCAATGCCAGGCTTTGTGACGGCATAAGCCAGCACATAACTGCAACCACACAATGCTGAAAGGCATTATTTGAAGAATTTTCTCTTCAAAGTGGTAAAAAAAAACCGGGGTGGTTTCACCCCGTTTTTTTATGGCTGGCCCTAACGTGCCTTCTGCTTTGTTCGCCAACAAGTGGCCGTCGTTACCATGGTTGACGAACCTGCGCCGAAGTCCCTGCCGACTATCCCCCGCGTGCCAGCAGACATGGCCAGCCGAAATTCACCCTTTGCAAACAATAATGGTGATGAATTAACGCTTGAAGGCTTTTTTGCCCTTGGTGCACAGCAAGGCTTTGCGTACTTCTTTAAAGAAAACGAAAGCGCAAGTGGCACCTACCGTGCACGTCGTGTAAACTTCACCATTCCTGTTGACGATGCCCTTGATGGTGTAACCTTCACCTATGGCCGCACCATGTTCGATGCATTCCCACAAGATGCAACAGTCGCTGACCTAAACTATCTATCACACATGGATCCAACGCTTATGGAACTGTTGCGAAACCAATAGTTTGGTGATGCGTGGCACACAGTCACAAGTCGGGCCCTTGCACGATACGAAGACCTTGGCCCTAACCGCCACTACTATGCAGCCGCTAGTGCCGTTGTTTTGGCTGGGGTTACAGGCTACTTCTTCATACCTGCAAGCGTCTATACAGATGTCTCAGGCACTGCAACTGCAGCGCTTGGTTCTTCTCACAACAAAACTTAAGTGCGATCACCCAGGGTTAAACCCGCATGGCAGCCCCAGGCGTACGAAGGGCACTCCCATATTTTGGGGGGTATATCCTACAACCGCCTAGGGCGCATCGCGCCGACAAAAAACCCTTCCTTCTCTGTGGAAAGTTTTTTTACGTCACCTAAATACAGAAAAAAAACAAGGGCTTTTTTTACGATAATCCTTGTCATATGGGCAAAAAAGCCATACTTCTCTCAGAAGCAGCGGGCTAGTACCGCCATACTTCAACTAAAAATTTCGAGGTTATATGCAATGAATAAACATACCCTTTTTTCCCTATGCGCTGCTGTGGCACTAATGCTGCCGGGAACCCCTTCACATGCAGCCAAGGCTGAAGAATCCCCGTATCACACACAAAACGCCTGCCTATAGCCTTTCAAAGCCACATGGTTGCGCAAGTGCAAAATGCCGGCACAGCCGTAGGCCGAAGGCAATCTGTCACTAATGTGCTTGATATCGTACACCCCGCTATGCAACGCCCATCGCGCACACTGGTAAACACCACCCTTAAGGCGCACACGCTGCCCACTTTGACAAGCCCGAAGAATGGCTTGACCAAACACTTGAAACCCTAGGCGTGCCCGAGATGGATGTAGATACACCCCTCTTCTACAAGGCCGCAAAAGGTACAACTGTCCTTACAGGCAAAGCACTCACCATGGCAGAACTGATGGACACGCTTAATAAAGATGTCGAAGATGTATACATGGTGCTTGCCCTTCAAAAAAAAATGGCCTTGTCTACCGCCTGAACACGCACGACACAAAAGAAAGCAACCAAAAAGGGTCAGCCAAGCGCCTTCTAAAGATGCATTTACAGACGCAACACCCTTTTTTCCACATCAGTTCTGGTAAGAAAGAAATGGTGGGGCTGCAGGCCTTCTAATTGCAGATGTTCTTGAAATAACGCACAAAAAAGGAATGTCTTTGTGCGCCTTTGGAAACGATCAAACACTCAAGGCCCTTGAATTCGAAACCCCAGCAGCTGAGATTACTTATATGTTTGGTGATACCATCCTGTGCACTCTTAAGCCGAACATGCCGTCCACGCGCCGCTTCGTCGGCATCGCCCTGAAACGCTCAAAAAGCCAGAAGCGTGTTGACCCAACAGCATCAGCAATGGATGATAAACCGGACGCGGCGGCGACGGGTAATGTCACCGTCAGACGTCGGGGCAGTATCTTTGGCGGCAGAAGCGGCGGAAAAGGCAAAAAGGTAATAAAGGTGGCAAACCTAAAGACCCTGCCTCAAAAAAAAAAAAACCTGCTGAAAAAGAGTACGCTCTTTTTTCATCTTAAAAAGGCCAGCCATGTTGGCCTTTTTATACCGATTTACACGGCATGTCTTTTTTACAGTACCCTTATTTCGTGCTTCCAGCAGCGCGCTTTCCTAGATGATGAACACAAAATATAAACATATCGATAGGAAGCATCATGATACACCGTTTCAACACCCCCTTCTTTTTGCCGCCCTTTTAACGCTGACCGCCCTAAAACCCACGCGCACCTGGGTAAACAGGTGGCGCCCAAAGAATCCTGTGGTGGCAAATCCACCGCCGCCACACCAAGTTCAAGCCGCGCAACAGCAAGTGTTTGAAGAAGAAGACGCCCATCTTGCGGCCCAAGAAGCCGAAGAAAAAGAAAAGAAAGAGAACGCTTTAAGCGCACCAATGCAAAGGTCAGTAAAGCCGTTGGTAACGTCGGCACGTGTGGCCCAGGCCCTTGGCGTAACGCCAGGCCGTGACCTTACAGATTTAGCCTCAGGCAAAAAAAAAGGTGCTTGGAAAAGATGCGCAGAACGCCGTGAAAGAAGTAAAAAACTATTCAGGTGGTAACCCAAGGCAGGGGGTCGCTTATTAGGGGCCTTGGCCCTGTCTGCGCCCCCTCGTCTTTTTATCCCCTTAAGTTATCTAAGATTTTGCCCTACCCTTCAGAAAAACCAACATAAAAACCAAAGACATCCCATTCCCTGCCTGCCTATATCTAACTAAAAAGTCAGAAATAAGATTTTTTTTCAGACACAAAAGGGGAAAATACATCCTTCAAAAAAAAAAAAGATCCACAGCATAAAATTTTGTAATTTCTTATCTTTTTTTACATGTTTTTTCTTACAAAAATACTAAAAAATCCTTGAAATCTTTACTAAAATGTAATAATTTAAGAGTAGATAAAAATAACAACATTCCAGATAAGGAATGAAAAGTACAAAAAGAACACTAACACTAACAGGTTAGAATATAGTTAGATTACCGTACAAAAGTACATTTAGCATATGGAGGCTTAATAATGGTATGCACCCCCTATTTCAATACACATAAAACACGTCTTATTCCCGTCGTTTTGCCGGGTGAAGAAACAACGTATATTGATCTTCCGTAAGGCCGGTTGTACGCCCGTACGATCATCCTTTGGGTATAATAAAAAAGAACTTAACAGGTTTAAAAAGTAATATTTTCTAAGAATTAGGTATAACAAGATGCAAACAAGACTGCGTTTAGACGCCCCAAGCCACACGCAAACAATCGCTTCTCCGAAGAAAGCCGCTATGATCAACATGAAAAAGCTTTCATGCACAGCACATGTCAACGCAGATATTCCACCCCACGATGAAACCAATTACCACCTGGGCATGCACGGTTTTCATCTGGCATCAGGCCACGGCGCGCTGTCAGAAGAACAGCCTAAAACGCCTGCCCTTTTCGCCCCACAGAATTTTACTTTAATGGCACATCGATCCATCAACCCCACACTGCCTATGCCAGCCCCTTCTACAAAGCACCCCCAATCCAGGCATGTGAAGAATGCGCGGTTTAACAGTGTTATGATTGATCCAAATCACCCTCTTCCCCATATCGCGCTTGCGCGATAATTTTTACCTCACTAGCAAACTTGCAGCGGCTTTGGCCGCTGTTTTTTTATGATGCTGGTTGGGGCCGATGCCAAATTTCCACCAAGCGCGCGGGCGAAAAAGAACAGCCTCCGTGATCCATCGGTGGGGCCACTGCAGGGGGTGCCATGCCAGGAAGGGTGCCAGGGTGCATTCCCAGGGGTCTATGGGTGTGCATCATGCTGGGATGGGATGCCGGCGGAAACAAAGGGCTTTTAATCGGAGGCGGGGCGTCTCCCCAGCCCATACGGTTATAGCGCACCGTTTGTGCCACGGGGGCCGACCATGCGCCCCCCGGCCTGCTTCCTGTTAAAGAAAGGCGTGTGTTTTGGGCGTGTGTTCCCGGCAAAGCTTTGGCCAAGGTGGCCAGATGGGCGCCCTCTATACCAGCTGTGGGTGCATGCTCTTGGGGTCGCCATCAATCACCACCCTTTCGGGGTCTCTCTTGACAGGCCTTTTCTGCCACCACCGGCATGCCCGATCGTTTCCGCAAAGATAACGGCAACATCACCTGCCCACTGTCTGTAAGAGCATCCCGTGTTTCTTTGACAGGCAGCTGAGGGCGAGATTTCTGGGCTTCTATCCCACTGCCACGCCGTTCCGCCTCACTCCGGAAAAAACCGGGCCAGCACATCTTTGCCCACCGACGCAAACGAACGCGCATCAGACGACACCACCCCAGTGTCTCGCATGACCATCTCCGAGGGGTGGCGCTTTTATGGCCTAATAAACGACGAATATGATCAATTCTTTTTTGATATTGACGCTGCCTCCCTAAAGATCCAGCGCGCTCTTCTAACTGGGCTTGCGCGGCTTCCAGTTTTTAACCGCACTTCTAAAAGGGCTTTGTCCAGTGATAAACTGGGTTGGCTGCACATCACACACAGCAGAAAAACGAAAAATCGACCCATGCACCTCTCCATCCGCATCAAGCAATCTGTCCAAGAATCCTTATCGGTTCACGCACAAATGTCAAACGCTAATTCAGAAATAACATAAATCTTATGCGCCGCCGGTTTAAATAAGCGGGTGTTCGATCACCCGCATATAACTGCCCCGCTTACGACACATCAATAAATACAACATACGCATTGCATCTACATCATTCTGGGCTAAATGGGGTTAGCCTCTAAAAAGGCATCCCGATTTTGGCCCAAAACACTGCGAATCTCTTGCCGCCATTTGAGAAACGTTTTTCGTTTTAAGCGCTTAGATGTCTGTGTCAACAACTGCATAATAGGCTTTAAACACAAGGCTTTCATGCCGCCCCAGTGTGAAAAAATCGTATAAGATAAACCAATGGTTCATGCCTTTACGCAGCCAATTTCTGCGCACATAAGGGAAAGCGGGTCACCGTCTGCCACCAACAGCGATGTGGCGGGGGTTCAGGCACCCACGGCACAAATACGGGGACCACAGGCACCACAGCAGGCAGTTCCACTGGCGCGTCTATGACATGGGCACTAGCAACAGAAGCTTCATCCTCAAGCATATCGCCCAACACCGTTTGGTCGTCACCACTGCCCCTCTCTGAAGAAAAGACATTACCCCCCCTTCCATCTCATCGCCTGCATCCAACCAGGCATCAGCAGGGTACGCATCTTCGCCCTCTTCTTTTTCCTCAGATGACGAACGCGCACTGTTTTGTTTCGATGCCAGCCATCGGGCCACTTCGCCTTGCATACCTTCCGATATCAAACCATCATTTTCCCGCCAAGAAGGGCTTCTTGGCGGGCCATCCCCATACGGAGGGGCTGTACGATCACCCCAGCCAACCATGCCCCAAATCCCAAAATTGTCTTGTGTGGTGCCAGAGTGTTGCTGTTGCGGTGGTACCCCATGAGGCGCACCGACGCTTCCTCATTTGTTAGAAGCCTTGCGTCAAAAGCCATAGCACACATGCCACCAACCCATGCCAATGTACGCTCTCGACGTACATGTTGTTCGTCGTCTTGGTCTGCAGCCCAGCCTAGGTATGGTAAAATAAGTGCATTAATAATAGTCAAAACAAGGCGTAAATTCATGTGGCCCTCCCCTTATATTTCTTATTTATGTGTTTCAGTGTGCCGTTGTTTTTCCATCCAGGTCAATGAAAAACAAATCCTATTTAATTGATTAATAATAAATAACTGTAATTATTTAATTTTTTTATATAATAATTAAGTAAAAATTAATAAATAATAGGGGCCAAAATGATCTTCAAAAAAAACCTGGCTTCTTTGCTGTTTATCCTGTGCGCCACCACACTGACTGTGGCCATGGTTAAAGATCAAAGAAGCTATCATCTCATCACACAGAACAGCGCACGACCTGTTGAAACCGAACACACCACCCAGGCTGATGCCATTTTTGAAGAAATGAAAATTCCAAAACATCTTCAGCGCGCCCTTACAGAAGAAGAGCGCCAAAAAATGGCTTTTGAGCTATCACGCCTCTATGCCCGCAATATGGTGCTAATTTGTCAGTTCGAAGAAAATCCACACACCCCCCACCCAGATCCCGATGACTGGGCAGAAGGCCGCCTTAAAGAATGGCAGGCTGAAGCCAAAACAGCGGCAAATCAAGGGGAAGCCGTGTCACCTGAAGAAGCCGATGGGTATGTTGTTGACGAAGCGCGCAGTGAAATGGCCGAGCTGATTAAAAACAACGAAGGTCTTGAAAATATGCGTGCCGCCCAAGGCATGGCCCATCTGAAAGACAGCTAACCCTCAAGGGGGTCTTGATGGGGGCGCATCTCAAGGCGCACATCAGGGGGTAGTACGCCTCTCAGCGCCTCTTGTGCCGCGGCGTCATATCCAGGGTGCACCATAACGGTTAACTTTTTAAAGGCTTGTTCTACAGGCGCCCCCTTCTTGGCGTTGCCTTGTTTACGCAGTCGGCGATAAAGGCTAGGGTATCTGTGCTGCCACAGCTCATGTAAGCAGGCACCATCGCCACATTTTTTGTGGGCGCATGCATCATGCACAAACTGTTGGCCAACGCCGATCCCTACAATAATTTGGGTCAGCATCTCAACAGAAAGATTGGCCCCCCGCACATCAAAGGTGTGCACCGTGGGGTTCACCCATAGGGCCCGCCCCAGGGCGGTTGATGCCGCTTCATTGCCCGTCCATTCATGAAGGGCCAATGTTTGAAGAGAAGCAATAGGCAACAGCCCTGGCAACAATGCCGCATCAACCCCCCCTTGAAACGCCAAATGGTTCAAGCGCGACCGTCCGGCAAAAAAATTGGTTAACGCTGTTAAGTCAGCCGGCCCAACAGCACCCCCAAAATACAGCGCATGCAACTGCGTGCCTTTCATGGGCTGTCTTAAATCCTGATCATCTGTGGGCATAGGGGGCACCCGCGGGCCAGGGCGCGGCATCATGCCTGCACCTAGGCTACCAATGCGCATCTCGCGCACATTTCTATTGTAGGCCACCACCTGCATCACAAAGCCAAAATCAAACCAAGGCCTGGGTTGTCTCTCAAGTCAACGGCCGTCAACGAAGATCTGCCCTGCAAAGCTTCCAGCAACATATAGTAAAGGCGCAAGCCCCGCATCCCGGTCGACCGCAGATACAGCGTGTGCAAAGCCGTGCCCTGGTGCAGGGCACCAATCAAGTCGCCAATATTTGAAATGGCGTTATTGCTCAGGCCTAAGGTGGTGACGTGGCTGGCAAAAAAGGCAATGGCTTCATTACTCAGGTGCGTCAGGCGATTCGACTTCAAATCAAGCGATAAATGATGCTGCCCCAGCAAACATCCCACAATAAAGTCTAAATCTGCATCCGTTATGCCCGTACGGCGTAAACTCAGGCACCTAATGTTCCGCCATGCAAGTGCCCTCATCAAACGATCTACAGAAAAACGATGGCCTAAGTCTGGGTCAGTCCGCGGGTCAAAAACAACATCATCCAAAATAAAATCACGCACCCCCGTCATCAGCGAAAGCACCGAGGGTTGCGCCAACAGGGGCGCACGGGTTACAACAATTGGGCGCGTTAAAGCACGCTCGTTTTGGTTACATAAGCTTAAATCAAGGCGCACAACGCGGGCACCCGACGCCGCGTTCCACCCTTGCACACGCCTTAAATATGCACGTGTGTCCGCCGGATTGGGCCAAAGGCCGCGCATATTTAAATAGGTTGCGGGCCCACCATGCAAAAACATACGTCTCGCAACAGCTAAATGGTATCCCATCAGCACAGGCGGCCGCTTTCGGCCCATCAGCCCTGTTAAAAAGCCATAGCGCTCATAAGCCGCACAGTGCGTCAGGGAAAACCGGGCGGCAGCGTCTAACCCCGCCATTTCTAGAATCCGGTCCACCAACTCAGGGGGCAACACAGCGGTATGGCCCGCATCAAACAACAAGCCCGTATTTTGTAACGGTAAGCCCTGGTGGTGCCCCACCACAGCTTCTGCAAGCATCACTTCTTCTGAATCCCGCAAAACACGGTCCGGAAAGCCCGCATCTTGCGCCAAAGCAAGCAGTGTTTTCATTTTTTGTTGTTGGCGACGGCGTGTGGGGTACCCGGAAGCTCCTGCATCAACACTTTCATTTGCTCTTCATAAGACAGCGCTTCTGCAGGGGTGTGGGCTTGCCCTACCCGCGTCTGCATTTGGCGCATTCTTTGGGCGAACTCTAGGTCTTCTGGTGAAAAACCCTCTGGTGTGCGGCGAAACGTGCGCTTTGGCTTTTCCCATCCATCATCGGCCACACTACGCGCTGGCAGATCATCGTCACCTGTCTCCGCCCATTCACCGGGCCCACCTAACAACACGGCAGGGGCAGAATGCGCCATAGGTAAGGGGTCTTCTGTGTTGGCCACACGATGCCCAGCACCGGAATATCCAGCGCTGCTGTTGTTGTCAAAGGCCTGCCACCCCAGACGCCATAGAACACCCTCTGAAGACACGTTTAACGCCTCATCTTTATCGCCCGCTGTGGCGGTTGTGCAGTAAATAAAAGGGAAAGAAGCCCTATGTTAAGTATTAAAATTAAATTAAATTTATTTATACTTATCATTTCAGCCTCTTGTAGAAATTATTAATTACAATTACTTATAATTAAAATACTTTTTTAATGATTACTTGTTTTTAAAAAACTGTTGCCAAGATAGCACTGCGCTTCTGCCATGCGCCGGGCCATCAGCCCTGGGCTTTTTTTTGCCGCCCGCCCAAATCCACTTGCGAAATTCATGAACCACCTCCCCATGTTCTTTTCGGTTGATTTTTCATCCGAAGGGCCGATCGCTGAAAGGCCCCTGCCCCCACGTTAAATATAAAAGAAAGCAATGCGCCCTCTTCATGCTGTGTTAATGGAACTTGAATCAATGCCGCAAGATGGTGCTGGCGCTCATTCAAATCTTGGTTTAGTAGAGCTTCAATCTCGCGATCTGTCAATACAGAAAACGTTTCATGGGGCTTAATTTTATGTCCATACCCAATGGTCCAATAGCCCGCCGGGCATCGATAGGGCCGGTATGAATGGCCTTCAAAATACCGAATCAATCGCTTTGCATATGTATTCATTTTTGTCCTCCTTTTTTTATCTATTTGTTTTTCTTACTTTGTTAGGTGGGGCACACCTGTGCACCTCTAGCTTTGCAATCCGGACCACCCCCCTTCTTTTCATCCCTTCTTTTTCCATGCGCAAGGCCAATCATCAAAAGGTCAGCCACCAAAAGCCCTGTTCACAAAACATCTATTTTTTCAGGCGCCGCATCAGGGCCCGTTGGCCAAACCAAAACGACATCACGGTGGCAAATAAAATTTGGTCTTCTTCCTGCCAAATTTTCATCAGCAAATGGTCCCATCCCATGGCGGGCAAAGCACACCACAGGCCATAAATTTGCACCCCTTTTAACGCCACATATAAAATAAAAAAGGCATAGGTAATCAGCGGGCGCACACTGCCACTTAAGGCATCCACCCACAAAATGCCCATTTTCTGGGGATACTTATACAACACCTTCACGGCCTCGGCCTCCCCAATGGCACTTAATTCCTCAAGGGTAAGCTTGTGTTTCATCTTCATCATGTCAATTTGACGGTCTAAAATGGCCAACTCATGGGCTTGGTCGGTGCGATCGCGCACCATTTTAAAAATTTCAGGCACCAAGCTGCCCACAAACCCTAAAAAGCGATCCTAAAAGCGTTAACATTGTGTCCTCCTTCATATAAAAAACCCAGGTACGGGGGCCTGGGCGGGGTTAAAAAAATAATTCTGGTTGAAAAATATTCAAATTTTCTCTTTGTTTGGGGGCCTAAAGGGGGTGTCAACGGGGTTTTCATTTTTTTCAAAAAATGAGGTAAAAGAAGCCCAGGGTTTCCGCCAAAAAATTAAAGAATGTAACTACAATTAGAAAGATTCAGATTTTTCAAATACTCTTCTTTCTTCGTGGGCAGTATGGTGGCAGGGTGACAATAACGTCACCTCTAACAAAAATATAGGAGCCGTTCCATGTACAAAGCACCCATTCGTCCCTCCCCTTCCCACCAATGGCAGAGAGCCACGCTGCCCTTTGATCGATCCGCCTAATATGACTGTGACATACAGGCCACCTTTTACCCCTATCCGTGGGATAAACAGAAATGACTTTTATCTCGGGAAAGTCTGTGGTTGGCGGGTTGGTCAAACCTTGTAGAGAAGCCTACCTCTCTGGGCAGCACCACCTCGTAGGGCTACATCTGATCCTTTGGTCATATTATAACAATAAGGGAAACCATGAAGTGATTGTCGAAGTCTCTACTGACGTGCCGTCATTTCCATTTTATTGAGAGACGGGCTGAACTGACGTAGTCTTCGGCGTCATGAAAAAAAAAAAAAAAAAAAGGCGGGTATCTCAGGCCCGCCCTTTTTTACGTGGTAAGCATCTAAACCACACAGCGCAAAAACACCCCTGTTTCATAGCAAGTACCGGCACTAGTTTAATATAAACTGGGCAATAACGTCTGCACGTAAAAACTTACGATCATCACATCTCATCTAAATGAATGCGCGGCCCAATCATCATGTAAACCAATAATAGTCGAGTCGACCATCGGCGAAAACAGTTCTAGTCCATATAAAATACCTTCATCGAGAAAGGTATCATCACCATCTTTTTCAAAACATGTCTAAACATCCATCGACCACATTATACTATACGACAGCACATCGCACTTTCCTTAACGGAAAAATTCATCTCATTATCGATACAAACCTAAAACGCTTTCTTCTCAATTTGTTTTGAATATTCTTAATCACGCTCCTAAATATAAAAACATCTGAAATCTCTTATAAATCTTCTCCACAATAAAAAACGGTCTTAAATAAACGAGTTTACATTACCCGCGTCTTCATCTTCTTTAAGCTCCCCCTCTAAAGCATTATAAAGTTCTAAACGTTTGTTTCGTTTAAAACGTATTATACGCTGTGAAAATCTTCTCCTTGCTGTCCTGATTTCATCTGGGCGCCTCCCATCTAACTTCATCTTTCTTATTGTTTTGTTTTTTCTTTCTTCATTCTCTCTATTTCCAGATTTAACTTTTCATCCAACTCCGACATCTCTTTGGAAAAATGTGTTTCTAACGCCATTAGTTTTTTTTTCTTTTTTCCTTCGTGGTTTTCTTACTGTAGGCACGCTTTCTCTTCAGGGCCTGCTGTCTCAAGAATTGCGCCCAACTCCTCTCCTCCGATATCTGTTCCCCAAACAACTCCCCTATCAGACAACTGCTGTGGCGGCTGTGGTTGTGCCAGCATAGCGTTTAATTCAAAATCCGATAATGGAATATTGAAAGGCCCATTAGTTGATCCACTTCTAGTTGATCCTCTTCTGGTGAAATCCCTGGACTGTTTCCAAATTCTTCAAATATGTCAGGTCTTCCATATTTGTTCATGATCTTGCTGTCTCAAGAATTGCGCCCAACTCCTCTCCTCCGATATCTGTTCCCCAAACAACTCCCTATCAGACAACTGCTGTGGCGGCTGTGGTTGTGCCAGCATAGCGTTTAATTCAAAATCCGATAATGGAATATTGAAAGGCCCATTAGTTGATCCACTTCTAGTTGATCCTCTTCTGGTGAAATCCCTGGACTGTTTCCAAATTCTTCAAATATGTCAGGTTTCTTCCATATTTGTTCATGATCTTGCTGTCTCAAGAATTGCGCCCAACTCCTCTCCTCCGATATCTGTTCCCAACGTTTCTGCAGTATCGAAGCTACAGCCTGTTCATCAGACAACTGCTGTGGCGGCTGTGGTTGTGCCAGTATAGCGTTTAATTCAAAATCCGATAATGGAATATTGAAAGGCCCATTAGTTGATCCACTTCTGGTGAAATCCTGGAATGTTTCCAAATTCTTCAAATATGTCAGGTTCCGTCCATATTTGTTCACGATCTTGCCTGTCTCGAGAATTGCGCCCAACTCCTCTCCTCCGATATCTGTTTCCAACGTTTCTGCAGTATCGAAGCTACAGCCTGTTCATCAGACAACTGCTGTGGCGGCTGTGGTTGTGGTTGTGGTTGTGGTTGTGGTTGTGGTGCCAGCCTAGCTCTTAATGCCTGTGCAGACATTCTTGTGTATGGACTTTCCTTTACACGTTCATGTGGATAACGAGAAACACCTTCTTCAGCACTCCAACAAAGCCCACATAAACTCAAAAAACAAAAAAGCACCCCTGCTCGCACAAACCTTTTTAATATCATTAAAATATTCCTTTCAGAGGATCAACAATCAAAAAAACGTATATCTTTCCAACTTTACGTTAAAAAAATAAAACAGAACACCGATACCTATAATTTGTTAAATCAAACATATAAATGATGTTTTGATATAATATATTCTAATTAAAATCCATTGTTTTTTATGATTAATTTTTCTGTACTTTGATTCATCAATAGAAATTTCAAACAAAAAACATATTTAAAAATCATTTCTCCAAAAGAAGAACACCGCTTCAGAAACGTAACATCGCTTTACCTGTAGAAAGTCCCTGAAAAACTTATTAAAATTATTCACACACGTATCGCCCAGCATGCCCTTTTTTGACACAAAATTTGACACAAAAGATGGCGCTGCCAATACAAACTGCTTCCATAAATATCATAAACTTAAACGCACTATCAAAAATACGCCCAAGCCCATTGCTCCGCAAAACAATACGCTTAGGCGCATAAAAATCCAAAATGGACACTGCTTTTATAATTTAAATATTCATATAAAACAACTAGTTGGGTGAAGAAATTAAAGAAAAATACCCCATCAACACCCATATTTGACGTGCGTGCCAAGTTGTGGCACGGTACCGTCTATGCCCTATGCCCCACTTCCCTCACACCACAGCTGTATGCCTATGTCGATGCCCACACCGGGCCCGAACCTACCTTGCTGGCCGCCCTTCGTGCCCACGTAGAGGCCCAGCACCCCCAGCATCATATGATCACCCCGTGGCCCACTGCCCAGTTGCTCGCTTTTTTGGTGCGTCTCACACGGCCCCGCACCCTGATCGAAGTGGGCACATTTGTGGGGGTACAGCACCTAGCCATGGCCATGGCCATGGGGGCAGACGCCCATCTGCACACCATCGATCATGACACCACCACCCTTGCACACGGCCGCCCGTTTTGGAAGCAATCGGGGAACACTGCTCAAATTTCTGTGCACGAAGGCGATGGGCTTGATCAGCTTCAAAACTGCACACCAGCGGCACCATTGGCGATTTCTTTTATATCGACGCCAATAAACGGGGGTACGCAGATTATTTAGAGGCTGCCCTTCAAATGGCCGCGCCAGGGGCCCTTCTTGCGTTTGATAACACCCTCAGCGAAGGGAAAGTGCTTGATCAAGATCCCAAGCCCTTCGTTAAAGCCATCCAAGCTTTTAACCAAAAAGTGCGGCAACAGGCCACCCCCTTAAAAACGCCCTCACGCCCTCCTTAATGCGTGCCTACTGCCCGTGGGCGACGGCCTCACCCTTATTCAAAAAAACGTCCTAACCTAAGTCATCCCGGTCTAAACGCCCCTAATCCACAGGCGGCTTCAGCCTAAGTACGGCCCTACCCCAGGCCAACCCACATATACTTGTTAAAATATTGTCTGAAACAAAGAATGCCGACCAAATGTCCTAACCTAAACCCCTATCTAAATCATCCCAGCCCAAACACCCTTTCACCCAGGCCTTCTGTCGCCGCTTCGTCACAACACCCCAACCACGGGAGCGTTACAAAAATGGCAAAAAAAAAACACCTTCCCAAAAAACACAGGAAGGCGCCTTCAAAAGTAGTGTATAGCCTTTAAAAATTAACGCATTTGTTCTTCAGGAATAAAAGCAGAAGGATCTGACTCAAAGTCTTTAATATCTTTGCCGCCCGCCATTTCAGTCACCACTTCGCGCCAACACTGTCAAGGCCGCCACAGCTTTCGGAAAGCCCACATACAAGTGCATGTGTAAAAAGATTCGCGCAATTCTTCCAGTGTACAACGGTGGCTAAATGCTGCCTTAATGTGGATGCGCAATACATTGTCATTGCCCCCACAGCCGCCAGCGATACAACCGTTACAAGCGACCGCATTCGCTTCGACAGTTCATCACGTGCCCAAATCTTTCCATAGGCATGGTCAATAATCGCATCCGACATTTCTTGGCAAAACGGCGCCAAATCATTCACCAAGTAATCATGTTCCTTGGGAAATGATTTCTTTAAAATGGTATCTCCCTTCGCACGGGCCTCTGTTTTTAATTGTGTCATTATTTCCTCCTATACAGCTTAAATACGCCCATCTATTTGCGCAGAAAAACTAATTTTGATGCACCATACCACCCCTTTTATTTTTATACCATTAGAAAAATCATTGTTTTTCCAACAAAATTTTTAATCGGGGGGCATCCCCGCCCCACACTTGGTACGACCGTGATACGTACGTCACTGACACCCCTGCCTGTGGCGCTGTCACTGTCAGCGCACCCCCCATTAAATCTTCCCCTAAGGTTTGGCAAGGGGGCATTTGTTTTTGAAAGGCTTGGCTTTCCTCTGCCACAGGTACGGCGCCCGCCTCTCTATCCGCCACAACACCTTCAAAAAACCATTTCATTTTATCCATATAAAACGGGTGGGGGGGAAACCCGCCCCGGCTTTCTAAAAACGACTGCCGACACAACTTCAGGGCTGTCACCGGCACCCCGCCCGATGTATCCCACGTCGGAAAGAAAAACACAGGCTCGGCTTGGTCAATCTGGCCCCGTGGGGGCACAAACCCCCCAAAAGGATACAGTGGTAAAACGCCTGGCTTAGCCCCTTCTTTTTTCAGGCCCAGCACAGGGCCCCGATCAGTGTCAACCAATACCGTTTCCACCTGTATCGACGCACGCGTTACCGGAAAGGTTTTGCGCCACACCCGTGCGCCCAGGCGCCACCCCAACTGGGCGGCCCACCCGGCACCCACCTCTGCCGCGTCTTCTATGCCATCAAACAATAAATCGATGTGGTGGGTTTTTGAAAAAGGCTTCAGGGTTTCCGATCCATCTAACAGCACCCGCCCGGGCTGATACAGTGGAGTGGCCCCGCCCGATGCCCCTTGGTGCACTCGGCACAGCGTCACGTCATACGTGCACAGCACGGTCACCACCCGCACCCACACCGCCATGCGGTCGGGCAACAGGGCATCCGCCGCACCCGCAATTACAGCCGGCATATCCAACACCGCATCAGCGGCGCCTTCACGGTGGGTTTCGGGTGCCACATACCCATACATTTCTTGAAATAACATGTTTCCTCCTCACAAATGGGGGGCGATACAAAGGCCCCCTTTTATTTGTTCTCTCCTTGTTCGTAACCCCTTCAAAGACCGCATTTTTTTTTTCAAAAAAATGTTTTTTTTTTCATCTAAAAGTGCTACGATTAAATTAATAAATAAATAAATTATAAATTTAGGGAGAGTTGAACACTTGACTCTTGAGATTATTTAAAAGGTTCCATAAAGGCCCGCAATTGGGCCCTTATGGAACCTTGTTTTTATAAGGCGCTCTCTAAAAACTACATATCTGATATTTCTGAACTTCTTCTTTTTTTACCAAAATATTCTAAAACGGCTTGCCAACTCCTCCTAAAAAAAATCATAATGAAATAAGAAGAAATTTAGGGAGGAATTTCATGATCAACGGTATCCGTCCGGCGTTGGCTTTCTGCATACTTTTCTTGTCCTTTTTAGGGGCAACCCAGCAGGCTTCTTTTGCCCATTGCGGCCTTGAATCGCTCGAACTTGATCCAGGTAACCCCTTCCCTATAAACATCTGTTTCAACGCCTTGTAACAGTTGGCTTCGGCGATGAATCTGCAGAAGAGGCACCTCATCCATCAAGCCAGCATAGAGGCCGTCTACGACAGCGAAGGTGCCCTCACAGGCGACGAACTCGAACAAGAAGTCACGCGGCATAAACAAAAAAAATGTAGGAAGAAAAGAGAAATAAAGACAAGCGCCCCCCCAAACAGGCATCTGGTGGCACCTCAGATTATATGCAAGCCTATGCAGCCCGAAAAGCATCAAAAAGAAAAAAGGGCGGCGATGACAATCAATAACGCCCCCTTCACTAACGGCGCCCCGCGCCCTTTTAACCTTGTTAAGGAGCATCTATATGAACACACGTTTTTCTCTCATCTGCCTTTTATCTATGGGCCTTCTTGTCAGCACCCACGCAGTGGCGTATGGCAGTGAAAGCGAACTAGGCATGCCGGGCTTGGGCAGCCCCGCCGCACACAGCCCTTTAACACAACACGTTGAAATTCCAGAAGGTGCAGCGATGGAAGGCATCGAAGAGGAAAGCTCCCCATGGCAGCAGTCCGTATGGCAGCGAACGCGGCCGACACACCGCTGGCCTCTCGCCCCGCTCTTCCACACCCCCCTGGTTAGCACAACAAACCCCACAACCCGAAGAGTCTCTCTACGAACAGTTTATTCATATTTCGGGCTTCAGCCGAAAGGATGTCGACGAAACCCTTGGCATATTACTCCATCATTGGTTTGACCGCCACCCAGCCCCTGCCGTCTACGATGCCCTTCTTCAAATTGCACTTGATTATGATAGCCAGCAGATGTACAGCGCTAAAAAACAACAGATAGACCGGCCTTCTCTTCAGCGCACCTGCAATTTGCTAGAAACCTTGCTGCGCTGCAATGATCAGTGGGAATCAGGCGACTATATCTGGCATCTGTATAACACCGTTATGAAGCAGCTGCCCCACGGCACCCTCTTGCACGAAAGGGCTGTTCGGTATCTTCACCAAACCCACGAATCTTATAACTGGAAAAAAGGATTTGCCCCCCTTGCTTTCCGATCCACCCTTCAATTAATATGGAACGAACAAACAATCGGTCAGTTCGATCGTGTGGGTGGCCTTGTGGCAAGAATTTGCGGCCATTACCATTATATGAATTACGATTACAATATAGCATTGTACCACCTTACCCTGTTAACACAACAGTTTGCGCAAGATCCTTATAAAAAAAATCCTTGCTCCATGTTAGAAGGCGCGTTAACAGCATTCGAAACACAAAGACACTTGGCACGCCAACAAAAACAAGGCGCATTTTATCCTTATTCCAACCCGGTGTCATCGGGGTATTCTCCATCAAGCCCCCCGTATTCGCCACACAGTCCATCCTATTCCCCACCAAACTCAACAGAACCCTCCTAAATCATGCATAATAACCTCTCGCCCCTTTTTGCCGCGTCGCAAAAGGGGCGCCCTTTTTGCAAAGGGTTCAATATCAACGATGTGCACAAAAATGATGGCCTCATATGCACCAAAACACATGGCATAAAAGGAAAAAAGAATTTAAAACACCAAGAAAATAAAGATAAAAAATATAAAGGATCTCATCATGCCCCTTTTCCAAAAGGCCCCCACTGGCCACACCAACGCTTATTCTCTGCCCTTCATCGGGGGAATTTTCTTGATCCTTTGCAGCCTGTTCATCGCTGCTCCTGCCTTCTCTGCCGACACAGATATGGAAGACTTCAGCTCAAATGAATCCCCCGGCTACCATCTCAGCCCCCGGGCCCCCACCCCCACAAATCTAGATTTGACGTTTGCAGACTTTGAGCCAGTGCAAAACTTCCAACAGTACGCAGGTATCTCTTTGGCCGATCTTAACCGCGCCTTCGAAGGCCTCATCACCACATGGAATCAAGAGGGCTTCAGCCCCGACACCCAAGAAAAACTGATGTCTTATGGCCTTCAGTATTATTATGACGCAGGGCGCTCTCCACAAGGTCCCGATGCCTTGCCAGAGGTGGCCACCTTTGTGTGGGCCCTTACCAATGCGGCCACCCCCGCTGCCCATATGGGGGTGGTCAACTTCATCTACAATTCTATCATCCACCTCATGCCCCACTGTACGGCTGAAACACACCTGTGGTATGCCCAGCATGTGTTTTATCCCCTCTATGAAACATTCAGTGTGCACCCTCTCATTTTACAAGCCATGCGTGCCCAGCTTAAAGATTTATTCAGCACAGCCAATTTCGAAACAGATAGGCTGCCTGTCTTTCATTGTGCCGAGGCCATTGAGTACCACTATCGAACTTGCCTCAGCACACTACAAGGCCAGTTCAACATACACCACGCCTTTGGCCAAGTAGATGACGCCATTGATGCCTTTCACCAGTGGTCAGGGTATCACCAAATCACCCACCCTGCAGAGCCCATGCGTGGGGCTTTCTCTCAGATCGCCTGTGGCAGTCCGAAGAAAAGCACGTTCATTTTCCAAATGCAGAACCTGTGCCCATCCTTTACCGGCGCGCTTCCAGCAGCTCCGCTGATTCCGTCGACACTGAAATTTTGATCCTGAAGCTGAAGAAGCCTAAACGCACGCCTCACCCCACATAAAAAAAGAAGCGTTTAAAACAGCCTAGGCGCCCTCCGTCAAACAGTGATATAAATAAAAAAGAGGGCCCTATAATCAGATCATAATCAATTTTATCGGCCCTTCAATAATATAAGGAAACACCATGAAACGCGCTGTATACGCCACAAAATCAGTGCATTATGGGGGGCTTTTATCACCACTCTTAGCATGGTTTCTTGGGCAATAGGTGCCTCATCGACCTACGCTGATATCGATCATACGCCCTTCATCCCCGCCGCCCAAAAAATGCTGCGTGACACACCCGAAGTACAACTCCATACCGACACAAAACAAACGGCCCTTGCTCCCCTTGTGGCACAGTCTTTGGCCAATTTCGACGCACATTTTTCCAAAGCGGCCCTTTTATTCCTTGGGCGCTATCAGCAACAGGCCGCCCATGCCCAGGGCGAATCCGTATTCGACAAAATGGTTCATGTTTTCACAACGCTCCATCAATCACCCGGCGTGCTGCATACACATCTTAAAAAAGTGGGCGACGCCTTCTTCGATGGCTTTCATCAGTATACGAATGACGTCACCCACCACACACAGGTGATTCAAGCCCTCATCGGCTTACTTGATGCCAGCGACTTTGAGGGCGTCGTCGCCTTTGTCCGTGATAACGAACTGGTTTTTCCGCCCATCCACGGCAGTGACGTAGCCCGCATATTTGTGAACATTCGTCGGGCCTGGGAGCTTTACTCACCTACTGAAATTTCGGATGTGATCAGAGCGCATCTCGGTTCCGACATGGTCACTGCAACCGATGTTCTGTTCTGGAAAGACGACAGCGACGGTGAAGGTGAATATACAAATGATCCCACAGATGAAGGCTATCTCACACGCACTCCCACTGAAGAAGAAGAGGACGAATGGGCAACCGATGGTGATGCGTTTGAAGACTATTCTTAACCCCAAAAATCGATGCCCAAGTCGCCCATATTGAATTTGTCTTCAGCAACACCAACAACAAATATTCGTGCAAGATACATAGGAAAATCACTTCTACACCGTACAACTCCTCAATCAATTGTTCACCCAGTCTGGTAACGATGCAGACTGGGCCGCCACGTTGTTTGGGTATGTCTCACGAAGTGGTGTCCAACGATCTTGGCCGTGAAGGATGGGATAAAGTGCTGACGAATAAAAACACCCAACACCTATACACCCCCTGGTCATACCAACCGGGGGGTGATTTTTTCTGAGGGCGCACACTCTGCACGCACTTAAAAAATCACAAAAAACCATGGGTTAAATCAAAGCACCACACCACGCCTTGACAAAGGGCAACACACCCACCCATCATCTAAAAAAGCAACTTACAACCTTTTTTAAGGAGATCCCATGAAGTCCTCACACTATTTATTAACCATTGCCTTGTGCGCCTTGTTATCCACCCCTTTCACCTTGCCGGGCACCGCCACTGCCGCCACCGCAATTGATACTGGCGACCAAGAAGGCCACAGAAATAGCCCTGTCACACCGAACCACGCCACAACAGAAGATCTTGAAGAAGAAGAAATTGCCACAGCATGCGAGCTGTTCCTCGCCGAACAACAGGCTGCTTTAGAAGAAGTCCTGCTCCAAGCACAGTCATTGGCTGATGTCATTCGAACAAGATGGTGTGGCGACGATATTCCGGCTGACCAGCACAGAACCCACATGCCCCTTCCCAACGTTGTGGCGAATCTTCAAACCCTTATTCTAAACAAGTTTGCCCCACATGAATTAGAGGCCATAGTAAGCGGCGCTGCAGCATTCACCCACACCCAATACCGCACAGCCGACACCCCCCCCCGTTTCGATCCAACGGGCGCACGCGTCACCCTCTTTCAGTTGGCCCGGCAAATAACCCTTTGGAGAGACAGAGACCCCGATCTACCTCCCACTGTCCTTAAGGGAATCTGTACAGCTTATGCCACATTTATATCGCGCATCCGAGTAACTGACCTTGAACCACTACGGGAAAGTATTACTGTTTTACCTAACTCAGATGATAGTGTACCTCTAAACAATCGTAATACTGTCGGCACTTTTGCACCCCATCAACCTCGTGGTATCGATATGTCTTTTTGGCTTGCGCCTCTCTATGACTTGGCCTATGCCACACCATCAGCATGCGCCGGCCCTATAACAGACGACTTTGTTCACGTGTTAGCAACGGTAAATGCCGATGAAGAAGATCAAGAAGAAACGGCCAAACGCCTCAACTGGGTTGTCACAGCAGCGGCTCACTATTACGGTTTAGATACATTCGCCCACCATCTGTTCGACTTAAAACTATTTAACAAAATCTATCATGCCGCTAAGGGAAATGATGTGTTTGCCACCACCATCAGCGGGTGGCTTGTGAGATTTCTCGATGAATCCAGAGAAGACGAATGGCAAACCGTCTACGACATTGTCGTACCCTGGATGGTTGAACAGCGCGCTGCAGATCCTGAATTCAACTTCCAACACTCCAGTCTTGCTGGCGCATTTGACGAAGTGGAAGACCTTGACAGAACCCAACAACCCCAAAATACCGTTTCCCTGTTAGAGCAGTATCTAGCAGAGGAAGGGGCGCCTGAAAACACCCCTGCAGATGGTGTGGGCACAGAAGATGAAAACGCGGGGGCCGGAAGCACCGGCACTACACATCCCTGGGAAGAGATTGTCAGAGAAGAAGAATAGCCTCTCTTCAAAACACCTAAAATAGGGTGATACAGCACATAAAACGGTATGCACGCAGGGGGCGCATGCCGTTTTTTACAGGGCGTGTGCATGGGGTTTTTGTATAAAGCAGTTAAGCAACGTTTTCGCATCAGGCAGTCGCACACCATGGCCCTCACACAGCATTAAAAAAAATGGCCGAACACGTCATTCTCGCAGAAGAAAGGCTCACTACAACAATTTGCCATACCTAACAATCTGTCATAATCAGCAAGAATTACCCCACACATTCGGCCACTTACAGTTGATCCTAAAAGCTGTTCAACAACCGCTGTCACACTGAACACAACCAGGGGGTTGACCCCCCTAAAAGCACACTGCACAACATTGGTTGCATATATGCTCGATATAGCTGCTGCGCCACAATCCTTGCCGTGCAACGGGCAGTTCAAAGCAACACAACAACAACTCGGGCAGATGGTATCAAGGCGCTTTTTGAATTGCCAGTTGAAAAAATCGTGTTTTTTAAACTTGTAATTGCAGAAAAGACTGATTACATTGCAGGTGAAACAGGGGTTACGCAACAAGGTTTGCGGAGTATCCCCCTGATTTCACCAATTCTGGTTTCCCAGATAAGCCCCCCTCGATTTTCCCTCTCTTCGGCAACTGTTTTAATCGCAGCCACTGTTTAACAATAGCCGTCACCTTACTAACTCCCCACATTTTACGGCCCCACCTAAAGGCTTTCCATACAAAACCCATACCCGGTTTTTTCACACAAAAACATGCGCTTCCTTTATGCGGCCTGCGAACTGCTGATTTTTCCTTGTATTTCGGCCATGGTCTCCGCATTATTAAACCACCAACACAACATGAAATTTATGAAAACAAGGGCCCCCATGGCCACATTCCGCACCCTGACATCACGCCTATCCCTGCTTGCTTTTCTCTAGCCGCGCCCCTCGCCTTAACCTTTCAAGGGGCCCACGCCACCACGGCAGACGCGCTGGAGGAAGAATGCCCAACCCTCAGAAAAGAACGTCATGCGCATGCTTCTTCCCTTTTGCACAAGAACATGACTTCCATGTTGCCACCGACGATCAAGTTGATCCACAAAGCTCCCAGCACGCCAAACTACGCCGGGTGTTAGATGCACTGAACGCCACGGTGTCAGATGTCACGGTTGCCTTTTGCCAACAGCATTATCACCACGCCTGAAGATCAACTGGGTGATATCAACGCCCTGCGGGTGCAAGCCCTGGCCCACATGTATGTTGTTGAACAAATTTTGAGTCTTGTTGCTGACGCGTGTACCGACTTCACCCCAGAACACGCCACAGCCCTGGCCACACGGGCCAGCTATTTGGTCGATGAAACACTCGGCGTACACCCGGCACTTCTCCAATTAATATATGGCGAAATCCCAACAGAAGGGCCTGCCATTGAAATTATGCGCTACGTCCAACAACTCGTGGCTACAGACGATGAAGGTGCAACCTGGAAAATAGTACAACGCGCATTCGATGATTATATAGACGGCGGCTTTAAGGGCGATGTCGATGCAGCTACAAAGGTTATGCGCACACGCCTCAGGGCTGCCCACAACTATCTCATCACACACCACGATGTAGCTGAAGGCAGCGCTGACGATATGCTTGACGCCCTCAACAGCGTGGCGCTTGATTGGCCAGAAGAAGCCCAAGCCGCCTTTACCGACATTATGCAGGCCGCCCTCACCAACCCTGCTTGGTTTATGTTCCACCTGCACAAAGCCCACGGCATTACCGATCCTGCCACAGAAGAAGAGCCCACCCCTGAAGACGTGGCACAAACCGTTGCCGATGAAGAAACGGTACGCCGCCGCCTTGGCCGCGTTCTTGATCTTGTACGGATTGACGATATCGAAGGTCAAGATCCCGAAAATAAGACAGCACTTGCCCTGGGTGTCGCCTGGCTTGCCATGCATCCCCACGTGGTTGCGGGCAGCGAAGAAGACCTTTTGTCATCTGCCCAAACCGTTGTTCTAGACGAAGACTGGGAACCTTTGCAGACTTTAAAAGATCACCTGGGCATCGCCATAGAAGAAGACACTGAAGAAGAAAGTGCCGAGAGCGCCGCACCAGTGGCGCGTACAAAGTCTAGAGAGTTCACCCCAGAAGAGTTCAGTGAAGCCTACCAAACACACATGCAGGCTGTGCGGGCACTTGGACGCATGGCAGACGCTGAAGATGTTGGCAGCGAAGACGTACCAGAAGCCGTACGAACAACCACCAAAGATCAATGGATGATCCAAGAACTACAGCTTAACCCCGAAGAACCTAATGACGCTTATATCATCGCTGCCCTCACACCACTTCTTGGCGCGCATACCCCAGAGATGCTGCATGAATTATGGCAACGCCTGTTCCTGATTATTGATCAGCACCCCAGCCAAACGGCCGAGGTTTTCAACCTCAGCATAAGGTGGCTAGAAGGCCCCGGGCAACACATCGCACGCGGCAGCGCTGACGATTTGCTCACCACCGCAGGCACCGTAAGCGACACATGGGCTGCAGACACTTTCGTCGATCAATTAAGGGCTTATCTATTGCTTAATGACGCAAAAGAATAATAAACGTGTCAAAATATACCTCCTCCCTCAAAAGGCCCCTCTCTGGGGCCTTTCTTTTTGCCGGCCCTCCTGCAGCCGCCTTTTATTTCTGATCCTAAAATCAATAACTTAAGGGCGCCTCCCTCTTTTTTTCTTGTGTTTTGGGTGGGGCACACGCATATTGTCCAGGCTATATGGGCCTCACAAAGCCTAGCAGGGAAAAAATAATAAATAACAAAATGAAGGATGGAAATCATCATGAAGTATCTTATTATAGGCCTTTTATTAGGCCTTCTTTTTTTGGGTTCACCACAACCACCCCTGAAATAGATAATCGTGCAGCACACACAAACCGTGTCCGTCAACTGATGGTGCAGCATTTAAACCTCAACGAAAACTGGCTGAGCGACCGCACATTAATGGATGCCCTTCTGCCGAAATGTAGTGGCCTCTCCACCAAATTTCTGGAAAAACTTTTCCCAAACCCCTACTTCTTGATACCTTTCGAGAACGAGCCCCCCAACATTCCCTTGTGCTTGCAAGTGTTCGACCGTGCTGTTACCTGGTATCAGGGCCCGGGCCAGCATGTAACGCCTAAATCAGCAGAGGATCTCATCGAAAAAGCGGGCACCATGTGCGATAATTGGTCAGACGCAGAATTCATGCAAAAGCTCAACGATGTCCTCAACAGGCAACCGCCAGAATAAAACCTTCTTGCGCTGGCCCTGCTTGCAAAAAGACTCCGCAGGCGATTCAGGGGTGCCCCGCGCGCGTCATTCTATTTTGCGTTGATACCCCCTAAAGTTTTTTTTTCCACCCAAAACAAAACGTTACACAGTAAACGCGTTTTCGCCTTGTTTTGCTGCATCAGCAGCACCATAGTGCCTTCACAGGCATAAGCCTGCATTGTTCAACTAACATGGAGATATAATATGTTAAAAATCTTTACACTGTGCCTTGCATTTTGTGTTATCCGCCCCTTTGTTGCATCAGCTGCAAGCGGCGGCGAAGATGATCCACTTATCAGTACAGGCATACACACAAAGCTACGCCAGTCAGTCCTCACAGCTGCCAAGAAATACATACTAGGTGGACAGTTCGATCCAGCAACGCATACAGATTTTGCGAACACGGTGGCCCCTTACCTTGCCACTGTTAATGCAAATGATGTTGTCACTGTCCTGACACGTTTGAATGGGGCTTCAAAGTTGCTCGACTTCACAAATGGCAACACGGTCACACGCGTTCTTGCCCACGCGCTTACATGGCTTGAAGGCCACCGTGAGGTCGAAGCTGGTGCAGACACCGACTTATTAACAGCCGCTGTTGCAATGTCTGAATATTGGGACGATGATGTAGTAACAGCGTTCGGCCAATATCTGGGCGTTGTAATGCCTGCACTTGAATCAGACGAAGAGGAAGAAGACTATGAAAATCCAGATGCTGCCGTCGATGGCCTTACCCATCAAATGTCAGGGGGCCCATGTGGATACTAAAGAAGAAGGGAACACTTCTGGAGAAGAAGGGAACACTCTGAAGAAGAAGGGGATGCCTCTGGAGAAGACAACCTTTTTGACGTGGACTAAGGGCACAACAACCCGCAGGCATCGAACGATTGCCTATCGGCACGGGGCGGTATGCAAAACACCCTGCCCCACATGCCTTAAAAAAACGAAACCTTTGCCCCTCGTGTTGGGGGCTTTTTTTTGCCATTTCCTTATCCCCACGGCCACTAACCCTGGCGTCTCTCCCGTCTTTTTTTCATAAAAAACAATAAGTTAAATAAATACGCGTGATTTGCCATTGTTTTTTTTGTAGATTTTCATCATTTTTGAACAAAATTTATCGTCCCCATCACACCAAAAGGTAAAAAAGCGAGGTACTTATATGTTCAAGGGATATTGTTATTTTATAGCGGCAGCCTATTTTAGTTTGGCGTCTTTATGGGGTCCTGCCCCCGCCCAAGCCGCAGCCGATGAAGAGCCCCCCCATTCTAGTGCCCCTGTTCAAGGGCCACGCACCACATCAGAAGATGGGGTGCCTGAAAATGGCGACCTACAAGATGAAACCTACGCACTTTCTCTACACATGGCTGAATTTTGCCTTAGCTCCCCCACCACTCTAACAAGAGAAGCAGCCCCCTGGGATGATCAGGCAGATGCCGCTGCAAGCGGCAGCGGTCAACACACAGTGGGCGCCGTTGGATCCTCACATCAGGGCCCTCTCAGAGACATCCTTACGCCAGGCCAACAACTTTACGGCGGCCTACCTTTTAATTTAGCCAACTGGATAGACCCAGGGCACAAAGGCCCACCCGAGGGTTTCAGCTTCTTAATCTAGACGACCTTACCCACGGTACAGATGGTACAGGCGGTAAAAGTGGCACCACAGGCGTATCTCGCTTTATATCTAAGGGCATCATTCAAGTACTCCATGCGCCACACCAAAACGACATACAAAGGGCGCCACACAAAGGGGGCGCAAGGCCGCCGCTGCACTAGATCAGCAGACACCCCAGATAGTGCAAAAGAAGCAGAGGAAGAAGGAATCAGCCTCCGCCCCCGCTATAGAGCGCAGAGTGCAGGGTGGGGCAGGGGTGCCGTACCTTGTGACAAGCAGTGATGATCGCCCACACACAGCCCCCTTATACGCTATCGTCGCCTGTTTCTGGTGCAGATGATGATTGGCGCACCCCTTTTAGAAGAACGCCTCTCCTTCCAGCGATGATGATGAAAGTGACAGAGAGTCCTTAGATGAAGAAAGGGCCGGTGGCAACCCTACGATTCACAGTTCGATTTCGTCATCCCACCCCCCATCAGCGCTTCTAAAAAACATTGTATTCCTCCCGAAAGCGTCCATCATAAATAAGGGCATCGGCATCAACGTGGCGTTTTTCTGCACAGGCACAGGCCTAAGCCTAAAAAAACAGGGAGACACACTATGTATAAACCGTATCAACTTTTCTGCACCGTCGTGGCCTTTTTCATGGCCATCACCCCCCCCTCTTCATGCCGCCAGCATGGAAGACGACCCCACCACGCCGCAAGAACGGCGCTTTCTTCGTCTTGATACATCTCTCCAGACGGCTGTCAGGGGCCATGTTAACGGCATGAAACTTCCCCTCGTCGGCACAACGACGCAGCCGATGCTTCTCACCCTCGAATTCATCACAGACAACATGGTGCCATGGGCAGCCCACATCATAAAAAAATTGGGCCCACATTTCGATGCTACCACCGAACAAACAGCTTCAGCCGCCGCCAAACTGCTGACAACCACCCTGCCCTTGCCCAGGCCCAAGAACAGCACGCAGCCGGTATTGAAATCGACGGCCCACAAGACTTATTCGCCACCCTCAGAACAGGGGGGCGATCCTGGACAGAAGAAACCTTCGCGGCTTATGCAGACACCATCCTTCTTCTCACCCCGACGCATTAGAAAATTGGCAGGGGTGCTGCAAGTGCTTACGCTCAGTAAACAGCAAGTCCTCATCGATCATGTACTCACCCACACCGGCCTAACCGCTATTGCCCAAATACCCTATAATGAAGAAGAAGGCGGCGAAGACGAAAACCCGTGGCGCGATCTCAGAAATCTGCTGGTAGACATACCCAGCCCCAGCGTTGTTGATCTTGTGGCACGGATGAGCCCCTTCTTCGGTGTTTGCGCAACAGTCCTGAAAATATCCACAATGTTCTAGACATTGCCGCATATTGGGGAAGTAAGGGGCGGTAAAAACATTGAACCGGGCAGCGCCAATGACGTGCTGCACCAGTTCGTTCAGAGAAGAGAATGGAAGGCGACCTTGCCCAAACCCTCATGACGGCCCTGGGCATTACGGATGTACCCGACATCGAAGAGGAAGAAGAGGAAGAACCCTCGGCAGGAAATTGGCTGAGCAATATGGTGCCCCCTATGGCTCCGCTTCGGGGACAATGCAGAATAAACCCAATAAAACTTTAAAAACACATTTTTTTTTTCATAAAATAGAGGAGGTTGTGCGCCCCTTCTTTTTTCGTTCTTGTGTTTCACACATTCTGCCCTTCATAATAAAAATCAACCGATAATCATCTACATAAACACCTTCAGGGAGACACCGTATGCGCCACCACACCCCATACAAATATCATCTTATTTTTCTTGTCACCCTGTTGATACCCACCCTTCTTTATGCGGCCAACGAACAGCCACCTGCAGAAGATCAACCCCCAGAGCAGCCCCCCGCTGTCAGGATAAAAAGAAAGATAATTCCTGGGAAAAAAGAACCACCGATCTACCCCACCGTAGAACATCCAGGGCGCGATTCCGCAGACGAAGACGGGTCTTAGCGGCCCCACACATTCACTGCCGTCACATATAATTTTTGTATGAAGGGGCGACGGCCCCCACACATATACATACACAGCACAACAGGAAGGAACCTACTATGTATAAACACCTCACTTTTTTCTTAGCACTGGTGCTGTGCACCCCCTTACTGCATGCATCCGATGAAGATGCCGTCCTCACGCCGACCAAAATCACAGCACTACACACCCATGTTTTCGGTGGGCGTGATGTCGATGTTAACGGTAAACACCATGATTTTTTTTACCAAGGTCACTGCCCCTCTTGCCCCGCTCTCGGGCCCAGATACGGAAGAAGTACTCAGCCGCATGGGTAAAAAACTGCTTGGCTATCGTGGTAAAGAAGGCCGCGTTCTAAGCCTTTGCATTGCATGGTATCAAGCCCACAAAAATATTGATGCCGGCACCGAAAATGACTTGCTGTCACATCTTGATGACTGCCCAGAATTAACCGGCAACCCTGTAACTGACTTAGAACGCTATTTAACACCAGAAACCTTGCAAGAAGAATAAACGCACTGTAAAAGCATGGGGGTACAATCTAAATTTATAAAATAGTGGAGGCCCCCATGCACCTTTTTTTCTCACAGAACCCTCTTCTCTTTCACATTTTTCCCACATGCGTCTTGGCGCTGGCACTTGGTATCATGTGGGGCAGCCCCGCTGCACACGCCATGTTTGAATCAGAAAATAGCCTCAATCGCCCACACACATCTCAAGCAGGGCCCGACTTAGCCCAATACAAGGCAATGTTCGACACCCGATACGATGTGAATACCACCGACCTCACCACACAGCAGTTTTTTCGGCTATCTTCACTTGCACAGGCTTATGAAAACAAAACAAAAAAAAAGATCTTATGGCACAAGGCCATGCGCCAACTGACAGTGATATTATCACCCCAGCTTTAAAAAGTGCCATCGAGTCACTCATCGAGTTTGTTCAAGAAGGGACGATCTGCTTCAACACCGCATTTTCGCCCTCATCCAACAGCATCTGCTGCGCCCAGCTCATCCACAAACCATGCCTACCTGTGCCAACGTACTTAGAAAGTTTTTTAAATCCCCACTTATCCGACACAGATAAAGAAAAATCGCCTCAGCTGTTTGCCCAAGATAAACTGCAACCCGCACCATCTGCACTCTAAACTGAAACACATGCTGTATATGCCCCCATCAGAGTTTACAACAACGAATAGAAGACACTCTACCCACGACGATTCTTAAACAGAGAAACTTTTTTTACAGAAAGTTCAGCACATTAAGAATTCATGCTTTTTTGACCCTTGATTCCACCCGCAACATCGCTCTAGCCTTAATAAAGGTTGCCCATGCTAAGGGCATTTTTGCGGAATAATTTTATGGGAGCGCACATCTTGATATCAACCCCGACGAACTTGCCCCCCTCTGGCAGATATTTTGTTTCCTTTTTCAGATGATGCGTAACACCATTCAATAAAAAGAAAGTCGCCACTTAAAACAGAGACACGTCATAAAAATAGGGATAAGAAAGTACACAATGTTAAACATTTTTAAAATGGTGTGGATCACCTCACTTCTTTCTACCTCTTTTCTGTGTCTTCCCGTCTCCAGTTATGGTGCCGCACAAGGTGCACCGTCGCCCCACATTGAACAAGAGGCCCCACCTTACATGAACATCGCACCGTTACCTTTTCTGGCTAACGCTTTAAATGTTGCCCCCGACAGCACCGCCTTAGAAGAACTTAAAGCCCAAGGCAAAGCCCTTGAAGAAAGGTGGGGCCCCTTTCATTACAGCACTATTTTTTATGCGGTGGGGTATTGTTTTAGGCAATCCTATACAGCCCAAGCAGGCGAAGAAGGTTTGGCTGCGCGCCTAGCGTTGGCCGAAAACCTTATCACCACATTCGAACAAGTGGGTGTTCAAAACCTCCCACTTTTTTCATATCATCCTATACTAAATATACAGACGATGCCCTACTGGGCGTTGGCATACATCATTAACACTTACTTACCCCAGTTTTCTGCCGCCGATCACCGCGCCCACTTCAACCCCATTTTGGCACTATTCCGCGACCTTAGACAAAACTACAATCACATTGTCAGCAGTTTTTGGTGGGCAAATCTATTTTTTGATGGCCAGCATCACTCGATCAATACGTTTATCAACTTGGCCCGCACGTGCGCACAAAAATTAAACCCTTTGGGGTATCCGCTTCTTGTGCAAGCACACCAAGATTATCTGCAAAACCCGTGGCAACCCCAAAACACCTTGCAGAGACTTCAACAAGAGCTTCAATTGCCCATGGCAGCAGCCGCATAGAAAGGAATCTTATGTATAAACCCGTCCCCTCTATCCTTTGCATCCTAATGCTTTGCTTACTGGGCACCCCGCTTTCCAGCGCAGTCGACGCCGAAGATCAACCCCTTCAGTCTATGGTCGCCCAGCTCAGCGCTTTTTTAAACCCAGCATCGATCCCGCTACGAATGAACCAGAAACAAAAAAAATGTTTGAACAAAAGGTAACCCCACTCTTTCAAATCATCCAGAAAAGTCTCACAGATGACCAAGTGCACACCTTTTTAGAACACATTCTAAAACATCACCCACAACGGCCGCCCATGGGCTTCCCTTTATGATTGGTTTGATACCATGCTACAAAGCTTTCTGCAGCTTCTCTCAACGTCAGAAGACGACGCTGTCATTGACATTGATCCTACCCTTCAAACACTTGACACTATTTGCACAAACGCTGTCAATTCCCAGCACGATATGCCAATGACACTTGACTGGTGGATTCAAACCCACACAATTCTTTACACCGTTTGCCAAGGTGATAATCAATCCATCGAACAGGCCATTCAGTGGAGCAAAAAATTTCTGCGCGACGGCATGAGCGCTGATCATGCAGGCACCATTTTTCACACCGTTGCCACCTTCATCATGGGCACCGAACCAGAAGACGACTTAAAACAAACGGCCCTATCCCATGCCCTGTCGCAAGCACCTCCGTGGAACATTGATGAAGTGCACACCAAACTGAAAGCTGAACTTTTCCCGTCAGGCAACCATAACTAAAAAAATAAATCTAATCAAAACAACAAGGAGACACCCCCATGCCCTACATCAAAATTTATTACCGCATTATTTTATTGTGTTGCCTGTTTGGGGGGCTGCCCCTGCTCGGTCACGCCGCCGCCACCGAAGAAAAACCCGGCCATAACGAAAACGGCTATAGTGCCACTGTTCACACCGCCCCCCCCCCACCTGAACAGGCCGAATTTGTTCCCCCGGCAGAAGATTTTTGGGCGCGTTTTAAAACAGCGCCCGTCACCCTTCCCGATGGCACCACACACACGCTTAACGACGGTGCAGCAGCTACCATTCAAACCTATGTCAATGAACTTGATCAAATATTTAATTTTCTCAACTCCACCGACGGCAGGACAGACTTTACAACCGCCGATCAACAGCGTGCGGCAGGCCGCCTAAAATATTGGTTGCTCTACCACACACATAAAAATTGAAACCTTGTGCACACCGATGATGGTGAACCGGCACCTGATTTTCTTGCCACCTTTTTACAGGTAAAATGGCACTCCCAAAGGGAATCCCGGCCGAAACGCTAACTTTCTTACGCTACCCAATCCCGATGATCCGCACCTCATTTTCACCTATTTAGTCGATACCCTCCACCATGCCACAGGGGGCTGGGTGCGCATGAACGACTTCTTCATGCTTGTCGATGTCATCGGGGCAATGATGTCCCGTGCCGACTATAACTTAGGCGAAGTGCGTGTACTAGCGTACTGGTTGCGCAACACCATCACCACCCTTGACCCTGAAGTCACAGAAAATACTACGAATATCTTCACTTTTAATGATACGGACAGGTATCCCTCTGACCTCTTTTTTTGACGAAAGGCACAAATGATGATACATATTCTATAATGTCGAAAGTGTCGAACAGCAGGCACCCAAACACTCCATCTAGTCCCTATCGCTCTCAAATTGAAAATAATATTTTCGAGGCGGCCAAAATGTTCTATCGTGGCCCCCACCCTTGGCGCACTCAACAACAAGTCATGCGGGTGCTTCACCGCATTGCTTTTGCCATCACCACACCCGATTTTGAAGATGCACGACTTGCAAAAACCCTCACAACAACGCCTTTAAATGCGGTGCCAAACCTTACGCTTCCCGTCAGCATCCACACCTATGGGCCGTTTTTAGAGAACGTATTAACCCACTTCAGTCAAGGAGATGATGCACCTGACAACACTGTCGAAAATGTTGGGCCCCACAATCACGCCTAAAAGGCCACTCTTAAAGGCCACTCTTAAAAGGCCGCAACTGAAAGGGCTGCCTACAACTTACCACTCCCCTCCCAAACACCTCTAAAGTCCAGAAAAATATGGGCTTTTTTTTTTATACTTTTAATTGATACAATAATAGGTATAAGTAATGGGGAGAGATCATTCGATGATCTTACAAAATATAAAAACAAAATATTTTTTCTAAGTAAATCTTTAGAAATTACCTCTCTTATTCTCTTATTCGCGCTTCTATTCACCTTGCTTCCCAACCGCGTGCAGGCTGCTCTTGGAGCAAATGCCTATCAAAATGGGCCTAACGCTACAGCAACAGGCCAAGAATCTATCGCCATCGGCAATGGAACAGCTGCCAACATGCCTAATTCCATTACAATTGGCTATCTCTCTGGGTCCTACATAGGATCTAGTATTGGGCAAAGCTCCATTAATATTGGTGCAGGCGCCAAGGGTGCCGCATTTTCGATCGCTATCGGTTCCTCATCCGCAGAAGGTTTACAAGCCACCTCCACGGGAACAAGATCACGCGCAAGCGATACATATGCAAGCGCCTTTGGGCACAGCGCCTTTGCCGACCATGAAGGCTCTGTTGCGATCGGTACATTTGCACAACCCAGCGACACCTACACGGTAACGGTGGGCTCAGGTGTGGAAAATCAATTCCACTTCAACCGCCCTATCATTAATGTGGCCGATCCTATAAATGCCCATGATGCGGCCAACAAACAGTATGCGGATAGAAACAGCTATGATGTTAGTATCCAATCAAATGTCATCAAAAACCGTATCAATCGAATCGGCGCCATGCAAATGTCCATTTCTAATGCGCAAGTTGATTTAGCAGATAAAAAAAGAACCGCTGTGGGGATTGGCATGGGTACTTATCACGGGTCCACAGCCACCACAATGGGCATCACACACCGCATGCCGGGGCGCGCCTCAGCGGGTTACAATTCACCGGCAACTTTACCATCGCAAACGCAGGCGATAAAGCGGGTGGTGCAGGCGTCGGCTACGCTTTTAAACAGAAATCAACAAAAGTTTTTCAAAAGAAACCGGCTATACTTTAAAAAAAAATTATTAACCTTCAGAAAAATATGGGCTTTTTTTTTTACAGGTTTAATTGATACAATACACATATATAAGTAATGGGGAGAGATCATTCGATGATCTTACAAAACAGAAACATGAAGTCTTTTTTCTAAGTAAATCTTTAGAAATTACCTCTCTTATTCTCTTACTCGCGCTTCTGTTGCCCACACATGTGCAGGCTGGGGCAGATGCGGTTGCAGAGGGCCAGGGGCTGCCGCTGCCGGCGATAGCGCCATCGCCATTGGCCATGATGCAAATGCAGCAGGTGATCAGTCCATTGCCATTGGCCATGATGCAAACGCTGGCGGCGATCAGTCCATCGCCATTGGCCATGATGCAAACGCTGGCGGCGATCAGTCCATCGCCATTGGTGCAACTATTGATGGCAACAGAACAACGACAACACAACAATTTGGCACCGCCATCGGTGCAGGGGCACGGGCCGATCTTGAAGGCGGCACGGCCTTTGGGTCTCTTGCACATGCCCAACACGAACACGCGGTGGCCCTTGGCGCCTTCTCCACCACATCAGCCGCTTACACTGTGTCGGTAGGGTCAGGCCAAGCCGGGCAACCCCACCAATATCGACGCATCACCCATGTGGCCAGCCCCATTGATGATCATGATGCCGCAACCAAAGGGTATGTCGATCAAGATAAACATGTTCAAGTGAAAAATTTGGATGACCAAGTCAACAAAGTGAATGCCATGCGCATGTCAACCGCCAATGCCCGCATCCACATTCCAGAAGGGAAATCCACTGCGATAGGTATTGGTGTGGGGTCCTATCAGCAAGCCAAGGCCACCACCCTTGCCGTTAAGCAACGTGGACCAGGGCGCTTTAATGGCCTTCAACTTTCGGGCAACTTTACATTGTCAAACACAGGCGACAAAGCCGGTGGTGCGGGCATTGGCTACGCATTCTAATAATTAACTTTCTTAAAAAACCCTTTTTTTATGGTAACCTTCAGAAAAATATGGGCTTTTTTTTTACAGGTTTAATTGATACAATACACATATAAGTAATGGGGAGAGATCATTCGATGATCTTACAAAACAGAAACATGAAGTCTTTTTTTCTAAGTAAATCTTTAGAAATTACCTCTCTTATTCTCTTACTCGCGCTTCTGTTGCCCACACATGTGCAGGCTGCAGGTGTTGCAATTGGTGATGGTGCTTCAGCAACACTGGGCACGTCCACAGCCATTGGGCATGATGCCCGAACTAATGAAGATCGATCAGTCGTCATTGGGTACAATGCGGGCGAACTTCAAGACCCAGTGGGAAATACATCTGCTGCCATTGGTGCAAGTGCTAATCCAAGTGGCGCTAACTCCCTTGTTATTGGTAGTGATGCCCAATCACAAGGGGTAAATTCATTAGCTATTGGGTCAAGGTCCACTGCAAATGCCGCCAGCGCAACCGCTCTTGGGTATAGGGCTTTGGTTAACCATGAAGGATCCATTGCTATTGGTTCTTTTTCTCAATCACACAGAGAATACGCCGTATCTGTTGGTTCGGGCCAAGTTGGAGATGCAGCCACCTATCAATATCGCCGCATTACAAATGTAGCCACACCCATTAATGGGCACGACGTCGCCACCAAAGAATATGTCGATAACCATCACCATATTTTAGGACATCAATTCGACAATATCGAACGACGTGTCAATAACTTAGGCGCCATGCAAGTGTCCATTGCCAATGCCCAGGTGCAAATGCCCAGCAATAAGCATACCGCCATTGGCGTGGGTGTGGGCGCTTATCGGGGCTCTTCTGCGGCCACTGTGGGTCTTTACACCGTATTCCGGGCCGCCTTGCCGGGCTTCGCTTTACAGGTAATCTCACCGTTGCAAACGCAGGCGAAAAAAAAGAAGGTGGTGTGGGCATCGGATATTCTTTCTAGCCCCACACCTCTCTCCCAAACACGCTTTTCATTATCCCACATCCACCTGCCACCCATGGATCAGCTGGGCATCGGGGGCCAGATTTCTGAGGCGCAGCATCACCCGTGTTGCATGCTGGTCTAACCACGCCCGCACCGCACCCCGATGGGCAAATTTCTTCTTGGCCAGTGCCTCTTTTTGGGCGGCCCCATCGTTATGCACCACACAGTTTACCAACACATCTTTGGCTGTCAGACGTTCGGGGTGCTGTACGCCGCCAACAGGGCCTTTCAATTGCATTTTCTGTCGGCACAATCGTACCTTTGAAAGGGGCGTTCTTAGGGTTAAGGTGCCCCACAACTCCCCCACATCCCCTTCAGCATACAGCCCTATTTCTTCAACAGTCCCTTCAAACGTGCCGTCTTCCAACCGGGGGTCGTCCAGCACCACACGGTCCCCCATGTGCATTTTTGCCGCCGCCTCAAAGGGCAGTGATACCGTCACAGATGTATGGGCCGCGCTGATGTGCATCACCCGTTCACTCCACCCCACCAAGGCATCCACCACACGTGTCCCAAAAGGTGTGTCAAAAAAAGTCCAACTGTGGGGTTTCTCAAGGGCGGTGGGCCATGCTTTTTCAGCTTGCCAATACTGGGGGGCAAACGCAGTACCCGACACATGGCTTGTGTGGGCCCGATACACGCGCTCCCCATGCTGCACCCGAACCCCTTCTTTGTAAGGATGCTGGGCGTGCCACACACCCATCGACATACGGCTTGATATATCTTGCAAGCGCACGGGCACTGGGCACACAGGGGCCGCAGATGTGGTGCCGTTCATTATAATCTCGGCAACCTCAACCCGCTTTTGGCGGTAATGCCAGCCCACTGTCAGCGTTGGCGTCATCCGCGCCATGGGCACGGGCACATCTCGCCCATCCACTTTAGTTACACCCCCTTCTGGCAGGGTCTCACGCACAGAAAGATCACTTTTCAGCACCTCATACCCTGTGCGCCGCAAAGGCGTTTCCTTGCCCCACCACCGGCGTTTTAAAGCCTCCGGCGTCAGGGTTTCAAGGGTGCCCCCCTGAATCATCGGGCCCAAGGCCGTCACGCCATCAAAGCGCTGCACCCACTGGGCTTCCGCCACACAGTGTACGCCACCCCAGCGTGCATCGTGGTGGATACACGTTAAACTATCTCGAAAAAAGTCACCCCCCACGTGGTGACGGGCCCCCACCCTACGCACCGATGGTAATGTCACCGACCCAGTGCATCGGTCGATGTGGGGCAATTTGTCGCCCCATTCCAACATGCGGTCGGCGTCGTCGCGCACCCGTTCTGGGTACAGAACTGCCATGAAGGCCGGGTCTCTCTCAGCACTTAATAATGTGTCTAATGCGGTACGGCGCGCGGCAGTGCCCCCATCGAATACCAGCAACACAAAGTCACCTGAAACCGCGCCAGTGGGGGCGCGCAATGTGCCGGCAAATATCAAATGCACCGTGCCCTTATGCGTCCAATACAACTGGCCCTCTGTGCCTGCTTTTGGGGCACATATTTATTTTGGGCACACTTAAGCGCAGTAAAGGGCATGCCCCTCTTTTTCCAACACTTCGACATGCAGTAACGGCACCATCTCTGCCCCATGCGCTGTGTCTTCTACTGCCTTCTTTGTTTGCCATTTCAACTGAAACATACTGTCCTCTCTTTACATAAAAAAACCACCCCGAAGGGTGGTGACCCATACGATGCAATTTATTTTATGTGCCGCAGCAGGTGCTACACACCCCCCTATGGGCTAAATAGTTTAACTTAATGTTTGCAAGAATCGGCTTTAAGTAATTTTTCTTAGCCGACCAAAAGTTACGAAGGCCCATCAAGAACACAAACCCAAGCCCCTTTCGGCTGCCAAAAGTCCGGCCATAAGAGCGATCTAAAATACCCATCACATCTTCCAGACGATCCATATCAACGCGCCCTTTCTGCATCACATACGCCCGCACATACCCCGTTAAGAAAGGCCGCATAGTTATTTCGTGCCACATTTTTTATTAATTCCTTCAGAAGGCGTAAACTTTTAGAAAGCTTCTTAAAAGGAAAGCTTTGTGCCGTAAACAAATAAAACTTTCTTAAATCTTGGGCCACATCTTGCGGCTTTTCCCATGATTTCGCCATTGTTTCGATATCAATTAATGTCGCCTGCGGTGTCTGATCCACATCACTTATAAAAATGTTATGTAAGTGAAGATCGCCGTGCACCGCTCTTGATTTGCCCGTCAACCGGCCTTTGGCGTCAACCGTCATATACTTTGCATGCAACAGCCCCTAAAGAATATCCAATGGTTTTGTATACTTTTTGTATGCGGTCTAAATCATCGGTTGTATAGGTTTTTTGGGTATATCTTTCGGCAAATGCATTGATAAAATCAAATAACGAACCCCCAGTGCTGCTGTTAAAACAACAAACCAATACTTTTTACCGAATCGATCTTTGTAATATGTAAAAACTTCATTAAAAGCAATGCCTGGAAAAGTTTTGATCGATAAGGATTGGTTAGGTCATACCGTTTTAAATCACTGCCCGAAAGCACCGCTAAATTTTTCAATTCCACATCTTTTTTGGCCACTTCCTTGATGATATAGGCCAAATGATCTTTAGGGCCCGCACCACACGCAGCCTTCACAAAAACCCCAAACAGCTGGGTTGAAAACCAACCCGGGTTTTGGTCGGAAAACGACTGAACATGCATACACTTATCAATAAAGGCGGCCCCATGGCGCAACACCCCTTCTGTCGAAAGTTGTCGCAACATTTCTGCCACCCCCCGCAGTGGTCAGGCCCTTTTTATTTTTTAAAAAATAAGGCAGGGTCTGAAAGGTCAACAGGCTGCACAAGGCGTGCCTTTTGGGCAATATGGTGCACCAAAGACGCATCCGATCTATCCGTTAACTCTGATTTCAGCGCCTCTATCGCCCCGCTGTACACTTCTTTGTTTTCTTACACCACTGAAGATTTTTAGGGTCATAAACAAAGCGGCCGCCCAATTTAAATGATTTCTTCACCAAGCAACATTGGCACGCAACTGTCTCTTTATTTTCAATACTTACTTTTTTACAACTTGTGTGTGAAGTCACGTTCTTTACTGTATTGCCAAGTTGCACCAAAAACGGCTTCCGCCTCAAATGGGTGCAGCACAATAAATAAATGAATCATAAAAAAAAATAACAACGTATTTCATATACATCTCTGTGTTGCAGTGTATTAAATAAAAAGCTTTATTCCAGAATATCGAACCTATAAAGTGATGGGAAGATATATAGTCCTATCAAAAACCTAAATTATCCCATCAATGGTCTCAAGCGCAGCAAATGGCACATTTTTTTTTGGATATCGAAATGCAAAAGAAGCACCTCTTCACTGCATACGGTTTGACGTTTCCTTGTTGTTTTTATTCCGTTTTTTTTTTATGATATTTTTAATCTTTTTCCTTGTTTCGTATTATAAATTCATTTATATCATATAGATAGTATATCGAAACAACTTGGCACGTAAAATCTGATAACATCAAAATAAATTAAGATTATATTTCAACAAATAAAAGGAATGACAATAGGCACTAATCACCCCAAATTTAGACTGTTTTTAGCCTCATCGTATGTGCTCTATGGACAGTAGGCGGCATCTCAATGGTATCTGCTGCACACGCGGCGCTTCGCGATCAGGAGGCTCCTCCTATTAGTACAAAATCATTCAAGCCCATTAACCGTATTGAGAGTGTAGAAGTCCTTGCCCAAGCACTTCCTTATATGCAAGGCATCACATCATTAGATCTATCTAATAGCCATATCTCTGATGAAGGTATAAAAGCCCTCGCCAAAGTGCTTCCTAATACACGAATCACCGAATTGAATTTGGATGGCATTGAACCACCACCCGAACACAAAAATAAAGAACTAGAATTAGATTTACTTCTAAAAAAACTTCCTGAAACAAAAATCAAAGACCTGCATCTTGAAGGTCTAAATTTAACCCCAGACAAATGAAGAGGTATTCCGAAAAGCATTGCGCCCCGATGCAACACTCTATTTATAAATTTGAAACATTGTCTGATCGATTCCTCCTCTAGAGATCTGAAAATATATGGCATTGCGCCATATATTTTTTAATCTTAAATAGATTTGGAAAAATGTCTCTACCATTCTGCTAGTAAAAAGGCTGTTTGTTTTAAAATTACATTCAATAAAGCAGAGGTTGTTTTTCAGGGGATCTTGTCCATATGACTTTCTTCTTTCTTGCCCCTTTTTTGGCCAAGGCACCTTGAATCGACGTTATCAATTCCACCGCACGAAGATTCCCTAATTCTTGTGCTTTTTGCGCATACACCATCGCCATCTCTAAATCAACTTTGCCGCCACGCCCATCTTTGCACATCAGTGCATATTGATAGGCCGAGGGGCCGTCGTTCAATCGCGAGCCTTCTTCAAAAAAGCGGCGCGCATCTTTGTCGCATTCTGCATTATGCTTCAGCAGTAAAATGGCCCCCACATTGTGGCATGACCGGCCTTCGGGTTCCGTTGGGTGCTTGGCATGCCGAAGGGTTAAGTGAATGGCAAAATCTAAATCTTTCGCGCCCCCACGCCCCATGGCATACAGCACCGCTAAATGATTCGCCGCATCTCGGTGTTTGGGGTTTGCTAACAGCTCGCCATGAAATAACAGGCGCGCCCGTTTATCATCGGCCTCAGTGTTCATCCTAGCAGCAACAAGCCCCGCATGATAAAAGCCCCCTTTCACGCCTTTTCGTCCCGCCCTTTCATACATTTTACGGGCCGCCACCAAATCCACATCGCCCCCAAGCCCGCTTTCAAACGTGCGGCCTAGGCGCATCATGGCAAAACCATTCCCTTGACGCATAGCCCGTTCCCAATAAATACGGGCGCTTTTATAGTCAGGCGTGTCCATTTTTGTTGCTAAATAATCTCCCATTTGCAGCTGGGCCAAAGGCAACCCTTTTGATGCCGCAAACCGCAGTGCCCGAGGTACTTCCCCTTCTTCTACAGCAAGATTTTTTTTATAAACCAGGTTTGCCCACGATAGTGCCGCATGGGGGTTGCCTGCATCATACTGGGCTTTCCACACTTTAAGAGCCTCTTGATCATTACCAAAAGAAACAAACCCTTGCCCACGCAACCATTCTGTTAAGGGGGTTACCTCAAGTACACTTAAAAACCTCATCATAGCCGTATTACGCATGGGCAAACGGGGCACTGCATGAGGCTGAAACCATAAAAATTGGCCCACATAGTGCAAAGTCCGCCGGGGGATTTCATGCATCAAATCTAACATTTGCTGGCCCGTTACTAAGTGATCTAATGAGCGCGACAAAGCATTCAAAGCGTGTTCGCTATACATTTCTAGAAAAGCCGTGTCACTTAATGTGGGGTCATGGGGCGCAGCCGGGCGATGCAAAATTACAGGAATCAACCGATACGTACGCTCCCACGTTGTGGGATACAACATAATTTGCATGGCATGTCCGCCGGGCACTTGGTCAAGCAACTCGTGCAATACATAGGCCACCACTTTTTTTTCACCGCCCATCACCTGTTGGGCCAACCTTTTTAAATCATGGGCTAAAAAGGCATGTTGCAGGGGCATATAAGGGGGCAAGCTATCATATTTGTTGCTATTGTGCCATGCAACCGCACGGCCCAAGGCCATTTCACCCAACACCTCAAAACCACGTTCGCGTGCCGTCACCCCCAGGGTTAAATTAAACCATTGGCCAAAAAGGGCTTCACGCGAAGACACGGCCATCAATCGCATTTGATCGGTATCTTGGGGGGCAAAATCGTGGGATGCTTTTTTTGTTTGCGTGGCCGCACACCCAAGGGGTTTTGCGTCTCTGTCAGGCTCTTCCAAACTTGCTTTGGCTACGGTTCCCATTAGAAAAAAACACGCGCCACATACCAAAAGTTTTTTTTCATTTTCTCCCCACCATACATTTATTTGTTTTTTGTTTATTTATTACTTTAATTCTAAATAAATATAATTAAAAAACAATATATAAGTATTAATTGTGTGATAAAATTAAATAAAAAATTTGCGGAAGATATCATGAAAAAATACACACTATGTCATTCGAAGGGCGCCAAACCACGTGCAATTTCAATGGTTACAGTCCAGAAAACATCAAAGGTTTGTGCGCATGCTCAATCTGTTTCGGCATCTGCACACCCTCTCTTTTGACATGGGGAATTACACCTATTACAGCGTCCTCCCCTTCTTGCCAGAATGGAAAAACCAAGCCCCGTCCGCCGCTTTCATATGGCGTTCCAAGGAAAGTCAAACCTCAATGAGGCCATTCATTTTATGCAAACCCGTCAAGTAGAAACACTTGATCTCACAGGCAACAATGACCCCACATCAATGGGGGCCCCTTCTGGATGTATTTCGAGAGAGCGATACGCCGCCTGCACGTCTTAATTTATCAAAGAACCAGCTTGGCACCCGCCTGGATGTGCTAACACGGCACATAGGCAAAACCCTCCACTTCACCATCTCACCCATCTGTGTCTCTGTCATAATTTCCTTAGATCACACCCACATGCGCTCTTTAGTACAAGCACTTTTTAAAATGCCGCACCTGGTGGGTTTAGACGTAGGGCATAACAAACTCAGCGGGGATGCTTTTGGCACACTGGTGCAAGGCCTTGAACAGCATCACCACCTCACCCACCTCAGTGCGGATAGCAACAATCTTCAAGCGCTTGCCTACAGATGGTTAAATAAGTTAGACAAACTAGGCCATCTTCAGGTTCTTAAAATCCGTGATAATGGCTTCAGTCACCGCGATGCCCAGGCCCTTCAACAAGCCGTCAGTCGCATGCCCTGGCTTACCGTGCTTGACGTCACAGGCAATGATCCAGACGCCTTTAAAGGCTTCCGGTCTCAGCACCCGCTTCATCTATACGTACACGGCACAGACAGACTGCCCGCATAAAACAATAATAATCAAAGGAAAAAGTTAGAAGAAAACCCTACAACATCATCCATTCAAATCAGCAGGTGCCATAGCCTTTTTGTTTTTTGGCCCGGCGAATTTCGCTGTAAGAAAGGTAAAGGGTGCTAGAAATAATCACCGCCGCCCCTAGATACACCATCATCGCGGGCAATTCACCAAACAGCACATATCCAAAGAAGCTGGCAAACACCAACTCTGTATACCGGAAAGGCACCAGCGATGACGCTTCAGTCGCCGCAAACGCACGGAACAAACACACCTGAACAAGTTGGCACCTGCCCCTAAACAAAACAACCAAAACAACTCATCTAACGTGGGTGTTTGCCACACATAAAGCGCAGGGCCAAGGGCGGCCAATGTGGTGCCCAGGGCAAAAATAAAAACAAAAGGGTGGTGGTGCTTTCATTCGACACCATTTTTTTGGCCAACATATCCAACATGGCAAACAGAAAGGCCGCCCCATGGGCAACAGCGACGCCATCTTAAAGGCAATGGTGCCCGGTTGCAGTACAATCAAGATACCAACAAAGCCAAAAAGCCCGGCAATCCACCGGTTCATGGCCACCTTTTCACGCAAAAACAAAATCGCAATGGGCATAAAAAATAAAGGCTGGGTGAATGAAAAACAGTCACTTCTACAAGGGAAGGTAAATCAAACTAAACACATAAAGGGCAATCGCAGCCACCCCCATCACGGCCCGCCATACGTGCAAATCGGCACGCTTAGTTTTAAAAGATTGCAAACCGTGGGGCAACATAAAGGGCAGCACGGTAATCATGCTAAAAAAAGAACCGAAAAAATGAAATCTCAAGGCCATTCAGGCGGCCCCCCACAAATTTGGTAATAATGTCATTCCCAATGCTTACTAGTGCTGTCAGCACAGCCCAAAAACACCCTGCGGATACCCCCGCGACAGCATCCAATATTTCATGTAAAAATCCGATCTGTTTTTTAAACACCCAATATCAATGGGTTTAATTCAGATGTCAAGCAGGCACTTTCTATGAATAACAAGCACAAAGAACGATGATGTTTTTCGTGTAAAAAACTCTGCAACTGGTTTTTTTAAACACAAATAAAGCGACTAAATCTTTTCGGGTAACCTTTGAACTCCTTCATGCCACAGCCATTTCTATGGGGCAAAAAGAACTACTCCCTAGATCTTTTACACATCATCGTCTGGCACCGCCGCTGCCGCCGCTACTTCAGATGATGATGCCGTCGTCGCAGCGCCAGACTTTTTTCTCACGCATTTTGTGAATGGTTGCATTGATGCGCTGAATTCGGTTATTAAGAGCATCTAACTCAAAAAAAGTTTCCCCTTTTTTCTCAATTCTACTTCTGCTTTAAGAAGATAATGAATCCATACATTTATTTCTTTTTATGTACGTGTCAAAAAAAATCTTTAGCTTCCTTATTCAATTTTTCTGATCGATAGAGCGTTCTAACCTCCTCTTTCACAGCATCGCGCAGCTTTTCTATACTAGCAATTCTCAACTGCAACAAATCAAAAGGTAATCTACCTCTAACAGTTTCTCTGCCTCTAACAGTTTCTATGATTCGTTTGTTCTTATCTTTTTCATCTTGCATAATCACTAATTCACGAACCATTTGCAGTAAAAATTCATCCTGAATCGCTCTCTCAAAACGCCCCCAACTAGAATCATAATGACTCCAACAACCATACTTAGTGTTAAAATCTGGCATGACTTCACATAATTCTGCAAGAGGTGCCTCATTTACGCGAACAAGTTGTCGATTAGGTGGAAGACCGTATTCAAATTGATCAGCAATCATTCTACGTCGCACACCAGGGGTCTTTAATGCCTCCATCGGCATCCCAGGCAGGGTTAAGGCTAATTGCCTCTCAGTAATACTGGAAAAATGGTAATCAAAGTTTTCTTCTGTAATCTGAACTTTTTGATCCTCCCAACTAAAGGTTAAGATGGGTAACTTTTCTTCCCGCAACCACTCCTTTACAGCTTCAAAAATAGAACCACCTTCCGCAATACGAATAACCTGCCGCACTTCCACATCCAAAAGGGGCGCACTATTCGCTACAAAAATAATTGCATTTTGCAATGAAACATGGCCAATTACATACGTGTCTTGCGGATGTGCATTTACGACCGATCCCTGAAGATCCTTAAAAGGAACCAGCACAGCATAAGGGTGCTCTGACCGATCTGTTGTTCCGCCTCGCCCATCAATATGTGGGGCAACATTACCATTCAAAACACCGTGAAGAGTTGCACGAGATATCGGGCAATTTTCGCTCGCCTTTTTCAGGCGCTCTTCCCGCTCATCCATAGATGTATCTCTATTAAACCCTGTGACTGGAACAGCCCCAGGAGTCAATTTAGTCCCTCTAGGAGAAAAATGTGTATAATGGCACCACCATGCATTTTCTTCTGTTAGCTCTCCAGCCGCATAAATGCATGAAGAATAAAGTAATCCTATCACTAAAACCAAAAATCTGTTCATCATTAAATATTTCCTACAATTGCAAAGGTCACGTGCTATATATAGTAGAAATTTTTTATAAATCAACATAATAAACAATACACTGAAAAGATATTCTATACTCATATACTGAAAAGATATTTTATATTTATCGCTCTTCCCCCATAATAAACCATTGCGGATTCAACTCTCCCTGCTGGCTTTCAAAGCGTATCTCTGTCAAGCATATTTCCAGAATAGGGCAGTATCCCACATAAAAAGGGCGCCCCAGAAACCGGGGAATCACCATCAGTTCTACTTGGTCAAATGCCAGCACCCCCCCTTTTTCATCTAACACCACAATCGATCCTGGCGCAGGCCGCCGCTCTAAAGTTACCCCCTCAAATTGCCCCTGCTGCCATAAACGTTGCACCGAATGAATGTGAACATGATCCCCCAAATTTAAGCGATCCATCCCCGGCTGGGCTGGGCCTTCCCCCGTGCAAGTGGTCCGGTATTTTTTGGCGCCCAATACACGAGTACACAAAAGTGTACCATTCACGGTTCTGTGCCAACTGCCATCGGCAATTACTTCTAACTTTTGTGTGCATGTTTTCAAAAAAAGGGGGGGCATCCCCGCCCCCTCAATTTTCAGTCCTCCATAACTCATCCGCGATCCTGCCCCCACCATTTTGGTTTTTTATACCAACAAAGCCAGGGGGTTTTTCCCCAAAATGTGCTGAATTTTATTTTTTGTTTCGGTTTATTTATTTTCATTTTTCCTCCTTTTTATGCTGAAAATGAAAAGGCAAAGTTAACCTCCCTTCCCGCCACTTTTTCTGGGCTGTCATCAGTTGGGTGGGTACCTCAAGGGCCCCCGCTTGAAACGTTAACACCCCAAGGCCACAAGCAAGGGGTGTCTGGGTTAACACGTCAGACACACGGTGCATAATATCCGTCAGGGGGCGCACGCCTTGATAGGCACTCCACACCTGCAAAGTCACCACCCCTTCTGTATAAAAATGTGGAAAGGGCAACCCATTGCCGGGGTGCATGCTTGCCACCTGCATCACCCCATAAGGGGGCTTGCTGTCAAAGGGCACACACTGAAAAAATGGCACGTCTTCAACCGTTTTTTTCAAATGCAAAAAAAGGGCTTCCAACACATCCCCTTGGTGAATGCTTCCCTGATAACCGTGCCCTTGACGGCCCCTTGGGTTAATCGTCATGGCCATCACGCACGGCAATGGTTACCATTTTCCAAAGCCCGCCCGACTGATACACAGGGCGATGCAACGGATAAAACACATCCCCCTGCCAATGCACACGAAACTGCTCGGGCAACGGCACCGCACTGTCCATCCACACCTCATACGACACTTCATAGTGTGCCTGCCCCCCTTCCCATGCCCCCGATCGGGGCTTCAGGCGCTGGGTCACACGGGCCCAAATCGGCGTGCCCTTTGTCCATGTGGTGGTCATCCCCCCTTGGTCATCGGGGGTTTCGGCACCTGTTTCTATATCTAATAATTCGGTTAATTCGTTAATATGCATTAGGCGTCCTCCTACAGTTTGCCCCGGCCCACCACATAGGGGGCCAACAGGGTAGACACATGTTTCAACACATCCCCTTGATCCAGGGTTCGGTCGCTGTAAAGGCGCCCTACAATGGTTAAAATGGCTTGAATCAATGGGGCTGGAATGGCGCCCGCATACCCACCTTATACACGGCACGCACCCCAAAACCGCGGCGCTTCTCAATCACCACCATGGCCGGGTCTGTCTTCGTGTTCACGTGAAAGTCATAGCGTCCCAAGGGCGACAGCGTGCCTTCTTCTTCAATGCGTTCCAACGACACAACTTCCGACACCGGGCCATAAGGCAAAAAGAAAACATATCGGTCAACACACACCCACACCCGTTGCAATCCTTTTTGGCGCTTGTGGTTGGGCTCAAACGGAATAAAGCTATTCAACACCTGGGGCATCAATTTACGCCGGGTGTACTGTTCAACCATCTCAGTGGCCGTTTCAATCAGGCGCTCAATCACACCGTCTTCTTGGGTGTGGGTCACCTTCAAATACCGCTTGGCATCCGTCAGCCCCACAGGCATTTGTTTTGGTTTTTCTAAAATTGTTGTTTTCATTTTTTCTCCACTGTTAGGGGGGGTTATCATAAAAAAAAGGGCCCCAAAGGCCCATAAAAAAAAGCCGCCCAAAGGCGGCTCATATATCTGTTATAAAAAATTAAAAGCTCTGTTACGTGATTCTATCCCTTTACGTTACACGATCATTATTTGCTATACTTTCCAGCATCTGCGCGTATGTAGCTATCCCTTGCCCGCCGAACTGCTCTTTGTTGAGAACGAAATACTGCATGACATTCATCAGCACCACCAAACATCACACGTGACAACCATTGCTTGTGGGTCTCCCCTGGCTGTTGCGCCAATGGGTTTGCCGACTTTTGACACTTAAACTGATGCACTGGTATACCCACTTCATCTTCCGGCAAAAAGAATCCGTCCCCCGCCTCAGACGCAGCCGTAATACACAAACATGCGAATACAGTTTTTATAATCATCTTTTATCCCCCCATTGTTTAATATAAAATTAAGGTTCTACAATTCCATCGTATCTACCCAAGCCTCAACAACACTTTTACTATTTCTATATAGATTACTTGTCTCGGTCTTGATATTTTTGTCTGAGCCTTGTTGTCGAGGGGGCGCCGTCACCGGTTTTTCTGGAGGAAAAGGAAGTGGTGCATCGCCTGTCTCTCTACGCATATCAGGCAAACCCTTCATATGCCCTTCTTTTGAAGAATCTTCACCCAAGCTAGCTTGCAGATTTAATACGTTTAAAAGCAGCATTATAAATACTGCAAAACAACATTTTATTTTTCTTATGAACTTCATCATACACCTCGTACATTTTTTTTAAAATTAAAAAATGGTTCCAAAGATATCGTATAGATGGAACCAGTTAAATACTATCAATTTTACACAAAAAGGATCTTACTACTCTTTTCCTTATTTACATCTTTATTTTTTTTTTTGTGAAAGCGTTAATCTTTGTTCATAAACCGCCCTAGAAACATTGTTCCCTGACAACAATATTTGTTCGATTTGAGGCAAGGCTTTTAACAGCCCTTTCAAAAGATCAAAGCTTTTTTCTGTAAGCTGGTTTCCTCTCAAGTCCAACACGCGTAGAGATCGACACGCCTTCAACGCATCTTCTAAGTGACTCAAGTCTGTATGCCGCATGTTGTTTCCGGCAAGATTCAATGCTTCCAAAGTATCTTTACGACTTAGGATACCTGCACTCAGGGCATCAATGCCGCGCGTTACGCCCCCAGATCCAGCAAACAAATCATTATCTGCTACATTCAACACGCGAAGGGCCCTTACTTCATTTAATAATTCGCCAAAGAAGTGAAGTCCCTTGCTCCCTATTTTATTGTGGGCCAAGTTGACTTCTTCCAAATCCACCCACCCTGAAAAAACCCTGGCAAGGTCGCTCAAATTTTGGGAACCCTTCATAACACCAGGCAAGTGCAATACTTTTAAGTCATTTCCGCTGGCTGTTTTCCCATCACGCGACTGTTGTTGACGTAATCCAGCAAGTACATGGGCAAGCTTACGAATAGCAAATTCATCAAAGATGATATGCCCCAATCCTAACACTTGAAGGTTTTTCAATGTTGCAACACCGTCCAAAATGGCAAATAAGTGCTCCCGATCTTGCATATGTGCTTGAGCCAGCAATTCAATCGCACCTCCCTTAAGTTTTTCTAACTGTCTGTCGCCCTTATCCTCAAAAGTATCCAGTTTAAGCTCTGATGATACTGCTGCTAAAATAGCACGAAGCTCATCATGGGTTTTGCTGCACGTATCTTATCTACAGCACGCTTATGCGCTTCATTCGTAGGGCAAGAAAAGCTTCCTGTTATATCAAATGTTTTTAGATTTGGGTGCGCACCTAAAAGTCCTCGGCAAGCCATCTGATAACGAGTTTATTGTAGAACTTAATTTCGTGTTCTTTTTTCTCCTGAGACATCTGTAACAATCTTATCCTCTACAAAAAGAAGGATAGCCTGCTTTCCTAAGAACGTATTGCTCATCAAAGGGCACCTGCCGTCTATAAATATCCATATGCCGAAATGAAAAGTGTTGTAAGTCTTTCTTGTCATAGATTCCTAATAAAAAGCTTTCAATCCAATATTTCCCCCCACCCTATACTATTATTATCAACTATAATCGTTTTAATATTTCCATTTCTATTGATAACTAACCCTAAGAAAAAAGAGAAACGTGTTGTCTGTTACAGATTCACTAATTTCAATACATTCTAAACTTTTGCGTCCGCTATGGCGTTAGTTACAGGGATAACATCGTCTCGAACATTAGTACCCACCATTTTTAAAACACGCACACCTTCCAATTGTTGGCTGATGTTTTGTCCAGTGCCTAAGCGCGATCCACGCATCACAAGCACATCAGCATATGCATCCCTTCAAAGGTAAATGGATTCTGTGCGTCGATCATAGATAAAGACTTTAATCGTTGGCGACGGCCCTTTGCAGCGGCCGCATCATCATCTAGAAGCCCACCTGTAATATGTTTCTCCCCACTACGCGTCGGCCCACCCCCTTCTTCTTCAGGCTGAAGGCGTGCGGCCCTATCTCCGGCTTGTCTTTTTCTTCATGTTCTGCAGACATCACCCATGAACAAAAAAAAACAAGAAAAAAAAGGAAACAACTCAAGATTATTTTTTTTCATTATTACTCTCCCTAATATCGTGTATTTGTCTTTTTTATAATTAAAGAGTATATTATTTTTTATTAAATACATAAAGAAATATAAAGCCCCCAATTTGGGGGCTTTAAAGGGTTGTTTTTTCTACGCTTCACATTTCAAAACTTTGATGGCATCAAAGTTAATCACGTCACCGCCCACACGTTTTGACACATAAAAATTCAAACAAAGGTTTTGAAGAATATGGGTCTCTCAGCATGCTAATTTGTGGGCGCTCAACAATCTGATATCCCTCCCCAAAATGGCTAAATGCAACCGACGCACTTGCCGTGCCTTTTTTCAGGGTAGGCATCGCATCCGATACATACACTGGGTATCCCATCAACGTTGAAGGCGCGTGATCCGATAAACTCGGTTGCCACAAATATTGGCCTGTTGCCGGGTCTTTCAACTGTCGAATGGCACTCAACGCTGAACGCGACATCATCCATACAGCCTGGCTTAAGTATTCTGTTTTAAGCTATCCACTAAGTTGAACAAAGCATCCGTACCCTGCTCTCCAAAGCCCCCATCTTCGCCTGTTTTAATATGCTGCAAGCGTCCGAATCTTGATGTCTCTCCTGTCTCATAGGTTAAAAACCCACGTGGCTTTCCGTCACCATCGCCTACAATAAAGGCCTGTTCTTCAATTTGTTTCATCTTTTGGGAAACTTTATCAACAATCCAATCTTCCACATTAATGGCAGCGTCATCTAAAATCTTTTGGGTTATTTTTGGTTTGGCATACAGCTCATGTAAATCAATTTTAATGCGTGCCAACTGGCCAGGGTCTGTTTCGGTGCGCTCGACTACTTCCGATGTCCATCCCACACTAGGTAAATCACGATCAATAATCACTTCCACACTGCCACTTGAAATGGTCATATGCCGGGCAATTTGGCGGAAGGTTTCCGATGCGTCAAGGGCACGCTCAATGCGCTCTTGCACCACAGAGGGCAACAAGTAAGATCCAGGGGCATCGCCCGCTGTTAATGATTTTACCGCCCCTGCCCCCCGCAGAAAGTTGGCGAATGCTTTGCGCGCTGTAGGGGTATCTCGCGTGGCCACTGTCCCCCCATCTTCCAACATCACCGATGCCGGTCGGGCCCCCATCTTTTTTTCCAACATTGAAAGCCGTGTGGCGTGATTCTCTTGGAAAGATTCAAACCCTTTTTCCAAACGTGTTAGTTCTGTTTTTAGTGTCTCAGTTGTCATTTTGCCTCTCTTTTCTATTGGTTTATCTGTAATTCAATTTTCTCGGCCAAGGCATTCAAACGCTGCTTTAAAGGTGCATCACTTTGTTTCATATCGGTGATGCGTGCTGCCGGGTTTGCCGGAAATGTCACAAGCGACACTTCATGCAACACAAGGTCTGATAAAAGGCTTCCTCCTTTTAAAGGAGTGGATTGCCGCACTTCATAACCAATCGACAAACCATCTAGAACGCCCTCTTTCATCAGCAAGAATGCTTCACGCCCTTTCTCCAGGGCCAAAAAAAGCTGCCCTTCAACATAAAGGCCGTGGTCGTGTTCTTCCATTTTTTCCCAGCGTCCAATGGGCTGGGCAGGGTCATGCTGCCACAGCATCTTGGGCATAGGTCCTTCCCGAATGGCCGCTTCAAAGGCGCCTTTTTCTACCCAGTCATTGTGCAATTCCTGCACGTTAAACACGCTGGCGTATCCTGAAAACCATCCACTTTTTGAATGGGATTTTAACGTCATCTTATGGTGTATTTTTTGTGTCATCTCTCTGTCCTCCTTCCAGTCCGTCACCACCTTTTAAGGGGGAATACCCCAAGGCAGCACGTTTTTCATTAATGGTTAAAAATGAAGCATGCTCTATCTGCTGCCACAACCGTTCGCGTCGGCATGTCAGCGCCGGAATTTGATCCGCATCATAGGAAAAGCGCAAAGTGGGCCCATACAACATCACCAACCACCCATTCATTTTTTCAAGAATCATATGGAGGAGTGGCAGCACCGTATCCTCCCATAAATGGAATCGGGCCTCTCGATAGTTTGAAAAAGTACTGTCCCCCGGCACCCCCACCAACATAGAAGGCACCCCAAACGCTTGGGCAATTTCACGCATCGATAAATGCTTGCCCGACACAAAGTCTAAATCTTTGGGTGACATGCCAATATCTTTCCACTCCATCCCCCCTTCTAAAACCAGCACCTTTCCCGCGTTTTCTTCTCCTTGATAAAAATACTGCAGGTTTTTTTTTAATTCTTGCCGGCTATTATCTGAAAACGATGTGGTGCTTCCGGGCATCATCAGCGCCCCACTGGGCCGCCCACCATTTTTCAATAATGATAAGTTATGCAAGCCCACCGCATTGTGCTGATCAATGGCACTTGATGCCACTTGTATGGGGCTCATGCCGTAATGGGCATTCGATGGTGAAAAGAGTTTTAGATGAAGCATCGGCGAGAAACCTGTTTCTTGATCAATCGCTAAAACGCGCTTCTCCCCATCATCACCCGACACCTGATACCCTTGCACTTGGCCTTCTTTGTCTTTCATGACATGCACCCGGTCAGGGCGATGCACCTTTAAGGCGCTTAATGCATCATTTTGATAAACGGCCTCAACAAAAGCGTTCCCATCAATCAGCAAATAGCTTGCTAACTCTTCTAAAAAGGCATAGCGCGTTTGAAGGGGGTTCGGCTGGGCAATCAGCGTCAGCAAAAAATGGTGCGACAGTGCGTGCCCCCCTTCATACAAAACCCACGGCGGCAGGGCCAGGTTTTTGGCAATCAAGTTAATGCATCGGTAGACAATAACATTTTTCTCATACCCTTCTGCTGCCATCAGCCCATAGTCATGGTTTGTTTTTGATGCCCGGTTACCGTAGGCCCACAACCGTCCTTTCTGTTTTTTGTTTCGTTTCAAAAACGATGGAATATTCATTAATGTCCCCCCATAAAAAAAGCCCCCTTTAAGGGGGCTCATCAGCTGCGTATATACGTTTAAAATCTAATTTTCATCTCGAAATGCCATGGTTTTGGTACCAGAAATAATTAAACACAAACCCACACATAAAAACCCGGCAATCACCAAGGCCATGTTAAAGAATGTTTGGTTGTTAAAAAGAGTCATGATGAAACTGGCAATTGTGCCCGTTAATGAAGTCATTAACGAAATAAGGGCTGTTCGACTTACCATAGTTACATTTGAAGATTCAACCGCAAGGCGATTCAAGCCCCCAAATGTCTGAGAAGCTCCGATGCCAATCAGCATCATAGACCCAACATTTAGTAAAAGATTGTTTGTAAAATAACTTGTTCCTATAAAGCAAATGAACCCCAAAGCAATGATCGTAACAGCTAATCGAATCAATCCCGAAACATGCAAACGATCTACCAAAAATTTTGCGACCTGACTTCCAATGCCTGATCCAAACACAAATAACTGTGCCCATCCAAAAACACTGGGGGCGTGCTTTAAGCCCGATACAATCACAAAAGGCGATTCAACAATCCACACAAAAAATGTGCTGATCAAAATAGATAACCCAATCCCATACCGCATAAAGCGCCCATTTTTAATTGGGGCTTTATAGTCTTGAATCACAGCTTGAAAAGAAATCTGCTGACGCACACCATCGTTTGGCATAAAGAGGTAAATACCAAGTGCCCCAAGCACACCCAAAGCGCTAATTAAGTAAAAGATAACGCGCCAAGAAAAGAACTCTAACACCCACGACCCGACGATGGGGCCCGATGCAGGGGCAATCAAAATCACAGATGCCATAATCGACAACAGTTTTACAGTTTTTTTTCTAGTGTACAGTTCATGCACAGCGGCATACCCAACAACCGTCACCGTACTCACCACCGATCCCTGTAAAAAGCGGGCCAACAACAACATTTCAATGGTGGGGGCCATTGCACACATCATGCTTGCTGCTAGCAACAAACAAAACACACCCCGTTAAAATAACGTTACGCTTCCCATGGCACTCAGAAATAGGGATTAAAAATAGTTGAAAACACATGTCCCCAGAAACCATAGACTCAGCGTATATTGCGTCACATCTTGTGATGCCCCAGCTCTTGCGCAATGGGGTAAACTGGGCAAATACATATCGTTCGACAGGTAAATAACCACCTCATAGAACACCAATGTATAAGGGAATAGAAATTTTTTGTAAGATGAAACAGGGGAAATAGAATTACTTTTATTGTTCGTGTTGTACCAAAAAAATTGAAATTGTCAATAAAAAGAAGGGGAATATAATATCCTCCCAAAAAATAGAAAAAATTAAAGAAGAACGATTAATTTTTCTTCAGATTCTTTTTTCTTTGTTGCTTTTTTTCTTAGGGAGCGTCTTCAGTTGCAGATACTTCCTTTTTAGTTGTTGTTTTCTTTTTTGCTTCTGGTTTTTCTGCAGATGTAGTATCGGCCTTCTTGATTTTATCAAGGTCGATTGCAGCACCAAGAATATCTCCAAGAGACGCACCACTATCAGAAGAACCGTACTCAGCCATTGCTTGTCTTTCTTCGGCCACTTCGCGTGCCTTGATTGAAAGCATAACTTTACGAGACTTCATATCAATGCCGGTTACCTGGGCATCAATACGTTCTCCAACAGCAAAGCGCTCTGGGCGTTGCTCAGCGCGGTCACGTGCCAAATCAGACTTACGAATGAAGCTTTTCATATCTTTGTCTGCAATAGACACATCAAGTCCACGATCAGAAACAGCATCCACAACACAGGTCACAACGTCACCTTCTTTAAAGCCTTGTGCGCCATCAAATGGATCACTTGAAAGCTGCTTAATACCAAGGCTAATGCGTTCTTTCTCAGCGTCAATTTCCAAAACTTTTACTTGGATCTTTTCACCTTTTTGGAATTGAGATGCGGCCTCTTCACCTGATTTCTCCCAAGAGAAGTCAGAGATATGAACCATACCGTCAATGCCGCCGTCCAATCCAACGAATAGGCCGAATTCAGTAAAGTTCTTCACTTCACCTTCAACAACGGTGCCAGCAGGATGTTGTGCCGCGAATTGTTGCCATGGGTTTTCCCCACATTGCTTCAAACTCAGGCTAATACGTCTTTTTTCTGTATCAACCTCAAGCACCTTAACCTTAACCTTGTCCCCCACATTCAATACTTTGTTGGGGTGAACATTTTTCTTGGTCCAGCTTAATTCTGTGTTGTAAATCAAGCCTTCAATGCCATCTTTCAAGGTGACGAATGCGCCGTAATCAGCAATGTTTGAAACAGTACCTTCAATTTCACTGCCCATAACGATTGATGATCCAATCTCTTTCCAAGGATCATCAAGCAACTGCTTCATACCCAAAGAAATACGGTTATTTTCGTTAATTTTAATAACCTTTACATTGATCACATCGCCCACCTGAAATGCATCAGAAGGGTGGTTCACACGGGCCCATGAAATATCTGTCACGTGCAAAAGACCATCAATGCCGCCCAAGTCAACGAAGGCACCATAGTCAGTGATGTTCTTAATTGTTCCTTCAAGAACGCTGCCTTCTTGGATGTTCGCCATAATTTCTTTACGGGCTTCCACCATAGATTCTTCAAGAATGGCACGACGAGAAACAACAATGTTGCCACGCATACGGTCCATTTTCAAAATAACGAACGGTTGCTCGATGTTCATCAATGATGCTGTTTCCTTAATTGGACGCACATCAATTTGGCTGCCAGGCAAAAAGGCCGTAGCGCCAGAAAGGTCAACGGTGAACCCACCTTTAACCCGGCTTACAATCACACCAGTGACGCGCTCACCCTTCTTGTGCAACACTTCTAATTCTTCCCACGCAGCTTCACGGCGTGCTTTTTCACGGCTCAATACAATTTCGCCATCACGGTTTTCCATGCGATCAACGTATACGTCAATAACGTCGCCAACCTTCAAGTCAGCACCTTTTGTCGCACCAAATTCACGTGCTGGAATCCGGCCTTCTGATTTCAATCCCACATCAACGGTGAAAAAATCCTTGTCTGCTGCCACAATTGTGCCTTTCACAACGGTGTCAGTGACGGGGCCACGTTCCTTTAGAGACTCTTCTAACAAGTCTGCAAAATTTTCTTTTGTTAAGTTTTCTGTCATAAGTAAATACCTATACTTTCATAAAATAAGACGCCTTCCCCATTTAAACAGCTTACGCCTAGAAAAAACGTCAGTTGCACTATAGTTTATTTTCTATTTGGTTTCAACAAATGCGCGGGCTTTTTGAAAAACAGCCTCAATGGTCAAATCAGAGGTATCAATAATAAGGGCGTCTGGCGCTGCTTTCAAAGGGGCATGGGTGCGTGTGCGGTCACGCTGATCTCGGTTTATAATGCTTTTTAAAATCTCATCATAATCGCCTTCCAGCCCACGTTTTTCAAGGTCATGAATTCGGCGTTTGGCGCGCACTTCAGGCCGCGCTTCAAGAAACAGTTTTTTATCAGCACCCGGAAAGGCATATGCCCCCAAATCACGGCCATCCATCACCACGTCACCGTGAGCAGCCAAAAAAGCTTTCTGGGCCTCCAGCTGGGAGGCCCGTACAAAATCATAAATCGATATTTGGGAAGCAGCCTGAGAAACATCATCTTGTCGCAGGCGGTTTTCTGCCACCGTTTCACTTAAATCAAAATCTTTCAGGCACTTTTGCACGTGCTCAGGCACATCAACAGGCACTTTGTTTTCAATTAAAAAATACGCCATCCGACGAAACAAAAAGCCCAGTATCCAGATAAACAAACCTATAATGTGCCGCCAACATTTGGGCAATGGTGCCCTTCCCTACACCGGCAGGGCCATCAACGGTAATCAGCATAAGATTGCACTTTCAAAATTCGGGTGATAAGAAGAACGATAAAGCGGAGTATATTCATGACCTATGTGGTAACAGAAAAGTGCATCAAGTGTAAATATATGGACTGCGTCGAAGTTCGCCCTGTCGACTGTTTTTCACGAAGGGAAAACATGGTTGTCATCGACCCCCAGCGGTGCATTGACTGCGGTGTGTGCGAAATGGAATGCCCTATTAATGCCATCCTTCCTGAAACCGCGCCCAACACCGAAGGGTGGGTTGAGCACAATCAAAAGTATGCCACGCTTTGGCCTAATGTCACCACAGCAGGCCTGCCCCCTGAAGATGCCGACCAGTGGAAAGATACCCCCAATAAAATGGAACACTTCAGTCCCAAGCCTGCAACTTCAAAAAAATAACTTTTCTTCCATTCAAATGATTGCTAGCCTGTAAAGAACATGGGGTTTATTTGATGAGATACTTTATTCTTTTTATATGCGCAGTTCTTTTATTTGGCCCCGAATGGGCCACAGCCCACAGCCTTCGTCATCAACTCCCTTGCCGTGTACGCTCAAGCAGTTACTGCAAGAACTTGGCAACATTTAGGCTTGATCTCAAAGATGGGTGTGCAGGCATGAAATCTCAGTGCCGCCATGTTTTTTGTAAAAGCAATTGCTTTAACGAAGAAGCACCTACGGATACAAAAATCATTCAGAATTGCCGGGCGCACGGCAGCCCTCTAGACCTGCCCAATATATCTTTTAAAGAAAAAAACCTCTATAGGGACCGCTTTGAAGACAAACAGTCAAGACGTAAACGCGAAGTATCAAATTTCATTGCAACAGTTCTCAGTAATCAAATTTGGTGTGAAAGCGAATGCGACTATGATGAAAAAAGCCCTTCATGCCGCGTGAAAGGCAAAGTGAACCATCACTGGAAAACATGCGCATCTAAGTGCTTCTTTATAAAAGACATTAAAGAACATGCAGAAGGCTGTTCCCAAAAACTCTCTCTTGCCCCCAAACCCGCAAGAAGAAAAAAAATAACTTTCAAAAGATAAAGTGATTAAGATTTTTTATTGAAAACAAATAAGCCTCCTTGTAGCATAAGAATAGGAGGCTTTCACAATGCACAAAATTTTATTTCTTTTCTTTTACTTGCAATCTTTACAGCAGATGGGCTTGCACGCCCCTTCAAATGCCAATTTCTGCAGTACGGGGAAATGCACCGACTTAAGCTATTTTCAAACGCAGTTAAAGATGGCTGCGCCACTCCAGGCAGCAAATGTTCAGTAGCTTTTTGCACACACTACTGCGCCAGAATCATAAAAGGTGAAGCCCACAATATGAATAAGTTTGGCACAAATGTGGTCGGTATTTGCTCTGCCAATTGCTTAAATCCTCAAACGCTGCACCAGATGCCAAAAGCTAAAAGAAAAAGACTCTACGATTTGATTACAACCAACCTCAAAAATAAAAGAACAGGCATACGCCTTGCACAAGACATGGAACGTAAGCTTGAGAGTTACCGCAAAAAACGCAAAAAAGGCTTTTTTGGGTGGTTTAAAAGAAACCCAAGCCGCAGCGAACAGCTTGAAACACTGCGCCTTGAGTCAGAGTTAGAGAGGCCTACATTAAAGAAGTTGGAAAAACTTGAAACGTACAAGAAACCTTAAGAAAGTCAAAGCACTTCTAACACAAGCCGTTACACAACTGGAACCAGACGTTCTTGTAGAAAGAAGAGATCGTCAATCAGATCGCGCCAGCCGCCATACTTCAGCCCAAACGGCAAGGCGCCAATCTGCCCTTGCTGAAGAAATTGCTGTCAGCGCAGGTTTGCCACGGAAGTTGCAGAAGATGCAGCAAAGTCAGTCGGAAGAACCGACAGAAGAGAAAGCACACCACGTGTCGATGTATCATCTGCTGTACGTGAAGCATCTGCCCGACTTTCTGAAGCACGCGCAGCGCCTATTCCAGATGCCCCATGCCCCCAGAAGGCATCGATGCATACCTTGCAAGGCAACGCCAGGAAGGTCCAGCAAGTGCCACAGGAACACTTCGCCACAAGTGCGGCTTCTGCCAACAGTGTGCCTCAGTATGATGCCGCCAGAACATCTCGCCCAGCACTCACAGCAGCGTTGCAAGATCAAATTAAAGCAGGCAAGCAACTGCGCAAGGTCTCGCCAACATCGTCAAAACAACGCCAGGAAGGCCGCGGAGCACTTCTAGATGCAATTCGCAAAGGAAAGGAGCTAAGAAAAACACAAGGACCCAACGCTAATCGCGCAAAGTCAACAAACCCTCTGTTCGGGTAAGGATTCTTGCCCGACGGGGGGCAATAGAAGGCAGCCCAGACGGCGAAGAAGAAAGCTGGCATGATGATGAATAAAATCAAACTTAAGGATGTTGTTTAAATATGCATCCCTCTCTTTAAAGAACGTTATAGCGGGTACAGTTTTGATAAAAACAAAACTGTACCCCTTTTCTTTATTGAAAGATGTTTTAAATGCGGCCGGTGGGCACCATCGTGTTATGGTGACGAACCCTGGCGCTATATTATTTGTCATCGGGGTAATAAAGATGGAGCGTATGATAAAGTGCTCTCTCTCCTTGCAAAACCGAATCAGAAATGGGCAAAAAGATGCCCCCCATCTTTATTGTTTCTGTGGCCAACTATATTTTTCATAAACAGAAAAGCACAACCGTTGGGCTGGTTACGATACAGGCGCCTCTGTTGCCTATTTATGCCTTCAGGCTGCGGCCAGCGGCTTAATGGCTCATCAAATGGGGGGGCTTTAACGGGCCCGATCTTATTCTGCATTTTGGCTTGCCAGATGAATGTATTCCTATGGCCGTGATTGCCCTCGGCTATCCCAAAGAAGAAGACGCTGCAAAACGCACCTGCAAATCCTTCGCGCACAACTTTACGATGGCGCTTGGGGTAAAGGATTAAAAAATTAAATCATTTCTTTTATGTTTCTTACTTAATTTTTTATCGAATTATCTTTTAACTATATTTAAAAAAAAATGCTAATAATAAAACACGTAGATTTATATAGAAATTTAACGTGAGGAAAATTGATGGATAAAAAGTATAAAAAAAACGAGTCAAGCCATGAAAAACTCAGCAGTATGCAATTTAAAGTAACCCAAGAATGTGGTACAGAACCTCCCTTTCGCAATGAATTTTGGAATCACACAGAAGAAGGTTTGTATGTGGATATTGTATCTGGGGAACCACTTTTTTCATCAACAGATAAATACAACTCTCATTCTGATGGCCAAGTTTTACTAAGCCTATATGTGATAACCACATAATAGAACATCAAGATAATTCTCATAATATGTCTCGTACAGAAGTAAAATCACGTTATGGTAATTCCCATTTAGGACATGTCTTCTTAGATGGACCGAAAGGTGGAATGAGATATTGTATTAATTCTGCCTCTTTACGCTTTATTCCAAAAGAAAACCTTAAAAAGGAAGGGTATGATGACTTTCTATACCTTTTTTAAAGAAACAAAAAGTTTCCTGAAAAAACTACCACCAAAGAAATAGCTATATTAGCAGGTGGATGTTTCTGGGGTATGCAAAACCTTTTCCGAAAACAACAAGGCGTTCTAAGTACGCGGGTTGGTTATACTGGAGGAACAACTCTGACGTCACATATCATAATATTAAGCGCAATAATACAGGTCATGCTGAAGCCATTGAAATAGTTTTGACCCACATCAACTACCATACAAAAATTATTAGAATTCTTTTTCACAATACATGATTCGACAACTAAAAATCGTCAAGGCAATGACATTGGTAATAGCTATCGTTCTGCGATTTTTTTTACAAGTAAAAATCAAGAGGAAATAGCAAAAAGTTTAATAGAAGAAATTAACAAAAGGAATATCTTACCAGGCCCTATTGTCACTGAAGTAGTAAAAGCATCTACATTTTGGGAAGCAGAAAAAGAGCATCAAAATTATCTAGAAAAACACCCTAATGGATACACATGCCACTGGATACGTCCCCATTGGATCATAAATCATTCTTCAAAAGAAGAGTGACTTATACTTTAATTCTATGAAAAATTGAAAGTTATTTTCATTGGACTAGGTTATTTAAAAAAAAATGCCCTTATTTCAGGCAAGCAAACAGCGTTCTTTTATAAGCATGCCTATACTTGCCCACATTATCTGTATCCACACCCAAGGCAATCACTTCTCTAAAGCGACCCTTTTCTTGCAGCCAACTTTGTATATACGCAGGCGTAAAACCTTTCACTTTTTCGTGATCTTGGCCCATATCATAAAACATAACCCTACCAGTTACTTGGGCAAGCTTAGAAAGCGTTTCATCTGCAGACGTCCCTTCGTTTCCACGTATCTGCCTTACAAAGTGGTGCAAAACACTTAAGCAAGACGTACAGTCAAATGTGCGACCCTCTCTAATAAACTCATCCAACCCTGCAACCAATTCTTGTGTGATAATTTTATCTGCCGGCACGCCTGTTTTGTGGCAGGCAATTTGGTTTGCTGGTTCATCTCGGTCAAGCCCATAGGCATCAAAGCCCATGTTTGTAAATTGCTTCACAAACCACCCTAAGTCTGATCCAAAGTCAATATAACTTGTTGGCCCCACAACCCCTATGATCTTCCGTAATAAGGCCTTGTTCCTTCAAGAATTTTTTGCATCATACCAAAACGGTCTGTGCATTTCCGAACCAGCGTCCATGCACCCAACTCAGGTGCATCTATAGGCTGATAAAGAGATTTTTCTCATTTCCTGCCCACGTGCTGCTCATAAGCGCACGTTGAAGGCCCGTATAAGTGGGTGATCCAACGACAACAACATCCACATCTTTATCCCCTCTTGCCAAGGCCATGGCCGCACGATGATGGCCATCAATGATCGTATAATGGTCTGAATTTTACCTTTCTGACTTTAACAGGCTCGTAGTCTCCAAATGTATCAAACCTTTTAGCCTCTTTATCATTAGTGCAGTGATTTGAGCCTCACTTTTTGCGCCAAAATAATGCCCATGTCTCCCCCCTATCGCGCACATTGACTGCGTGGGCAAAATAAGGCGTTGTTGAAAGGTCGCTTGCTAAAACGCCTGCTTTATCAGCAGCATATGCCTGAAAAAAGCTGCACATGCGGGGTTTCACTGAATGGAGTTGAGGTGCGAAACATATGAAAATACTCACCTTCCAAGCCATCATCCCCCCCTTGCAAAAAGTTTTTCGACAGGAACACGAACCACAGGGCCTGTTCTTAATAGATCTTTTATTAAGGCAGGGCTTAACTGAAACTGCGTAATACGACGCTGTGCGTGATCACCATCCGCATCATGCGTTGCAGACACACCAACACATGAAAAAAACATAATAACTATAAGTAAAGTTTTATTAAATATTTTCATTTACATCCCCATTAAATTATTCTTATCTATATAAATAGATACAGTATATTTATATAATTAATTGTATTATATTAATTAATAAAGTTCCATTTTTTTTTTTTAGTTACTGATGCAATCAATTCCAACCCAGTAGACTTCTTATTGACTAAGAAAAAGGTGCAGATAAATTAATAAAAGGACAAACAGTTAACTGCTTTAGCAACAAACTCTACAGTGCCGCTAAATTTCGTTCGCAACACAATTAATTCCTTGCCTTTTAAACATTTCTCTTTACGTTCACTTTATGGAAAGCATTGGGGTGTAGCCAAGCGGTAAGGCAGCGGTTTTTGGTACCGCCATGCGCAGGTTCGAATCCTGCCACCCCAGCCAGCATTTTGATAAGGATAGATTTTAATCAATGGTGTGCCCGAGAGGACTTGAACCTCCGACCCCAAAATTAGGAATTTTGTGCTCTATCCAGCTGAGCTACGGGCACGTGATATCCTTTATAATGGCTTCTATGAGAGAATGTAAATCCCTTTCCCTAGAAATCATTGACACCTTAAAATTCCTTTCGTATGGTAAACAAGATTTTGGATATTTCTGGCTATGAATTTCGACAAATTAAGGTATTTTTATATTGTTGCGCGGAACAGCTCTCTTCAAAAGGGAGCCGAAGAACTTTCGATGGCGCCCGAGAAGCTTGAAGCCATTATTTCCGAATTCGAACGAGAAATTAGAAACATTCTTTTCAACCGACACCAAGGTATGTGGACACTTACCTTGCAAGGACAATTTTTATTTCGAAAAGCCCGTGCGATATTGTCTGAAGTTGAATCTGCGCGCAGCGTCCTTGAAGAAAATGACAAAGATGAAATTTCTGGCACACTTCGCGTGATGACAACAAATTCACTTGCATCGCTGTGGATTGCCCAGCACTTAAAAGACTTTATTTCCAAATACCCCAGTGTAAACTTTGCAATCTATCCTCAAGATGGCGAGGTCGACCTATCCCTAGGTGAAAGCGACGTATGTATCCGACCTCTCGCACCCGATGGTCAGAACCTTATTCAGCATTACATTATGACATGGCACGTCGGGCTGTATGCAAGCCCCGAATACATTAAACAATTTGGCATGCCCAAAAACATAAGAGATCTTGATAATCATCGCATTTTATCTCTGGGCTATGAAAGCAATGTTGCCCCTTACAAAGACACAAACTGGAACCTAACTGTTGGGCGCCGTCCCGACGAAATGCCGCGCGAACCTTATATGCGCATCCAATCTCTTCCTGCCATTATTGACTGCACCTTGAATGGTATTGGCATTGCCGCCCTTTCTAAAGAGCTGCCCATCATTCACCAAAAGCGCCTTGTTCGCGTTTTGCCCGAGGTAGATGGCCCAGAAGTTGATATTTTCTATATTTATCCCAAGTTCATGGCGAACTCGAGAAAAGTCCTCACATTCCGCGATCACTTGATCAGCCGTGTGCGCCAAGAACATGAAATGCACAAAAAATTTCTTGTTCATTAATATTCTTTAATTTTTTTATACACCGCACTTCAAAAAAATAAAACTTTTTAACTATGATTAGAAAATTTTGATTTTTTCTAGTTGAGATTTTTTGCAATGAGCGGTAAAAATATCATGTAGCATTTAAATATCGTAATTAAAGGAGGATATAATGTTTAAGTTTAAAACGTCAAAATTAGATGTACACCCACCACAAGCGCTTGACGTGCACTCCACCACAAGCGCTTAATGCGCACTCCACCACAAGCACTGTAAGACTTTAATAAAGTCATAACCTCAGTGCTAGAGGTGTCACTTGAGGACAGATCGGCCCCTGGTGAAAATCAGGGGGCTGATTTTTTTTATATTGCTCTTTGGCAAAGCTCTTAGGCGCGGGGGCCCACATAAGATGTAATAGAAGGCGATTTTAGAATGGCTTCAACAATGACCTTGATATCCAACCGAGAGATATCATCAATAGTTTGTATAATCTCTTCTGGCGTCTTTAGGCGCCCGCCATACAACAGTTGCTGCGCGCAGCGGCACTCATACAATAGGCTGTACCCTCTCGGGCCACAAGAAAGTTGGCTTTCATTTGGTTTTTGATCGATTAAGCTCTTCTTCTGTCACAGAACATGCGGTTTTTGAATTTCTTCCTGCACAATCTCAATAATATCTTTGACTGAACTTTGGCTGGTGCTTGTGTACACAAAACAAACCAGTATCGCGATAGCTTGGGGCAAAAGCGGAAATACCGTATACAAGCCCTCTTTTCTCGCGCACTTTGAAAAAGGCGCGACGCCATGCCGCCCCCAACAAATTCGCATAACACTGTATTGTGTAAAAGCGTGGATCTGTAATGGGCACACCTTCAAACCCAAACACAATATGTTTTTGTTCTAAGGGCTTAGAAAGGCTTGCGTCACCGCCTTGATACACCCCTTTTTTCACACACGCGTTCAACCTCTGCAGACCGTACTGTTTGAAAAGCTTTTTCAACTACTTCAACCAAAGCATCGTGATCTACATCCGCTGCCGAGAACACAAGCCGATCCCCTGTATAATGCTTATCTACAAAGCTGTTTAGAGTCTTTTGGTCAAAGGCGCGGATATTCTCTTTCGTCCCAAGAATAGGACGCCCCAGTGCCTGGTTAGGGAAGGCAACTTTTGTGCCAATTCAAACACAACCTCATCGGGTGCATCTTCTGTTTGGTCAACCTCTTGCAGAACAACATCACGTTCACGTGCAATTTCTTCCTGTGGAAATATAGAGTTTTGAACAATATCCGATAAAACATCTACACCCAGGCGCCAATCTTCTTGAAGAAGGGTCACAAAGTACGACGTTGTTTCTTGGCTTGTGGCCGCGTTCAAGTCGCCCCTACGGCTTCAATTTCACGCACAATATCAAAAGCTGAGCGTGTTTTTTGTGCCTTCAAACGCCATATGTTCAAGAAAATGGGCAATGCCCCCCTTCTCTTTCTTCTTCATAGCGCGAACCCACATCCACCCACACACCCATAGAAATTGTTTTCACATGGGGCATCGATTGCGTCACAACACGCATACCATTCGAAAGGGTAGTTACTTTATTCAAACCAGCCATCAGTTTTTCGTTAAATCAATATAAGTAGACTTTTTTAAAGACGCTTCCGCACCCTGCAGCATTTTCAAAACAGTTTCTGCCTCTGATAGAGGAGTGCGAGGCTGTGCGCCTGTTTCCATACACGTCAAAAAAATGTTCCATCTCTGCCGTCAGGGGAGATTTTTCTTCAAAAGGCACATAGGTGGGCGTCGCCCGGGTTTCTATACCTGTTGCTGTATCAATATTATGGGCATAGTGCGTTAGTTTATGGGCCCAAGGCTGTGTGTCGTCTAGCACAAGCGTCCCCTTTTCACCCATCACAATTACCTTTTGCTCTTTTTCAGGGTGAATGCGTGAAAGCTGCGTTTCGGCCACAGCCCCCTCAAAATCCATCAGAATCGTTTCCGTATCTGCGCACCCTTTATGGATATGATCCACAGGTTTTGAAAAAATACGCTTTGGAGCCTCTCCCATCAAATGAAGAATCATCGAAAAATCATGGGGGCCAATGTCCCACAACACCCCTTCATGTGCATGCACTTTGCCAAAATTCTTGCGGCTGGTTTCAATTTTAAGAATATCGCCAATCTCACCCTTCGCGCACACTTCTTTCATTTTCAGAAAAGCATTATGATAGATCATCAAATGGCCCACCATCAACACCTGTTTGCCTTGTGCTTTTTTAAGGCGCTTTAATTGTGCGTCGGTTTCAATAAAAAGGCTTTTCCAAAAACACATGCTTACCAGCCGTCAACGCTTCATGGGCCAAATCAAAGTGTGATGGTGTTGGTGTGGCAATGGCGACACCCTTAATATCCTGATCTTGCAAAATATGATCGAATTCATCAAAAGTGGCATTTAACCCTTCAACAGGGGTTCGAGGCGTATAGTGCATATCCACCACCGATTTCAAAACATGTAAATCATTCAGCGTGCGGGCAATATTTTTCCCCACCCACCATAACCAACTAATGCAATACAAGGCTTAGACAAAGAGTTCATACGCCTTAGTATACAAGTTCGTCGCCGATGTTTGTAGAAGATAATTATTTAAAAGAATGGCCGACAAGCATACCAAAAGAAAAGCCCCTGCGGCAACAGAAGACACCCCACTTTTAGGGGTTGATGCTTTGCGCGCTTCTTTTTCAAGAAAGCGAAAGTAAAGGGCATTGCCCCACACACCAAAGCTTACAATTAAGGGCAGCTTCACCATCCACAATACAATCTTCACCGTCATAAATAGAAAATCTTTATCCGCAAATTTTGTAACAATGAATGCGCGTATATCAGGGCTTAACATTTTGTTTGCCATATAAAAAAGGCCCAGTCCTGTGTACGTTATTCCTAAAATAATCAAAAAATAAACCAAGGCATAAAGATACATGCGCCGGTAAATAAGCCACACCATCTCAGCCCCAAAAAGGGCAGCCAAGAAGCTTGACCAATTCCAGCTTGAAAACCAACGGTTGCTTTTATAGAAGTCATGGAAAATACGCAAATAATACTGTGTGGCACGCCCCATTTTATGCTGGGTTTCTTCGGGTTCCTTAATCAGGCGAAAAAGCGCCGGGCATGTCAGCATTATGTTTTCCTTTGTGTCCGTCTTGCCGATAAGAAGGTGTAGACAGCGGGCACAACAAATAGGGTAAAGATCGTCCCAATGGTCATCCCACCAAAAATCACCCAACCAATTTGTCGACTGCTTTCAGCCCCCGCACCCGATGTAAAAACAAGGGGCACCACAACCAACACCATGGCGGCTGTTGTCATTAAAATGGGTCGCAAACGCAACAGCGAGGCCTTCATCACTGCTTCATTCAGGGATATTTTTTTATCTCCATCAAAAATCTGATTCGCAAATTCCACAATCAAAATACCATGCTTCGTAATCAACCCAATCAAGGTAATTAAACCAATTTGGCTATAGATGTTGATCGATCCTTGAACAAATTTCAAGGTAATGAGTGCACCTGCAAGCGAAAGCGGCACGGTCAACATAATAATGAAAGGGTCAACAAAGCTTTCAAACTGGGCCGCCATCACAAGATAGATAAAAATCAACGCCAGTAAGAAAATCAGGTACACCGTATACCGGGCTTCAAGGAATTTCTTGGTTCCCCTGAAAACTCAGCACGAATTCCTTCGGGCAATACTTCTTCTGACAGTTTTGAAAACTTCTACAGCCTCTCCCAAACTCACACCCTGGGCAAGCTCTCCAGACAAAGTCACCGACCGCAACTGGTTATAGTGGTTAATTTGAATGGGAATCGTTTCTTTTTTCAAAGTCACAATGTTCGACAAAGGCACCATCACTTCTCTGTCTTTCAGGCGGCCCCTGCACAAACATATTACTTAAGTCGTTGGGCGAGCGACGCTCTGCCTCCAGCACCGATGCCATCACATCAAACTGCTCGCTGTCTTTCTTAAAGTCTGTCACACGACGACCACTAATAAACGTGTCAAAAGTCTCCCCAATGGTAGACACTTCAACGCCCAATAATCCGGCTTTATCGCGGTTAATTTCCACCAAATATTCTTGGGTGTCTTCCCTCTGTCTGTGTTCAAGAACGGAATAATGCGTTCTTGGCGAAGCGCAAATTCCAGCAATTCTGATGCCGCGTCCAACTCGCTTTGTAGATTTCGTCGTCTGCAAAACAAACTGAATGGCTTCATCGGTGCGACCACCGCCACTAATTAATGTTTTGCCAGGCGTTGCATAGGCGTTAATGCCCGGCACTGCCCGCAATTTTGGTCGAATTTCTTTAATAATATCAAGGCTCGACCGTTTTCTATCCTTCCAGTCTGACAGCAAGTTCCAAACAAGAGGGTTGGGTTGTGCCACCGTTGACAGCTGGCTTTTAACCTCAGGCACATCCCGTAAGATACGTTCTACCTCTGCCACATAACGCGACACATACTTGATGTTCGCTCCTTGGGGAATCATGGCCCCTGCGTTAATCAAACCTTGGTCTTCCTGGGGTGTCAGCTCGCTTGGCAAAAACTTAAACCCAATCAGCACGCCTGTTGCCGAAAACATAAGGGCAATCATCAATACAGTGCCCCGAATCGACATGGTAAACTTTAAGGTTTTTTCGTAAAACTGTTCCCACTTAACATAAATCTTATCGAACTTATATTTTTCTGCAAAAGCGGCTGCTTTCTCTTTAAACGATGCATGGGGTCCAAGCTTAGGTGCCGCGCCATTCCCTTTTTTATGGGGTTTCAGCAAATACGCACACATCATGGGCGACAGGGTTAATGCGATAAAGCCCGAAATCAAAACAGCCCCTGCCAATGTCAGGGCAAACTCTGTAAACATTTTACCAATGATACCCTGCGACAAAGCAATCGGCGCATAAACAGCCGCAAGGGTTAGGGTCATGGCAATCACCGCAAAGCTGATTTCCTTACTCCCTTCGTAGGCGGCTTGAAGGGGTTTCATACCCTTTTCATCAATATAACGGTAAATGTTTTCCATCATCACAATGGCGTCATCCACCACCATTCCAATCGCCAACACAATGGCCAACAGAGTCAAGTTATTCAGGGTAAATCCAAAAATATACAGCAACGTAAAGGTGGCAATCACACACACGGGAATGGTGACCAACGGAATCAAAGATGCCCGAAACGACCATAAGAAGATCAAAATAATCACGAAAACAAAGGCAGCCGCTTCAAAAAATGTTTTGTACACCTCTTTCAACGACTGATCGATGAAAATAGTTTTGTCGTACGCAATATCAATTTTAAAATCTTTTGGCAGGTTACGCCTGATTTGGGGCAACCGTTCTTGCAACTCTTCTGCAATTTGCAACGGGTTCGCAATAGATTTTTTAATCAATCCAATTGAAATCGCAGGCTTGCCATTAAAACGGGCTAAGCTCCGTTCTTCCGCTGGTGAAAACTCAACCTTTGCAATATCTGATAGCTTCACCAAGAAATCTTTTTCGCGGTGAACAATCACGTTTTTAAAACCTTCAACCGTTTTTATGTTAGCCGCCGTTGTCACCATCACTTCCCGTGAATCGCCCACAAGGCGCCCTGCCGGGATGTGCACGTTTTGCTGTTTTAAAGAAGTTGACACATCGTGTGTGGTGACACGATAAGCAGCCATTTTAACCGGGTCTAAATAAATATGAATCACGTGGCCGTTCGATCCAAACAACTCAACGGCCGCCACACCCCCAATAGATTCAAATTCATTTTCCAAATAGTGGTGGGCATAGTCATAGACTTCTGCTGTTGAAATTTCTTTGTTCTCACTTGATAGGGCCAAATAGATAATGGCCGCTGCATCTGCGTCAGACTTTTTAATTAAAGAATCCCGGGCCCCTTCAGGAAGCCGCATCCGCACACGTCCAATCTTTTCACGCACATCACTAGATGCCGCATCAATATCGCGGTCAGGACGGAAGTTTAGGTTAATACGGCTGTTTTCCGATTCACTGATCGATGTAATGAATTCCACCCCTTCAATACCCGCCAAGGCAGATTCCAGGGGTTTGGTAATGCGCGACTCAACAATTTTCGGGCTAGCGCCTTCATAGGCTGTGGTAACACTGATCACAGGGCGATCAACACGGGGAAATTGGCGCAGCTGCAAGTACGTATAGCTAACAGCGCCCACAATCACCAAAATCAGGGTCATCACAATAGAAAGGACGGGCCTTTTAATACAAATTTCAGATAACGTCACGGGCGTTTCCTACAGTCGCTTTAACACATATGGCGGCACAGCCATAACGGGCCACTTATCTTGAACTTTCATCTGGCCAGCCACAATCACTGTTTGGCCCGGTTTTAACCCTGCTAAGATTTCAACTTTTTCACCGTTCCGGCCCCCTGTTTTCACAACAGTATAGCGGGCTTTGCCATCTTCAACGCGGTATACATATTCTTGGTTACCACGGCTTTCAATGGCTGATTCTGGCACCATAATCACATTTTCATGAGAGCTGACCAACAACTTTACCTTGGCATAAAGGCCTGGCTTAAATAGCTCGTCTTTATTTTCCAAATGGGCCCGAACACGCAAGCTATGCCCCATGGGGTCAATGTTGGTATCAATGGCTTCAATTTTGGCTTCAAATACATTGTCGGGAAACCCGTCAATCTCAACTTGCACCACTTTGCCCACCTCAACCTTATCAATCATGTTTTCACCCAAGCGGAACTCAATCTTCATCGGGTCCAAGTCGTCAAGGGTAACCAAGTCTTCACCCACACGCACATAGGCCCCAGGGCTGATGTTCTTTAACCCAATCACACCTGTAAATGGTGCCTGAATCACTGTTTTTCCAAGCTGTGTTCTGGCTTTATCTACTTCAGCTTCCGCAATTTTCATTTGCGCATACATTTCGTCGCGTTCTTTTAATGTGCCAGACTTGCGGTCGTATAAAATCTGTGCCCGCTCGTACTTTCCTTTGTAAAGCTCAAGCTTGGCTTTTGCTTCTTTCAAAAGGGCTTGATATACGCCCGACTGCATGTGCATTAACGTGTCAAACTTAGAAACTGTGTCGCCACTTTTGAAGCGGATATCCTGAATAACGCCTTCAACCTCAGGACGAATAATAACCGACTCATTGGACTTCAACGTACCCACCACCGATGTAAATGTTTCAAATGTACCAAGCTCTACAGGCAATGCCTCTACAATAGACTGGGGCAATTCACGCTTTTTCATTTGATCGCCAGCTCTACGGATATGGGTCATGTAAAACCAGCCCCCAAAACCCAGCAACCCAATCAAAGCAAAAGTTTGTATAAAAACAATGCCTTTCAATGCCCCTGGGGAAAAGGAAAAGAAATTAAATGAAAAAGATCCAAAAGAAGGCAGAAACTTCTTAGAGCTTTTAACCGCTTTAGGAAGCGGTTTTTGAATACTCTATCTTCCCTAGCAAAGAATTAATTTTTCTCTTTGTTCTTTCAGGAACAAAGTGATTTTAGTGAATTTATTTTTCATAATTTTATAATCTCTATCACGTACACTATATCAAATAATTATACGACTGTTTAATCATTAATCATAAAATAGCACAAAAAACTACCTTATTCTTCAGCTTCTTTATCTAAAAACTGCAGCGTTGCCAAATTCTTATATATTTTTTGACGCTTTGTTAGTTCACGATGTGTGCCACTTGCCACAATTTTTCCACGATTCATCACATAAATCTTTTTCTGCCTTCTGAACCGTTGTTAACCGGTGGGCCACCACAAGAGTTGTGCGGTGCACCACCAGCCGCCTCTACAGCCTGTTGCACATAATGCTCTTTGCTGTGCATCAAGAGAACTGGTGGCTTCTGTCTAACAACAACACCGGGGCATTTTTTCAAAAGGGTGCGTGCAATTGAAATGCGTTGTTTTTTGCCCCTGAAAGCGACACCCCCGTTGCCCAATCACTGAATCTAGTTTGCGCGGCAACCGCTTTGCAACTCATTCACGCGCGACATACGCGCCACTTCTGCCACTTGCGCCTTTGAAGGCGCTTTAGAGCCATAAGCAATATTTTCGTAAATCGTACCTGAAAAAACGTTACACTCTTGGGAAACAAGACCAATTTGACTCCGCAAATGATCAAGGGGAATCGATCGAATGTCTTGCCCTTCTAAAAGATCTCTCCTTCTTGGGGTCATAAAAGCGCATCAATAGTTCAAAATGGTTGTTTTCCCTGAGCCAGAAGGCCCCACAAATGCAATGGTTTGACCGTAAGGAATATCAAAAGTGGCATTTTTAAGAGCATAGATATGAGACCGGCCCGGGTAAGAAAAAGTGACATTCTTAAATGAAATATGAAATTCAGACGCTTTCTTCCGAAAAGGCTTGGGCAAATCAATTATGGGTACACGCGACTTTGCATCCCAAAGATAGGCAAGGCGCCGTGTGGCCCGAATCATTTTCTGAATATCGCCCCAGTATTCGCTAATCACACCCAATGATCCCGCAATTGCCAACGAGTAGAAGCAGAATAAGGTTAACTGGCCGGTGGTTAACTGGCCTGCAATCACATCCATGCCCCCAATCCACACAATCAACCCAATGGTGCCAAACCCAACAATAATCACGCTAAAGGCAAGAAATGATTTACTTTTTGCATACTGTCGAATATGCCGCATGCCATTTGTTAATTCTTCGTTAAAGTTTTCCGTTTCAGAAATTTCTTGATTAAATGCCTGCACAGTTTTAATAGACAACAAAACTTCTTCGGCACGGGCACTCAACATATCCAGCCCCTCTTGTCTTTTCTTCTTGTTGAGGCGCACCACTTGGTCAAATACAAACAGGGGAATCACCACAAGAGGAAAGCAAAAGCTCATAATAAGGGCCAACTTTAGGTTGTTATAGTAAAGCAAGGCCACCCCTCCAATCGCAATCACTGCATTCCGCAGCAAAACAGGAAATGCATTTACTAAAAAACTTTGAATGGCTGACGTATCATGAATAAGGCGCGACAACAAATCACCTGTGAGGTGGTTCTCATAAAAATCTGCATCCAAGTAAAGAAGTTTTTTAAAAACAGACCGACGCAAACCAATGGCGATTTTCTCGCCAAGCTGTGACATAAAAAAAAGACGACCATAGCTTGAAATCGCTAACAACAACACGAAAAAACTTAATATTAAAATCGAAGTTGTTAGATTTTCAATCGAGTTAAAACCTCTGTCAATTAAACGCCTCAGACCATATCCCAGCCATAAAACACTAATACCAGTGGCAATAATAAACAAAATTGCCGCCACCAAATACTGCCAATGGGGCCGAATAAAAGGAAACAGGTTGATGAGAGAACGGTAGTGAAGCCCCCTCTCTCTTCTGAACAGTCGCCTTATGAACCTGAGCTTTTTAAGTACCAATCCCTCAATGCTTCACCTTTGACTCTTTATTGACGGCCTGCTGACTCAGTTTCTTGAAATCAACAGGGTTCAACAAAAGAGGCGGAAGCCCTCCTTCACGCGTTGTATTTGCCACAATTGTGCGCGCAAAGGGGAAAAGAAGTGTGGGGGCATCCACTAAAAGCAACTGCTTTTGTTCCTTCTCGTCTAAGCCTGATTTTATTCTAAAGATGCCTCCATATGAAAGCTCTACTAGAAAAAGAACTTCTCCCTTTGAATCTGCCTTGATATTTAACAAAATCACAACTTCATACACATCTTCTGCCAAGGGGGTCACATCCACATGAATGTTGATGTTAATGTTTGGACCTTCTTCTGCAGAAATATTTTTAAGCACCCCCGGATTTTCAAATGAAAAATCTTTAATATAATGGGCATTATTCATCAGCTTAGGCTCTTCTTGTGAAGGTGCAGGTTGTTGATCTTTTTTTATTTTCTTAACGGACATTACGCACAGATCCTTTCTCTGTTTAAGTGTACATTTTTCTATTGTTTTTGGAAAGCAGTCAACACAACATTTATAAAGATTTTTCAACTGCTTTTAAGGCATCTAACACAGCATCTACAGGAATGTCTTCCATGCGGTCAGAGCCAAATTTCTGGGCTTTAATCAAGGTTATTTTTTCAGACAAAGGATGCACCTTCTCAGCCAATGTTGGCCCAAAAAGCGATACCAAATACGTGGGCGAAAGCCCCATCAAATGGCCCACACCCGCATCATTCACAACACAAGCATTGAGGTGAAATCCAAGGGCTGTTGTGTTCAAAGGGTCTTTTAAAAGGGCTGGCTTTTCTTGAAGGGGAAACAGTGCCCCTGGGGATCCTTCCTTAAAAAAGTGATACAGGTGTTTTTCTGCGGGCCCAAGAATAAACACAGGCACACACCCCTGGGTTTTGAATGCGGCGGCTGCGTTAAGAAAGTTTTCTTTCGGCCAACACTTCTTCACATTTCCTGCCCCTGGGGCAAAACCAACATATTGTTTGTTCTTCTTAAAAAAAGAAGCAACGGCCTTTTTTGTGGCGCCAAGTCAGGCAAGGCATAGGCCGCCGGCTGAATATTCTTTGGGTATAAAGCGACAGCAGATTCAAAGGCGCTCAGATAAATGCCCTTTCCAAGACATGTTCTTCAGAGGTCTAAAGTCTGAAAAAAGAAAGCCTGCCGTCCGCGATACAAACATATCGTGTGCAATTTTTTTTAACGCCAAAGTGGGCACAACATCTCTTTGTGTATCGATTATTAAATCATAAGACTTACCTTTAAGTGGAGACGCAGCAAAAAGTTCACGCCAGTCGCGCCCCAGGGGCACTTCAATTACATCGTCTAAAGTACGCGGCCACTAAGGGACGAAAAATACCCTTATAAAAAGTATGACCACCCCCGGCGCACCACGCAATGTGCGCCTTAGGGAAAAGATGGCGCAATGTCGCCACAAACGGCAACTTCAGCAACGCATCGCCCAACAAGTCTTCATATACATAAACTAAAATTTTTTCAGGGATTTTCATTTGCTTTACGGCTTTGCTTTTTCCCACAGCGCAGCGTAATATCCTTTCTTCTTCAAAAGACTGTGATGCGATCCTTCTTCAACAATCCGGCCTTTATCTAAAACAATAATTTTGTGGGCGTCTACAATGGTCGACAACCGGTGGGCAATGGCTAAGGTTGTACACCCTTTTGATATTTCATTAAGGTTTTCTTGTAACGCTTTTTCCGTATGGGTATCAAGGGCCGATGTGGCTTCGTCAAACAGAAAATCTTAGGCTTCTTCAAAGGGTCCGCGCAATGGCCACCCTTTGCTTTTCCCCAGAAAGCTTCACACCGCGCTCGCCCACAACAGTGTCATACCCTTCTGGCAGCGATAAAATAAAGTCGTGAATTTTTGCCGCTTTGGCCACACGGTGCACATCTGCCTCAGTCGCCTGTATATTGCCATATTGAATGTTGTAAAAAATACTTTCGTTAAAAAGAATCGTATCTTGGGGCACAATTCCGATCATCTGGCGTACGCTGTCTTGGCGCACATTTTAATGTTTTGCCCGTCAATCTGTACGGTGCCCGACAGCGGGTCGTAAAAGCGGAACAAAAGGCGCGACAATGTTGTTTTTCCCGAACCACTGCCCCCCACTAAGGCCACTTTTTCCAGAAGGCACATCAAACGACACATCTTTCAACACGTCGCGCCCTGCCCCATATGAAAAAAGAAACACGGTCAAAGTCACATTTCCGCCTTTAAACACCAGATCTGCACAGTCGGCTTGATCTTTAATGTCAGGCAAGGCGTCAAACAGGCTAAACATCGCTGCCATTTCAATTAAAGAGCGCTTAATTTCACGGTATGCAAAACCCAACATGTTGAGCGGGACATAAAGCTGCAGCAAATACACATTAATCAAAACCAAATCACCAACGGTGAAAACACCTTCTTTAATCTTCAGGGCAAAAAGCGACATCAACCCCATCAGACCAAGCGAGATAATAACTCCTTGTCCTGTATTTAAAACAGAAAGGCCCACTTTGTTATGCACTGCCGACTTTTCATAATGAAGCTGCGCTTTTTCAAAACGCGCGCGCTCTAAAGATTCATTGCCAAAGTACTTTACTGTTTCATAGTTTAGTAAACTTTCAACCGCACGATGCCCCGTTTGATTTTCTGCATCGTGCATACGCCGCAAAAAACTTAGCCCGGGCCTGGGTCACTTTTAGGGTATAGTATACGTACAAAATAATGTTTAAAGCTGTCAGTCCCCCAATCGCAAACCCATATAAGTACGTAATCGTCAGCACCGCAATACACACCTCAAGGGCGGTGGGAATAATAGAAAATGTAGAGTAACGAAAGAAGTCTTCAATGGCCTTTGTGCCACGTTCAAGGCTGCGAACCAGTGACCCTGTTTTGCGATCAAAATGAAACTGCAAACTGAGGCGATGCAAATGGTCAAAAACTTTTGTAGCAATAAGGCGAATGGCACGATGTTCGACTTTGGCAAATAGAAAGTCTTTAAGTTCAAGAAAAATAATAGAAAGTGCCCGCGATGTGCCATAGGCCAGCAAGAAAAAAATCACAAGGCGGAAGTGAAGATCCACCCCTTCTCCAATTAAATTAACGGCCTTCTTATAAAAAATTGGAATCCAAATAGTGGCAATTTTTGAAATCACTACAAAAGAGGCTGCGATAATAACGCGCGTCTTTACTGATGTATTTTTTTTAGGCCATAGGTAAGGCAGCAAAGTGCGCACAGGGCGAAAGTCTGCTGGCTGAGTATAGGCCGATCCACGTGAATCTTTTGCCATAATTTATGCTTTAGCTTTTCCTTGTCGATGGTGTCTATAACACAAGGCAACATAACGGTCATTGCCCCCAATTTCAACCTGGTTGCCTTCCGTCACCATTTTGCCTGATCCATCAATACGCGCATTCATCGTTGCTTTGCGCCCACAATGACAAATGGTTTTAATTTCTGTTAACTCTTGCGCCCAAGTTAACAGATATTTGCTGCCTTCAAAGGGTTCACCTAAGAAGTCTGACCGAAGGCCATACGTCAACACCGGAATGCCTAGAAGTGACGCCACATCTGCCAATTGTTGCACCTGAACTTTATTCAAAAACTGGGCTTCATCTACCAAAATACCACTGATGTTTTGATCTTTGGCATACACGTTTCAATCTCTGAAAAAAAATCAAAAGTGGCATCAAAAGGAATGGCTTCCGAAGACAGGCCAATACGTGACTTAATGTAGCCTACTTTAAAACGATCATCAATTTTAGGGTAAACAAAAGGGTATTCATACCCCGTTCTTGGTAGTTGTAACTTGACTGTAAAAGAGTGGTTGTTTTACCTGCATTCATAGCGGCATAGTAAAAATAAAGCTTTGCCATTTTATCCTCTTTTCACTTTGGCATGCCGCATAATGGCCGACCATAATTGGGCTGGGAATTTGCCGCCAACAACCTTATGCATAGGGGTGTCATTAAGGTTCCCCATCCACACACCTGCCACCAAGCCTGGAATGTACCCTACAAACCATGCATCTCTAAACTTTTGTGTTGTGCCTGTTTTTCCGCACACGCGCACCCCTGGAATACGCGCATTCTTAGATGTTCCCTGAGAAACAGATTTCTCTAGCATGTCTTCAAGGGTTTCCATCACACTTTCTTTAAAAACACGGTCTGGGGATTCTTCGGTATTTGCGGGGGGCGTTGATACAAGATCTCTCCATTCGCTGAACGAATCTCAAGAATCCCATAAGGCTCGCGTTGAATGCCGTGCGTGGCCACCATACTAAAGGCCTGTACCAACTCTAAAAGAGTCGTTTCTGACGTACCCAAAGCAATGGTTAAATCATAGTTAGGGGGGCTTTTTAAAAGCCAAGTCGCTCTGCCACATCAATCAAATGGCGAATCCCCACCATCTGCGCAATACGCACCGTAGATGTATTAATGGAATACACCAAAGCATCTTCAAATGTCACAGTGCCCTCTCACGCCATCCATAGTTGTTCACCGTCAATCCTTGTTATGGTAAACCGTATCACTGACTTCAAGGCGCGGGCTGATGCCTTTTTCAAGGGCCGCCAAAAATATAAATGTTTTGTAAATAGATCCTGGCTGCCTCTTTGCTTGGGTTGCCGCATTATATTGGCTGTAATGATAGTCATGGCCCCCAACAACAGAGCGCACAGCACCATCATAGTCCATCGCTAAAAAAACGCGCCTGTTTCAATATTAAACTTTTCTCCATTGGCTTTAATGTGTTCTTGCAGCTTTTGAATGGCAATATTTTGCAAATCTAAATCAATGGTGGTGGTCACAATCAAATCTTGATTGGCATCCACATGTTCGCCCACTTCTTCCATAATCCAATCTGTGAAATAGCGGTGTTTCTGGCCATGCTTGCTTTTTGGAAACGAATCTTCTCCAATTTCACAAGGGCTTTTTCAAGGGCCTTTTCTGTTAAATAACCTTCCGCTTTCATGTTATACAACACAACAGCAGCCCGCTTTTTAGCAAATCTGTGCGCCGCCCAAATCGAGAAGGCGCTTTCAACAACGCCACAATCACAGCCGATTCAGCCACGTTCAGGTGCGATACCAACTTTCCAAAATACTGCTGCGCTGCCGCATCTACACCGTACGTCTGGTTGCCCAAATACACCCGGTTTAGATAAATCGTCATAATCTGATCTTTAGAAAAGTGATACTCTAACCAAAACGACAATAGCATTTCTTTCACTTTTCGGTTCAGCGATCGCTTCGGTGTTAAGAAAAGGTTTTCGCAAGCTGCTGGGTCAGCGTGCTACCCCCTTGCACATACCGACCGGCCATTACATTGCGCACCATGGCACGGAACAAAGCTTTTAAATCAATGCCCCAATGGTCATAAAAATCACGGTCCTCTGTGGCCATCAAGGCTTCTTTTAAAGATTTAGGCACCTGTTTTAAGGTAATTGTTTCGCCGTACACATCGCCATACACCCCAATTTCGCGCCTGTCTTGCGTCAGGAAAACCACGCTCGGCCGACGTACCGATGTTTCTAAATTTTTAATGTCGGGTAAATGAAGGGCGTGCCAGCCTAGGTAAAGGAATAATAAAATCCCCCAAACACATGCCGTCAAGCCATACCAAATCCAGCGCCTGATATGCGTATTGTGCGCCTTTTTCTTTCTAGGGGATGTTATCGTCCGCTTCTTTGGCATCAGCTTTCATGTATACTAATTATGCGTCAAGGTTCTGCACCTTAGACGAATTTTCTTGAATAAAGTTACGGCGCGATTCAACCGATTCTCCCATCAACACAGAGAAAATATCGTTTGCCTCATCAACATGACTTACCTTCACTTGTAATAACGTGCGCACTTCTGGGTCTAGGGTTGTTTCCCATAATTGGTCGCCATTCATTTCACCCAGTCCTTTATAACGCTGAATCGACATACCCCGACGGCCTTCTTCTTGGATCGCTTGGAAAAGCTCGGCAAACCCAGGAATCTTGGTTGTTTTTCCTTTAATATCAAGGGTCGCAACGCCCTTATACAAGGCCAGGTTTTCCGCTTGTTCAGACAGCTGACGTGCTTCAATGGTGTGGGTGTATTCCGCTGGCAAAACAAGTTTCTCGGCACACCTTTCATCTTGCGCGACAACACAATATCACCCTTTTCTGTCACAGTGCCTGCCCATGTTTCCTTGGGTAGCAAACCGTACACTTTGTTAATGTGGCCTGCAAGGTGATGGGCATCCTGTTCTCCCATAGCGATGGTCGTTCAGTTTGGCGCCATTTAACAAGCCCAAAATCGCCGCTTGTTCCAGCACAAACAGATCTACACCCCAGGTGTTCATTGCATTTAAAATACCTTCATAAGCACAGGCCTTTTGCACCATACTCAGCAAATCTCGCCCTGTGATTTGATCGCCCGAATGAAGCGTCAGTTTGGCATGTTCTACGCCCTCTGCAATCAAATAATCATCAAGGGCTTGTTCGTTTTTCAGATAAATTTCAGACTGCCCTTTTTTTCACCTTAAACAAAGGAGGTTGGGCAATATACAGATATCCACGCTCGATAATTTCAGGCATTTGACGATAGAAAAACGTCAGCAACAATGTACGAATGTGGCTCCCATCTACGTCGGCGTCGGTCATGATAATAATTTTATGATAACGCAGCTTTTCGATATTAAACTCTTCCTTACCAATGCTGGTGCCCAAAGCAGAGATAATCGTTCCCACCTGGTCAGAGCCAATCATGCGGTCAAACCGCGCGCGCTCGACGTTCAAAATTTTTCCACGAATGGGTAACACCGCCTGATTTTTTCGGTTACGTGCAGGCTTCACATTGCCCCCGGCACTATCCCCTTCCACAATAAACACTTCACTTAATGCGGGGTCTTTTTCTTGGCAGTCGGCCAACTTCCCTGGCAAAGAGCTAATATCTAAAACACTTTTACGGCGGGTTAATTCGCGGGCTTTACGGGCCGCTTCACGGGCAGAGGCCGCTTCAATAATTTTGCCAATCACCGCACGGGCTTCATTGGGGTTTTCTTCAAACCACTGCCCCAATCGGTCGCCCACCAGGCTTTCAACCGCCGGGCGCACTTCTGATGACACCAATTTTTCTTTCGTTTGCGATGAAAATTTCGGATCTGGCACTTTCACCGACACCACGCACGTCAGGCCTTCACGGGCATCGTCTCCTGTAATGCCCACTTTTTCTTTTTTGCCCATCCCCATAGACTGAAAATAACTGTTCACCACCCGGGTTAAGGCGGCACGGAACCCAGCCAAGTGCGTCCCCCCATCTTTTTGAGGAATGTTATTGGTAAAACACAGCATGGTTTCGTGGTACGTGTCGTTCCATTCAAAGGGCAACATCCACCCCAATACCGTCTTTTTCTCCCGACATGCAGATCACGGGGCTGTGCAGCGCTGTTTTATTGCGATCAAGATATTCCACAAAGGCCTTGATCCCCCCTTCATAGTAAAAGCTCTAACTCTTTATGTTCAGAAGTGCGACGGTCGCGCAAGAAAATGCGCACACCTGAGTTTAAGAAAGCCAATTCACGGATGCGGTGTTCAAGGGTTGAAAAACTAAACTCTGTTTGAGTAAATGTTTCTTTTGACGGCAAAAACGTCACTTCGGTACCCTTCGCGCCATTTGCTGGGCCCACTTCTTTTAACGGAGCCGTTGGCTCACCGTGGCGAAAGTGAATTGTATATTCTTTATCGTCTCGCCAAATGCGCAGCGTGAGCTTTTCAGACAGGGCATTCACCACAGAAACACCCACACCGTGCAACCCACCTGATACTTTATAAGAGTTTTGGTCGAACTTTCCGCCGGCATGCAGCTGGGTCATAATCACTTGGGCTGCCGATACTTTTTCTTCGGGGTGAATTTCAACTGGAATGCCGCGCCCGTTGTCATTCACAGTTACAGACCCATCTTCATTTAATGTAATCAATACACGGTCACAGTGGCCCGCCAAGGCTTCGTCGATGGCGTTATCCACCACCTCATAAATCATGTGGTGTAAACCAGATCCGTCATCGGTATCTCCAATGTACATACCTGGACGCTTCCGCACCGCGTCTAATCCTTTTAAAACTTTAATCGACTCTGCGCCGTAACCATTCGACATACTTATTTCTTTCTATTATTCGATCTGCCCATTTTTAATTTTTAAGTGCTGAACACCATCACCAAAGGGTGCGAAAGCATCCACGTCTGTGCCCGTCATCCACGACTGCACACCAAGCGACAAGATCTCGCTGCACAAAGCTTCTCGTCGTCCTTCATCTAAATGCGCCACAACTTCATCAAGCAACAATATCGGAGCATTTTTCTTTTCACGCACATGCAAGCGCACATTTGCCAAAATGAAACTTAATAATAGTGCTTTTTGCTCTCCAGTTGAACAAAATTCAGCTTTTTTTTGTGTTCCACATGCAAAAATCAACAGCCGTTTGATGAGCCCCCACTTTACTTCCCCCGTGCGTGCATCGTCAACACGATTTTGGCGCAAAGTTTTGGCCAACGCTTCTTCAATATCCAACGACGCCATATCATTTGCACGGGCTTCAATAAACCCTTCAAGGGAAAGAGACGCTTTCGGAAACGCCGTCTCAGGGGCTAAAGATAATGGGTTAATTTGAGACAAAAAACTTTGGCGCAACGAATGAATAGCCATACTTTCTTCAGCCATTTTCTTCTCTAAACTTGACAGCCACACGTCGTCTCCCTGGCCATCTTTCAAAAGATGGCTGCGCTCGCGCAAGGCATATTCATAGCGATGCAAGTGCTGGGTGTGTGCCGGGTATAAACTTGCCACCAGCTTATCGACAAAACGGCGACGGTGCCCCATGCCTTCATTTAAAAGCTGATCAATCTGGGGCGTCATCCAAAAAATAGACGTAATTTTGGGCAAATCACTTTGGGGAGCAACCGTATGGTTAATCTTAACCGTCCGACGCTCGTCATGGGGGGTGGCCAACCCTGTGCCCACTTCATCTTCCCCGTCTTCATGGGCAAACTTTGCATACACGGCCCACGCCTTGTTTTCAGCATCCAGCGATGTCACATGGCCAAGCTTTGCCTGGCGCAAACCACGCCCCGGAGAAAGGTAAGAAAGCGCTTCTAAAATATTAGTTTTACCGGCCCCATTATGGCCCGTAAGCACCACCGATTTTGAAGAAAGCGATAAGGAAAGTTGCGTGTACGACCGAAAATAAGACAGGGTTAAATCTTTAATCCAAAATGAGGGCGCGCTTAACGGCACCGCCACCGAAGCGTTCACGTGGGCATCTGTATTCACAGGCGCATCGGCATCAAAACATACAGCGCGTTCTGGTCTGTGCCCCCCTTGATAACGGCTGGCGCATTTTCATCTGACAAATGAAAAACAAGATCTTCCCCAGTTACTTGCTGGGCAATATCTAACAAATAGCGTGCATTGAATCCCATAATTAAACGCTTGCCGTTATAAGTGCCCTCAACCTCTTCCAAGCCGGTTCCATGTTCGTTATTTGAAATCGATATAATCACTTTTTGGGGTTCAATGGTCATCTTAATACCCCGCGCCTTTTCACTGGAAACAGTGGCAACACGGTCAACAGCCTGGGAAAATTTTGCCCGGTTTACTGTTAAAACATGGTTGTTTTCTTTGGGAATAACCTTTTCATAGTCAGGAAACGTGCCATCAATTAAGCGTGACGATAACAACACGCGCCCCACTTCAAACGTGATTTGCGTTAACGATAAGCATACCGATACATTCGCTTCCGTCGTCTCTAAAAGTTTGCCCAATTCAAGAATGGTTTTACGGGGCACAATCACATCTGGAATACCCGATGCACCGCTTGGTTCTTCCACATCAGCCAACGCCAAGCGGTGGCCATCTGTCGAGACGGCACGCAACACTAAATTGTTTTGATTGGTGCGTGTGTGTAAATAAATACCGTTCAAATAATAACGCGTTTCTTCTGTTGAAATGGCAAAACGCGTATTTTCAATCAACCCCTTCAATTGCTCGGCCGCCAATGTAAATTTGTGGGGCAAGTCTGTCGTTTTAAGGGTGGTAAAATCTTTCGCTGGCAATGTTGGCAAATTAAAGCGCGACCGGCCGCACCGCACAACCAAATGGTTATTTTCTGTCTTTTCAACCAGTTCAACTTCTGTGCCATCCGGCAGTTTGCGCACAATATCATAAAATGTTTGGGCAGAAACGGTGGTGGCACCCTCTCCTCTACTTGGGCAGGCATGGTTTCAACAATCGACATATCAAGATCCGTTGCCGTCAGCGACAGTTGGCCGTCATGGGCAGATAACAAAACATTCGACAAAATGGGGGATGTGGTGCGACGTTCAACAATGCCATGTGCATGGCTTAACGCCTTAAGAAGAAAAGATCGATCAACAGATAACTTCATGTGAACCTTATTACGTAACGTATTGTATTCATTTTATTTTCAGCGTTGCCTTAAGGGCTTATTATTTTTAGCACACCCCACCTCTAAATTCAATCAAGAACAATCGCGAAAGTGCACAATAAATACGCTATACTAGCTTTTAAAAATACGGGCAAAAACAATGGCGGCTGCCCCATTACACATTGTATTCGTTACGGTAATGAAAGGGTCAAACAGCATATAAAGCCCCAGCATAAACCCTTGCATGGTCGCATCGAACCCCATAACACTGGCCAATATAGGCATCATCACCATGGCGCCCCCACCCGGCACCGCCGCCGCACCAAATTTCAAAACAAGATAATACCCTGTAAACAAAAGATACGTTGAAAAGTCTGGTAATGGGTGTCCAAAGGTTAAAAGCGTAGCCATCATTGCAATGGGAAACACAACCCCATCACCAACGTGGTGAATGTTAATCGTCGCTGGCACATAGGCCTTCACAATGGGTGAATGATTGGTGTTTTTTTCTGCACTATCAAACAAAAGGGGCATAGTGGCCGCACTCGACATGGTGCTAAACCCGGTAATGGCCATGGGCACAGAGTTTTGAAGATACCGCTTCCAGTCCTGAAAGCGAAAGCGCGCCGCAATGCCGAAAGACAAAACAATGTACACAGCCTGGGCCAAAATTGCAGCCGCAAACACAGGGGCATAGGTTTTCACCGCATGATGTAACGCGCCTTCAGTGGCCATCTTTACCATAAATCCAAAAATGAAAAGAGGCACAACAGGGATGAAGATTTTCTTCAAGAAAAAGTCAGATGCCCGCTTCACGTAATCTGAAACTTTTTGGGCCGTTTTATTGCGGAAGTAGAAAAAGAACACACCCAAAACCGTTCCTGCCATTAACGCATAATCATTGGGAATTTTGGGCAGCTTCACACACATCAAAGGTTTTAATGTGTGGGCAGAAATCTCGGCGGCCGCACCTTTAATAAAAGAGAAGCAGCCAACGCCCACCGCGTAGGCATACATCATCGACAAAAAGTTCGACACCACCATAAACACAACCAGCGACACAATGAAAACAAGCACATTGTCCTCAAAGCCTAAGAAGCACGCAAATAAATAGCTGAAAATAATAAACGGCAAAAAGAACGTTAAAATTTCCTGAATTTGAAGGCTAATGGTGTAAAACAGGCTTCGATAAAAGGGGGGAATCATATCCCCCAAAAAGAAGGCAGCGCAAAAAACAATTATTAACTGGGGCAAAAGGCCAAGCTTAAAAGAAAACTTCATCATGACACACTTTATATTTTATTTATGTGTGCCCATACTATCACACAAGATAAAAAGGCGAAACACGTAATTGCACACGCACAAGATTTTCGCGCCTAAAAACAGCGTAAAAATCAACGCCCTATGCCAGTGACCTTTCTCTAGCCCTTAAAATCTATTCTATTTCGTTAAATTGCGCCAGCACGACACGTGCCTTAGTAACAACCTTTTCATATTCTTCCCTTGCGCCCGCCCAATAAAACAAGGCCTGAATATATTTAATGGTTTTGGGCCCGAATCCGCCATGGTCATAAGATCCCCACAATTTGCGGCCATCGGGGGCAATAAATACACGGTGCGATCCACCGCTCTTTTGGCCCTCAACACGCCCACCGATTCGATTCCAGGCACACTCAACATCTTTAAACGATAATGATAATGCTCGTTGAGAATCAAACAATGCATCTAAAAACTTGCCAATCCCATGACTGCTCTCAAGCAATGGCATCGGGCTATGCACAACCTCCTTACCCCGAAGGCCTTCTGGATACACAAAGGATGGTGCGTTGGCGGCTGTTGTAGTAACCACGGCTTCATCCACAGGATCTGCTTCCTCAAAGACATCAGCCAAATCCTGAGAAGGAACTGCTTCTGCATCGTGCGCTGCGCCTTCAAGACCTTGTTGAGGCACAGGATCTTGTGCTTCAGCTACAGTGTCAGCCCTCTCTTTATGTACAGCAAGATGTTTTTGTTGTACTTCTTTAAGTGTCTGACTTGCAGAAAAGCAAGACGGGCCTAAGTCAAGCGGCGTCACCTCAACAGCAGAAAAATGTGCATCAATCTGCCTTTGAAGGAAGGGAGGCGTCTCTAAAGGCGGCCAGTATTCTCCCACCGTCACACCGTCTGCCAGCACATAGCCCTTCTTGCCACCAAGCGTTGCGTCTTTTAAAAACGCCATCTGCCTTGAGCGCGTATATGCAGCATAAAGCTCACCATCACACCGCTCGCAAAAAGCTTGATATTTCGCGCGCGCTTCTTCATCAAAAACTCACGAAGTTTTAGGGGTTTTTTTGCATGCTGGCCACACATATGTGACCACAACATGCGCCACATTACCCTTTGTTCTCATTTTTTCTGGCAATAAATCCCATAATTTTTCTAATGGCGCATACCCCCACATGCATCAATGCACAAAGGCTTTGCCGTTTCTTGAGCAAGTCGGGGCCATAATTGTGGTGACATTTTCAGCAATTCTAAAGTCTTCCCTGTAATTTTTGTTGGATCGCATGCCCGGTAGGCCAAACAAATAAGGTGCTCAGTAATTTCATATTGATCTTGATGAAGATGGTGCATGGCAAGGCTAACCGCATCATGCACAACAACCTTCTTATAAAAGAAAGGCAATACAGGTACTACAAGCTGATCTTTTTTTCGCTCGCCGAAATAAAAATTTAAGTCCTCTGTTCTGTCACACAAGGCTTCCAAGCGCATTCGCAACAGGAAACATAGAATGTCTTCCATAGAGTTTGACTCATCTCCCAAAAGTTCCATTATAATTCCAATAGATTCTTGTGTTGTTTCAAATTCTTTTTCTTGCTTCGCCATAAAGACATCATAAGAACCTGCGTCAGAAGCCGCCTCAAAAGAAACACGGCTTTGGGGCGAAGCACACACCTGAGCATAGTCCTCTAACACATCAGCTGCGAGCTGAACTTCAGACAACAAGTTAACTCTTGCTGCCCCATGACCAAAGCCAAGATAACTGGCAACCAAAAAAAACATTAATAAAACTTTTTTCATTTTAATCCTTAAAAAAATATATAATCCAATTGTGTATATGAAATATTCTTGTGCATTTCAACTGCGACAACTTTTCTCACACTATGCCGATCAACTTGATCCCAACATTAAAAACAGCTATCTTTTTCTGTAAAAACATCAGGATGCTCATGGCCAACCCAAAAAAAACACCCCTTGTTCTTTGCATTCTCGATGGATGGGGACATACCAAAACAACGCAACACAACGCTATTTTTGCCGCCAAAACTCCCACGTGGGATCGGTGGACTAAAACCTATCCTGAAATTTTATTAGATGCATCAGGCCCCAGTGTGGGGCTTCCACAAAATCAAATGGGCAATTCAGAAGTGGGGCACACAACCCTGGGCACGGGCCGGGTTGTGTTACAAGATTTGCCCCGCATTCATGCCGCCATTCAACGCAACGAACTTGAAGACAACACATCTCTTAAGGCCTGCTTTAAAAAACTGAAAGACACAAACAAAACATGTCACATCATGGGGCTGTTTTCTGAAGGGGGCGTTCACAGCCACCAAGAGCATTACGTTGCGCTTGCAACCCTTGCAGCCAAGGCCGGCATTTCTGTAAAACTACACCTTTTTCTTGATGGGCGCGACACTCCCCCAAAAAGCGCTGTTGCAGAAATGAAAGCTCTTGATGGTTTACTGAAAAAATATTCAAACGTCTCGATTGCTTCAATCATGGGCCGCTTTTATGCCATGGACCGCGACAAAAGATGGGACCGCACAGATGCCGCCTATCATGCGATGGTTTGTGGAGATGCGCTGCATTTCGACACACCGCAAAAAACCATTGAAGCCTGTTATAAAGACGATAAACAGATGAATTTATCCCCCTCATGTTGCCATGGACTACGCCGGCATGGAAGATGGCGATGCCTTCATCATGGTGAACTTTCGGGCAGATCGCGTGCGCCAAATCTTGCACGCTTTCACCGATAAAAATCGACCGACTTTAAACGGAAAAAAGTAGTGTCTTTTTCTAAGTGCGTATCGATGAAAGAATACTCTGAAGCCCTTGCCCCCGGCTTGACATTTTGTTTCCACCAGTTAAAACCCTAAAACACTGGGTGAAATTTTATCAAAGAAAAAATCCGCCAACTGCGCATTGCAGAAACAGAAAAATACGCCCATATCACATTTTTCTTTAATGGGGGCCTTGAAGATGAATTTGAAGGCGAAGAAAGAATTCTTGTGCCTTCTTCACCCAAGGTTAAAACATACGATCTGAAACCTGAAATGTCGGCAGCGGCGATTACAGACCATGTTGTAAAAGCGCTGAAGGCAGATAAATTTGACGTGGTGATTATGAACTATGCCAACACCGACATGGTGGGCCACACAGGCAAAATGAAACCCACCATCAAGGCCGTTGAAACGGTTGACCACGCCCTTGCCCAACTTGAAAAATAATCCTAGAAAAAACGGCACACTTCTTGTCACCGCTGATCATGGCAACGCAGAAACCATGGAAAATCCGAAAACACGCCAAGCACACACGGCACACACAACAAACCCTGTGCCTTTTTTTTCTGCGTGACGCAACAAAAAATATGCTGTGCTTCATAAAACCGGTGGCTTAAAAGATGTCAGCCCCACAATCTTATCGTTATTAGGCATTGATGTGCCCAAAGAAATGACGGAAAGCCCTTAGTTAAATGAAGCCGTTTTTTTTTTCACAGGCCTAGTTTGGGCATCGCTTTCTTTATCATCGTCTTTGCAAGACCATCTTAATAAGGCCGCCCGTGATTGCCGCACGTCAGAAGTAGCCGTTGAAACATTAGAAAAAGAAATTCAAGCCCAAGAAGCAGCCTTCGTGCAAAAAGCCGAAACGTTACAAAAACAGCATCAAAAAATGGGGCGCTTACTGGTTCTGTTACGCAACCTTGAAACCGAGGCGCCTTCTCATATTGTGCGCCATGGAAAAGAAGGGCGCAGCATTTTGCATATAGCATGACAGCTATGGGCGCCTATCTGCGTGGATTACGCCGCCAAATTGTGCATATTAAAAAAGAGCTTCAAGAAGTTGAAGCCCAAAAACGTGCCCTTGAAAATAAAAAAGAAAACCCCTTTTTTCAGAGGTCACAACATATAAAGAAAAAGCATGCGAAAATTGCTGATTTGCTTCAAAAGCAAAAAGAAAAGAAGCGAAGGAACAAGAAAAACGACAAAAACAGAAGCATTGGCAAAAAGAATCACCCAACCTGAAAGCCCTGATCAAAAACTTGAAAAAAGCGCCCAGTTCCCTGTGAAAGGCTCTGAAGCCTCTGGCTTGCTTCTTCCCGTACAAGGGCCCCCGTATAGCGACCTTTGGCACGGCCCACAATCACAGCCCTGACGGTAAAGGGTTGTTTTTGAAACGCGCCCCAATTCTTATGTGCTAGCCCCACAACAGGTGAAGTACTTTTGCAGGCCCCTTCCGTACCTATAAAAACATTGTCATTATTGGTTTTCAGAAAAAGCACACCGTATTGATGACGGGGCTTGGCAAAGTGACCACCGAAACAGGAAAGTACGTGAGTGTTGGCGACCCAATTGGCCAAATGGATGCCGCAAAAAAAGGCTATTTGTATTTAGAAATGCGTCAAGATGGCACCACCATTAAGCCTGAAATCTTGGGGGCAGAATAATGCGGCACATTATGGTTGTTGTTCTGATGGCGCTGGCAAGCAATGCCTGGCCCACCTCACACAAGAAACACTGAGACAGCTGAACCTTTTCAGTGAAGCCTTTCGGTATATTCGCAGTAAAAGTGCGCGCCCCGTTTCTGATGAAGTACTGATTGCCAATGCCATTGAAGGTATGCTGGCGGGCATTGACGGGCACTCTACTTACGTCACGGCCGAAAAATACCAAGAACTGTTAGGCAGTTTGCGGGGCTCATTTGGCGGCATTGGCATTGAATTTACCATGAAAGATGGGCGGCCTGTGGTGGTCAGCCCCCCCTTGACGAAACCCTGCATCCGAAGCCGGCATTGAAACGGGCGATATTCTGATTGAAATTGAAGGCACCCCTTTGGCAGGGCTTTCTTTGTCTGAAATCAAAGACAAACTTAAAGGCGAAATTGGTGAAAAAATCACTTTAAAAGTCGAAAAGAAACAATCAGTCGCACACCTTTTCAATGAAGCGACGCCATATCAATATTAAAGCCCTGAAATGGTCAGTCGAAAAAAGGCATTCTGATGATACGCCTATCTCATTTCAACCAAGGCATTGCCGGACGGGTGGCCGCACTGCTGAAAAAACAAAAAGATATCAAAGCGGTGATATTAGATTTAACCAACAACCCGGGCGGTATTTTTGAAGAAGCCCTTTCTGTTGCCAACCTTTTCTTGGAAAAAGGTATGATCACATCTGTTGAAGGACGCACTGCAAAAGACCACCAATCTTTCTCGGCAAAACCGTCGAAAGCACTTTTGCCAACACTACCTCTCTATATTCTTGTTAATAAAGGCACTGCCTCTTCTGCTGAGATTGTGGCAGCCGCACTGAAAGAAAACAATCGGGCAACGCTTGTGGGTGAAAAAACCTTTGGCAAAGGATCGGTACAAACCATTCTTCCCGTTCCTCCTGGGTATACGGCGATTCAATTAACAACTGGGCTTTATAAAACACCCAAAGGTCATTTGCTTGATCAACAAGGGGTTTCTCCCCACATTATCATTGCAGAAAGCGCTGAAAAAAGTTATCAACAAACTCCTAAACAAGCCGCGATTGACTTGATATTGAAAAAACAATCCCATGGAAAAAACTAAACTTTTACTCCAGTTTCAATCGACCCCTGTCACCAATGCCATTGAAGAATTCTTAACGGCCAACCCTCAGTTTGAAATCACACCCAAGCCGCTTGAGGCCGATATTATTTTATTTGATGGGCTGCCTTCTGTTGCCATACTTAAAAAACGCACAGCCAAAATTCAGGCGCACAAATTGTGTGTTTTCTTGGCGCCCATGAAAAGCTTCACAACCTCCCTTTTCTGTCAAAACGTTATTAAAGCCTTTTCAGCTGCAGTTTCTTCAAGAATTTTTACAAAACCTTGCCCCAATCTGTCATTCAGTTTAGTGCATTCACACTTTATCCAGGACAACGGCGCCTGGTCTTTAAAAAGCCGAACCCATTACATTGACAGAAAAAGAAGTCAGCCTTCTTGTCTTTTTAGATAAAGAAAAAGGGGCTCCCATTTCACGTGATGACTTACTTAAAAAAGTATGGGGTTATGGGAAGGCATCACAACGCACACCATTGAAACACATATTTATAAGCTCAAACAAAAACTGAAAAACCTTTCTGATGAAGATGTTATTTTGCTAAACAGAAAAGGCTATTTTTTCTAAAATCAAAAGCGGACAAAACATCATGACATCTAAAATAATGTATATGCCCTCTCAAACAGAGCAGCGCGCCAGCCAAATGTGGCAATTCCTACAAGAAATCAATCAAAAACATGGCCAAAAACTGGCTACACAAAAAGAACTTCATGCTTGGTCGGTAAAACACCCAGAAGCGTTTTGGACAGCTTTATGGCACAAAGCCAATAATATTGGTACCACTTGATCCCAACAGCGTATTAACGCAAAAAGAAGATATTCAAAAAGCTGTCTTCTTTGAAAAAAGCACCCTCAACTTTGCAGAAAACTTGCTCAGAAACCGCACAAATGCTGAAGCCCTTGTTTTTTGGGGGAAGATCAAGTCAAGCGCCGCATGACATTTAAAGAGCTTTACGATCATGTCTCTGTACTACGACAATACCTTAAAGAAAAAGGGTTAAAAAAAGGCGACCGTGTGGGGGCTGACGCCCAACACACCTGAAGCGTTGATTGCAATGTTGGCCTGTACAAGCCTGGGTGCCATTTGGGCATCATGTTCGCCTGACTTTGGCACACAAGGTATGCTTGATCGTTTCGAACAAATTGAGCCAAAGCTTTTTTATTTGCCACCGACTATTATCTCTATAAAGGCAAAAAGCACTTTATTAATGACAAACTAAAAGTGTTCAAGAGGCCCTGCCGTCTCTCACCGATACCATTTTATTCAGCTATGACGGCACAGCACCTGACCCCTTCCCCACATCACATCATGGCATACCATTCGGGCAACCTATGCCCCCCAAGATATTCGGTTTGAAGCGTTTCCTTTTAACACGCCGCTTTACATTATGTTTTCTTCCGGCACAGTGGGGGCCCTGAAATGCATTGTGCACGGGGCAGGTGGCACGCTTCTGCAGCATGTCAAAGAACATCAACTACACAGTGATGTGAAAGAAGGAGATCGTGTTTTTTATTTCACCACATGTGGATGGATGATGTGGCACTGGCAGATGTCGGCTTTAGCGTCAGGCGCAACGTTGCTTCTTTATGATGGGTCACCTTTTTATCCAGATGGCCATATTTTATTTCAGTATGCCGAAGAAGAAAAACATGACATTGTTTGGCACTGCAGCAAAATATATTTCAGCCCTTGAAAATGAAGGGCTTTCTCCCCGAAAGAAGTGGGATCTATCTGCCCTCAAAGTTATGACCAGTACAGGGTCTCCCCTTGCGCCGGAAAGTTTGACTATGCCTATGCCCACATCAAAAATGATATGCGCTTAGTGTCTTTATCGGGGGTACCGATATTATTTCATGTTTTGTGTTAGGCAGCCCCTTAAAACCCGTTATCAGGGAAATTCAATGTGCAGGCCTGGGCATGGATGTACAAGTCTTTAACGACAGTCAATATGCCATCATTGGTGAAAAAGGCGAGCTTGTTTGCCGCAATCCATTTCCTTCGCGCCCTCTTGGCTTTTGGGGGATGACCAAGGAGAAAAATACCATCATGCCTATTTTTCAAAATTTCCAAACGTATGGTGCCATGGCGACTTTTCTGAGCAAACCAGCGGTGGGGCTTTATTATTCTAGGGCGCTCTGATGCCGTTCTGAACCAGGGCGGTGTGCGCATTGGCACGGCCGAAATTTATCGCCAAGTTGAAAAATAAAAGAAGTACAAGAAAGCATTGCTGTTGGGCAGCCCTATCAAGGCGATATCCGCGTTATTTTGTTTGTGAAGATGAACACACCCCATCAATTAAACGATGACTTGCGAAAAAAAATTGCGGTTCAAATTCGCAAAGAAACAACCCCACGCCATGTGCCTGACCTTATTCTTGAAGTGCCCGATATTCCCCACCAAGAATGGGAAGATTATTGAGCTTGCCGTGAATGCCGTTATTCAAGGCCTTCCCATCAAAAATAAAGAAGCATTACAAAACCCTGAAATTTTAGATTTTTTTAAAAACTTAGATGCGTTAAAGTAAAAAAACACAAAACGAAGCTATTCAGAGGAACATGTCTCAAAAACACCAACTGCCGCGCGTTCACGCACAAATCGAAGCCAATTAAAACGCACGGCAACATACGCATCTGTTGGGGTTGCCTTGGTGCTTGTTCTCATCAAGGCCCTATGCCTGGCGTGTCACCCATTCGGTCAGCTTGCTCTCAAGTCTTGCTGACTCTGTCCTCGATTTTCTTGCATCCATGATTAATATGATTGCAGTACACCATGCGATGAAACCCCCCGATGACGAGCATCGCTTTGGCCATGGAAAAATCGAAGCCCTTGCCGCACTTTTTCAGTCGATCGTTATCATTATTTCTGCAGGCTTTGTATTAAAAGAGGCTATCACACGAATGTTCGTACCCCAGCCCCTTCAAAATATTTCTGTGGGGGTTACAGCAACAGTTGTGGCTATTATTTTAACGCTCTTCCTCGTTGCGTATCAGCGATATGTCATTTCTAAAACAAAGTCGCTTGCGATTCTTGCTGATTCAACGCACTACAAAGGTGACATTCTATTGAATATAGGCGTGCTGCTTTCAATTGGGTTGTACAAGCTGTTTCAGTGGACATTCATCGATGTCATCTTTGGTGCTGGGCTTGCCCTTTATATTATGTTCATGACATACAAAATTATTCGTTCCGCCTTTAATGTATTGCTGGATAGCGAACTGTCTGACCAAGACCGAGACAGTATTCTTTCTATTGTGACAAAAAATCCTAAGGTAAAGGCTTGCCACCATTTGCGCACCCGCACATCTGGCCACGAAGAGTTCATTCAAGGCCACATCGTATTTGAAGCCAATCTCAATATTGAAGATGCGCAAAAAATAGTGAATGTCATTGAAAAAGATCTCTCTGCCTTATACCCTAAAGCCGAGTTCTTATTTAAAGCCGAAACATCAAAAACATTAAAGGACTGTCGCCATGCCCTCACTCCTCTTAAAAAGAGAATAGTTTTTTACACGCTTAAAAGGCTACTTCATCAGTGGCATCTTGGTTTCAACCCCATTTTGCTCACCATTTATTTGGTGCATTGGCTTATCAACACCGTTGATAATGCTGTGCGGCCCCTGATCCCCGAACACATCACCATTGCCTATGGTTATTTCCCAGGGTACGGGCTACTTACCACCGTCATTGTTGTCACGATTTTTGGGGCGTTTGTGCGCGGCTTTTAGGGCGCTATCTTGTGCGCATCGGCGAATCAATTGTCGAGCGTATGCCCATCATCCGCAGCATCTACACCACCATCAAACAAATTGCCCAAGCACTTCTTGATAAAGAATCATCCTCATTTCGTGAAGTGGGGCTTGTTGAATATCCCCGACAAGGTATTTGGACAATCTGTTTCATCACCGGAAAAACACTGGGGAAGTGCAAGAAAAAACAAAGCATGAAATTTTAAATGTGTTTATTCCAACCACGCCCAATCCAACATCGGGCTTTTTATTTGTGCCCAAAAAAGACGTAAAAATACTGGATATGACGGTGGATGAAGGCATTAAAATGGCCGTGTCTGCTGGGGTAATCACGCCTAAGTTTAAAGAGGGAAAAGTTCAAGTTCCCCAAAAACCAGCCGCTAAAAAATCAACCGGCGCTAAGGGCGTGAAAAAAAAGAAATAAGCTCCAGGTGGGGCGACCATACAAATTGGTCAAGTAAATAGGTTTTATCCATTTTATACCCTCCCTCTAATAGGTGCGCCGCATCTCGGGCAAAGGAATCTTTGCTGCAAGAAACCATCACCACAAACGGCACCGTTGACTTGGCAATTTTCTTCACTTGGTTGCTGGCCCCTGCCCTGGGCGGGTCAAGAAACACCATGTCATAGGCATTCAGTTCATTCGGGGAAAGTGGGTACAAAAACAAATCTCGTTGCGTGCCCTGAACCGGGTGCTTGGTGCGCTGTTGATCTGCTGATAAATTTAAATACTGCACCGCTTTATGATGCCCTTCAAATCCATCTACCGCCCCATGCTCTGATAACGGAAATGTGAATGTGCCCAACCCACAAAAAAGATCGGCAATGTACTTGGTGCGTTTAGGCAAATGCTGTTCAACCCACGCCCATATCTGCTGTTCACCTGCCTCACTTGGCTGTAAAAAGGCCTGTACGGGAAAGAGAGCATCGTGCCCCCCAAACGCCACGTGGGGTGTTTTGTGTTGGTAGAGAAGCTCTTCTTTTTTCTGCGCCTGCAACAATACCCGCACCACGCCATGTTCTTTTGCCCAGTCCGTCAGCAAAGATTTAACGGTTGCATTCAACACGTGCCCTTCTGAAAACACAAACAAGGCATCCATGCCCTCTTTCACTGTTGTCAAAAAAATATGTGCTTTTTCTTGGTCTTTTAAAACCGTGTTTAACACTTCTTTCAATGGGTGAATCAAAGCATTTAAGGAAGGCAGCAACAATAAGCAATGATCAATGTTCGTTACTTTATGGCTGCGTCGCTGATGAAACCCAAGGGAAACAGTTCCGCCTTCTTTCACGGCCCGAAAATTAATCCGACGCCGATGACCAGGGGGCACTTTGTGCACGTCTTCTAAACATGACGTGTCTAATTTGAATTTTTGAAAGGCTTTTTCTACCTGCGCTTTCTTAAACTGTGTGTAGGCTGTGTCATTCATATGCTGCAATCCACACCCGCCACACACACCAAAATAAGGGCAAGGAGGCACGGCACGGTCCAGGCTTTCTGTCAGCCACGCCACATCTTGGGCCCGAAACGCGTGCTTACCCGCAGGCACCAAATCGGCAGATATCTCTTCTCCCGGCAAAGTAAACGGCACCAAAACAGGCTGGCCATCTTTATGGGCCACGCCTTCTCCGTTTTCATTTAATGCTGTAATCGTAAGTTTTTCTGACAATGGGTATCTGTGTATTCATTCAATTGCCTTAAGCGCGCTTTACCCTAGCGGTTTTTATATGATCTTTCCACCACTTTAATAAAAGCTTTTCAATGTCGTGCTGATTTTTATGGGCAAGCCATATTTGAAACGTGCCCTTTTCAAAACTTTTCATCAGATGGGGGTGCAAATAAGATTTCCGACAAATCGCAACCGTATGGCCCATTTTCTGTGCCACTTCTTTGATGGCTTCTTTTAGATATGCGGCCTGTTCCTCACGGGGTACTTTTTTTCCGGCCACTAAATGCTGAAACAACTCTCGACACGCAGCCCAAGTACGAAAATCTTTTGCTGTAAATTCTTTTTGAGATGCGGCTGCAAGATACGCGTTAAAATCTTCTGAACAAATGGGATGGGGCTGCCCCGCTTCATCTTCATATTTAAACAGCACATGGCCCGGTATTTCAGCACAACGTTTAATAATCTTACACACAGACGGGTGCGCCAAGGTCAGCTCCCACGGCGTTTCATTTTTTCCTTTAAATCGAAACAAAACCCGGTTCTTCACAAAACGTGTGTGCTTTTTGCGCAAGGTGGTTAAGCCATAGGTCTGATGATCTTTTGCGTATGCAATGTTCCCCACCCGGATATTTGTCAAATCCATGATCTTCACCATGGCCGCTAAAATCTTTTGCTTTGTCATTTTTTGGGCGCGCAAATCTTGATCCACCTGCGCACGAATCTGGGGCAAGGCCTTACCAAAATTAAAAAGTCGTTGAAATTTGGTAGCCGCCTGCATCGCCACCCAATCAGGATGATAAATGTATTGCTTGCGTCTTTTACTGTCACGGCCTACAGCTTGAATATGGCCATAATTAAGGGGGCAAATACGCACCTCTTCATAGGCTGGGGGAATTCCCAGTTGTGTAATGCGCACCACCTCAGATTTGCGGACAGACTTGTTCCGATCATTCACATAAATAAAGCCATCGCCCTTTTTTCTGCGCTGAATCCATGACGCATCTGGGGTCACATATTTTATTTTTTTCTTGCGCATTTTTTTATTCCAGTCTTTATGATTATGTCATTTCAATAGATGAAAAAAAATAGGTAAGGAAAATTTTATGAATTTGTATGCTTGCTATATTGGGGGCACCCATGAAAAGGCCCTCATCGAACTGCACGATATGCGTTTTGTTGTCGCCAATCAGCTAGAAGACACCTTCGAACCATTACGACAAAGTTGGTGGGGCACCCCCAAAAGCCTGCATATCGATGCGTGGGGCATTCTTCATTCCGTCGATGGATACGATGTGCATATACGCAACACACCGCCCCCTGCCGACCACCCCAAACTTTATTTTGTCAATCTTGGGGGGTACACTGAAACCGAATTCACCGAACTGCATCAAAATGTTTTTGTAGTGGCCGAAAGCCCCGTTAAAGCACGGGTGAAAGCCCTGAAGCCTATTCAGCACTGGGAATCGCCCCATAAAGATTATGAGTATGAAGTAGAAGATATTGTTTGCGTTGACACCGCAACCCTTAAAGACAGCACCCAGTATGCGCACCTTACACCGACATCAACCCCAACACCGTTTGCCTTTTCTGCTAAACGCATTCCTATCGGTAAAAAAGAATCTTAGCTATTGAAAAAAATCAAAATCATTCCTATATTGAAGGGGCAGTAACAATTATTTTTTCAGAGGAAACAAATGTTTAAATTTATTCTCCCCCTTGTGGTTGCGCTTTTTACATCCATTACCAGCGCCCACCCTCTTGACGACATTATAGATATGAATGCCGCACGCAGAACCCCTGCCCTTTTAAAACTTTTCACAGCAGATGCTGACGTAAAGCGAAACGCCTTAGAGGCCATGACGGCGATGTTAAAAGCTGTGAAAGGGTCTATTTCATTAACGCCCCGCGAGGCAGCAGACGTTTTTGCAGGGGTGCGACAACGCATGGAAGCCGAGCTAGGGCGCCTTACAATACTGGCAAAAGCTGTCTCTGCACACAAAGTTGACTGCCCGTGGAACTTGCGAAGTGACAAAATGGCCTTTCAACTGCGTCAACTTTTGGGCCAGCCTGCTGAAGGTGAAACCTTGCTTGGGGGCCACACACTTTTCACAGAAGAAAACGTGGCGCGTTTCCTGTCGGGCAACCTTGTATTCCTTGATGGTGCACAAGAACTTGACCCAGGCTCAATCCTTTTCCCAAATGTTTTAGAAGCGGCCCCTGAAGCCCCTAATTTTTGGGGTACAACACGCGGCACACAGGCCGAGTTACTCATGCTTTTCACAACCGCGGAGGTGATCGGAACAAATACCGTTGCCGATACATTGGCCCAAGTTGCCGTTTCTGTTAACGAAACAGCCATGGCACATCCGATTCCCGTGCCAGAAAGTGTATCAACTGCAGCCAAAGCTGCACTTGATACCAGCTTCTTTTACGATAGCCGTGGCAAGACATATACAACAGTACACACAGGGTTTGTTTTTGGGGGGCCATACAGGCGACAGTGCCTACCAACAGCAAAATCTGTTGGGCCGTGGGATTGCTCTGCTTATGTTGAAGCCATGCATGGCGGTGCCGCACAAAACGCGCCGACATCAACGTTCTATCATGACCTCTTCAGCCTGTCTGTGACGGATCCAGACGCATATGCTGCAAAGCTTGCCGACCTTGAAGAAGGACCTCGAAAAGATGTTGAAAATAATGTGGCGCGTTTAGGTAAATTATTTGATGTTGTGCCTTCGTATGAAGAACTCCAACTGGGCGACATCATCGGCTGGCGCCGCAAAGATGGCGGCCATGTGGGTGCTTTTGCTGGACCCACAGGCACCGGTTTTGTCATTATGAGCGCCAACCGCGGGCTACCAACCGATATGCGCGAAGGCGTAGGTATCGAGCTGATGACCCTACAAGAGGGCCTTACGTATTACTTCTTGCGCCCGAAACAATAAAATTAATTAAAGATATAAGAAATACCGACTTTCAGAAGAACCCCTTGGGGTTTCTTCTGAACGCGGATTTGGTCTTTCCCACCATAAACACGAAGACCGCGTTGATAACGAATCGATGATCTGATCGTAATATTAGGGCGCACAAAAGCATCACGCCCACCTCACCAATCCATCCACTCATATGAAATCTGCGATTCAGGGTATCTGACTTCAACTTATAGCGTCCATAAAAGCCACCAACCGCAGCATACGGCAAAAAGTTATTCTCGATAATTTCACCAAAGCGAATCAATGTTTCAAGATGGCCTATTTTCTCTAACCGTTGATCATCTTTTTTTCTGAAAAAGTATCTGATATCAGGGCCCATTCATTTCCTAGATAAAGCCCTTTTCTTGAAACACGTGGCCATACCTATCATCCCCCTGCCATAAGGCGGGTTTTTTTATAACGCTGGTTATTCACCCCCATGCGGGCCTTTCCATAAGCGGCAAGCGGGCCTGCATAAATCCTTAAAATTGCCCACAGTGGCCATATCAGCAAAAGAGATTGAGGCAACTGTCGTCAACAAAGTGGCAAGGTATATTTGTTTCATACTCAAAATTTACCACTTGAAAGATATTCTGGCAATAAAGTTGCACGTAAAAGCAATGTTATGCCCACTTCAAGATTGCTCAAAATTCATAGATTCTCTAAACTTGTAAAAAAGGTATCATATAAAAATGAACTATATTTTAGGCCTTGTTACGCTATTGAGCCTCACCTCTTTTGTTTTCCATAATACGGTCGAACAAGCGCCTGCTGGGTCGTGCACCAGCTATATGGCCCAAGGGAAAGAGGCCTTAAGGAAAAATAATCCTCCCCTTTTGCCCCCTAAAATCGCTGCCCCTTGGTGCACAAAACACTTTCTTGGCTCACTTTTTTGCGGGGCCACGGCGACTTCGACGCCATTGTATTGTTTTTTAAAAGAAAACCCCCACTGGCCAGATCGTGCCAAGTTGCAAGAAGCCGCTGAAGAAGCCATCACGAAAAAAAACACCAAAAAAAAAATACAGGCTTATTTTAAAAGATACACCCCTTACATCAAAAGGAGCACTTATCCATGCACAGCTATTGGACAAAAACACTTCCCCCGAACAAAAGAAAAAGCGCCTCGAAGCCATTTGGATTCGCACCAACTTTAAGCCCAAAGATGAAGATACGTTTCACCAGTTGTTTCGAAAACATCTATCTTCTGAAAGTTACCGACTGCGTCTTAATCGATTGCTTCTCGACGGCAACTATTACGGCCTGAAGCATATGAAAGGGTTTGTATCCCAACAGTGTCAAGATGTCATTGACTATGCTCTGAAGTTGATTCGCCGAAAAAGCAAGTTTCACATGGTTTGGGTGCGGGTACCGAAATGTTATAAACAGTATCCTGGCCTTGTATTTCAGCGACTTCGATGGCTCGTCCGCAAAGGAGAAGATGAAGAGGCCCTTCAAATTTTTGATGAAGCCATAAAATTAGGCACCTTTAAAGATCATCCTGACTTAATTCTTAGATACAGAAACCACTTTTCAAGGAACTTTGCCGCTGAAAAAAAATACAAGCAAGCCGTTTCGGTATGTGATCAATACCCTGTTGATATCAAACGCTTGCCTTCAAAAGTTGATTTTGCCGAAGGTGAATGGTTCCGGGCTTGGGTTGAGTTGCGCCACTTAAAGCAATATAAAACAGCCCACGACCGCTTTGAAAAACTATATCACTATGTTTCAACCCCCATCAGTGTATCTAAGATGGCGTACTGGGCAGGTCGCGCATCAGAAACCGATAAAAATAAGAAAAAGGCGGCCGACTGGTATAAAAAAGGGGGGCAACACGCCCACACTTATTATGGGCAACTATGTCTTAAAAAACAAAACCGCCCCATCAATATAAAGTTGGAAAAAAAGGTGTCTTCCGTACCCCTTGCACCGCATCAACAGCATTTACTCAGCGTTATAAAACTCCTCACACCCTATGGCTTTACGGCCGAGCGTGAGCGTATACTGCTATACCTTGTGCAAAACAGTAAGGGGCGTATTGGGGCCTACCTTGTGGCGCTTTCCTATCAACTGAATATGGAGCATTTGGCCGTCATCCTGGCAAAATATGGGGGGCAAAAACAAGCCATTTTAACCGAGCACGCCTACCCAACACTTCACTTAAACCACCGCATGTTAAAGAAGAAACACATCGACCCTATATTGGTGCACTCTGTTATTCGTCAAGAAAGCAACTTTAACAGCCGCTCGATCAGTGGGGCAGGCGCACGCGGCTTTATGCAGTTGATGTACCCAACGGCACGTATTAAAGCCCGACAAATGGGTATTCGTTTGCAAAAAAAAGAACTGACACACAACCCCCAAAAAAATATTAACATTGGCACCAGCTATCTATCAGAAGTCATTGAAAGATTTAAAGGAAACTATATTCTTGCGCTTGCAGCCTATAACGCAGGGCCCCATAAAGACAAAGAATGGTTAGAAACTTTTGGTGATCCTGGTACAAAAAAAGTAGATACGATTGACTGGATTGAAAGCATTCCCTATGGTGAAACCCGTGGCTACGTACAACGCATTACGGAATTGCTATACATTTATGCAGCACGTCTTCGAAAGACGTCGCGCTATCTCAATATGATTTAACATTCATAAACGAAGGATACCATGCTTAGGAATCAACTGAACACCGCCATGAAAGAGGCGATGAAAGCCGGTGACAAAGAAAAACTTTTAACCATCCGGCTAATTTTGGCCAACATAAAACAAAAAGATATCGATGGTCGCACCAGTGGCGGGCAAGACAGCCTTTCAGACACACAAATTCTGCAACTGCTGCAAACAATGGTAAAGCAGCGCAAAGAAAGCATTCAGATGTTTGAAAAAGCAGGACGTGACGACCTTGTGCAAAAAGAAACAACAGAAATACAAGTCATTGAAAGTTTCTTACCCAAGCAAATGGATGAAGGCGCCATTAAAAGTGCCATTCAAACCCTAATTGATGACTTAAAGGTCACCTCTCCCAAAGACATGGGCAAAGTCATGGCCGCTTTAAAAGATCAGTATGCTGGGCAAATGGACTTTGGAAAAGCGTCCCAAATGGTGAAACAACTTTTAACGTAATCTTATGTACAACCAACCCTTGCTTGACCAAATTAGAGAACGTATCGCCCTCTCTGACATTGTGGGCAAAAACGTTCAACTCAAAAAGCGTGGGCATGAATACCACGGGCTTTGCCCCATTAAAAAAAAAAAAACACCTTCTTTTACGGTGAACAATGCCAAAGGGTTTTACCACTGTTTTGGGTGCGGCAAGCATGGATCAGTCTTTGATTTTTGATGTTTCAAAATCATTACACTTTTATTGAAGCAGTGAAAGCAGCCGCTGAAATCGCTGGCGTCACGCTTCCTAAAGAAGTGAACCCCATGTCTGCAAAAAGAACGTAATGCCCATGAAACACTTTATGCCATTTGCGAAAAAGCAACGGTCTATTTTGTAGAAAACTTAAAATCAGTTGCAGGGAACGTGCCCGTGACTATTTAATGAAAGAACGGCACCTTACTGCCCCACATTAGATAAATTTCAAATGGGATGGGCCCTGCTGACCGGCAGCGATTAACCCAGTTTTTGAAAAAGAAGGCTTTTCAGATGCCGACATCCAAACAGCAGGGCTTGTCAGCACCCGTGATGATGGCAGTACATACGATAAGTTCAGGGGGCGCATCATGTTCCCCATTACCGATCGCCGTGGGCGTGTTGTTGCCTTTGGGGGCCGCCTTCTCGACCCAGGTGAACCAAAATATTTAAACTCGCCAGAAACCCCATCTTTCACAAAGGGCACATTCTTTATAACTGGGCAGAAGCACAAGCATCCTCTCAAAAGATTGGCCCCTATTGGTGGTTGAAGGGTATATGGATGCCATCAGCCTAAGAGAAAAAAATATGAACGGGTTGTGGCCCCCCTTGGCACCGCCATGACCGAGCACCACATTCAATCTTTATGGCGCCTTAGTTCCACCCCCATTGTTTGCTTTGATGGCGATCAAGCAGGTGAACGTGCCGCCCTTCGTGCAGCAGAACGTGCTCTCCCCTTTTGAAACCCGGGCAAACTCTTTCTTTTGCATTTTTACCCTATAAAGAAGACCCCGATACCTTTATTCAAAAAAAACGGCCTTGAAAAAATTTAAAGATCTTTTAAAAACGCCGTACCTCTGTCTCAAATGATTTGGAACGTCAGTGTGGGCACTGCACAAACCCACACCCCTGAAAGCAAAGCTCTTGTTGAACAAAAATTAGAGCGTCTCGTACACACCATTCAAGACACAAAAGTTCGTGCCTATTACCAGAAAGAATTTAAAGACCGTCTATTTCGATGGAACGTGCGTGCACAAAGCAAGGCCCCGTTAAAAAAGTGGGCATAAACTGAATCGACTGCTGATTCAAGAAAGCATCTTGTTGGGTACACCCATTGCCCACCCAGCCCTGCTGCCCCAACTAGAAGAAGCGCTTGTACAAATTAACTTCAGCCACCCACCGCATCAGAAAATAAGCACGGCTTTATTAAATTATTTATCTGAAGGTTTTCCCCCTTGAAACAGAGCATATTCATACCTATCTAGAAGAAAGTGGTCTCAAAGAGCCCCTGGAAACGATGCAAGTTTCAGCACTTCGCGTGCACGCCCCTTTCCTTGAAGGGAAAGATACGGCAGCCATTACCCAGGCATGGCATCAAGTTTTAGATGCTTATCAGTCACACCTTTTGTCGCTGCAGATCTAAAAGCAGCCAAAGAAAGATTAAGTCGTCTCTAACACCCTGAAGAATGGCAACGCTTTTAAAAGTTTGAAAGAAGCATTCGCCCATGGGGATGACAAAAAAGACATTTGAGGCCTTTTAAACTATGTTAGGATTCGTGGTCATTGTTAACGACAGGTGAAAAATGAGTAAAATAAAAATTCAACATCCGAAAAATTTCTACCGTCAGCGAAGCTGGTCCTTCGCCCGAAAAGATCGAAGCTGATCTTAAAAAGCTGATTGAACAAGCTTAAAGAACGTGGTTTTGTTACACAAAAAGAAATTACAAAAATTATTGGCAAAGGCAAAAAAGCCGATAGCGATATCATGGAATCCATCCTTGAAACCTTTGCTGATATGGGTGTTGATGTAACATCTGAAGATGGTGATCAAGATATCGATCCTGATAGCGTACGTCCGTCATCCCGTGTCACAGAAGAACCGGACGACGAAGAATCAAATGAAGAAAGCGGCAACGAAACAACCATTTCTGCGGGCGACCTTGGTGGCCGCACCGACGACCCCTGTGCGCATGTACTTGCGTGAAATGGGCTCTGTCGAGCTATTGTCACGTGAAGGCGAAATTGAAATTGCAAAGCGTATTGAAAGCGGCAAAGAAATGTTGGCAGAGGCCCTTTACAGCAGCCCCCGCACCATTTCCCTGATTCTCGAATGGGCGCAAGCACTTGAAAAAGGCGATATTTTCTTGCGCGACATCATCTCGCTTGAAACGCCTTACGAAGAAAGCATGGATTTCGAACAGTCTGGCGAAGGCGATACGCCTAAAGAAGGCGATGCCACCGCATCTGATGCTAAAGGTGAAGATACAGACGAAGACGATGAAGACACAGCTGAAGATGATGAATCTGACGATGCATCAAAAGAAGATGATTCAGATGAATCTGCTGTATCATCAATTGCGGCTATGGAAGAAGCCCTTCTTCCCAAATCTCTTGAGCTGTTTGGCAAAATCAAAAAGCTCGACACAAAGATGAAAAAATGGCGCACAGAAAAACTAACGTGTGCTAAAACAGGCAAAGCGCCTGCGGAAAAAACAGTAAAAGACTATGAAGCCGCTAAAAATGAAATTGTTGGTTATGTGCAAGAGCTGCGCCTGAATAACACGCGCATCGATGAACTGACTGTTGAACTTCAAGAGTTCAACAAAACAGTTACAAAAAACGAAACCACCCTTCTAAAAGAAGCTGAATCTGCCGGCCTTGACCGCGACTCTTTCATGAAGGTTTACAATGGTGCTGAACTGAACACTTTGTGGCTGAAGACATTGGCTAAAGATAAAAAGTGGAAAGCTTTCGCTGAAAAAGCAGCTGTTCAAGAGGCGCTTGAAAAAATTCAAGAAGTTCCTCAAATTTTGAAACTCACCTTCCTTGATTTCAAAAAAATGGTGGGCACCGTCCAAAAAGGCGCACGCCAAGCCAGCCGGGCGAAAACAGAAATGATTGAAGCAAACCTCCGTTTGGTGATTTCCATTGCGAAGAAATATACAAACCGTGGATTGCAATTCCTTGACCTTATTCAAGAAGGCAACATTGGCTTGATGAAGGCCGTTGATAAATTCGAATACCGTCGCGGATATAAATTTTCAACCTATGCCACGTGGTGGATTCGTCAGGCAATCACACGGTCAATTGCCGACCAAGCCCGTACGATTCGTATCCCCGTGCATATGATTGAAACCATTAATAAATTGGTGCGTACGTCTCGCCAAATGTTGCACGAAACAGGCCGCGAACCAACCCCAGAAGAATTATCTGAAGCACTTGCTATGCCCCTTGAAAAAGTGCGCAAGGTATTGAAAATTGCAAAAGAGCCCATCAGTTTGGAAACCCCCATCGGGGATGAAGAAGACAGCCACTTGGGTGACTTCATTGAAGATAAAAACTCGATCATTCCTATCGATGCGGCCATTCAATCAAACCTGCGTGAAACAACAACACGTGTTTTGTCGTCATTGACGCCACGTGAAGAGCGGGTCCTGCGCATGCGGTTCGGTATTGGAATGAACACAGATCACACCCTTGAGGAAGTGGGGCAACAGTTCTCTGTGACACGCGAGAGAATTCGTCAAATCGAAGCCAAAGCGCTGCGGAAGTTGAAACACCCAAGCCGGTCGAAAAAGCTTAAAAGCTTCATCGAGGGTGACCTCAACAACCCAGCGAAAGAATAAAAATCAAAGTCCCGCAAGAAATAAAACCTGCGGGACTTTTTATTATCCATAAAGTGCCAGAAGATCTTGCCGGGTGCACTTTTTCTTTTGGTCCTCTTTTACATCCAACACAACTTTACCGCCTTTCAATGCAATAATTCGTGTGCCATATGTGAGTGCATGGTTGATGTCGTGGGTTGTCATAACAGTTGTGACAGGTGATGCCTGAATAAATTCATTCGTCAACTCCATCAATGCAGTGGCTGACTTTGGATCAAGAGCACTTGTATGCTCATCAATCAAAAATAAATCAGGCTGGCTGTGCAGGGCCAACGCAAGGACTAGAGACTGGCGCTCGCCCCCCGACAGTGTGCCCACAGGGTGCGAAAGACGGCCGGGCAAGTGACGATGAAATGCCTTCAGGTAATCTTTGTAATAAGCGATCTGTGTGTCAGAAATTCCCTTCCACAACGATGCCCCTTCTGCCTGCGCATGCAATACAATATTTTCATAAACTGTTAAGGCATGAAAAAGGCTTTCTTTTGTGCTTTGACCAAGATACCGGCGTTGACACCGCGAAGCGATATCAAAACGCCCCTTTATAGGGCACACATCCCCCATCAAAACTTTAAGCAAAGAGCTTTTCCCTGATCCATTACTGCCTAATAGAATAATAAATTCACCTGCCTCTATAGATGGGAAACATCCTCTAAAACAGGCAGTACACTTTCAGAAAATTTGACAGAAATTTTATTTAACTGTGCGATCAACATGAAGGCCTCCGTTTCTTATTTGCTTGCACGCCCAAAGCACCAATCAATAAAATACCCAAAAACAATTTTAAATTGATGGGGTTGATATCAAGAATCAACAATCCGTTTATCAGCAAAAAATAAAAAGTAGACCTAAAAACACCCCATCAAATCAATTCCTGTTGAAGGCAAAAAAGAAACGCCTTTCATTTTTCTATCTTTAACTATGTTAAGAAAAGCCACTAAGTGTTTGCCAATCACCACCGCACCAATACCCGTTAAGGCAATACCCACCCCATATTCATATCGGCATAACCATTTACGGTGGCATAAATGACCCCACAAAATGCTGCCAAACAATTACTTAGGGCAAGGCCAACCGATCGGTAAACCTCAGGGTTTTCGATTAAATCGTGCCAGAAGATTTTATCGGCACCAAAAGCCCGAAACACCGTGCCTACAGGCAAGCGCAGCAACACCATAATTCCTGCCATTAATAAGCCAGAAACCACCATTAAGCTGATAAAAGAGCCTTCAGTTTTAGAACCCCGAACAGTAAAGAAAACACATCAAACCGCATTAAGTTTAAATTGGGCTTTCCCATCACTTGAAAGTTCACGCTGTAAAGCATCAATAAAGTGACAATACTAGCCAACAAGGCATCCATGCGATCGTGCCGCTGAATCAGTGCCACAAACAAGCCTACCAAGGCACCTCCTACCAAAGCCCCCAGCACGGCCACTGTATAGCCACACCCACAGGTTAGCAGGCGGCCATAAAGAGCCGCCCCAGCACAAACGTGCCGTCCACCGTCAAATCTGTCAGCCGCAAAATGCGATAGCTAAAATACATGCCTAAGATTAAGGGGAATAGTCCAAGCGTTTGCTCGATACTTGAAAAAATCATTTTACCCCCGCACTTTCAAAAACATACCCTAAGTCTTTTGCTGCATGTTGAACGGCCTTTAAGTCAATACCCACTTCTTTTAAGGCAGGCCCATGAATAAAGACATGAATTTTTTCAATGCGCTGCAGGGGTATCTCTTCTATTTTTTCTCCGCTCAGAACACGGTGGGCAAGCCCTGCCCTTCAACACCGATATCAGATTCAATCACCCCAAGGCCAATGGGCACCCCCTCAGAAACAGTGCCTTCATCAGACGATAAAACCAGTTTTTTCTGGTTTGAAGCAGTACGTAAAAGCCCCGCAATGCCACTGGCCACCATGTTATCTTTCAAAATAAACACGGGCCCCTTATTTCGGCCGATTTTTTTTTATAAGGCATACAAGTCACTTCGGGTATGAACAGTTAGCACCTTTAATTGAATACCCATTTTTTCTGCTTCTATTATAGCTTCTGCGGCCTCTTTCTGCACCTTGTCACTGTCACTACACACCAGTGTCAGGTGGCTTAACTGGGGTAGAATTTTCCTATAAAACTGAAGCAATTTCTGAATGGGCACTTCATCAAGCACACCTGTAATGCCTGCTTGCCGCCGCTCCTTCTCTGAATACATCGCTGCAAGGCTTACCATCTTTCGGCCTTTAATCTGCTGTGCGGCCATTAATGCTGTTTGGGTTGAAACGGGCACAACCAAGTCAACCTTCTGTTGATTAAGCTTTTTCAGAATAGATTGCTGTATCGTTGGGTCACCCATTGCGTTTTCTACACGAATCATAACTTGCCCAGGCATCAGCTCTGTCAAACGCTTCGAAAACCCCGACACAATTGCATCAAGGGCTTGATGGGCCATCGGCAAAACAATCACCACCTTTTTAGGGGCTGGGCCTGCCATTGGGGTGTGGGTTAAAAAGATTACTGCTAAAAATAGATGTTTTAAATATTTCATTTTCTCTCTAAATATTGAATTAAAAAACAAGGGCCGCATGCATATTGCAGCTTAAATAATTTGAATATGTGATATCAGAAGGTTTCAGCGCAGGGCGCGCCACCAAAAAAAGAAAGAGTAGAAAATTTTGTTTGTTTTAAACGAGAACATTGTATCTCAAAAATTATGTTTAAAAAATTACGGTTAAAGGAGGGTTAGGCGTTCGCCCACCACCAACTTTTCAATCGCCAACTTTTTTTTCATAAATTTTGAATACATAGTGTTTATCAGCCTAGGCTGATTCATTGACGTTGTCAACAAGCCCTAAAACAACAACGGCAAAATAAGTTTTTCCTTGACGTTAGAGGCATATCAGATAAATTCTACAAGTGTTATTCCCTAGAGGGCCTGTAGTTCAGTTGGTTAGAACTCACCGCTCATAACGGTGCTGTCGTAGGTTCGAGTCCTACCAGGCCCACCATAATTCTGATAATATGAAGTTATGAAACAGTCGCTAAGCCACTTTAATTCCCTTATTATCTTTGCTGCAAAGCATCTAGCCACGGCCCTGAAATGCTTCTGGCCTCTCATGATTATTACTTTTTCTACCAACTATTTTGACAGCTCTGGGGCGCTTGCGATCTTATTGATTCTCCAAATTATTTTGGAGGCTTACGGCAAACCAAAGTGGGTTCAATTTCATGAAAGGAACCAGAAAGTAAACTTTTTTTCTCTTGGAAAGATAGAAAAGCTCTATCTACAAAAAAGTGTTCAACTACTTCTAGTCTATGTCGCTATTATCCTTATCCCTCTACTCATATTCCTTTTACTTATACTTTCATTTTCAAGCCTCTCCAATTATCTAGAAACATTGCTCACATCTGGCATTTCTCCATTGGAAATTATGCCTGTAAACGGAAAGTTTTTAATCATAATGCTTTCTGCAACCCTCTATATTTGTATCCTGCTGTATCTTTTCTTTCGGTTTGGTTTCATCGCCGCTGCCGCATCACTGGGTGAAAATATCTCGCTTAAAGAGTCTTGGAAAATATCAAAAGGGCTTTTCTGGAAGTGGTTTGGAGGCGCACTGTATGTACAAGTAATTGCCCTCATGCTGCCATTCGTGCTGTCGATTATACTTATAAAATTCACCACCGCTGGAATATATCAAAACATTGCCTATGGACTGGGCACCTTAACAACAGCAAGCATCTATGGCCTGTTTATAAAAGACTTTTTATAAAATGTGCCAATCTCGTACGAACAAAAATAATATTTACAAAAAAAAAAATCGCGCGGTACCATATTTTTATGGCTATGAATAAAGAACACACAACTATCTTAAACATCGTAAAAGACTCGATTGGCTTTACGTTTTCTAACATACTGACATTCCTGAAATATTGGTCGCTTCCCTTTGTGGCGTCTGTCATTTTTTATGCACTGACGGTGGGGCTGGCATCAAATTACCCAGGGGCATGGCCCGGTCTATTTTAGAAAGCTTCCTCTTTATTGTGAATGCAGGTGCCAGTATTGTGGCTGCCTCTTTCTGGGTGCCTAAGTGGGTGCAATTCCACAGCACACAGAAGAAGTCACCTCTTTTTGTTTATGGTGCTGAAAACAAAAACTATCTCATGAAAATGTTGTTTTTCACAGCAGGTGCCTTTGCGTTTCTGATTGCGATCAGCATGTTGGCCGCTCTTTTGAATGCCACGTCTTCTGTTTTAAAAACAATTGTTTCTGTTGTCGCAATTCTTGGCTTCTTCTACTTGTGCTATCGCTTTTGCTTTGTCATGCCTGCTGCGGCCTTAGGCGACAAAATGACATTCATGGATTCATGGCATAAGTCTAAGAAAGGATCATGGAAGTTTTTGGCCTTGATTCTTTTACTTACCTTCTTAATTAACCTACCGGTTATCTTGATTGGCATCTTCCTTACCTTCCTCGGGCAAATGCACAGTGGCGGGTTAATGAGTGCCTTCATGTTCATTGGCGGCCTGCTTGTTCTGGCCACTAACATTGTATTCTTTGGGGCATTCTCCATCGCGTGGACAAGCTTCTACAAGCGTATCCGTTAAATAACGCGGGCCAGTTTACTGTCTTTCACTTCATAAATATCGTCTGCGACCGATTCTAAAAAGTCGCGATCATGCGATACAAATAACAGTGTGCCTGGATAGGTCCGCAGCATTTCAGCCAAGATATCTTTGCTCATCATATCCAAGTGATTGGTGGGCTCGTCCATTAAAATAAAGTTTGGCAGCCGCCCAAACAAACAGGCAAACACAAGGCGCGCACGCTCGCCCCCCGACAGCACATTGGTTTTCTTCAACAAGTCATTGCCTTTGAAAAGAAAAGCACCCATAAGGGCCCGTTGCTCTTGGTTGGTAAGTACAGGGTTTTCGCGTTCCAAAGTTTCCAAAACCGTTGCCGATGAACGAATGGCTTCTGCCGCACTTTGCGTATAAAATTCAGTGCACACATTGGTGCCTTGGCGCACTTGGCCCTTCAAAGGCTGAAGGTCGCCAATCACACTTTTAAGCAAGGTTGATTTCCCAATCCCATTCGCCCCACAATGCCAATTTTATCGGCACGATTCAGACGCAAGTGAATGTTTTGAATCAGCAGCACATCATAACCCACGGCTAAATTCTCGGTCACAAGCACTTCTTTACCACTTTTGGGATAGTTCAATTTTGGCAAAGAAAAAGTCCGGGCTTCATCTGTCACGGGTATATTTTCTAAAACGGCATCAATTTTCTGAATTTGCTTAATTCGGCTTTGTGCCTGGGCAGCCTTCGTCGCCTTGGCCCGAAACCGATCTACAAACTTTTGCATATGCTGTTTTTGTTGTTCCAGCTTTTTCATGGTGGCTTCTTGCCCCAGGGCCATCATTTCTTTTTTGCTTTAGAAATGCATCAAAGTTTCCTTTATATTCGCGCAATTGCCCGCCATGCAGATGCAGCGTGATCGTCGATAAATTATTTAAAAACGTACGGTCGTGCGATACAAACAAAAGGGTGCCTTTGAAATCTAATAAATAGTTTTCCATCCACTCGATACTGGGCAAGTCAAGGTGATTGGTGGGTTCATCTAAAATAATAAAGTCAGGGTTTGATACCAAAATTTTGGCAATCTCTAACCGCATGCGCCACCCCCTGAAAGGGTTAAGGGCGATGCCTCCAGCTGATTTTCTTTAAACCCAAGGCCCAGCAAAACTTGTTCAGCCAATCCTTCTGATTGATAGCCTCCATGGGTTTCATAAAGGCGCAGCGCATTTTCATAGGCTTCAAAGGTTTCTTCTGAATAGGCGGTTTCCATAGCCTTTAGGCTGTCATCCATCCGTGTTTTGTATTGATAGACAAGCTCATGCCCTGAAATGCATTCAGATAAAATGGTTGGCAAAGGGGTGTCTGAAAATGATTGGGGCAAAAAGGCCATCCGAAAATTTTTCGGGGTAATAATTTGGCCTTGATCAGCCTCATCTTGGCCTGTAATAGCATTTAATAATGTGGTTTTCCCTTGCCCATTGGCGCCCACCAATGCAATGCGCTCTTTTGGGAAAGTGGTAGGTGATATTATTTAAGACCGTTTGGTCAGCATATTTTTAGTAATTTTTTCGATACGAATCATAGAAAATCCTACATCAGATGGAGATGAATCAGTGGTCAGTTATATTCACACTATTTTTAGACAGAAAACGCACCTGCAACCCTTTGTGCACGCTTAAGAATAAACTGCCCTTTACCATAAAGGAATGGGGGAAAAAGTGCAATGGGGGCCTAAAAAGGCCCCCATTGGGATAGTTTACAAGATTGATTAATTTGTTTCGTGACGGCTTAGTCCAAAAGTGGGTGCGGCTGCGCCATAATTTTATCCAATAAATCACGCATCTCTTCATCAGACAACGGGTCAGATTTATCAGACAACGGGTCAGATTTTAACTTACGATCTTTGTCCACAAACCCAAGCTGCTTTCCAAGCCATGCATAGTCTGACATGTTTTGTCGGTGAAGCTCTTGATCTCCTACAGGAAAATGAGAAGTATCGATTACCTGTAGAATACTTACAGGATTAGAGTTTTCTTGTGGGACGAGAAAATTTAAAGACACTTTAAGGTTTATTTGTGAAGTTCCCGTATGTTCATTCACTGTGCGTTCAACCTCAATCGGAGCCTCAAAATCGATTTTCAGTTTGGTACATTGTACGCGAACGTGTTGATCATCAATCGTCACCACAACATCGTCCATGGTTACAAAATCTTCTGGACCAAGAGGGCCATATTCACGTAGAAAATCTAGCCACGCAGGATGACCTCTATCAGGATCACCCATCACAGCATTAACAAGATGTGTCGCTATTCTTTCAGCATCGAATTCTGCAGGCTTCCTAAGGCGAATATACTCATCATCATTCATTAATGGAGTGCGCCCATCAAAAAGAATTTGTTCTTTTAATGCAGATAGATTCTTCGGTCTAGTATGACCTTTTGTGACCACAGCTTCATGCAGCATAAGATGATACTGCACAATCATAATCGCATGATCTGGATTGTGTGGATCCAAACTTTGAACATGTGCCTTCACTGCAGGTAGTGACGCAGACGCAAAGGGTTCTGATAAAACATGCTTTGAATAAGCCTTGCTATGCAGGTAATCGTGCAGAGCTGTTGAAAAACTGCCTTCAATCAAGCCGCCATGCACACTGCCAGACTTGGCTGAAAAAACAACAGGAGCAATGCCATGCGTTACATAGCACTCAAGCATCGTATGAACACCAATCACAGCAGACGCCTTGCCCTCTGCAAAGCAAACGAGTGCGGGCATGTGTCCAGATTCTTTTACAGCTGCTGTCACAGCTTCTGTAAATCCTGCCGCATGTTCTGGAGAGGAGACCTGAAGCATGGCTTCAATTCCATTCATTACAGATTCTGTTCCTTCAAATTCTTCCAAAACTGGCGACAATGGCGCTGAGTCCAGCTGGCGGGCAGCAGAAAAATAGAGCATATTTAGCACATCCCAAGTGACTGACTGGCTTTCTTCAAAGTGATTCAGTACATCAAGAACTGGTTGGATGGGGTTTTTTTCCATGCCAAGACTCTGGCAACGCTGACTCACCTCCCCAAGCACAGTTCTTGCTTCTTCAACTAATTCCGCGTCATGGCGAAAGCGACTTGCAGGGTCTGCATTTAGCTGAGCCCTTTTTTTCTCTGCACGCGGCAGAATTAATGACGATTTTGCTGTTAACCAAAGCGGGCCTCGGTCTTCATTTAAAGCTGCCAATCCATTTTTGGTTGCCAACATGAAAATGACCATTAATAAATTCAGTAATTTCAATTTTTTTCTCCTTCATAATAATGCTTCATAACCTATGTGGACATTTTTGCATTCAATTTCAAGCATTTATATCAAAATACTATGAAAATAGTTTAATTATTCGTTTTTGCATACCTTACAAATAATATTTAATATTAATTAAATAATATTAAGTAAGTATGTTTTTGCGATGAAGTATACTTATTTACTATTATTTACTTTTTTTTACTTTTTAGATTCAAGAACATGCACAGTAGAAGAGGCCTTAAATAGATGCACCCTTCAGCAGCGCCCCGTGGCAGCACGTATCCTTAAGGCAACAGAAAACCTGGGCACAAACCAAGACACAAAGCCCCTTAAGAAAAAAAACAGACCCTCAAAACCTGACTCACCGGGACACACAATTGATAAAGTTATTCGCGAGCGAGAAGCGATACAAGCATTTGTGCTTTATCTACGCACACACATTGCCCACTCATCCCCAGATGATGTCGGCTATACGCCTCTCAACACGCACACAGTATTAAAGGCCGCTATACGCAATATCAGTGTTGGGGATGAAATGCACTTTCAACGTGTGGTTTTTTACAATCCTTACACAGAAATCGCAGATGATGGCCGCACCCAGGCTGTCTTACAAATCGATATAGATCCCGCCTTGAAAGACGCAAAAGGAAGGATAAACATTGAAAGGATGCACCTTGGAAAATCGCCCATAGGTCCCGATGAACGCCGCATCAATTTGCATCACGTCAATCAAGAAGATGGTCTACTGATGGAACTTTTTGGAAGCACTCACACACGCCTCAGTCGAGATCTTCACTTTCGTCGCGGCCTTCCTTCAAAGATCAACCGCTCTGCATTTTCATTTTACCGAAACGCTTACTGGAAATGGCGCGGCGAAGCCCTAGAAAAGCTTTTGAAAGAGGATGATGAAATAAAAAGAAAGTATCGTCTTGTCGCCCAAGCACTCAGCGCCCAGGCTGCTAACATTGATCAAGTTACTGCTGCCACCGATCTTAAAGAGGGACAATCTGGCACCATGCCATGCCCACCGGTACCCCCTAAAGAAAAGCGTGTTATTTTGAAAGCCACACGCACGCGCGTCTCTGCCCGTGAAATGCGGTAAGAATATTCATTTTTTTCTAAGCACAATTTTGCTATAGTTTTGAGGATATAAGCCCCAAAACAGCACCAAAGAAATGACGCTTAAACCCCTTCACACCCCCCCTCTTTCATCATGGATTTTATTTTTTGGGCTGCTGCTGGCTTGCTTATTTGTCTTTTACCCAGGCCAACTTTCCCCTGATTCGCTTTCTATTTATGCCCAAGCACAGGCCCACCAATACAGCGACCATCACCCGCCTCTTATGGGGTATCTGTGGCACTATCTTGACCTGATTGTGAAAGGCCCTTTGTTGATGTACCTGATCAACTTGGGCCTGATTTGGTCGGCTCTTTATATTCTGGCTTTTAAGATTTTTACGGCCCAAAAAAATAAATTGCTGCACTACTACGTGCTGTGTATTCCCCTTATTCCCCATGTTGCCTGCTATGCTGGATTCGTTTGGAAAGATCTAATTTTTGCCTATGGGTATGGGTTGATCAGCGTTTATTTAGCCCTCAAAACAATGAAAGAAGAACCCATTTCCCGAAAAGCATCTTTTCTTTTAGGCTGCCTTCTTTTCTATGCCACAGCAGTGAAATACCAGGCCCAATTTATTCTGCCCCTTGTAATGGGCTGGTACACCTATGTACAGTCTCGTTTTAAAGTGGGGCCCACCCTTCTCAAAGCCGTCCCCCTGTCTGCACTGTTTATTATATTGATCCATCACACCAACCAGCATTTAGTCACCAACCAAGGGCAAGGCAGCTCAAACTCATGGAAGTATGTAAAAATATATGACCTTGCGGGGATGAGTGTACGCGCACAGACTGTTTTAATACCCACCGCATTTCACAAAAAGGCCGTCACCGTTGCTGATGTTGAAAGCGCCTATTCTTTTGAATGGGAACCACTTATTACAGGCCCTAACGCTCCTTTCCGTGCGCCTATAACAGATGCCGAACTTAAAATCATCCAAAGCACATGGTGGCAAGCCGTCAGGGCGCACCCCACTTTGTACATTGCCCACCGATGGAGCATTTGGAAAAAAGGCATTTTGTTTGGGGTGCCCGGCAAAGCTTGGCTTGATCAAAAACTAGGAAAAGATAATTTTATCAGCACCTATTTGGTGCCCTTAGGCATTTTAACAGCATACGTGTTTATTTTGCCCTTTCAACTTCTTTTCTTTGTGCTGGGGATGCGTGGCCTTCGGCACGCCCACACCCGTGGGGCGGCCCGCACTCTTTTGTTTATGGGCAGTATGGGTGCCATGCTTTTGTGTGTGCTGTTGATCTTTTCTTTGGCCGCTGTGCCGCGGTATATTTACTTCACCAACTATCTGTTTATGCTGTCGGTGCCTTTTGCTTTTCTAAACCACCAGGCCCGAAAGCCAGAATAAAAACAACCTTTATACCTCATCAAAATTCAGCATTGGTAAAATAAAAAAGGGGCCATGGAAGACCCCTTTTTTTCACAGCATCTTTTATAAAAGTTATGCAATTTTGTATTTGTAAGTAACCGCAACGTTTGCTGTGTAAGGCTTAACTTCAACTTTTGAGTATGATGCCGCGCCACTCGCCAAACGAAGGTTGTGGGTTTTAGATGCATACCAGTCAAGTTCAGTGACGAACCCAATAGAACCACCTGCATGAACGCTGAAATCAACACCCATACCAACAGTGGCACCATACATCCAATCTGTTGTTTTAATTGCACCGTTTTGTGTACGTACGGCTGTACTCCATTCACCTGCAACAGCACCCACTTTTACAAATGGATACACTTTGTCAGATGTGCACACACCAAACTTTGCGCCTAAAGAAAAACGGTTGTCTTGTTTCACTGAATAGTAGGATGAAGTACCAGCAGAGTTTACTTTTGTCTTCGCGTCACCTAGCATCCAATCAGCAGAGGCAACAACACCCCAGTCAAGATCTGGCGACCACATGCCTGTTTTCCAGGTGTAATCAACACCTAGAAGGCCTTGTGGCCCTGCAACACCAACTTTGTCCTTAACAGTAATACCTGGACCAGTTGTTGTGGCTTCGTGGGCCGCTAGCTGAAAGCTTCCACCTGCACGCAAGCCCAAAATGTGGCCATTAAAGTCACTGGCTTGTGCTTGAAGGCCTAGGGCCAACAAAGATGCGCCCATCATTAATTTTAAATGTTTCATCTATAGTCTCCTTAAGTTAATTAAAAAATTAGTTGGTAACAACACCGTTAAGAATCTCTACAAGCTTATCAAAGGTACGCGCAGCTGAAACATCAGGCATCGCAACCACTCCTTCGTCGCCAACATCCGCAGTTCCATCAGCACGCAGCAATAGAAGAGTACGACTAGTATTTGCAAGCGCACCATTCGCTGGATTTGCTCCATCAAGAACAAGATTTGCACCAGCCTCACGATTTAAAAGCGCTTTTAAACGCGCTAACCCAGTGTCAGTAATTGCGGTGGCTGTTGGCAGCTTTTGAGAAGAAAAAGCTCTTGAATCTTCAAGCTCTTCAGCAGCAGAAAAGCCTGGCGTAACTGCAAACAAAGCTGCAGAAAGCATTAAGGTTTTGATTAGTTTCATTGTGTCCTCCTGTGTTATTTCACAACTGTTAAACTTAATGTAATTAAAGTCTAACACAGGTAACCAATTTTAGAATGCGTCCCCCATACATAGCACACACAAATATATAAATTGTTGCACCCATGCAACAATTGCATAAAAGAAATGTATTACATGCCAAAACACATTGAAAGACGTCTGCCACAAATACAAAAAAAATGCATTCAGAGTAAAGCCGTATTGAAAGCCTGCAAATCTTAATGAAACTGTAGGGCTTAACTGGGTCACATTGCACCCTAGAGCCCAAGCTGTAAGGGCCGCACAATACTAAAAATACTGCTTTGAGGCTGGCTTGATAAATGTAGGCTTGAATCTTCATGTGTGTCACACCTACTACTAAAAGTCTTCAGACTCTACTTGCACCAACTATCTGTTTATGCTGTCGGTGCCTTTTTGCTTTTCTTGCACGTCTAAAGTAAGCTTCATATGGAGTTTACAGGCCACAACCGTTGGAAACACCCCCCTTTGAATCATAGATCACTTTAACGTCCATGACCCCTGCATCGACAAGATGTTTATACATTACTTGTTCAGTGCGAAAATGTATCCACTGGGCATCAATGACATCTTGCATCAGGGCCCTTTGTTTGGCGAGGGCTGCCATATCTAACTGATCCATTTTCCAAGGAGATTGCGCATCCAGCATAGGCGGTGGGGTTAAGAAACTGGTCACCAGCACACCTCTGGGCTTAAGCGCTTTTAGAAATTGTGCATACAATGCTTGGGCTTGTTCATCGTCGACATAGATATTCAGGCCGTTACTGGCAATCACATCATAGATTTCTTCCTCTTCCATAGTCCATGCATCTTGTTGCACAAAATGCACTTGCACCGCATCAGATGCACCCATCACAGCCGTTTTATGTTTGGCAGCAAGATTTGGCTTTGTTGGTCTAAATCAATTCCTGTCAGGGTTACATTCGGTACGCCCTTAAAGTTAAGACTCAATAGATCATCCATCATGCCACAAGGTAAAGACGCCATGTGCACACCGTCTTGCACAAGTTTCTGCAGCTTTTCCTTAAAAATGCCTGCACGTTCTCGTGTGGCCAACACCACGGGGGCTTCATGAATCAAGAAATGTTCAAGGGGGGAAAGATTGGCTTCTACAGGCCCACGACGAATCACATAGTCTGTCCACTCGCCATTCAAGCCTCTGTTGTGCAACAAAAATTGGACCAATGGAAAAGTATCAAGCTGCCGAAGCATCTCCAGCTTGTCCTCAAGAGAAACACCGCCAGACGTTGCTGCATTATGGCTTTCTCTCAGGCGTTTCTACGCCGCTGCCATATCAAATCCGGCTGTTTCGCCGTGACTTTTCAGCGCTGCCAATACTGCTTGCGTCATCACCATCCCCGCCATGATTACAATAAGAATTATCTTCATGGGCACACCACAGATACCGCTTTCTAAAAACAAGCTATAAATGTGCGCCAAAGCGGGCAACCCTAAGGGCGGCCACGCACCGAATATAAAGAACCCGCTAGCTGTGGGCTCTTCTGTGCTGCCGCTCACGGTCGCGGTTCCTCTTATCCGTTCTCATATAAGCGATGTCATGCCATTCTGCTGGTAAAGGCCACATCATATCCTCAAATAATTTAAAGAATTTATGTTGAAGAGACTTCCCTTCAGCATTGTATTGCTCAAGTCTAACTTTCATAATCTCGGCATCTAATTGTTCTTCTGACGTTTGTGCGTCCTTGGGATTTGCCTTTTGTCTTTTTTTTGCCACAAAGCCCACATATTCAAAAGAATAGTCTTTTGCTTGGGGGTGATCGATCATATCTTCAAAAGTCATACACAGCTGCACATCAAAACCGAATGTCTCTAGCAATGCTTTCAATGATTCTGGCGTATAGGCGTTTACTATAAGGCCATCCTTGCGATCCCCTAAATTCATCGACTTAATGAAAAATATATTCCTCGTCGTCTCATCCCCATCTATGATATTTGTGTAAGTGGGGAATAAACTTGAGTCTGGCGCATACTTCAAATGCGCCCTGACTGAGGGCTTCTCTTGTTTCACTGTTCCCACAAAAATACCATCATCTTTCATTGCGTGATGAATTGCATTTAAAGCATGGGGTAAGTTCCATGGTGCAACATAGTGCAAAACCATCATCGCAGATACCACATCAAGTGTGCCGGCAAGTTCAGGGTTATCTAGGTAAAGTAAAAAGTTTCCATCCCCCTTTGGAGCTGATGAAAACGTGTGCCCAGAAGGTGGATTCTTTTGTTTTTGCGCTTCGTTAATAGCCTTGATAAAAGAATAGCCTTCCCTAACATCTGCACCCGTATAATGAAGTCGGAAATCAGCTTCTTTAGGGTAATGTGCCAGAAGAGCGTTGGCAAAAGACCCATCGCCACACCCTGCATCAAAAATATGTATATCTATTGGTGGTACATCAGCAAATTCACTCTGTTGAGATTCTGCTGAAACTTTTAAGTGTGCCATAGCACTTTCAAGTGCATCTTCTGCCTCTGCACCAACATTCATCGTGGCTGGCGGGGCACTCCGGGCAGCAGCTAGCCGTTTTTTTGCCTGGATATAAACTTGGTTAGTGGCCACTCGATGAAAGCCTGCATTATGAAAATTAAAGCCGTAAGATCCTGCATCAGTAACATGTGGCATTTCAGTCGCAGATGCAGAAGAAAGACATGCCGATGGAAATAATGGAAATAATAAAAAGAATAAGACGAAAAGAGGTAAGTAAAATCGTGAAATTAGGATCATGCTCATACCTGAAGGCTAATGATTATGTAATATAAATTAATTTTTGGGGGCAAGCAGAACGCTTACAGAAAGAATTGAAATGTTAGAAAAGAAAAGCAGACACTGGCTTGGGTCGTATTCTCTAGATGAGATCTAGAGCGAAAGTCGAGATAAACTCGCTTTCACGACGTTCCTTAGAAAGGAGGTGATCCAGCCGCAGGTTCCCCTACGGCTACCTTGTTACGACTTAACCCCAGTCACTGATTTAACCGTGGTTGGCTGCCTCCTAAAAGGTTAGCGCACCAACTTAAGGTCGAACCAATTCCCGTGGTTTGACGGGCAGTGTGTACAAGGCCCGGGAACGTATTCACCGCAGCATGCTGATCTGCGATTACTAGCGATTCCAACTTCATGCTCTCGAGTTGCAGAGAACAATCCGAACTGAGACGGTTTTTAAGGGATTTGCTCAGCCTCGCGACTTTGCTTCCCGTTGTCACCGCCATTGTAGCACGTGTGTAGCCCAGCCCATAAGGGCCATGAGGACTTGACGTCATCCCCACCTTCCTCCGGTTTATCACCGGCAGTTTCTCCAGAGTCCTCGGCTTTACCCGTTAGTAACTGAAGATGAGGGTTGCGCTCGTTGCGGGACTTAACCCAACATCTCACGACACGAGCTGACGACAGCCATGCAGCACCTGTGTGGGATCCAGCCGAACTGAAAGCCTTTGTTTCCAAAGGCCGAAATCCCCATGTCAAGAGCTGGTAAGGTTCTGCGCGTAGCTTCGAATTAAACCACATGCTCCACCGCTTGTGCGGGCCCCCGTCAATTCCTTTGAGTTTTAATCTTGCGACCGTACTCCCCAGGCGGAGTGCTTAATGCGTTAGCTGTGATACCGAAAAAATCCGACATCTAGCACTCATCGTTTAGGGCGTGGACTACCAGGGTATCTAATCCTGTTTGCTCCCCACGCTTTCGCGTCTCAGCGTCAGTATTCAGCCAGTGAGTCGCCTTCGCCACTGGTGTTCCTCCTAATATCTACGAATTTCACCTCTACACTAGGAATTCCACTCACCCCTCTGAATCTCAAGCCTATCAGTTTCAAACGCAATTCCTGAGTTGAGCTCAGGGATTTCACGTCTGACTTAATTGGCCGCCTACACGCTCTTTACGCCCAGTAATTCCGAACAACGCTTGCACCCTTCGTATTACCGCGGCTGCTGGCACGAAGTTAGCCGGTGCTTCTTCTGAAGGTACCGTCATTATCTTCCCTTCTGAAAGAGCTTTACAACCCTAGGGCCTTCTTCACTCACGCGGCATCGCTGGATCAGGGTTTCCCCCATTGTCCAATATTCCCCACTGCTGCCTCCCGTAGGAGTCTGGGCCGTGTCTCAGTCCCAGTGTGGCTGACCATCCTCTCAGACCAGCTATAGATCGTAGCCTTGGTAGGCCATTACCCTACCAACAAGCTAATCTAGCGCGGGCTCATCTATTGGCGATAAATCTTTCCCCCTCAGGGCTTATGCGGTATTAGCCTTCGTTTCCAAAGGTTATTCCCCACCAATAGGCAGATTCCCACGTGTTACTCACCCGTGCGCCACTCAGTCTTAAGAGCAAGCTCTTAAGCTTCGTTCGACTTGCATGTGTTAGGCGTGCCGCCAGCGTTCGTTCTGAGCCAGGATCAAACTCTCATGTTTGAATCCTGAATAAATAAACAAAGTCTATTTATTCTATATTGAAGTCAAAGACTTCATAGAATTTTGACTGACTATTGCGTAACTTGGAATTGACTTGGTATGTATAATAAGTTTGTTTCCAAACTTTACCTTGTCATTTCTGCTAAGCAATGTCTTGAAAAATATTTTCCAAGGCCACTGCCTGCTTTTCTTTTCTTAACAATTTCAAAGAACACATCAGCGGATATTCGCTGACTGATATCCTGTATAGGTGATCGCTTTCCCGGCGTCAAGAGATTTGTTTCCTTTTTTTAAAGAAATATTTTGTGTCTATTTTTTCATTCGCTTTGATGAATACGCTGGGTATCGACCCAAGCGAAGCAAATCGTCTGTTTTCTATTTTCTTTACCGGCATGCAAACAGGTTACGACTGGTCTTCGCACGACGACCTGTCTGACCATCTACACAATTGTATTCACAACTTTACACAACGCGCCAGACGGCACGAATAAAGCGCCCGTCATCCCACAACACTATCACCGACCTACATCTTTTTTAGGTTGCTTTCTTCGCGGCTATTTAATCCTTTATTTATTATGCAAACCCCGCATAATAAATAAGCAATATTGAATATTACTTAATACAATTATTTATATATAAATCTTATTTACTGAATTTATAATTAATTAAATAGGAATATTCATGATTTACTTGCTTTTTTTTTTTCTATTATCACTTTTTCTTTTCATACAACCACTGCAAGCGATCATGAAGAAGAAGCGACAACACATATCCCCCGGCAATGTATTGCGCGCCTACCCTACCCTTAGAGGCACACATGCCCTACACACTGGAGATGCCGCACCAGCAAGCGACGATGACACAGGATATGACACACTCAGTAGTCGTGGGGCGCTATCAAGCCAATCCAGTCTTGCCGCACAAATTGGGACACAAGATACTTTAGCGACGCCATTTAACCCAGTTCCTATGCCAACCGTACCCGTTATCTCTCCCAGCAAACCAGACGACGATTTATTAGTAGATATTCGCGCCCTTGCCGCCCAAAGGCGCCTTTATCTTCACCACTGAAGAGCGTCAAAGTGTTGAAGAAATGGGCGCACTTGTCCTGAAAAAAAAAATATTTTCACGCCACCTTAAATCCTACATGATACTGAATTTCTCTAACATCCTCAGCAAAAAAACAAATTGAGGGATTTGCAAACTCTTTTTTGCTTACAACATTCGTCACAATCAGGAAAATTATTGGGCACGCAAAAAAAATCTTTTTACAAAATTGCGCACTATTGGCATCACACAATCTCAACTTGAGGCCTTCGACGAAGAAGTGATGCGTCCTCGAGAAGAAGCCTGCAAATTATGTGTACAGCAGTGCGCAGAAACCGTAACCGTGTTCGGCACAGGCACAGGGCGCTCTCCCATGCGGCGCTTAAGCCGGCAAAGGAAGCTTGCTTCTCACAAAACATTAGGTGAAGTCGTATCTCGCCTCAGCGCTATCTTAGACGGCATCATTGCGTAAAATCACTTCTTTCTTCTAAAGAAACGCGGCACAATAATCAGAAAAGCCCCCCAGCCATGCCCCCACAGCAGAAAAAAGCTGGACAGTGGAAACAGGGGGTGCCCCAGCCCTTTCAGCACACGGGCATTGAACACCTACAAACCACAAAACCCTAACAACCCAACAGTTGTGTGGACGGCTTTAATCTTAAAAGGCGAAAACAGAGAGAAAAACCGGTGGCAACACAGCAAGCCTGCACTAAGCCCCAACAGCCCCCCCTGTGCCTGCCAAGCATGCGCCACTTTTTGCGAAACAGCCCCTGTGATATAAAAAAGAAGCACCACCGTAAACGGCAACAAAAGTACACCTGTGAAGCGCCATTTTTCTTGTATCCAACGCATGGTCTCAAGCCACAAAAACAAAGCAAGCAGCACAACACCCACAGCCGCCCCGGCCAGAACATCGGCAAGATCGTGATAGTTTTGATCAATTAATGCCCAACCATATAGGCCCAGCAACGGCAGCAACGCCCAAACCCACTTGGTTTGGTTTCTCATCAGCCACCCAACATACCCATAAAACACAACACACATTTGCATGTGGCCACTCGGGAAAGCATACCAATTTTGGTCTGCCATATGGGGCTTCAAGGGCATCTTAAAAAAGCACTTCAGCGCGGCATTCATGATCATAGAAAACAGTAACAGAAAAAGAAGACGGCTTGCCCCCTGACGGTTTAGAAAACAATAAAGAAAAGCGAAGATGATAATAATGGGGGTTTGCTGCCCCATGAATAGAAAGAATGAAGAGAAATCCATTGTCCTGACTCAAGCAGGGCCCTTTGCGAGACTTGCACCAACAAGAAAATCTCGCAAAGGTATCTGCCCCCTGCTTTTTTTATACTTAAGGCCAGATTAAGGTTGGCGGATTAAAAATTTCATGTCATACCTCCACAACCTTACTAAGATAATATGCTTTTTTTTAAGGAATAGCCATGTCAAATAATACATAATTTAGGAAATTTTGCAGGGCACATCAGGCACTTAACAGGGCTTCTCAGAAACGTGCCAGAAAATCAATCCGGATCATCTATGCCGCCGCCATAGCTGCCTGCTCCTTGATCGCCCCTCACCTTTTTCTTCCCTGCTGCTGCGGTATGCCCTTCTGCCGCTTCCCCGCCGGGCATAGGAGGGATCACAAGTTTCCAATGGTTGTCTTCGGTGCCTTTTGGCGCTTCAACAACCATTCCGCCTTCGCCAAACTGCACTTGAAACGGGCGGGAATTATCAACACATTCCCAACGGGCATCGGGGGGGCCTATAACCAGTGTAACTTTCTGTGCGCCTGTTAAATGAAAACCGCTTACGCCATTGCCATTAGTCTTAGTTGACGGCGGAAAAAAGCCTAAGCTTCCAGTCACACCCATAAATGGATGTTCTGTGAAGTCTGGATGTGTTTGCACAACCAGACCCTTCAACCATGTGTCCTGTCCCCCACCTTTATTGGGCAAGAAAAAATACCATCTCTTGTGCATAAAGAACCAGGAAATCTTAAGAAGTTACAAGTGGCCTTCTTAGCCCCCCCCTCAACAGATGCTTTTTTTTCCATCCTCAATCTCTACAAAAATCTGTGGATTTTGTGGGCAGACAACCCCATAGGCTGAGAGAAGAAAAATCAACCTCATCAACTTGAAAACCAATCCAAAGGTGACGTCAAAGAGAAGGGGACTGGAGACTCTAAATGATCTCCTACAACAGTTAAACGGACCGCCCTTTGGCTGCCCAAGTCGTCAGCATTTACTTTTTTTTGTCCAGAGGCCGATGAAGGGCACGTAATGCTTTCACTATTCTTTCCAATAATGCGCGCAAGATACTCCTCCATCGTCCCTGGCTTGCCATCTATAGTGAGATCTAGAGAACTTTTACCAAACCGAATGTTATTACCTTCGATAGAAAAGGAATCCAATTTACCTGGCTCAAAGCATAGTTCAACTAAAAACTCGATCTTCTTCTTCGCCCACCCTGGGAAAGGCTCTCCGTTAAGTGTGGGCATTTTATACCGCCGTCCCGCACCACCTCTTCTTTTCTGCTGCTGCTGCAGCGGCAGCAGAGGCAACAGAATCACAAACGCCAAAAAAATGACCAACACACCAATATTTTAGATAAGATGAAACGAAACAACATTAACTGTACTCCTTTTTATACACTATTTTTTTTTACCTTCGCAGAGAAAACTTTTACCAAAAAAGGGGTGTGATTGCAATATTTCCCTATAAAAAACAGCAATTTAAAAACAATGCTTGCCTTCTGGGGAATCTTAAAGTGCTTTAATGATTTGTTCGCACATTTTTTTAGCGTCTCCAAACAACATCATGGTGTTGTTTCGGAAGAATAGCTCGTTTTGCACGCCAGCATACCCCGCCGACATCCCCGTTTCACAAATAAAACTGTTTTGGCATTTTCCACATCAAGAATAGGCATGCCGTAGATCGGGCTTTGCGGGTCCGTCTTTGCGGCCGGGTTTGTAACGTCGTTGGCCCCAATCACGAAGGCAATGTCTGTTGATAAAAAGTCACGGTTAATTTCATCCAGCTCTAATACATCTTCATAGGGCACATTGGCTTCAGCCAACAGCACGTTCATGTGCCCTGGCATGCGCCCCGCCACAGGGTGAATGGCAAAGCGCACTTTAACGCCGGCACTTTTCAGCCCGTCCACCATTTCTTTTTAACGAGTGCTGGGCTTGGGCCACCGCCATACCATACCCCGGCACAATGATGACAGATCCGGCGTTTTTCATTAAAAAGGCGGCGTCATCTGCACTGCCTGATTTCACAGCCCGGCCTTCGTCGCTTACTGCCCCGCAGGGCCCCCAGCAGCCTCGGCACCAAAGCCACCCAGTACCACACTGATAATCGATCGGTTCATGCCCTTACACATAATGTAACTTAAAATGGCCCCTGACGAGCCCACCAAGGCACCCGTGATAATCAACAAATGGTTCTGAAGGGTAAACCCAATGCCACACGCTGCCCAGCCTGAATACGAGTTCAGCATCGACACAATCACCGGCATGTCTGCCCCACCAATAGGCAAAATAAGGGTAAAGCCCAAAAGAAAAGCTAAGAATGTTAAAATCCAAAAGGCGCGGAATGTGCCTTCGGTGGCCAGCAACACAATGCATCCAATAATAGCGAGTAAAATCAAAAGATTTAAAAAGTGTTGGCCTTTAAACGTAAGGGGCTTACTGGGAAAAAATCCTTGCAACTTTCCAAAAGCCACAACCGACCCTGTAAAGGTAATCGCCCCAATCGCAGTGCCTAGGCCCATCTCCACCAATGCGCTCAGCTTAATACCTTGCATACCCCCAATATTGAATACATCTGGTGAATACAAGGCAGATGCGGCCACAAAAACAGCCGCCAACCCCACCAAACTGTGGAACGCGGCCACGAGTTGGGGCAAAGCTGTCATTTTAATTTTGCGGGCAATGATGGTTCCAATACCACCGCCAATTAAAATGCCACTAAAAATTGTTTCAAAGTTAAGAACAGCATCATTAAAAAGTGTGGTGACAATAGCAATCGCCATGCCCGTGATGCCATACCAATTACCGCCACGGGCTGTCTCGGGCGAGGATAAACCGCGCAAAGACATAATAAAACAAAGGGATGCAATCAAATAAAGAAATGCAGAAATAGTATGGGTCACAGAAAAGCTCCTACTTCTTTTTCTTGAACATGGCCAGCATGCGCTGCGTCACAATAAAGCCACCAAATATATTAATAGATGCCAGCACAACGGCAACAAATCCCATGATTTTCGACACATCAAAGGCGTTACCTCCTGCCACAATCAGGGCCCCCACAATAATCACACTTGAAATGGCATTTGTTACCGCCATCAAAGGAGAGTGAAGTGCCGGCGTCACCCGCCACACAACGTAGTACCCACAAAACCCGCCAGCACAAAAAACCGTTAGTGCAGTGATAAAAGGGTCGCCCCAGCACCGGCACGAATTACCTCAACAGAGTGTGTTTCTGTCGGCATCACTTTTTGAATAATGGTGACAGAGCGTTCAATATAACTGGCTGGATTGAAGGACATTATTTCTTCTCCTTTTCTTAGGTGCTTTTTTTTGGGGCTTTTTTACAGACGTTTTCGCCTTTGGGACCGCTCTTTTTTCTGAGGCGCACTTTTTTGGCCACTGGCCTCATAGCCGTGCGCGTTACAGAAGATGGCAACAAGTCATCACGCAAAATCGCACCCTTTTTCTGTTAAAAGAGCCGCTTTTACAATTTCGTCTCCATGGTCAAACACCAACGCTTTCTTTTCAGCGTTATAAATAAGCTGTAACAAACTAAAGATGTTGCGGGCATAAAGCTCGGTCGCATTCCGCCCAATGTCTGATGGTAAATTAGCAGGCCCATAAACCTTTACACCGTGCACATCTGCAACTTTGCCACGCACACTGCCAAAACAGTTTCCACCACGATCAACTGCCAAGTCAATCACAACAGAACCTTGGCCCATTTGCTTTTAGCATGCCTTCAGAAATAATTTTAGGGGCATCCCGTCCAGGGATCAGGGCCGTGGTGATAATAATATCCACGCCCCCACAACTTCTTTTCAACTTTGCTTCTTGGCGACGCTGATAGTCGGCCCCCATTTCTTTTGGCATACCCGCCGGCTGTTTCAGCATTTTCTGTGCCGTCTACTTCTACAAACGTGGCGCCTAAACTTTCCACCTGCTCTTTGGCCGCAGGGCGTACATCATATCCCATCACAACAGCACCCAAGCGGCGCGTTGTGGCAATGGCTTGCAGGCCTGCAACCCCAGCACCCACTACTAGAACTTTAGCCGGCAATACAGTACCAGCCGCTGTCATCATCATAGGAAAGGCTTTGTCGTAAAGATGCGCTGCTTCAATCACAGCACGATACCCTGCCAAGTTACTTTGAGAAGAAAGCACATCCATACTTTGTGCCTCAGGTATCCGAGGAATCAACTCTAAAGAAAATGCAGAAACTTTTGTGTTTTGCATAAACTTCCATATCTTTAGGTTGATTCAAAATATTCAACGTTGATACAAGGGCAACGTCACGGGGATAGTGCTTCATCTCATCCACGCTTGGGGCTGCACCTTACAAATTAATTGGGCCCCTTTGTACATGTCAGTACTTTTTTAACGATCTTGGCCCCAGCCTCTTTAAAGTGATCATCTGTAATCGATACGCCTAGTCCGGCACCCGATTCAACCGTCACCGCACACTTCATATCAACCAGCTTTTTGACAACTTCAGGAGACAAAGCCACACGCCTTTCGTGGGCCACAACTTCCTTAGGAATAAAATTTTCATGCAATCTGAATCCGTTTTTGAACGATAATAAGGAATCACAAAACAAAATCAAGATTGTTTTTAAAGAATTTATGGCAAAGGTGCCGTAATATCTGCCAACCCAATTTTAAATGCAATGTAAATAAGAACAATACCTGCACCACGATCAATCCAATGGCGAAAGCGATATAGTTGCGCTTGCAGCCGTTCGTTTGTCAGAAAACAGCGACGGTGCCATACCACCCCAAAACAGTCAGCAGCGCGATCAAAAACATACAGCAATCGTATATACACACGATCATCATAAAAAGTGCAAGCGTACTGATAATAAACAAAGTAGCGTAAGGGTTAGATAAATGCGTTAAAAGCCCTGTTTTAAAAGAATTAAACAAGTTACCCGACTTCTTTTTTTACTTTTTTTTCTGCGATAGGCTCTTCTTTTTTCTTTGCAAGCAGCCCAACCACGCCAAGATATCCTAGATACATGGCACCAGCGTACTGAATCACCTTAATGATAGAAGGGTATGAAACGAACAAAAAAGCGCAGGCCAAATGTCACGATAGATGCCTGAATTAACAGCCCCAATCCAAACCCCAAGGTCATAAAAATACCATTCTTACGTGTGCTTGATGCACTTGAACGCACGACCATCACAAAGTTTGGTCCTGGGCTCATCACTGCGGCCCCAAAAATTAAGAAAAACTCTACAAGCTTATGCCAGTCCACCATATTTCATTGACCTCCTTCCGAATCAATATAAAAAGAAGGGTACAGAATAAAAATTTAAGAAAAAAAGAAAAAAAATGCAGGTTATTACCAGATTCGCACCATCACCCACTGGCTTTCTTCATATTGGCAGCGCCTGTACAGCTTTTATTTAATTATTTATTTGCCAAGCACCACCAAGGGCAATTTCTGCTGCGCATCGAAGATACAGACAAAGCACGCTCTACCGAAGATGCCACGAAAGCCATAATTAAGGGGTTAGACTGGCTTGGTTTACACCATGACGGTAAAATTGTGTATCAATCAAAAACCAGGTGCGCCATCAACAAGTTGCAACCGAACTGTATCAAAAACCACGCCTATTACTGTGACTGCACCCCGACATGTTAGAGGCCGCCCGTGAAGCTGCCCCTAAAACAGGGGGTAAACCAGGGTACAATGGGCGGTGCCGTGAACGTGGACTCACAGCCGGCGCCCTTCGCCTAAAAACGCCGCAGTCTGGCGAAACAACGTTGCAAGACATGGTGCAAGAGTCTGTCACCATTCAGAATGATCAAATCGACGACATGATTTTGTTGCGCACCGATGGCAGCCCCACCTACATGCTTTCCTCTGTGGTGGATGATCATGATATGCATATTACGCATATCATTCGGGCGATGATCACTTAACCAATGCATTTCGCCAACACCATATTTACGAAGCCTCCATTGGGGCGTACCCACTTATGCCCACATTCCCTCATTCACGGGGAAGATGGGGCTAAGCTTTCAAAACGTCATGGGGCCATCGGTATCGAAGCCTATGAAGAAATGGGCTATCTGCCCATTGCGCTGCGCAATTATTTGTTGCGCCTTGGCTGGGGCACGGCGATGATGAAATTATTTCTGACGCACAGGCCATTGAATGGTTTGACTTACAAGGTGTTGGTAAATCCCCGCCCGATTCGACTTTAAGAAACTTGATCATCTCAATGGGCACTACCTTCGTGAAATGGATAACCACGCGCTCTTTAACTTGATAAAGGCGACATTCAAGCCCTTGTGCCTGATATCCCTGACACACGCATGGCCCGCATTGAACAAGGCATGAATGGCTTAAAGCAACGCGCAACCCACGTAAAAGAATTGGCACAAAATGCATTATTTTATGTACAAAACCGACCGATTCCTCTGTCAGAAAAGGCCGCCACCCAAATTAAAGAGGGCCGGGGTTTTGCTGCAAGACCTGCACACGGCCCTTGCTGATGTTTCACCCTGGACAGGAAGCACCCTTGAACAATGTCTGCGTGCCTATGCCGACAAGACCGATATAAAATTGGGCAAAATTGCCCAAGTGTTGCGTGCTGCCTTAACCGGGTCTCATATCTCTCCAAGCATGTTTGAGATCATGGATGTGCTTGGAAAAGAAGAAGCTTTAAATCGACTAAAAGACACTCTATCATAAATACAAGACAGTATTTATGGAGGTCAAATGTTGCGTTTTATTTGCCACAAACATGTGGTTTTCTTGCTTTTTTTATTAAATTTTCCAACGCCACATGCATTCGTTGAAGAGGTAGACCAAACTCCCGGCGCACCTAGCATGGTCCAGCAACATGCCTGCCTTTATGGTGATTTAGAATTTCGCCCTATTAAAAATGGATATGATGTCTACACTGCCGGCACCTGTTGTCGTCGGCAAGTGGGAACGTTCACTCTTAAGGGCACATCAGGAAACCACATACTTGAGGATTTCGAAACCACCATCACAAGCGATGTCGGTATTCTAAACTTGCGCGCAGCCATTGAACAACGCATCCAACACTGGAACAAAGAAAAAAGATAGGCATTTCTGAATAAAAATTATTGAAATATATTTCATTTTCTAATATTCCATTAACTCTAATCAATGGAAGATAACAATATGAAATATATGCACAAACTATTATTCTTGGCTGCTTTGGCCTTCATTAACCTACCTACTTCTACATGGGCCGCTAATGCAAATTTCGATCCAAAGTTTCCCGACATGCTTCCTTCTGCCCCAGGGCGCCCACTGAATCACACTTTCTTTCGGCGAACAAAAGCAAATGCCCCTGTTTTCCTTCAGGTCGTCGAAAGTGGCAGCCCTTTAGCGCTTACCTGCGCCATTCGTTTATATCCTGCACAGCCGCCTGAAGAACCATCCAAATCAGACTTTTCAACTGAAGCAGATTATAAAAAAGCCCTATTAGCTTACACCAAAACTTTACGAAAGCTGTATACAAATACAGATGCATGCCCCCAAATCGGTCTTATGTCTTTTTCATATGAATTCCCTCAAGGTAATGATGAAGGCGCACTACAATTATCTATGTTTAATATCTTGCCTGCCTACAGAAGCAAGGGATACGGCACCCATGCCCTCCTCACGGCACTCAGCACACTCAAATCACGAAAACAAACACCCTTTTCTCACTTTAGGCTAGGCGTGATGGAAGGGCCCTTTCAAGAAAGATTGATTGCATTTTATGAAAGAATCGGGTTTTCAAAAGTAGAAGAGTATGATGTCATGTCCGCAGCGCTTGGTCGCACCCAGCAAGCAATGCGAATGGTGCGCAATGATTTTAACCCCCGCAAGCCAGGTATCTTCAAATAGAAAAAATATAGAATAAGTTGAAAATTAGATACTGAGTACTTATGTGTGTTTTATGAACAAAATTATTTTTTATTTATTTTTATGTTTCCTTCCCGGACTTTCGTTTTCAGCACAAAGAGGCGATGATGTTGCAGGGCTTCCGGAAGTCGGACAACAATTTCGTCGAACAAAAGCAGGGGCCCCTGTTTACCTTGAATGCATTTGGGGTGTCGACATAGAGGAAAGAGGTCAGCCTGTCTCTAAGCGCTCATTCGACATCAAGTCATTCGCTGGACAAGAAACTGATGGTTTATCTCTGTTAAAGGGAGAAAAAGTTGGATCTTTGTCAGTTTCTTTTCGTGGGGATCACGTTGAACACCACATTACAATTAACGAAAACTGTCGCGGTCATGGATTTGCCACGTGGGCCATACAAACCCTTGAAAGCATGTTAAACGCCCCCTCTCGGGCCCATCTTCCGTGCACCCACTTCTGCAGCACCGTTGGCGATTGGAATGTCGCATCTGTTGCACTTCATGAAAAGCTGGGTTTTACGCAAGTAAAAGATGAAGATCATCAGGGCGTGCCCGGGCAACCTTTTTATAAATTAGATCTAAAAAGTAAGCCTAGCCCTTAAACCCTGTGGCCACCACAAATGTTTCTGCTGAATCTTTGCGGCTTGAAGGGGGCTTGATGTGTTTTACCTTCAAGAATTTCTGCTTCAGCAACTTTAGCAAGTCGTGATCTGCCCCCCCTTGCCATACTTTCGCCACAAACGTGCCCCCCGGTGACAGCACTTCTAAAGCAAAATCAAGGGCCATTTCAACCAGCCCAATAATCCGCAAGTGATCGGTTTGTTTGTGCCCCATGGCAGGCGGTGCCATATCACTCAGCACCACATCAACCGGCCCCGTCAGCACTTCAAACAATTTGTCTGGGGCCTCTGGCAAAGAAAAATCTAACTCCATCACGGTGACGCCCGCCATGTCATCCATAGGGTTAATATCAAGGGCCACCACTTGGCTGTCAGGGTGATTGGTATCCACATAGTTTAACACGACTTGTGTCCATCCCCCTGGCGCGGCACCCAAATCAACCACGCGGCATTTCTTCTTTAAAAACGGCACAACCTCATTAATTTCCATTAACTTAAATGCCGCCCGCGAGCGATAGCCTTCTTCTTGCGCCCGCACAACATACGGGTCGTTCAGTTGGCGCTTCAACCACTGTGTTGACGAATTTTTGCGTCGCTTTGCCGTTTTGACACGGACAGACATCATACGTCGGCCACTTGATGATGTTTTTTTCTTATCACTCATGGGTAAATCCTACCACAAAGCCTGCCCCCTTGTCTGCCATAAGGCATCATGCATTCTCTGCATTTGACAGTATCCCTTAAATTTCACAAAGTAAGATAAAAGAAAATTGGCGGGTACAATAATGACTGAGGGGCTGCCTAACGGCTATTTACTCTTAGAGTAGCCTTAACGAAGAACAGCCTACATATCACCTTTTAAGATACGGGCTTTATCACGCTGCCAATCACGCTCTTTTTCGGTGGCACGCTTGTCGTGCAGCTTCTTTCCTTTGCAAATACCAATGGTTATTTTGGCAATGCCTTTGTGATTAAAGTAAAGCGTCAGTGGGATCAGCGTCACCCCTTTTCGCTGCACAGCACCCATCAGTTTGTGTTGTTCGCGCTTATGAAGCAATAGCTTGCGCAGGCGTTTGGGTTCGTGGTTAAAACGATTGGCGCCTTTGTATTCATCAATGCGCAGGTTTACCAAATAAATTTCCCCATCACGCTCGTCTGCAAACGCATCGATCATGTTGGCCTTACCAAGGCGCAGCGACTTCACCTCACTGCCAACCAATACCAACCCGGCTTCAAGTGTTTCAAGAATCTCATACTCGAAACGTGCCTTGCGATTTTGGGCAATCACTTTATGGTTGGTGGGTTTCTTTTCTTTAGACATAACCTAATTTGGCCATATGCATGGCCGTATCACACATACGGTTAGAAAAGCCCCATTCGTTATCATACCAAGAAAGCACACGGCACAAATTACCCTCCACAACTTGGGTTTGCTCTTCGGCCACAATCGAACTATGGGGGTTGTGGTTAAAATCAATCGATACAAGGGGCAGTTCCGTGCACGCCAACACCCCTTTCATGGGGCCTTGTGCCGCTTTCTGTAGGGCGCTGTTCAATTCTGCCACGGTGGTATTTTTCTTCGACACAAACTTAAAGTCAACCACTGAAACATTAGGGGTGGGCACACGCATGGCGGTTCCATCCAGTTTGCCTTTTAATTGGGGCAACACAAGCCCAACTGCTTTTGCGGCCCCTGTTGATGTGGGAATCATAGAAAGGGCTGCGGCACGCGCCCGATGCAAATCTTTGTGCCCTGTGTCGACAAGGCGTTGATCTCCTGTGTAGGCATGAATGGTGGTCATATACCCTTTTTCAATGCCCACGACTTGGTCCATCACACACGCCACAGGCGCCAAGCAATTTGTGGTGCACGATGCATTCGATACAATCACATCTTCTTTTTTCAAAGTCTCGTGATTTACCCCGTATACAACGGTTTGATCCACTTCTTGCCCTGGTGCCGAAATCAACACTTTCTTTGCGCCCGCCTTCAGATGCAGTGATGCTTTTTCACGGCTGGTAAAAAAGCCTGAACATTCCATTAAAATATCCACACCCAATTCTTTCCAAGGGAGTTGCGCCGGGTCTTTTTCAGTGTAAACGTGCATTTTATGCCCATCCACAGTAATGCTTTCCGCATCACTTTTCACACCAAACGGAAACACACCATGGACAGAATCATATTTTAAAAGGTGTGCGCTTGTTTTCACATCTGACAAGTCATTCAAAGCCACCACTTCAATATTCTTTTGTTGCGATTCATAAAGGCACGCAATACAAGGCGCCCAATCCGCCCAAATCCATTAATAGCTACTTTGATCTTGGTCATACTTTTTCTCCAAATGCTGTTTGACTTTTTGATAAATTTTTTCAGCCGTCAGGCCAAAATGTTCAAGCAAATCTGCCAAGGGGCAGATGCCCCAAATGTGTCTATACCAATCGTAAGGCCCCGGTCTCCGACAATGCGATACCATGGGTCTGTGCGCCCTGCTTCAATACTGACACGTGGTAGAGAGCCTAAAACTTTATTTTGGTAGGCCATAGGTTGCTTTAAGAACAAATCAACACAGGGCATTGATACAACGCGTGCTTTCAACCCTTTTGTTGGCATAAGTCAGCTGTCTCTAAGGCCAGTGCTACTTCAGATCCAGTGGCAACAAAGGTAACATCGGCCCTGTCGCATTCTTTCAACACATAGCCTCCTTTCGCCGATAAGTTTTCTGCCGCTGACGTTCGAACTGTTGGCAAACTTTGGCGCGTCAACGCCAGCACTGAAGGTGTGCTTAAATGTGTTAAAGCAGCTGCCCAACACTCGGCTGTTTCAATGGTGTCGGCGGGGCGAAACACATTCAAGTTTGAATCATACGCAGCGACCATAAATGTTCGATGGGCTGGTGGGTCGGGCCGTCTTCGCCTAACCCTATAGAGTCATGGGTCATCACATAAATAACGCGCTGTTCCATCAAAGCCGACAAGCGTATTGATGGCCGACAGTAATCAGAAAACACAAGAAACGTGCCCCCAAAGGGAATGTATCCACCATGCAACGCCACCCCATTCATCATGGCGCCCATGCCATGTTCACGAATGCCGTAATATACATAAGATCCTTCAGGAGTGTTGGCATCACAGGCGCCATCTCTAACCCTTTTGTATTGTTAGACCCTGTCAAGTCGGCCGACCCACCCAATAGGTTGGGCAACGCCGCATGTAAAAAGCTAATCACCCGCTCGGAACTTTTACGGGTGGCCACGCAGGTTTTTTCTTGGGCAATGCTTTCGCAAAAAGTTTGAACAGCGTCTTCAATATCAGGGGCACTTTTTGCGGTATACTGCTGATAGGCTGCTTTTCTTCGGCTGTTTTTGCTGCAAGTTCTCTTTGCCACTGCTGGTACGCCTCTTGGTTTCTGTGCACAGCCCGCGCCAAGCGTCTAAAATATCTTCAGGAACCTCGAAGGGCAGGTAAGGCCAGTTCAAACGGTCACGCGCGCCTTGAATTTCCCCTTCGCCCAAAGGGGCTCCATGCACTTTGGCTGACCTTGCTTTGTAGGTGCGCCGTACCCAATGGTTGTTTTGCAGGCAATAAAAACGGGGGCATTCGATGTTTGGGCTTTTTAAGTGCTGTCTCAATGGCGTCATAGTCATGACCATCAATTGTGTCTGTCACCCACCCATTCGCTTCAAAGCGTTTGATATGATCTTCAGATGTGGAAAGATCTGTCTTTCCGTCAATGGTAATGCCGTTATCATCAAATAAAACGATAAGATGATTCAGTTTTGGTGGCCTGCAAAAGAAAGAGACTCTTGGGCAATTCCCTCCATCAAACATCCATCCCCCACCATGACATAGGTTTTATGATGGCACAGATCGTCACCAAAACGGGCCCGCAGGCCGCGCTCTGCCAAAGCCATTCCCACCGCATTGCCAAACCCTTGCCCTAAGGGGCCTGTGGTGGTTTCAATGCCAACATCGGGTTCATATTCAGGATGCCCCGCTGTTTTGGCACCCAACTGACGAAAGGCTTTAATGTCATCAATACGCATATGCTGATAGCCGGTAAGATAGGCCAAGCTATACAACAGCATCGACCCATGGCCTGCCGACAAAACAAATCGATCTCTGTCGGGCCAAGTCGGGTCACTCGGGTTAAATTTTAAGAATTTAGAAAATAAAACTGTGGCCACATCGGCCATCCCCATGGGCATACCGGGGTGGCCAGATTGGGCCTTTTCAACCGCATCCATGCTTAAGGCACGAATGGCATTGGAAAGTTTTTGAAGATCCGACATAATTTCTCAACCGTTATTACAATACGGGTGGATGATAAAGAGTCTTCGCCGAAGACTCAAGATCATTTCAGAGATTCTTTATCATTACATACAATAATTACAAACAGACAGCTTCAAAAAAATAGACGAATTAAAGCTGCACGTGGAAATTACTTTTATCTCCTAAGGCCAAGTTATATCTGTGGATGGATCGTTTAAATGGGGCGAATTATATCTTTTGCGCATCTCTCTCACAAAATCCACTTGTCCCGCAAGAACACCCCCCTTAAAGTTGGTATGATCAAGGGTCATTTCGGGCGACTTTACATCAAGCCGTGCACCGTCAGGTGTGCTAAATACTATATAAGTGCTACTAAAGTTGCGATCATCTCCGGTCTCAACTACACCTTCATATTTTAAGCGCACAAGAGGGTTATCAGGCGCAATATTTTTATCTTTACATATCAAAAATTGCCCAATTCGTCGTCCACCCCATACATTATCCCTGCACATCACTTTAGTACTCAAATGCGTCGTGGCGGCCCATGTCCTTTTAAAGCATTCCCACTGGTCCAAGACCACCATATATGGTGCCTTATCCATCATATCTGGTGCCTTATCCATCATAATATCATAGGTAAAGAAATCATAGGCCATGATGCTACCTGTGCGCAATAACTGATAAATATCAGTTAAGGTGCCAAGAGGATCTTTCAAGTGGCAAAGCGTCATCACAGACAGAGCAAGATCAAACTTAAGTGGGATTTGTACCCCATCAAAAAAATGTTTGTGGGGCGACTCTTGTGTCATTTTCTGCACAAGAGATTCTTGGAAGTTTTCTATTTTAACCGATCCTAAGTAGAGGGAAACAACAGTATGGTTTCCATATTTTTCACAATGATATGTGTTCAACGGGGACCGCTCACCACACACCCCAACTACAAAAATTTTAAGGGGTGAGTACGCTGCAGCTTCTTCAGATTTTAAAAATTCCGCAAGTGCGCCATTCCATTTGGTCATTTGGCGAACCCAACCATAGTGCCCCGCGCCCACATCAATAGCCGAAAATAATGTGCGCCCTTCTTTAACACCCCCCTGAATCATAGAAACAAAGATTTCTTCTTCAGAAAATCCACAAGGCCTATATAGATGTTCATCTGTCTCACGAGATGCTGGGTTATCTGGATAACACCTTTTCCCGTTAGACTGCTTCCATCTAGAACAGGAGTCTCGGGAAATAGCTTCAAATCTTGAGTCTATGAAACCTTGAACACGCTCTGTTCTTTTGGAAACAAGGGATTTCGGTGGAGGTATATCTTGCCCCTCGAGGCTTGCCGCCTCTGCCTGACTTGCAGCCCTAACATTGATAAAAGCCGTAAACACCATTAAAAAACTAAACAACTTCAAAAACATAAAAAATCCTAAACATAAACGATTGAGACTTATGAATTAATCATAAAAAAAAAGAAATTTCAAGTCTCTGAAGATATTTTTATGTCTTTCAGTTAAATTTGGTCAGGTATGCGCAATATAAGAGACAAAGCGTGAATTTTAGGAATCTCGTCTTTTAGCACCCGATGCACCCATTGATGACGCTCAACAAGGGTCTTCCCCTCGAATAAAGCCGACACAAGTGTCACTTTAAAGTGGGTTTCGCCTGCGGCCGCGCCTGGATAGTGCCCTGCATGGGCTTCTGACTGGTCAACCACCTCTAATAGAATGGGGTCAAAAGCCTTTGATAGTTTCGTAATAATAACTTGCTTAATCATGATTCCTCCGCCCGGCACCCCTTTAAAAAAGACAATGCAGAAAGGGCTGCTGTCTCTGCGCGCAACACGCCGCGGCCCAAACTGAAAAACCGCACAAAAGGGGCTGCTGCTAACAACTTAAGCTCTGCCTCAGAAAACCCGCCTTCGGGCCCAATCAGTATTGCCGATACAGATTTTTTTTGGGCAATAGACATTAAAGACGGGCACCTTTGACGCGCGCATCCCACATGAAGCAGCGCATCCTTTGGCCATGATGCCAACATCTCTTTAAAAGAAATAAGCGCATGCACATCAGGCACCGTGAGGCGCTCTGACTGTTCACTGGCCTCAACCACTTGCGCCTCTACCTTGTCTTTTTAATCGCTTTTATTTGGGTATGGTGCATTAAAATGGGGTGCAGCGCCGTAACCCCCAGCTCTGTTGCCTTTTCAATTAGAAAGTCTTGCCGGTGTTTGCGAATCGGCGAAAAAACAGGGCAACAGACGGCAACACTTCTTGTTGATGGGTTTTTTCCTTAAGATGAATAGAGATGTCTCGCTTAGTCACGCCTTCAACAGTGCCCACCCATTCACCATCTACACCATTAAACAAGCGAATATATGCCCCTTGGGTGCGCGCATCACATTGATAAGATAGTGTGCCTGTGCCCCATACAAAACCACCTCCTTGCCTGGGTGCAAGGAGTTCTGGACATAAAGTCGCGGAGCTGTTTTATATAAATCAGTTTTCGTCATAACGCTTTCTTTTGGTTTTAACATATGGCTGAATTGCAACCAACACCTCTGATACAACCATTCTTCAAAAAAGTGCTGCCGTATCTGCATCTCATGCGCCTTCACCGCCCCATTGGCACTTGGTTGTGCCTTTTGCCTGCCCTGTGGGGCCTCAGCTTAGGGGCGCCCACATTCAGTATAAAGCACATTACACTCTTTATCATTGGCGCTGTTCTTGTGCGCGGTGCCGGGTGCACCATCAATGATATTTGGGATCAGCGCCTGGATGCCCACGTAGAACGCACAAAGCTGCGCCCCCTTGCCATGGGCCACCTTTCAACACAGCGGGCCTTTCTTTTTTTCTGCGTACAGATGCTGCTTGCCAGCATTATTTTGTTTCAGCTTAATCGCCAGGTTATATTGATGGGGGTTTTAGTTGTGATCCCCATCATTATTTATCCCCTCCTCAAGCGCTATACGTACTGGCCCCAAATTTTTCTTGGCATCATATTTAATTGGGGGTGCCTGATGGGGTGGCTTGTGCACCATGAAAAGCTCTCAAGTGAAATTATCCTTCTATATGTGGGGTGCGTGTTTTGGACGGTTGGATACGATACTATCTATGCATTTCAGGATTATAAAGACGACCTTGTCTATGGGGTAAAATCCTCTGCCCTTAAAATAGGGTACGCCTACGCCCACCCCTTCACACTGTTTTGTTACACAGGCTTTCTAGTTTGTCTGTGTGTAGCCGCCGCCCTTAAACAGCACTTTTTTTTATGTGCGGGCCTTGTGCTGCTTACACCCTGGATTTACACACGTATTACAAAAACTCAAAACCTAAGCCCCCATGCTTGCTATCAATTCTTTTTATGGAATCAAACGCTTGGCCTTATTATTTGGGGTTTTATTTTGGCTTCAAAGTGCGTATGGTGAAGACATGATGCGTATTGGGCTTCTTTTTCTTTTACTTTGTGTTGTATGTGGGTGTGGCAAACGCGGGCCTTTGAAACCGCCCACACCTTCTGACTTTCCGCGCACCTATCCAGCCCCCCAACCATAGACAAGATGTTGCCCTAAAGCAACAGAATTTCTCTTGTTTTTAATATCATCGCCGCAGGCCTTGTATCCCCATTTGAAATAGGGTCCTATAGGAGAAGGAAAAATTATTTTGATTTTTTAGGAGTAAATTATGAAAAAAATCTTTAAAAGTATGCTCTTCGTTGGTGCATCATTGACTGCGCTCGCCTGCTCGGCAGACGAAGGAAGAGCTGTAACATCAGGCCCAACTTTGAGCTTTGGTGGAAGCGTCACCGGATACGGTGTTGGAACGAATCAAAAAGTTCGTATTCAAGGAAACGCCCCTGCAGTAAACTTTGTTTCTAAAGGAAACCTAGTGATGAGCGTTGGCGGACAAGCAACAAATGGCATGACATACGGTGCTGTTGGTGTGGTTCAGTTTGACCGCGCAAAAACAGGTATAGACCGTATCTCAGAAGCTTATGTATACGGTAACCACGATATGCTTGGAAGTTTTAAGCTTGGTGACACTGAAGGTGTTGTATCAAACATGATGTACTCTGGTACAGACGTTCTTGGTGGTCTTGGCGGTTCAGCTGGCGATCTTGACAAACTTATCAACCTAACACGTGCCGTTGATTTCCGCCCATCAATTGCACCGAGGAACGACAAAGCAACAAAACTTGTTTGGGTATCTCCTGAGTATAAGGGTTTCCAAATCGGTTTAGACTTCACACCAAGCACAAAATTGCGTGGACGTGAAGGTCGTGGATCAACACTTAATAATGGCGCCACCCCAACTATGCGAAATAACAGCATTGCCCCCTATTCTACAAACCTTCTTGGTGGAGGCATTTCATACAACAAAGCTTTCCAAAAATGTAACTTTGGCTTATATGTTGTGGGCCATACAGGAAAATCTAGAGGTGATGCGATCGCGGCCAATTCCGGCGGCTCTCAAAACACCTATCATGACACAAAAGCATGGCAGGTTGGTACACTTGTTGACTACCAAAACTGGCAGTTTGCAGCGTCCTACTTCGACCGCAAGAAATCTTGGATTCGTAAGCAAGCGGCAACTGTGGATGGTGTTGCTCAAACAAATCCAACAAGTTACACGAATACAAAAGGTGTAGACTTAGGTATTGGTTATGACTTTGCACGTAATGCAAACCTTGGTGTTGGCTACACACACATATCGTGATGTAATTGGTGGTAAAGCGAAAGCAGACATCGCAACGTTGACATTAGATTATGTTGTTGCCCCAGGTTGGGTTGCGTTTGCTGAGCTTGACCACTTCAAACTTCGCGCGCCTGCACAAGCCATTTCTCCGGCAACAGGGCTTCAAACAACCGGTGTAGATATCTATGGTGACCGTGACGGTTTGAACGGAAACAACCACGGTACAGTGGTTGTGATTGGTACGAAGCTTCGCTTCTAGTTTCTCAATCAGAAACCAAAGAAAAGGGCCTTGCAGCCCCTTTTTCTATGAGCAATAGATATTTTAATAAAATCCTACAGATGCATCGATTTCGCGCGCATACATATCAATGCCACCTTTGATGCTGATCGCCTGAATCCCTTCCTTTGAAGATAAAGCGCTGCCCGCAAACTACGCACACCGTGATGACACAACACGTAAACAATCTGACCCTGTGGTAGCTCATGAATTTGGCTATATAGGTCTTGCATCGGGCAATTGAAAGCTTTTTTAAAGATGCTTTTTTAATTCCCAAGGCTCGCGCACGTCAAGAATAAAAACATGCTTCTCAATTTTGCAAAATCTTGAACAGAAATTTCTATGGACATTAGAAAACAAACTTTCCTTTTCTTTAAACTCGGGCATTTCAAACTGTATTTCTTTAAAAGGGGCACACGCTCAATGGTGCCTTTATCATTTTGAAAGAAGCGACAAAAGCACGGCCCTTGCCCATCAATATGCGTTACAGCAAATACGCCGGGGCTCCCCTCTTCTAACTGCTCAAAATAAGCCACCGGGATGGACGAAACACTTCCTTCCATAACGATGTACCAAAAAGGTGATTGTCGCTTTAGACCGTCTCGCATGTTGCCTTGGCACAGCACTACATTTTCAACACCAGCGCGCTTACACCCTTCTTGTGCCACTTGGTTATAACGGTCGTCCGATTCAAGCAAAAAAACAGTCGACCCTGATAGCTTAAAAGTGCCGCCCCATATCCAACGCTACCCCCCACAATCATAATGTTTTTATCCTTTGCAACCGGTAAAAATTGCATCAAGAAAGCATAGGAAAGCGGTTTATACACAACACGGCGCCCTTCTAAAAGATCGGGTCCTCAACAAAAGCTTCCATCTTTTTATCTTCTGGCAGAAAAAGAGAACGAGGCGTTTCTCAAAGGCTTCTAAGATATGTTCTTCAAACAGGCCATGCGGCAAAATTTGCCGCTTAATCATATTCTGATGATGAATGCTAAAGCTTTGTTTCATGGAATCCTTATATATATTTTCCTATGGTGCATAATTCTTTTTCAAAATGCAACCACGTGCTGCCCCTTGACGCCCTTTGCAAAATATGACTTTATGATGTTTTAAGACTTTTGGCCGGGTGGCAGAGTGGTTATGCAGAGGACTGCAACTCCTTGTACGCTGGTTCGATTCCGGTCCCGGCCTCCAAAACCCCTGGATTTTTTGGATAAGTTCTGATAAAATCAAGTTATTCCCCGATAGCTCAGTTGGTAGAGCAAATGACTGTTAATCATTGGGTCACTGGTTCGAGTCCAGTTCGGGGAGCCACTTTACCACTAAAAAATTCAAGCATAAAAAACCTGGACGAAGCCAGGTTCTCTCATTTTTAATATTATTTCTAATACCGTGAATATGGGGCGGCTGCTCATTCACATAGCCATCTCCACGCACAATCCTACCATCAGGTGTAAGTGTTGTTACGCCCATCTGGGCAACCGGAGCAGATCTGCCCATTCTTGGGAGTACTCTTGGTGCGCCATTTTCATCGACGTTTACATAGCCATCACTTGAAGGCCTCATTGGCGCTGACAGCACAGCCTGCCCTTGGCCACGCAACACACCTTGAAGTTTCTGAACTTCACCATAAAGAAAGCCAACTTCATTTATAAATTGTTGCGCAACAAGGTCTGACTGGTTCACAATGCCGCGGGCTTGCTTCATAAATTCAGGGCCATGGCCACTGTTTTGCAAGCTTTGGTAAATCGATTGAATCGTACGCGTTAGCCCAGCCGCATCTGTAACATATGTCACAAAGCGTCTTAGTGTTGTTGAACGCGGGCGGCGCGATGACAAGAACAAACTGTCACGACGACTTGTTGCGCGTTTCAATTCACTAATTAATTTCTTTGCTTCACGTTCGCTACCACGTTGTTGTTGGCGCGAAGCGCGCAATTCTGCACGATCATACGTACGTCCTGCTGCTTTTTGTCGTGCAGCTTCAACAGAAATTGCCCCTTGCACACATTGTTGTAAACGATTCTGGGCAGCTGTGTTTTCCAAATTTACAAAACGACAATGCGTTTGACAGGCTTGTGCCAAATGACTGCCAGGTGTGGGGCAGCCCTGATAGCTTGCACAGTTTGTGCCACAAAAAGTCTGCAAACACCGGCTTTCACGATTTTCATCGTTCACACATCCATTCCGCAAATATCTTTCGAAGCCTTCTAAAGTTTTACATCTTGATGCGCGCATCAACCGGCAAAAACGTGATCGTGTTCCCGTATATCTTGAATATTGCGCCCCTGTAGAACTTGTGTAGGGATTAAAAGCTGGTCCCTGACTCGCATTTGCGTGCACTGTCTCAGGCACAAAAAAAGAAGCTGTAAAAAGAACGCTTAAAATAAAAGATTTTATTTTCTTACACATATAACACCACCCTGATTTAATGATTATTTTAATTTTATCTGGGTATATGAGATTGGTCAACTTTTTAACCAATCAATTCTTAGGGGCGATACGTTTCACCCTTGGCCAAGGCTTGAATCAGTATTTTATTTTTTTTCTGAAGCGTATAAACATCATCTACAAATAAAACCACACGCTTGTTGGATGCTAAAAAGCGGGCTTTCTCAGCAGTCGTTAGCACATTGGCTTTGCCAAGGTATGCATAAACGCGGTTTATGTTGTAAGACAAAGCCGTCGCACGCTGCACATTTTTCATAAAGTCTGTAATACGTACAATAGCGCCATCTGGCACCGTAACACTGTGCACAGAAAACAGGTGGTCCCGTTCTGCCATTAATGTCATCAACCGTTGGTGAATCTCTTGCGTCCCCCCAAACGTAAAGCGATCTGGGGCGCCGCCTTCTTTTTTTTGCACTTGCCCAAGATCAACCACTTCTCTAAGCTCTTTACAAAGCTGAACAAAGTTACCCGTCACATTGGCAAAGTATTGCGCATGCTCATCTGATTTTTCAAGATGCACCTTTGCTTGCATTTCAACACCAGACACTCCCACCCCATGTACAATTTTTCTTAAAATTTGGTTAATAACAGTTGTTAAATGAATGGCACGATCAATGTTTTCTTTAAAATGGGCGATAGTGACAATACCGCTCGACCCTAAGTGCAAACCGTCCACATGAAAAAGCACATCTCTTTGCCTGCATATTTTTTTCAGTGTATTAAAGTCTTCATAATCATTTGAACCAGATAAACCACTTTTCAGTGTAGAGCGATTTTCAACAGGTTGTTCTGCCACTAAGCAACGTTTCATTTTCTCTGCACGCTCTGGATCCGATAAAACGACATCACGACAATAGATGCGACAAAGCCTGCCTATGTCTCCTTTAATGCACGGCGACATGGCACAATTCGCCTCACAGAAGCTGTGCACGCACACAGCCCTATATTTTTTTTCATTCAAACATGCGTCTTGGATAAGATGTTGAAAAGTTTGGGCACCACGGCAAGCATAGGGGGATATGGTTTGGCATGCGCCCATCATTGAAGTATTTGCACGCACAAGAGATATGCTCATGCACAACAACCCTAAGAAAACAGAGATTCGTTTTAAAACCACGTTTATTTGTCCCCGATAAACTTTACTCTTTTAACTTATAGGGAAATTTAAGGAACATCAAATTAATGAAGCAATATTGGCTCTTAAAGTCTGAACCTTATAAATGGTCGTGGCAACAGCAAAAATCCGTAAAAAGCGAGCCCTGGGATGGCGTACGTAACTATCAAGCGCGAAACTTCATGAAATCTATGAAGGTAGGAGATGAAGGTTTTTTTTATCATTCCAACGAAGGCAAAGAAATTGTGGGCATCATTCAGGTTGTAAAAACACACTATCCTGATCCAACAGATCCATCTGGAAAATTTGTGTGTGTCGATGTGGCCGCCCAAAAAGATATGCCCAAGCCCGTTACATTACAAAAATCAAAGAAACAGAGGCCCTTCAAAATATGGCCCTGTTAAAACAAGCGCGCTTATCTGTGTCACCTGTACGCGATACAGAGTGGATGCACATTTTAAGAATGGGAGGATTATAAAAATGAAGGCACAACTACCCGATCTTTCATTCATTCCCTTGGTATTGCCATTCTTGTTTTGTCTTATATAGCCACCTTAATCATGATTCGTGTGGGCATTCATGATGTGCCCATCAGACGATCATCCCACCAAAAAATCACCCCTAAAAGCGGGGGGTGGGCATTATTATAGGTTTTTCTTTGGCATGGGTGTTTTGTATACGCAAGGAAAACTAGGCCATGTTTCCACAGTGAAGCTGGCTCTATTAACCGTTGGCGCCCTCCTCACCGTACTTGTGTCGCTGATCGATGACGTGCGACGTCTTTCGTCTGCACAAAAATTAATTGTTCAAATAATAGCTGGCCTATTCGTGATTGGTGCCGGCCTTAAGCTCAGCATTTTACCCACCCCTTTGGGCATTATTAAGTTAGGCACACTTGGCAGTATTCTTGGGTTTTTCTGGATTATATTTTTTATAAACGTTTTTAATTTCATGGATGGCCTAAATGGCCTTGCAAGTGGCACCTCTATTATTAGCTGTTTCTTTTTGTGCAGCGATTGCGTTTTTTCTAAATGAAATTGCCTTGTTTTATGTAAGCTTTTGCTTAGGCGTTGCAACATTAGGCTTTTTTCTTTCTTAATTTTCCAAAAGCAAAATTTTCATGGGTGATGTGGGCAGCCAATTCATTGGGCTGCTGTGGGCAGTGCTGCTTTTGATCCCCAGTCAAGAAGCGCACGCTTCAACGATGAATTTTTCTGTATATACCGTACCCCTTCTTTTCTTTTCTTTTATTTATGATGTCAGTATGACAGTGATCCGCCGCATTTGGCGACGTGAAGCTTTTGGTTGGCCCACCGCACACATTTATTTCAGCTGCTCAATCGTCTGGGATACAGCCACGCACAAGTCACATATTTCCATTTAGGAATGGCTGTGCTACAAGGAATAGGCGCGATTTTAATGCAAAAATTAAACACACAATATCAAATACTTGTGTTTATTCCCTATCTTTTATTCATGGCAAGCTATCACGCTTGGGTGACAAAGAAAGTGTTTAAAAATTTGCAAGACTACACAGGAAAAAAAGAAAACTAAAGACAAAAAAATGAAATTACGTTTTGCCCCCAGCCCCACCGGTTATATTCATGTCGGCAACTGCCGTACCCTTTTAATTAACTGGCTTTTTGCCAAGGCCAATAAAGGCCAATTTTACTGCGCCTTGATGATACCGATTATACCCGCAGTGAAGAAAAGTATGAAACCGCCCTTTTAGAAGATATGGCTTGGCTTGGGCTTGATTTCGATGCTTATGAAAAACAGTCAGATAGAATGGATCGATATCACATTGTTGCAGAAACCCTAAAAAAAGTGGGCGCCTCTATCCCTGCTATGAAACCACTGAAGAGTTAGAAGTGAAACGCAAGCAAAAAGCAGCCCAAGGATTACCGCCTCTCTATGACCGGTCAGCACTCAAGCTAACAGATGCCCAAAAGCAGCATACGCATCAGAAGGGCGCAAACCCCATTGGCGTTTTTGATACAAGATGATCTTATCGAATGGAACGACCTCATTCGGGGACACATCAAGTTTGAAGGGAAGCATCTAGGCGACCCTGTACTCATTCGAGAAGATGGCATTCCTCTCTATACCTTGGCATCTGTTGTGGATGACATGGATATGGGCATCACCCATATTTTACGGGGTGAAGATCACCTCTCTAACACAGCTGTTCAAGTACAACTTTGGGAGGCCATTGGGCTTAGCCACAATATTACATTTGGCCATCTATCTTTATTGCAAGGCATGAAGGGCGAGCAGCTTTCTAAAAGGCTGGGCACACAAAGTATTCGCGACTTTCGGGCCCAAGGGATTCTTCCCATGACTGTAAACAGCCTTCTTGGAAAAATAGGCACCTCAGATTCTGTTGATGTTTTTTCAAACCTTCAAAGCTTGATTGAAAGCTTTGACATCTCAAAATTTTCAAAAGCAACCCCTAAGTTTTCTCGTGAAACCCTTGAACAGCTGAATACAAAATTGATTCATAATCTCAGTTTTGATGATGTCAAAAAGCACCTTCAATTTTCCGAAATAACACAAGATTTTTGGGAAGGTGTGCGTGCAAACTTAACACGACTTGACGATATCAAAACATGGTGGGATGTGTGCTGTGGTGATGTGTCCACATTCAGTGCAGAAGAAGACCATTCTTTTATTGAAACAGCTTTGTCTCTTTTGCCTGAAGGACCTGGGAAGAAAAAACCCATGGACAACATGGGTAGATGCGCTTAAGGAAAAGACAGGGCGCAAAGGAAAGGGCTATTTATGCCGCTACGTCGGGCCCTTACAGGACAAGATCATGGGCCCGAATTGAAAACAATTTTACAATTAATGGGCCCTGCACGCGCCTGAGCACGAATAGAACAAGCGTTGTCAAAATGATTCTCTATAACTCTCTCAGCAGAAAAAAGAACCATTTACGCCCCTTGATCCGAACCATGTAAAATGTACGTCTGCGGGCCCACCGTTTATGACCGTGCACACATTGGAAATGCCCGCCCTGTTGTGGTTTTTGACGTATTGTTTCGTATGTTGAAACACCTTTATGGAACCGTCACATACGTCCGCAATATTACGGATATCGATGATAAAATTATGACTGCCGCCGCTAAAAAGAAGGTCTCCATTCAACACATCACCACAGAAAATACACGGTTTTATAACGAAGATATGGCGGCCCTTGGCGCACTGCCGCCCACCAAAACCCCAAAGCAACTGAACATATTCATGAAATGATTCAGATCATTGAAGATCTTATACATAAGAAATTTGCCTATGAAAAGGATGGGCATGTGTTGTTTGATGTGGCGAAGAACAGTGCGTACGGCAAACTCTCAAGGCTGAATTTAGATGATCAAATCAGTGGCGCCCGGGTTGAAGTAGCCCTTATAAAAAAAACCCCAAGACTTTGTTTTATGGAAACCGTCTGACGACACACAGCCTGGGTGGGACAGCCCTGGGGACGCGGACGCCCTGGATGGCATATTGAATGCTCTGCCATGGCCAAAAAACACTTGGGTAAAACTTTTGATATTCATGGGGCGGTATTGATCTGATTTTCCCCCACCATGAAAAAATGAAATTGCCCAAAGTGAATGTTGCCATGATGGGTCGCCTTTCGCACGCTATTGGATGCATAACGGTCATCTCATTGTGAATGGTGAAAAATGTCAAAATCATTGGGCAACTTTTTCACTGTTGAAGAACTAAGAGGAACTTATACAGGTGAAGCCATACGTCTAACCTTATTATCTGCCCACTATCGCCAACCGCTTGACTGGCGCCCTGAAGTGGCTGTGCAAAGTGCCGCTATTCTCGACCGTTTTTATACCGCACTTGAAGGATGCCCTGACGAATCTGGTACTGTGTCCGACACCTTTCTGAAGTGCCTTAAAGATGATTTGAATATTCCTGAGGCCCTGTCTCAGTTGCATACAATGGTATCTGATATTCATAAAGAAAAAGATCTCTCTCAAAAGAAAACACTTCAATGCAACTTCAAGGCGTCTGCAAATTTGTTGGGTCTTCTTGAATCCACAACAGAAAACTGGTTTAAAGGCACAGAAAACGATGATGTGCTTTGGGTTGAAGATATGATTGAAAAACGCCACCAAGCCAAAAAAAATAAAGATTTTAAAGAAGCCGATGCTATCCGTGATAGGCTAAAGGAAAAAGGTATTCTTCTAGAAGACACATCAACTGGCACAACATGGAAAAAAAAATGAAAAAACCGATTATCGGTGTGAATGCAGACTTTGAAGAAAAAGGTGGGGGGTACTCTATATTTCCCTATCATGCTGTACGTGAAAACTATTTATCACCCCTCACTCAGCATGGAGCCATTCCTCTTATCTTGCCCCCTACCACACATGATGTAGGTCCTTATATTGATAAAATTGACGGTCTTCTTTTAACGGGGGGAAATGACTATGACCCAGCCCTTTTTGGTGGGTCAATAAACCCCGATCTCAATCTTAAAATTATGCATCAGCGCTCGCGGTTCGACCTTGACTTGATTCAAGCTGCCTTAAAAAAAGATATCCCCATATTAGGGATTTGTGCCGGCATGCAGGCCTTGAATTTTTTCTTTAAAGGCACCATTTACCAAGACATTCAAACAGAATGCGAAGGCACCTTAAACCATATGCAAAAAATTGCAGATGTGGGCCGCCCTGCCCATGATGTACTGATTGAACCAAACACCCTTCTTTCCAAAATTGGGGGCGGTGTTGAAAAGATTGCTGTGAACTCATTTCACCATCAAGCCATTAAAAAGCCTGGCGAAGGTCTTGTGATATCAGGTGTCGCCCCAGACGGCATCATTGAAGCCATTGAATATCCCTCTGCACGCTTTTGCCTGGGGGTAGAGTGGCACCCAGAATATAAAGTCGGCCCCATTGATGAAAAAATCTTCAAGGCTTTTGTTCATGCCTGCTGATGCGCTTCCCTCTGAACGTATTGCCAAGCGCCTTGCACGGGCAGGCATTTGCTCGCGACGCGAAGCAGAAGCCTTGGTTCTTCAAAAAAGAGTGATGGTCAATGGCAAAGTTATTACGTCTCCCGCTCTGAATGTCACATTAGCTGATACCATTTTGGTAGATGGTGAACCACTCCCCAAAGCTGACCTGCCCCGCTTGTGGAAATACTATAAACCCAAGGGTGAAATATGCAGTCACAACGACCCACAGAAACGCAAAACAATTTTTCAAACCCTTGAAACGCACTATCCTCATTTACCGCGCGTCATTTCTGTTGGGCGTCTCGACTATAACTCGGAAGGGCTTCTTTTATTGACCAACTCGGGTACCTTGGCACGGTACATGGAACTGCCTGCCACAGGGTGGGTGCGTCGCTATAAAATACGGGTGCACGGCAAACCTTCAGCCCAAAAGTTAGCCAGTCTTAAAGAAGGCATCACTGTTGATGGTATTCAGTATGGGTCTATCGATGCTGTGCTTGAAGATCAACAAAATCAAAGTGCAAACTATTGGCTGAAAGTGGCCTTAAAGGAAGGCAAGAACAGAGAAATTCGACGTGTCATGGAACACTTGGGCTATCCAGTGAATCGACTGATTCGCCTGAGCTATGGGCCTTTTCAATTAGGGCAGCAGAAAGAAAGATCTTGCCAAGAAATTCCAGAAAAAACATTAAAAGAACAGTTCGGGAAAAAGTGGACTGATTTTTAACAGGGTTTCGTGCCTAGCCCTTGTTCCTTACCTTAGGCTCTGTCCCCTTCAGAAGGCGCACAATATTTTCATAGTGCTTTATAATCAAAAACCCGCCTAATACACATGTTGTATATAAAAGAGGTTCTCCATAACTCCACAACCAAACGGTAACAGGCACAAGAATGGCAGCTAAAAGTGCTGCAAGGGAAGAATATCCAAAAAATAACCAAAAACGAAAGCCAGGCCAAAACGGCTTGTGCGCCCAACGGCACAGAAAGCCCAAACAAAATGCCCCCATAAGTGGCAACGCCCTTGCCCCCTCACGAAACTTAAGCCATATGGGAAACATGTGCCCCAGCATCACAGCACCTGCTGCCCAGTCTTGAATTTGATAGCGATGGGCGAAATGAACAGCTAAAAACCCTTTGCCCCATCAAGTAAAGGGTAAGCAATGCCATCAGTTTATTACCTGTACGCAGCACATTGGTTGCCCCAATATTACCTGATCCCACATCACGAATGTCGCCCTTGCCTGAAAGCCGTGTTAAGAGATATCCAAAAGGAATTGACCCAACAAGATAGGATAAAGCCAAAACCCCAAATGTGATGGGGTTATTTATAAAGTGATCAATCATGGTCTCTCTCTGTTATAGCGTACCCAATTACAAGGTGCGTGCGATTTTTTTCAATTTCCCAGCACTCAATGATATCACCCTCAAGAATATCATTAAACCCATCTAATAAAATACCGCACTCGAAGCCAGCTTTAATTTCTTTGGCTTCATCTGTAGTACGTTTCAGGGTTTTGATCTTGCCCGAGAAAATTTCTTGTTTATCCCGCAGCAGCTTCACTTTACCATTCTTCTTGATAAAGCCATCAGACACATAGCACCCTGCCACATGACCCAAACGAGAAATTTTAAAGATTTTCCGCACTTCTGCCCGACCTGCATATTTTTCATTCACAATTGGTGACAGCAATCCACCCATCAACTCTTTCACTGTGTCGATCACATCATAGATGATGGTATAGTGTCGAAGCTCGATGCCTTCTCGTTGTGCCAGATCGCGGGCTTGGCTATTTGCTTTTTACGTTAAAGGCGAAAATCAAAGCATTAGACGCATTGGCCAAAGAGACGTCTGTTTCGTTTACATCCCCACACCACTGTGCAAAATTTGCACAGATACTTCTTCTGTCGATAGTTTTTTCAAGCTTGAAGAAATGGCTTCCACCGAACCTTGAACATCTGCTTTGATCAAAACATTCAGTTCTTTAAAGTCGCCCTTGTTTGTGAAAAAGGTTATCCATCTTTTTCTTGTCAAGGAATGCCGCACGCTTTTTTTTTTTCTTATGGGCACGATACTCGGCAATTTCACGCGCTTTGCTTTCTTCTTTTGTTTCAGAGAAAACATCGCCTGCTTCCGGTAAGCTGTTAAATCCAATAATTTCAACCGGGGTAGAAGGACCAGCTTCTTTCAAGCTATTACCATGGTCATCCATAAGCACACGCACGCGGCCCCATTCAGAACCCGCCACAAAGAAGCTTCCTACCTTGATCGTGCCTTTTTGAATTAATGTTGTCACCACAGGGCCACGACCTTTTTCCATGCGCGACTCAACCACAACTCCCATCGCCAAACGATTTGGGTTTGCCTTCAAGTCAATCATCTCAGCTTGTAAAAGAATGGTCTCTTTCAGTTTATCAAGGTTTCGTTTTTGCAATGCAGATACTTCCACAGACAGAACATCACCACCTAATTCCTCAAGGAAAATTTCATGTTGCATCAATTCTTGGCGCACACGATCAGGGTTTGCGTCAGGTTTATCAATTTTGTTGATCGCTACAATGATCGGCACTTTTGCCGCTTTAGCATGGTGAATCGCTTCAACAGTTTGGTCTTTAATGCCGTCATCTGCAGCTACCACCAAAACCACGATATCTGTTGCATTGGCCCCACGCGAACGCATTTCAGTAAAGGCTGCGTGGCCAGGCGTATCAATGAATGTGATTTTACCACCTGAAGGCAGTCCAATTTGATAGGCCCCAATATGCTGCGTAATACCACCTGATTCACCCGATACAACGTCTGTTGTGCGCAAGGCATCCAACAAAGATGTCTTCCCGTGGTCAACATGTCCCATAATTGTTACAACAGGTGGGCGTGGCAGAAGATCTGTTTGGTTATCTTCTGCTTCAATCAATACATCCTCAATATCTGCATCAGAAACACGTTTCACCTTGTGGCCCATTTCTTCTGCAACCAACTGGGCTGTATCTGCATCAAGCGACTGTGTGATTGTCACCATCGTCCCCATTTTCATCAGAACTTTAATAACATCTGATCCTTTTTCAGCCATACGGTTTGCAAGTTCTTGCACTGTAATGGCTTCAGGAATTTGTACTTCTCTTGAAATTTTTTCCGCCGTCATGTTGGCGCGTTGCATTTTAAGGCGCTCTTTTTCACGGGCACGGCGTATAGACGTTAAACTGCGCGTGCGTCGGTTTTGATACGATCCATCTTCGTCCGATAATACATCTGCAACCGTAATTTTTGTCATGCGCCGTTCGTTATGGCGCTTCGCAGGCACAGGTTTCTGGGGCGCATCATCGTCTTTAGGTTTGAACTTGCGCTGCACATGGTGTGCACTATTTTCGTCTTCAGTGGTGGCAGATGATGATTCCGACTCTTCTTGGGCGGCAAGTGCTGCTTTTTCTTCTTCAGCTTTTTCCGCTGCAAGCAAAGCTTCGCGCTCTCGCCTCTTTTCTTCTTCAAGCTGGCGCAGCTCTGCGGCTTTTTTAGATGATTCTGAGAATTGAGCCGCTTGCGCTTCAACAAACTTTGTTGCGTCTTCTAACGCTTTAAGGCGTGCTTTTCGCTCATCAGTCGTTAAAGATCTGTCCAAAGTATCCACATCAGACACTGCTTCTGCAGCAGAGAATTTAGCTTGTTTTTCAGCTTTAGGTGTCAAAGACGGTGTTGATGCGCGCAACCCCGATGACCGCGTGGCAGGACCACCTGTTTTCTTGGTGTCTCCTTGAGATCGACTTTTTTTAATTTCAACAAGAACTGTACGTCCCCCACCACGAGAAGGCGAACGGCCCCCACGTGTCTCCTCTAAATCTTTTAGAGAGATTTTTTTAGAAAGCGTTAAGGGCTTCTTCTCTTGCCCATTTTGTTCGTTGCTTTTGTCAGACATATCTCAACTCTCACTGTTTGTTACCAATCACTCAAACCAATGAGACCGGGCACGCATGATAATTTCATTTGCTTGTTCCATGCTCAGTGCCTTCTCACCAACAATCTCAATCAACTCGTCAGACGCAAGGTCACCCAAGTCATCCAAAGTCTTGACACTGTTCTGCCCCAATTTTTCAATTATTTCAAGAGAAAGACCATCAAAGTCCATGATTTCTTTTGAAATCTCAAGTTTCTTACAGCTTTCTTTCAGTTCTTTTTCACGTGCTTTCATGAAGGTGGTCGCACGCTTTTTAAGCTCACTTGCAAGGGTTTCATCAAAACCTTCAATGCTTGCTAACTCTGCTTCATCCACATTTGCAACTTCTTCAAGAGAAGCAAACCCTTCAACAACCAAAAGGTGGGCAATCACTTCATCTACGTCCAATGCTGCCATGAACGTTTTTGTCTTTTCAGAAAATTCTTCATTGCGACGTTCTGATTCTTCGGCTTCTGTCATAATGCTCATTTCAAGCCCGGTAAGAAGAGACGCAAGACGCACATTCTGACCACGACGACCAATCGCTAAACTCTGCTGGTCTTCCGGCACAACAACTTCAACAGCATTTTGATCTTCATCTAACACCACTTTTGTAATTTCAGCAGGTGTTAAAGCATTCACAATAAATGTTGCCAAGTCAGGCGACCATAAGATGATATCTACTTTCTCACCTTGCAACTCATTTACAACAGCCTGAACACGGCTTCCCGCGCATACCTACGCAGGCACCAACAGGATCAATACTGCTGTCCTTAGAACGTACAGCAATTTTGCACGGCTTCCTGGGTCACGCGCAACAGATAAAATTTCAATGGCGCCATCATAAATTTCAGGCACTTCTTGAGAAAAAAGTTTCGCCATAAAGTCAGGGTGTGACCGCGAAAGGAAGATTTGTGGTCCACGCGTTTCTTCACGCACATCAATTACGAAACAACGCACCCGATCACCTGGCTTCAAAATTTCCCGAGGAATGCTTTCGTCACGACGCAACATGCATTCGGTGCGCCCTACATCGATAATATAGTTTCCATAGTCAAGGCGCTTTACAACACCACTCACAATTTCGCCAATTTTGTCTTTAAACTCTTCATATTGCTTTTTCCGCTCAGCTGTACGTACGCGGCTTGAAATCACTTGGCGTGCCGCTTGTGCACCTACCCGTCCAAAATTAATTGGCGGCAAAGGCTCTGTTATAACATCGCCCACCTTAAGGTTTTGTTCTTGCACACGCTTGTCAGAAATCAAAATCTCTTTGGCCGATTCTTCGGAGGCTTCTTCCACAACAGTCAGGCGACGTTCAATGGTTACCTCTCCCGATTTGCGATCAATCTGCGCAACGATATCGTTTTCAACACCATATTTTGTACGTGCCAATTTCTGGATGGCCTCTTCCATGGCAATCAGAACTTCTTCTGGATCGATATCTTTCTCACGTGCAACAGCTTCTGCAACTTGTAGCGCTTCTTTATTTAGTGATGTAATCATTTTTTCCTCTTAAAAAGCCTCTTACTTAAACAAAAAGGCGGGCCAAAGGGCCCACCTTCGCAAAATGAAAAGGATGTATGAGACATATATAGGTGTTTTTATAAAAAAAATCAATATTTATTGTCTGGAATAAAAACTTACCTTTGCTAATCACGCATGCTATGTTTCCATCGAAATATCGAAAAAAACATGAATTTGTTAGATTTAGAAAACCACTTTTAGAAAAATAGGTAGTAACAATGGATATACATCAACAATTTGAATTATTTTCTAAAATGCATAACCCTAACCAACCTTTAGTTTTGGTAAATGTGTGAGATGTAGGTAGCACACGAACACTTCTAGATACAAAACCTAACATCCTGGCAATTGCTACATCTAGCTGGGCGATTGCCCAATCATGCGGTTTTGAAGACGGTGAAACAATTCCTTATGACAAAGTGCTTGAGGCAATTAGCGCTATTGTCAAATCTTCAAACATACCCGTTTCTGCTGACATAGAAGCTGGCTATTGTGAGGGAAATCTAGAAAAATTAAAATGTAATATTGCCTCTTTACTAAAAACAAACGTTGTCGGCATTAATTTTGAAGACCAAATTATTAAATCTCCGGGACATTTGTGTTCAATTGAAGAGCAATCTAGACGCATTAAAGAGATTAGACTGATCGCTGAGCAGAGTCAAAGACCTCTATTCATTAATGCCAGAACAGATATTTTCTTTCGAAATAATGATAAAGATCATCCTAAATTGCTGGAAGAAGCTATAGTGCGTTCTAAAGACTATCACAAGTCAGGTGCGAACGGACTATTCGTACCAGGCCTCAAAGATCCGAAATTAATCAAATCTCTTTGCCAGCAATCTCTTTTGCCGGTGAATGTAATGGTTTCATCAATTGAAGAAGTGAAACAATTTTCTGGCCTTGGTGTTTCTCGATTCAGCACAGGCCCTTTTCCGTATATCCAATCAATGAATGCTTTGCGGAACTTTGTTAAGTAGAAGAGAAAAAAATAGCAGTGCTGATGTAAAAACTCTTTTTTTTCTCAATTCACTGCAGACTGTAAATAAGAAGCCTAGAGATAAACAGGCTTACACATAATAAAACCTCTTGAAAAATTCGTATTTTTTTGAGAATCTTCTCATGTGAAGGTTTTAACAAAAGGGAATGGGTGTCAATCCCCAGCTGCCCCCTGCAACTGTAAAAACTTTTGGCGCAAACACGGGCTTTAAGCCCAATCACTGAATATTTCGGGAAGATCGTTTGTGCCCATAAAGTTAAGCCAGGAGACCTGCCTTTGCACCAGTGTCCTAGATTGAATCGGTGGGATGAAATCTATGTGGATCACCTCCATATGCGACCTGATTTTTTGAAACAACATCAATGGGGTTGCACATATGCGGGGGTTACATCTCCTCACCTTACTCTCTGCTGTCATACCAAGAACCTGTCTGGCATGTAGCACGCCAACAGTTGATATTTGGGGCCATAATCCAGGCGCTATCATGCGTCATGAAAATTTTTCTGACACCGCCGCCCCTCAAGATACAAAATCGAACATGGAAAAAATACCAGGCCTGCACCTCACCGAACTGGGAGGCCCTGGCCAAATGACACGTGTCAGCTTTCGGGGGCAAAGCAGTCGACACACCCTCTTTAAAATTGACGGCATTCCCCTGCGAGATGCATCAGACAGTATTGATGCATCGTCTTTATTCAGCAACACCTTAGAAATTGCAAACGTCACCCCCGGCAGTGGTGGCATATTTGAAGGCAGTGGCAGTACTGGCGGCACCGTCAACATGCGGACACCTTTTCCCAAAGAGCACCTCCACAAAACAACGCTGATGGGGGACAGCCACAATACAGGCTATGTTCACACCATGCACGGCACGCACAACGATCACACATCAAGCGTCATTCATGTAGATGGGTTTAATACAAAGGGCATTCCACAAAGGGGCCCACAAAGAATGTATGGCGAGCGTGCCCATGCACAAAAGGATCTGTGGGGCTTTGACGCATCAAAGTGGGCCACAACAACTTTCCTTTACACTGCGTCACATGGCCGCACACAGCAAATATGATACGAATGGTCCTACCGGCCCTTTTTCCCCAAAACCCCAAGGCACCTACAGCCAAGGACTTACTTTACTAGGTGCTAAAATATCTCGACAAGAATTAAAACCCACCATCAATTGCAAACATTTTTGACACAAAACAAAGTGAAAAGCGCTGGGACATCATCTTCAGAACTTCGAAACTATGGAGCTTATTACCAAGCTGACCATCACCTCACACACAAAACATTGATAACCGGGCTTGCTGGAATTGACTTTGACACCTTACAAAAAGATACCTTTAAGCAAGAAAATATTAACAAAAGTCATGCTGGTTTTTTTATGCCAGCACCACATCACCCCGCCCTATCTGTGCATGGGGGCTCCGCTATAACCACCATCAAAAGTTTGGTCAAATCACAACCTATTCCATGGGCACCGAATGGGCTGAAAAAACAAAAGGCATCGCTTTGGGTATGCGCACAGGCTATCTCAATCCCTCACTCTATGATTTGCATGTGAATGATCAGTACATTCGTGCCAATCCGCATTTGCGCCCTGAAGAAAGCCAAACCTTTGATGTTGTTTTTATGGAAAAAGTTTGACACACACACCGCATTAAAAAGTGAAACCTTTTTGGACACGCGTTAAGAAAATGATTCAGTCAACCTCTGTGTCTGGCGGGCAATTTCAAAATCAGAACATACCCGGATCAAGTCATGTATCTGGGGTTGAAACAACACTTACACTCACACCATCAAAGAGATGGTGCCACGAGGCAAGTTATGGCTATACAAACTTTAACTTAAAATCACCCCGAACGAATACAGAGTTTCCAAAACATAAAATAACCCTTACCTCAGCTTTCAATCCCAATGAAACATTATCGTTAAAGAGTGAGATCGCCTTTATCGGTCAACGAAAAAAGTCAAGGGCATACACTCCATGCCTATACCAAAGCAAATCTATCCGCGGAATACAGATTAAATGATCAAGCAAAACTGTTTGGGCGCATTGATAATCTGTTTGATGCACGCTATACGGAAACTTATTATTTTCAAACACCTGGACAAATTTTTTTATGTGGGCACGCAAATTTATTATTAGCTTTATTGTATTCATCGCAGGATCAACCTATGGGCGCGTTCTGTCCCTTGATTTGGCAGCTGATCAATGGGTGCTTGGTTTGTGTGCGAAAGAAAATATTCATGCTGTCAGCTATCTTGCACAGATGCCCCAATTTTCCTTCCTCCATCAGAAAGCGCAAAATATCCCGACACATCGGGGCAATATAGAAGACTTTTTAGATCCCAACATCACCTTGATCATTGGATATCGGCCCATCTCTCCTTTACATGAAAAACTTTTAAAAAAAACAAAGGGCAAGGGTTATTTTGCTAGAAGCACCTACTTCTATTCAAGCCCTGAAAGAACAAATTGAATATCTAACACGGGTGTTTAATCAGCCCCAAAAAAGAACGGCATGGCTTCAAAAAATTAAATGCATTCAAAAAAAGAAGCGGTCTAAAATACTTCTTTTCACGGGGCACCGTCATGCACCCGGTCAAAAAACACTCTTTGGTGAGTTGCTCACCAAAATGGGTTATGAGATGCCACCTTATCTTGGCTGGCAATATTTATCTTTAGAAAAAATTTTGGTATACGGGCCACAGTACATTTTTTATACCGAGCCACAACCAAACACACCTTTCTGGAAAACCATGGCGAAGAAAACACATTTTCATCAGATACAACAATCCACGACACTCACCCCATATCCGGATGCACTCTTCGCCCTCATGACGCAAATTGAAAAGGCCACACAATGAAGCAGTCCTCGTTTTTTGTTGTGATTCTGATGGCGCTTTTTGGCCTCATGCTTACTTCTTTATTCGTGGGCAATATCCCTTGGCAAAGTTTATGGGTCCAAACAGATATTTTTTGGTTTGCGCTAGCACACCTTCGATTACCCCGCACCCTTTTGGCCGTACTTGCAGGGGCCGGGCTTGGCGTCACCGGGGCAGCCCTTCAAGGTTTTTTAAGGAACCCGCTCGCAGACCCTGGGCTTATTGGCGTATCATCTGGGGCATCTCTTTCAGCTGTCCTTGCGTTAAGCTTGGGTTTCTCACTCGCTACCATTCCTTTCCTTGGCATCATGGGGGCAATAGTCACCACACTGTTTCTGCATCAAGCTGTTTCAAAAAATAAAGACACGCTACGCCTCATTCTTGTGGGGCTTGCGCTCAATAGCTTCCTCAGTGCGCTCACCGCTCTCGTCCTTAACTTTTCAAAGAACCCTTATAAAAGCCTTGAAATCATGTTTTGGTTATTAGGCTCTTTCAGCGATCAACCCCTAGACAAAGTTTTATGGGCCGTTTTGCCTGTCGTCATTGGATTCTGGATCATTTATCGTGACCGCCATGTTCTTGATACGCTTTCATTTGGGGAAGATTTTTCCCATAACATGGGCCATGCCATCACCACTGTTCAAAAAAAGCTGATTATTGGCATTGCCTTAATTGTGGGGCCTATTGTGTCTTTGGGTGGTATTGTTGGTTTTGTGGGTCTCATCACCCCCATATCCTTCGACAAATCTTAAAAGTAAAAGCCAAGTGATCTGCTTATCCCCTCAGCACTCAGTGGTGCTGTTCTATGCCTTTTGGCAGATATTGGGGTGCGTTTTCTTTCAATTGGTAGTGAAATAAAAATTGGTGTCGTGACCTCTTTCTTAGGTGCACCTTTTTTCCTCTACCTTCTTCTAAAAAAGGGTAAGACAAAACATGATCCATATTCATAATCTTTCTCTCACCATTGATCAAAAAGACGTGCTTAGCGCCTATACTGGTTCATTTATGCCAGGCCACCTCGTTGGATTAACGGGGCCTAATGGGTCAGGAAAAACAACACTCCTTCGCACGCTTGCAGGGCTTCACGCTTCTTACACAGGCACCATTTTATTTAACCATAAAAATATGAAGCAACTTTCGCCTAACGCACTTTCCCAATTGTGTGCCTATGTACCCGCCGAGCCTATATGCCATTGGCCCCTCACCGTCACACAAATACTCTCTATCGTTTCAAAAGATAGGGGCGACATAGAGATCTTATCAAAGAAATTGAAGATTGAATCTTTACACAATCAAAACTTTCAAACACTTTCTTCTGGCGAAAAAGCGCGTGTTCTTCTTGTACAAGCACTTCTTAGAAAAACACCCATTTTGATTTTGGATGAGCTTACCAGCCATCTTGATGAAAGCCATACACACGAAATCATGTCTTATCTAAAGTCTTTAGCAGCAGAAGGAAAAACCATCTTTTTATCCCTCCATGATGTTGAGGAAGGCTATCTTTATTGCGATACCCTCTTAAAGCTTTGTGGGCACACATTAAAACCTCTGAAGAAAAAAACCCCTATTTTAAAAGAGCTTCGCCCGTGACAACCTTTCTTATTTGTGGCCCTACCGGTTCAGGCAAATCAAAGTATGCCCTGCACCTCGCACAAAAACTTGACGGTATTATTGTGAATGCTGACAGCATGCAGCTTTACAAAGGCATGCCCATTCTATCTGCGCAACCTTCTGTTGAAGATTTGAAAGCAGTCGCCCACCATCTCTATGCCTATGTTTCACCGTACGATTCTTTTTCAGTAGCAAAGTGGTTGGCAGATGTTAAAAAGTGTATCGATACACACGCACAAAAAAATATTATTTTTGTAGGAGGCACAGGGCTTTACACTAAAGCTTTAATTGAAGGGCTAAGCACCCTCCCCCCCATTACAACTTCTATTCGGCATGATGTATCAAAAACACTAACACCGCTTTCTGCAGAAGAAGCTTTTGCCCTCCTTAAGCAAGAAGATCCTGCCGGTGCCAAAGTGGTTGACCCACAAAACAAACGTCGCATCGGACGCGCCCTTGAAGTAAAGCGCCAAACAGGGCGGTCGATGGTAGAGTGGCACCAACATAAAACATGTATTCTTCAAACACCTCCAAAAACAATCGTGCTTCAACCCGAACGTGACTTGCTACATAATGCAATTAATGATCGGGTTTTCAGAATGCTTGAAGAAGGGGCTATCAAAGAGGTTCAGAATCTAACACTTCCTCTGTCAGCAACCGCATCAAAAACAATTGGGTATCAAGAAATAAAAGCACACCTTGACGGCGCTTTATCAAAACAAGATCTATGTGAAAAAATTCAGGCCAAAACCCGCCAATACGCAAAACGCCAAATAACGTGGTTTACCCACCAAATGAAGGCTGATGTTATTTGGCCTTCTTTGTTTTCTCAATCACAAGTGGTTCGGTTTCTTTCAGAAGTGATAGGGTGAATGGATAGCGATACACTTCCCCATTCAACGCTTTAATGCCCCCATAAATAGGCAAAACAACGTGGAAAAATCCATATACACATACATAAACCACGGCAGATGCACCGTAGAAAAACATCACAAAGGAAGGAAAGGCGCTTACCATAAATGCCTGCTGAAATAATATTGACCCTGGCAACATCACGCACACAGCAAAAGGGTAAAATTGCCAACAGTCCAAACGTGTAAATCCAATAACTTAAAATAAAGTTAATCACATTTCTGCCATTTTTCATGATCAAGGGATGGTCATGCCGCTTTAATCCCCAAACAATAAGAGGGGCAATAATAGAAAACCCCGGCAAAAGAAACCCTATCAAAGAAGAAAGATGGCACATCATGGCCCAAAACGAATGGTTACTATTTTTCATAAAACACCTTTAAATTTGATGAAAATGTATCAAGAATGCGGGGGCTATAAAGTATTTTTTCGAACAATATTGTAAATCTGAAAATAGGGTACTTTAAAATACTGGGTAATTTCAGTTGCAATTTTCTCGGCTGCATGGCCATTCCCATAAGGGTTTTGTGTGGCTGACATTTCTTTATAGTAGGCCACATCATGAAGCAACTTTTGCGATTTGGCCAAAATGCTGCCAACTTTTGCCCCTACAACGGCCTCCTCTGGGCACGAAAGTGCTTCTTCTCTCTCCGTCAGACGGCGCGTCACAAGGATAGGACGCCGCAAATAAGAAGCTTCTTCTTGCACGCCCCCCGAATCTGTAATAATGAAATGGGCCACTTTCATTAAATAGATAAAAGATAGATACCCAAGGGGTGGTAGCAAAAATATATTATCTTGCCCTGCTAAAATGCTATTTACGGGGCCTTGCACGTTAGGGTTAAGATGTGCTGGAAAAACAATTTGAACATCTTCAAGCTGTGCTAAGCGGCGCAAAGCCAAACAAATATTTTTAAAATCTTGCCCAAAGCTTTCACGCCGATGCCCTGTTACCAAAATCATTTTCTTTCGGGGGTCTAGAAACTGAAACTCTGCCTCTAATTGGGTGAGATGCGTTGGTGTTTTTATTTTCTTCAATGCCATCACAAGGGTATCAATAATCGTATTCCCCGTAAGAAAAATATTTTTTCGAGACACCCCTTCTTTCAGCAAGTTCAGCTCTGCATCTTGGCTGGGCGCGAAATGAAGGGCCGATACAACCCCTGTCATTTTTCGATTCACCTCTTCAGGCCATGGAGAATAAATATCATGTGTGCGCAGCCCTGCTTCAACATGGGCAACAGCGATTTGATTATAATAAGCGGCAAGTGATCCTACAAAAGTTGTTGTCGTGTCGCCTTGCACAAGGACCAAGTCAGGCTTTACTTCTTCAATAACGCGATTCACTTCAAACAATAATCGTGTTGTAAGCTGCGACAAACTTTGGTTTGGCATCATAACATTTAAAGAGTAATCCAATGATACATCGAACAGATCAACCACTTGCTGCAGCATTTCTTGATGCTGGCCCGTGCTGCACACAATCGATGTAATATGCGACTGGCGTTCAAACTCTTTTAAAATAGGAATTATTTTAAGAGCTTCAGGTCGTGTTCCAAAAATACTTAGTACTTTATATGACATAAAATCTATTTTGAGTTTTTTATTTAATTAGTTTCAAAATAGAGAAATAAAAATTATTCCCTGTATTTTTAATTATGGAATAAATAATATTTTTTTCAATTAAGTTTTAGGAATATCAGTTAGAAGTGTTTTAAAAAAGGCTCTACTATTTGCCATCCAGAAACTTCTTTTTTCTTATATTCTTCATAAAAACCATGAAGATAAGACTTCTCTAAGCGGCAAGAATTTGGCTGATGTTCAGAGGCCAAATTTATTTTTTCTTTTACGCATTTTTTACAAAACTGCGCAAAAAACATCGTCAGGCATTTCTGACTGTCATTTTCCGCTGCGCCAATATGGCGCACAAACGTAGCTGTAGAGAAACACTTTGATAAAGATACATACAAAGAAAAAACAGCAGCCATATTTTCTTTTGTGTTTAGAAACACGTCATACGCAGCCCCAATACCTATCTGGTTCACAGCCCGATTCACCAACTCTGTCACCACAATTTCATGGCGCAAAGGATGGCACAGAATCATGTCTGCATACAAAGTTTGTAATTTTTCTGGAAAGTACGACAGTAAAATATCTTGCCATCCCTCTAAGGATTCAAGAGGAAACTGTAACAGCTTCTCCTTTAAATAGAGCTTTATATAAGACATAAGAACAGCAATTTCAGGACGAGTCAGCAACTGTTCCTTTTCCATCATTTGCTCAAACTGATCATCTGTGGGCAAAAATTCATCTGCACGTTTCATAAAGTGCTTCTTTTCAAGGAACCGAATCACCTTCACATAAGAAGAAAGATCTTCTTTACCATTTACCATCTCTAAACTAATCGCCAATGTTTGATCAGCGTTGGAACGTAATACAAGACGAGCAACATCTTCTGTCATCTCTTTCAAAATGGTGTTGCGTTCTTCAAGGGAAACCCCTTTCTTTTTCATCACATCTTGAAAAAGAATTTTAATATTCACTTCATAGTCCGAACAATGTACGCCCCCTGCATTATCGACAGAATCACGGTTCAGACGGGTCCCTAACAGGGCACACGCCACACGACCTTTTTGTGTAAGGCCAAGGTTGGCTCCTTCCCCAATAACACGCGCCTTTACTTGATCCCCATCAATACGTAAAAGGTCGTTTGCATGGTCTGCCACTTCACCGTGCCGTTCTGACGCATCCTTAATGTACGTGCCAATACCCCCAAACCACAACAAATCTACAGGCAGTTTTAGAATTTCTTTGATCAGATCTTGCGGGGCCCAATCAGTTTTCTCAAGACCAAGATGTGTGACTGCTTTCTCTGAAAGGGTAATCAGTTTTTCTTTACGCGAATAAACACCTCCCCCTTCAGATATGCAGTCTTCATTATAGTCGTTCCATCCTGTCCGTGGCATGTTGAACAAACGCTGCCGCTCTTGATATGATTTTTCCACATCCGGTGTCGGGTCTATGAAAATATGCGCATGATTAAATGCAGCCACCAACTGAATGTTTTTAGACAAAAGCATGCCGTTTCCAAAAACATCCCTGACATATCACCCACACCTGCAACGGTGAAAGGGGTCTCCATTGATATGCTTAATTCTCGAAAATGTCGCTTCACAGATTCCCAAGCACCCCGAGATGTAATCCCCATTTTTTATGGTCATATCCCGATGATCCCCTGATGCAAAAAAGCATCGCCTAACCAAAAAATTATGGTCTATCGAAAGGGCATTCGCCGTATCAGAAAAAGTTGCTGTCCCCTTATCAGCAGCCACCACCAAGTATGCATCTTCTGCACCATGCACCACCGTGTCATCGGGCGCTATCGCGCCTTTATCCGTACGGTTGTCTACCACATCTAAAAGGCCAGAAACAAAAGTTTTATAAGCGGCCACCCCTATTTCAGAACGGGCATCAAATGAAAGACCGCTTAGATTCTTTTTAACATAAAACCCACCTTTGGCCCCCATGGGCACAATAACCGCATTTTTCACAAATTGGGCACGCATCAAATCCATCACTTCACGTCGATAATCTGATCGACGGTCAGACCATCGAATGCCCCCACGGGCAACAGCACCAGATCTAAGGTGAATACCCTCTACGTCCGGGGCATAAACAAAAATTTCATAGAAGCCCTTATGTCCTTCAATCAATTTTAAGTCCCCAGCTTTTATTTTTAAAGAAACATAGGGTTTGTGCTTACCATTATTTGTTTTCTGAAAATAGTTTGTCCGCTCTGTTGCTAAAATAAGGGATACCATACGGGCAAAAACCATTTCTTCTTCAGCACTTTCAATCGCTGCCAGAAGCGATTCTGTTTCCCGAATAAGGTGTGCCTCATCTCCTGTGCTTTGTGGGTCAAAGCGTGCATAAAACAAGTCTTTTAAGTTTTTTAATACGAAGGGATATTTTTCCAAAACCGGCACAACCGACGCCCGCGTATGGGGCCATCCCACTTGCCGCATATAGGCATAGTACGCCCGCATCAATAAGATGTGCCGCTCTGATGCATTTCCAGAAAGGGCTAAGCAGTTAAAGCGATCATTTTCAAGCGTGTCATCAAACACATCGGTAAGTACTTTTTTGAAATTTTCTTCAACACGCGCGAAAGTCGTGCCCGACTGATAGTGCCGCACCGCAATAAAGTGGTGCAACCACACACATGTACTTGCCTCTCCTAACTGAATGGAGTGCTCGGACTGAATGGAAAGCCCCATATTTTCTAAAACAGGGAATGTATCTGCAAGAGACAAAAAATATTGGGGGCTAAAAATTTTGATGTGGATTTCTTCCTGATCCTGATTTTCTGCTATGTAAATCTGAATGGCTTTTTTTCCTGTATGAAGCGCTTGTTTTATAAAAGCATAGTCACGCACCCCCTCACTTGGGGTATAGCGCTTTTGATACAGCTCTGGGAAAAAGGAAGGTCTTCTTCTAAGTCGATTTGGGCGCCTTCTGTTATGCTTTTCAGCTTAACAGTCCATGGCAACGACAGCTCTTCAAGAAGCGCCTCTGTACTGTTTACATCACACATAATCCGGTGTTGCGGATGCGCATCCGTTGAAATGATATAGTGCACCCGCGCAAAGGTTAAATCGCCCCCATATGCACTTCATGCGACATTAACGCGCCTTTATAGCAAGCAGCCAACATCTCACCCATTTTCATTGCGAGTGGCGGGGTGTAACGATCGCGGGGGCATACACCAAGCAGGAAACAAAGTGGCCCAAGGCATCAGGTAACACAAATAAGCTTAAACGGTGGCGATGGCGCAAACCAACAATACCATGTACAAGCTCCTTCAAAGCATCTGTTTCTGTTTGAAACAAAATATCTTTTGGCACTGTACTTAGCGCATACGCAAGATGCCGCCCTTCATGGGATTCTGGCGATACATGCTCTGCGTGCAACAAGGCATCTAATTTCTCTCCTATAGAAGGTGTTTCAGAAATAGGCATGCTGTAGGCATGCGCGGTAAACAAACCAAAAACTGGTGTTCACCAATAAGATGATCGCCGTCATAGGCGTGTATGCGCACCACATCCATGGGCACGGGCGGTGCACAGTTGCTTGCACCATTGTTTTCGTCACTTGCAAAGGTCGTTCAGAGTGAGAATCAACCAGAATTTTTTTTCTCTGTTTCCGGTCCATACTAAAAAAACTTTGATCTTGATACTGTTTCGTCATACCAAGATCTTTTTCAAGGACGTGCACTCCCTTTCCATCAAAAAAGCGATATCCTAAAATGTGAAAAAAACCCTCATGCATCCAGTTTAAAAAGGCTGGTCGTTTTTGCTTTTTAAACCATCCGCAGCAGATTTAAGTTTCTCCCGCATGGCTTTGCCAATCGTCTACAGCAGATAAAACATCTGCACCAACCGACTTCAGGGCTTCTGTTATTTCTTCGGCCTTACGTGTATCTAGAACCTGATTCAACCGAATCAGCACATACATTGTTTCAGTATTTTGATGCTTTGAAGGGAGACGCCGATAAAGATAAAAGGCCGTGATAGCCTTTCTCTCTAAGGTGCATCACAAGGAATCTTGTAAAAAGGAACAGCTTTGTAAATCACATGCACATACGTGTGTGCTGGGCCTGTTGTGAGTGTTAAAGAAAAAGAACGTGGCCCTTTCTCTTTAATGTGCTGATATCCCCACAGCGCAGCCTCAGCTAAATCATCCCCCCAATCCTCTTGGTTCAAGGGCGACAGTAAGCGCGTTATAAAATCAATCGCTTTAGGATCACTTTTTGTGTTTGTTTCTTTTTTACTTTGCACGAATACCCTTTTAGCTAACAGCCTGTAACAACTTGCAAAAATTGATTTATCATAACAGGATTCAGAAATGGTACGAAGGGAAATCTATAGACACGTGGAGCGGGAGAAGGGATTCGAACCCTCGACCCCAACCTTGGCAAGGTTGTGCTCTACCCCTGAGCTACTCCCGCACGGCCTAGAAAAACTAGTTTCAGGATATTAGCACGGATTTTCATTTTTGCAAGCATCTTTCCACTTCATAACAATGAAAAAATTCAACCGTGCCCTATTCTTTTGGGTTTGAAAGCTCCATGGGATTCGAGAGATTGCTGGCTTCCAAATTTTTTTGGCACTCTCTATCTTTCAATGCTTCCCATTCAGGGGAATTTTTTGGTTCCATCTCGCGCACCTCTTCTTGATCGCGCTCACGTTCTTCTCTCTTCATATTCCGCTCATCCATAATGGGGTCTCCCGTTAAAATCAAGCATGCTTCCTTTGCAAAGCGCGGCCAGTACGGCGACATGTTGTTGTATGACTGGACAGGGCGCATTGAGTCAGCATAGCCATCTATAAAAAAGAAAAATAATAAGAAAAAAATTACCATCATTTTGCTTTTACGCCTCTCCTCGAAATGGGGTCGATCGCTCCATCGTTTCCAAGGCCGTATCTTGGTAGCAAACCAATTAAAAAAATACCTGGCAACGCTGCCACAACTGTAATAAGAAAGAAAAGAACCCAGTTTCCAGACAACCCATCAACAATCCACCCACTCACACTTGCCATCGGGGTCGATAGCGACCAAAGCGATGTTAAAAGGGCGAACTGTGTGGCGGCTAAATCCAACCGGCACACACGCGACAAATACACAAAGAAAGCAGCTGTGCTCATACCACCTGTCACATTTTCTACAGCAACCGATGCATAAAACATGGTTAAGTCATTGCCCGCATACGCTAATACAACAAACATCAAATTTGAAATGGCGTGGGCCACCCCACAAAAAGCTAAACTACCATAAATTTGAAAGCGCTTCACAACAGCCGCCCCTAAAAACCCCCCAACAATCGTGGCACAAATACCAAATATGTTCATGACAGATGCAATCTGAGGCTTGGTGAATCAAGCTCTAAATAAAAACTGACGCCATATTGTTAATCATGGCATCCCCTAAACGGTATAGAACAACAAACAAAAAAGACGATCGACCAAAAGGAGAACGGGTAATAATTTCTGTAAAAGGTTCAATCACTGTTTTCTAAGTGATTTTTTTTCGCCATGAACAGGCTCTGGGTTAAAAGGGTGGCCACAATACCTACCCACCAAAAGAGCCATCACCACATAAGCCACCGTCCAATTAAAATAGTGGGCCAAATAAAGAGGCCCCGCTTTTGCAGTGATTGATCCTAGCCGATAGCCAAAGATCAACATACTTACACCAGGAATCGATTCGTCCTTGTTGAGAATTTCAATACGATAGGCATCCACAATAATATCTTGGGTCGCAGCTAAAAAAGAAAGAACCAGTGCAATCACGCCAATAGGGGTTAAGTTATCAGGCCCAGGATTTGAAAAACCCATTGCAATCAGGCCAAGGATCAGCCCCGTATGCACAGTAATCAACCAGCTACGTCTTTGGCCTAATCGGTGAAGAAAAGGAATTTTGATGATATCGATCAGGGGTGCCCATAAAAATTTGAACACATAAGGAATACTCACCAGGGCAAAAAGGCCAATTTGGGTTTTTTCAATACCCAGTTCCTTCAGCCATACTTGGGGCGTAATCACCATTAAGAAGAACATCATCCCGTAAGGGAAGGCAAAGAAACCGATGCTCATCACCCGGGGGATCAGATAAGGGTCGATGTAGTTCTTCTTAAAATTTTGAAACATACCTCAATCATGTTCGTTGGCGCGCGCGGCACGCTTACGCATATTAGGGTCCAAATAAATTTTCCGCAAGCGTACATTTCCTGGTGTTACTTCTACCAACTCATCACTTTGAATATAAGATATTGCCTGTTCAAGAGTAATTTCACGAGGCGGCGTTAGTTTAACCGCATCATCTTTTCCAGAAGCCCGTACGTTCGTTAGCTTCTTCCCTTTAAGTGGGTTCACTTCCAAGTCAGTCGGGCGTGAATTTTCACCAATCACCATACCTTGATACACTTCATCACCTGGGTGAATAAACAACACACCACGCTCTTCAATGGCCGCCAAGGCATAAGCAACTGCTTTTCCTTTATCGGTTGATAGCAACACGCCGTTCCGACGGCCGCTGATTTCACCTTTATGTGGGGCGAACCCATGAAACGCACGGCACATTACACCGGTTCCCCGTGTATCAGTTAAAAACTCACTTCGATACCCAATCAAACCCCGGGTTGGTACAATAAACTTAACCCGCGTCTTTCCACCACCGATGGAAGTCATGTCAATCATTTCACCTTTTCGAAGACCCATCTTTTCAACAACGGTACCCACATAAGGCTCATCCACATCTACCTGTGCTTCTTCCATAGGCTCTAGTCGTTCACCTGTGTTGGGATCTTTTTGAAATAAAACACGTGGACGACTGATTGATAGCTCGAATCCTTCGCGACGCATGGTTTCAATCAGAACACCTAACTGCAACTCACCACGGCCTGCCACTTCTAGGGCTTCTTTATTTTCTGTTTCGTTCACACGAATAGAAATGTTGGTTTCACGCTCGTGAATCAAACGATCTCGAATCATACGCGACGTCAACTTTGATCCTTCTAACCCTGCAAGGGGTGAATCGTTCACCGAAAATGTCATGGCCAATGTGGGAGGATCAATCGGCACTGTTTTTAAAGCTTCTTCTACCTGAAGGTCACAAAGTGTATCCCCAACAGTGGCCTCTGAAAGGCCTGCAAACGTCACAATATCACCGGCCTCGATAGATTCTACAGGCACACGCTGCAGCCCTTTAAACGTATAAAGCTTACTTGCTTTACCAGATTCACGCGCCTTACTTTCGGGTGTTAAGGCTTTCACTGCACCATTGATTGACAGCTTACCGCTATAAACTTTCCCCGTCAAAATACGGCCCACAAAGTTGTCGTACTCAAGAATGGTGGCCAACATTTTAAAAGGCCCATTAGGGTCAACTTTTGGTGCAGGAATATGATCACGAATTGTCTCTAGCAAAGGCATCATATTTTCACGGCTGTCATTTTCTAAATCACGCACTGCCCATCCATCTCGTGCAGCAGCATATAATACAGGGAAGTCTAATTGCTCTTCCGTGGCGTCAAGTGACACAAATAAATCAAAAACTTCGTTTAAAACTTCATCAGGGCGTCCATCAGGGCGGTCAATTTTATTGATAATCACAATGGGCTTTAACCCTTGAGCCAACGCTTTTGTTAAAACGAACTTTGTTTGGGGCATGGGCCCTTCGGCAGAGTCAACCAACAATACAACGCCATCAACCATATCCAAAATACGCTCAACCTCACCACCAAAGTCAGCGTGCCCTGGGGTATCCACGATATTAAAACGGAATGCATTCCAGTTAATCGATGTACATTTTGCTAGAATGGTAATCCCACGTTCTTTCTCAAGTTCATTGGAATCCATTGCACGTTCAGCAACCTGCTCGTTCTCGCGAAATGTGCCGCTTTGATGCAGCAATGCATCAACAAGTGTTGTTTTTCCATGGTCAACGTGAGCGATGATCGCCAAATTTCGAATATCTGTCATAAAATTATTTGCCTTAATTATTTGAAATAGATGTTGTTATATAGCATACCCTATCTTAAAGCACTAGAAATATAGAAAGAATAAAAAAAATCATCTAAAGTAGAAATAGGAGCAACTCCTTTACAAACATGACGAACAGAAGATGGACGAAAGATTTAATCAAGGTGAAAAAATAAAGTAGAAAACTTAAACTGTTTGGCACGAAAAATATAAAGACCATAATATTAAAATACAGGGGCACAAATGCTAATTTTCAAAAAACCTTTTTCAGTGAAATTTGCTTTTTTTCTAGCAGCATTGTTTTTAAACAATGTTCAATCAGGATGCTTTTTCAAAATTTATTTAGAAAATAATTCCATTTTGGTGCACTTAAAAAATAGATTAAGGGATCAATTGATCACCGATATTGATCCTAGCAACCTAGCCAACTTTTATGAACTTAATACGGGTAGAGAGGCTAATAATAAACCTCCTTATTTTGGAGCAACAACACCAAAACAAAATATTGTTGGGTACCATATGACTATCACAAGCCCAGGTACCAATCAGCAGAAGATTCGACAAGCTAAACTGGCTTTGCGTAATTTCCTCCGAAATGATGGAAGTATTGAAATTCAATCAATTGCTCACTTTAACAGATACATTGTTGCAAGAGTCAGTCCACGATATCCTCCGAATATGCCTGCCCAACGACAAACCAGACTGCAAGGACATTGGCAAACAGCGTTTGGTAACGCCCCACACATATCCCTGATTCAACTTACAGACTTCCAGAATCCCACTTCAATTGGAGATAACGAAACAAGTGCAGCCAGCATAAATCGTCTTAGAACCGTATTCAGGCATCCTTTTAACGATAGCCCAGATCTTCGCCTATATCTGGGTATTCAAAACTACAACGATTTTCTAAATTTGAATCAACGTATAAAATTGTATGATCTTGTCGCAGCACATGTAAAACAACTTATATACGACACACCTATGCCCAATGGGCAGGCTACATTAAGGGTCTTTATGCTTTTCATGGCAACAACTTTCAGGCAATTAGGAACGATCTACAAGCAAGTGGTTTAAATCTTAATCAGCACATGATGGGGGCATTGCGGGCCGCTATAGTTAATGGAAATGATAGAAGTGTAGAAACAATACGCGACCATCTTTTTAACCAAGACCCGGCAAACACAGGAATTCTAGAAAGAATTATCAATTGGATATGGGGGACAAGAAACACTAATGCCCAAAGAAACATAAGAAGAGAAATAATAAAGGCCTCTCGATACCCCACTTTAAGCCTAGTAACAGCCAATCGAGCGCGCATGAATGCTGTTGTTCAGGATGCAAACGATTATCTTCAAAGTCTTCCACCAAATAAACGTAAGATTGGCTTTCCCATCAGCGTCACTGACAAGCAACAATTTGTTTGCCACTAAACAAATTATAGTACATACTCTTGAAAAATAAGGATTTATAGAGCTCTTGTACATATTAGGTACGTGCGAAGTTTTACTTCGCAATAGAAAAGGATAGAAAGTAATGTTAAGAGTAAGGTCTGCTATATTCGAGTTTCTGGTAACTATTTCAGGCCTTGTGTGTGTTAACCCCCCTGCATCTTTTTGTAGTGCGCATCAAGAAGAGATTCAAATACGTCCTCAAATTAATAAAGTTGTTTTTTTGAATGATGCAGCGGAAGGTTTGTCTGCCCAAATTTATGCCCGGAATGAATCTACAAGAACCATTATTTGCACATTAACAAGTGGAGAGGTAGCCGGGCTAGAAGCGCCCATATTTTTCAATCCGCAAACCAACCGGTTTAAGTATGAAAACCATTCTTTTTATAATCTCTGTGCTGCAGTTTTTTCAGGAAATGATCCCAGCAACCAGATTCATAGTGAAATCATAAATGCACAGATCAGTAATAGTCTGAGAGAAGGTGGAGCGCATACATTAAATCTCACCTTTGTTGAAGAGCAAGAATCCCCCCCCGCGCCGCGCCACTTCTTGGTTTCTTTAGAAAAGTAGGCTATCAGTCCGCTAGAAACCACCTTTCTTCGACTTCGTGCAAAGTTTTTGTTTTAAGACCGTGACGAATATCCGCCAATAAATCATTCATAAAGTGAATATTGTGGAGGGTGATCAGTTGCATCCCTAAGATTTCTTTGGCCTTAAATAGGTGGTGTATATAGGCCCGGCTGTATGTTTGGCATGTGTGACACGCACATCCTTCTTGAAGGGGGTTCGAATCTTCCCGATAAGCAGAATTTCTGATTTGAAGATGGCCACGTTCACTACCTCTCACCAGTGCCCCGCCATGGCGTGCAATCCGTGTGGGGTGCACACAGTCAAAGGTATCAATGCCTTGACGCACACCCATAAAAATATCGCTGATGCCACCGATACCCAGCAAATGAATCGGGCGATCTTTCCGTAAATAGGGGGCCGTAAACCCAACAACCTCTGCCATCTGGCCTTTATCTGCCCCCAACGACCTCCAATCGCATGACCAAAAAAGTCATGGTCATTTACAAAGTCAATGGCTTCGTCGCAAGTCTTCATAAACCCCACCTTGGATAATGCCATAAAGGGCCTGCGCCCCATCATTTCCCCGGTCAAATTCAGCCAAGCTTCGTTGGGCCCATCGATGGCTTAAGTGCATTGATTGGCGGGTATAAGCTTTATCCACATGAAACGGCGTACATTCATCTAAAACCACCACCAGATCAGGGCCCAAGTCACGCTGCACCTGAATCGATTTTTCTGGCGTTAATATCCACTTTGCCCTGTCAATGTACGAGCGAAAGATCGCCCCTCTTCTTTAATTTTAACCTGTGATGCCATCCCTTGCGGGCGGCCCTTGCCTTTAATTTCTGCAGCAACCCCACCATGGCCAAGGCTAAAAATCTGAAACCCACCCGAATCTGTGAGCATGGGGCCATTCCATCCACAGAACTTGTGAAGGCCCCCATTTTCTTTACCACCTCTGCCCCGGGCTGCAACATCATATGATAGGTATTAGATAAAATAATTTGCGTGCCTGCCTCTTTAACCTGCGGCATGGTTACAGCTTTCATCGCCCCTTTGTGGCACAAAAATAAAAGCAGGCGTTTCCACCACCCCATGGGGCGTGACAATTTTCCCCAATCGACTATGGGGCGTATCTCCCGTTAATTCATAGGTAAATGAGAAATTAGAATAACGATTGAACATGGGCTTTTTGATGGCGGCTTAGAAACTTAGACAGATACATCATACCAATGTTTCCAAAAGAAATAATAAAACGTAGGATGCTGACACCCCAAATATACGTCCAAAAAATTTCAGTAAATGAAAGGGGGTTAAGGGCAAAAAAATGCCACGCAAGTAAACTGAACACAGCATTATCAATCAGCATGGCAAGAAACGTGGAAACGAGGGAGCGCACCCAAAGAAGACGTTCACCTGTTTTCTTGTGAATCACATGATACAAAAAAACATCCGTATATTGCCCCAGAAAGTAAGCAACTAAGCTAGAAATAAAGATAGCCGGTGCCGGTAAAAACAGGTGACGCATCGCTTGCTGGGCCTGCCCCCCATCGGCAGACACATACCCCATATTCAAAAAAATGAAGGTTGATAACACAAAGTATGCAAAGAACCCAACCCATATCCCTTTTACGGCCGCTGCCTTACCATAATATTCATTAATCATATCTGAACATAGAAAAAGCGAGCTAAAAACAACGGTGCCTAAAGCAAGGGGGCTGTCATAGTACGGAAAGAAAGTTGTTTTTAACACAACCAAATTCGCGGCAATCACGCCAACTGCACTATAAATATAAAGCCCATGAAGCCCAAAAAAGCGCCGGGCTGCCAAAATAAAAATCCCACAAAAAATATATTCTGCCAATAACAGAATAGACGGAGAAAGTGTTGGAATGTCAGATATACTTATCATCGAATAAGCCTCATATTGCCATAAAAACCCGCTTTCTGGGCGGGTTTTTAAAACAAAAGAAGGTGTGCGTTAAGCAGCACTTTGCTTTTTCAAAAGCTTCTTCTTTAACTTTTTCATGGAAGGGTTAGTTTCGCATTTTTTGTTTTCAACAAAAAACCATCCAAGCCACCTTTAAATTCAACGGTACGAAGGCCGTGGGCTGAAAGACGCACAGAAAATGACGCGCCCAATTCTTCACTTGCCAGCGAGACAACCTGTAGATTTGGCAAAAAGCGACGCTTTGTCTTGTTATGCGCATGGCTTACATTGTTGCCAACCATAACACCCTTACCTGTAATTTCACAAACGCGTGACATTCTTCATTCCTTTCAAAACTTGATCACGCATTTCTACATGAAAACCAAAGGCACGTCAAGGCGCACAAGGTAAAAACATGTTTTAATAACTGTGCGCCATATACATATGCGCTTAGAAGCACAAAACCCCTTTTCCCTCTCAGTGATATTGTATATGTTAGGTCAATATATATTGTGAGATTTCATGCGAACGAAAAAACTAAAAATAGCCTCTCTGTGCGTTGCCTTTTTTGTTTTAGGCGGCACGCTTGGGGTTTTCACTACTCAATATGTACAGCACAAGAAAAATGAGCTTCGAAAGGAAGCGCAAGAAAAAGCTCTCCAATTCAAACTTCTCGGCAAAACCTTAGAGAAAAACCTAGGGCTCGCTCACAAAAATAACTTTGAAAAAGCCATTATTATTCGGAATCATCTTTACAAAATGGTGCCGACTAAAGAAAATGCGGAACATGATTTTTTCGACATTTTGAATAGCTATTATGAGTCTGTATACAACCCAAATGTTGGGCACATATGCCAAGGCATGCAGATTATATATATGATAGCGCTTAGGTCACAAAACATTCCATCAAGACGTGTGCAACTATTCGATAAATAAACTATCCTTTTAGTAGCCACGCTTCTGTAGAGTTTTACTATAATGGAAAATGGTATGCTTCTGACCCACAATTTAATATCATGTACCAGCATGGGAACACCTACTTATCCTATGCCAAGCTACGCCACCTTATAAAACAAACCAGCCTTATACAGTGACTTCAAATGATTTTCCTGTGATTGATATACCTTTAAAAATTACAAAAAATATTATATTGGTATTGAAAAATTAATAAATTACCTGGTTATTGATGGGGGCACAGTTAATGATAGTAAAAACAGAAAACCTTTCCCAGCATTGTAAAACCGAAATCTTTTGATGGGGTCCTTACAATGAAAAATGGAAAAAAAGTTTAACGCTAAAGAAAACTCTCAAATCAATTCTGTATACAAATTCATTTATGAAGACGTCAGCAGTTATTAAAACTTACATTACAAAAACAAACATCCATTGAATATTTTTTGGCCAGGTAGTATTGTCTATACATGGTATATCTTTTTTGGCGTTTTCAATCACAACTCTTTGCTTGGGGCAGATTTTTCCTCAAAATGGGCACGGCTGACGTTACACTTTTACCATCTGTATTTCACTTGGCTTTGCGCCCTATTTTTATTTTGGCTTTATTTACTTATGGCATCTCTATGCTGTCATGGATTTATGTTTTACAGCACTTGCCCTCAGTCGGGCTTATATGTTCGTCTCTTTTTGCCTTTATTATTATTCCGGTACTAAGCCATTTTTGTTTAAAGAGCCACTGAATATCCAATTCTTTATGGGGGCTGCCCTGATTATTTCGGGCGTAATTTTAACTTTCAAATCTTAAAGAAGGATTTATAAAATGACAAACTCTCCTGTTAATACTGCACAATCTGACGAAATCACTTCCCTTAAGCAAGGCGGCACGAAAACCATTCGCCCTGTCTCTGCTGCACTTGAAGAAATTTTATATGAACCTTTGCCCGTTTTAGATCATGGGTTTGTGCGTGTTGTCGACTACATGGGGTTGATGAATCTATTGTACAAGCGGCCCGCGTTTCTTACGGCAAAGGCACGAAAAAACATCTCAAGATAAGGGCCTAATCAACTATTTATTGCGTCACCGGCACAACACCCCCTTTGAAATGTGTGAAATTAAATTTCACATTAAACTTCCTATGTTTGTGGCACGGCAGTGGATTCGTCACCGCACAGCCAACGTCAATGAATATTCAGCCCGTTATTCAATTTTAGATAAAGAATTTTATATTCCAACAGACGAACATCTTGCGGCCCAGTCTAAAATAAACAACCAAGGACGTGGCGATGTTTTAAAAGGAGAAGAAGCAAAGCAAGCCCTTGAGCTTTTGAAGCGCGACGCCCTTCAATGCTATGACACGTATCAAACATTGTTAAATGAAGATGCGGAAGGCAATATTTTAGATGAAAACAAAAATGGGCTGGCACGCGAACTTGCCCGCATGAACTTGCCTGTTAACTTCTACACACAATGGTACTGGAAAATTGATTTAAGCAATTTGATGCACTTTGTGTCTCTTCGGGCCGATCACCACTCTCAATATGAAATTCGGGCCTATGCCGATGTCATTTTAGGCATTATGGAGAAATGGGTGCCATACGCTTATGACGCTTTCATGGCATACCGTAAAACGGGTGCCCACTTTTCAGGAAAAGGCGTTGAAGTGATTAAGCAAATGCTGAAAGGTGAAAAACCCACCCAAGAAACGTCTGGCATGACAAAGCGTGAATGGGAAGAACTGATGGCCACCCTTAATCTCAACAAGGCGTAATCGATGACACCCACTAAAATAAAAGTGCCCGCTAAAACCTTAGTTGGCCTAAAAGTGCGCACGCGTAATGCCGATGAAATGAATCCTGAAACAGCCAAAATCGGGCCTTTAGTTGCAGCGTTTAAAAATCTTGGGCAAAACCATTCCCCCCAAGACACCTACTGCGTCTATACCGACTATGAAAGTGATTTCAATGGCGCCTATACTTTTTTTATTGGTGTGACCTCTGATGAAAAACCAAAGACCACATTTGAAACACTGCATATTTCAGAGCAAACTTATCATAAGTTCACACCCTCACGCGGCCCCATGCCCCAGGCTGTAATCAATGCATGGCAAAAATATGGGCCCAGGAAGCGGGCGGAAAGCTAGGCGCACAAAGGGCCTATCAGGCTGACTTTGAACACTATACCGCCAATGAAATAAACCCAGAAAGTATGCAAACAGCTATCTTTATTGGTATTTCTGACGAAAATGGTCATAAATTATAGCTTTTCATAAAAAAACCGTGTATACATACCCTCGTAAGCTTTCAACACGGGCTCATGTCATGTGGGTTGTCTCAAACTATTGATTCCTTTTCTACGTGTCTCACTCCTTTGTTGAAATTTGTTAAGTAAGGAGAAAGTCATGCAGACAGGTACAGTAAAGTGGTTTAACAATACAAAGGGATACGGTTTCATTGCCCCCAAAGATGGTGGGCGCGATATTTTCGTGCACATTACAGCTGTTGAGGCAGCTGGCCTTCAAACATTGCAAGAAGGTCAAGAGCTATCCTACGAAGTAAAGGAAGACCGCGGCAAAAACAGTTGCCGGTGAATTAAAAGTTGTTTCATAAGAAATACCATTAAATCCACTTAGGTATCTTTAAAAATTACCCAAGGTGTCGCCGCAAGGTGGCACCTTTTTTGCCTTGTGCAAAGGTTATGCATTGCTTTCTTTAGAAGAAAAAACCTTAAGTCGCTGTAAAGAAACTAGGGCCCGTATATTTATCAACGCCTTGCCTAAGCCCTTTTCCAGGGGCTGGGTCCCACCAAGAACGCAACCCATGCTTTGTGAAAAAGCTTTGATTCGGCAAAAGAAGTAGGTGTGTTTGATCTGTGTCCATGTTATCTGCCCAAGCGCCTAGTCCATGGGAATTATGTATGTGCAAAGCACGTTTAAGAGATGCGTAACGCAAACTTACTGGTGTTTCAGTTCTTATATTGGTCAAGAAGTCTAAAAAGCGCCCATGGTATGGATGGCTTTTTGCACACCAATCATACACATATCTATCCAATTCTCACGATTAGCTAAAATAATATCAAAACCCCGAATGTACTTCGTCATATCTACATGCAGTTCCATGCCAATATCTGTATAAAGCCCCCATATTTGTTCACGACAAAGTGCCTCAAAATATCACCACTTAGTGCCCAAATTTTACGTGAAAGATAGTACTCGTAAAGCCACCTTGCCCCAAAGTCTGCCATCTCATCATCGATCAATTTCACCTGAACAGGGCGTGGGAAATCCGCAAAAGCGGCCACTGTGGCAGGAATTTTAGTTGGATCTTGGCACCAAAATAACAAACAGCGGTTTCATCTTGAAGTGCCATACTGGCCCTGAAATGGGCCATCAAATCATCTGGCACCTCTGTCAGGCTACCCTGATCTGTTAGCCATATTTTATGGAAAATTAAATCATTCCCCTCAACAGCACATCTACCATCTTCAGCCTCAAGCACTGCATCTAATGTAAGTAACCTACGCATGGTATTTTTATATGTTTTCCCACGTGCACGATAGGTTTTTTCCTTTGGATCCAGTGGTTTTCTGTGCCAGCTTCAGCTTTTTCTGCGCCTTGTTCCTGCCAAATTTTTTGAAGCTCGGTCGATACAACCGCCTGCCGAATGCTGTTGTGGTGGGCAAGACTAATTTTTTCATAATAAGGGAACGGCACAACATTAAATAAATTTACCTTTGATTCATCTGCTTTCTCACATCCCCATAACCTATGCCGCCAGCTCGAATTTCCATGCCGCGTAAATAGTTTCTTGCCCCCATCAATACCCATATCGCTCACATCATTTCCCCACACCAAACCCGTCTCTGCTACGCCTACTTCAGCACAGACTTGGGTTGCTGCCAACATAATTTGGGAGGGGCGTACCAACTCAATGTGCGCCCTACAATTATCAACAAAATGCCTTCTAAATACAGCAGATACGCTATTTTCTTCTCCTGCAGCAGGTGCTTTCCCTTTGTAAAGCGTGTCAATATTTTCTAGGAATTTTCCTGGAATACGGCCTCCTGGCGCACTCGCACAAATATCCTGATCAAGATAATCAAACTGCTCTCCCGCTCTTTGTGTACGGCTTGCATAGAATGTTTCGGCACCACAAAGAGAGAACATAAGCGCAGGGTCAAAATTCAACTCTACAGCGATGTCTCTATAAAGCCCTCCATACACATACAAAATTGCTTCCCGCAACACATTTCCAGCTAAAGAAAAATGATTATCTACTAAATACGCATCAAATATATGACGTGCTGGCATTTTTTGATACAGGCCCCACTGGGGATCATAAATCGAGCGCACTTCAACGCCCCATTCATTTGCAAGTTCTACCATTTCAGGCATTTGTTCTGGGAACAAGCACCATAAAACATGCGTCCAGCCATTCTTCTTTTCAAACTTCCTCAAAGAAATTTCATAATATTTCCACAACTTTTCCCCATTAGCGCGTTTTTGACAATAAAGATCTTTAGGGTTCGCAATATTTGTTAACCAAATACTATGATGCACCCGTGGAATTTCAGTAGATGGTGGTTGGTCTTCAGATGCTGCCCTAAATCTATTCAGAAATGCGCTTCTAAGAAGATTAAACTCTTCTATTCTTGCTTGATGGGGGAATCCAAGATCCTTCCCAACCCCTTTCATAATACCACAACCAAACGTGAAGGGTGTATATTGAGTAAGAAAATGATCTAAAGCACGTTTTCCAACACTTGAAGCTTCAAGCCTATCCCCTTTTGAAATACGCCATAATTTAAAGGGAGCTGTAGGCCATATTGCGGGCGTTTCTAAAGTGCCTGAAATAGAAGCGTTAAATCTGTTAACAGCACCAACGATTGACTCTGAATAATAATCATCTCCTACCATGACGCCATCAGGGGCTAAAAGTGGCCACCAACTTTCAAGCTGTTCTTTTATGCGCTCTTCTGAACCTTCACCATCCCAAAACACAAAATCAACGTGCGCTCCTGTTGCGCTCAATGCATTACCAGCATCACACACATCCATCCTTATTGGGTGCACCACAAGTTGTTTGTTTAAGAGTGCAACATTCTTTAAGAACTTCAAATAGTCTTTCTCATTTGGCCAAGGATCAACCACATAAAGCGTTCCCCCTGGAGACATTTTCTCGGCTAAATAAAGCGCATAGCCCCCAGCAGATGCTGCATAAAGAACAGCACCCACTTTAGGAGGATTACTCAGAGAGAATACTTGGTTGATCCGCTGTGCTTTATAGAGTTTATAGTCCGGAAATTCGGGTTTTTCTGCTGCATAATTTATTTCAACAAAAAAGAAAATATATAAATTATTAAATAAAAAGAGCGCCACCGCACATTCATACTATAAATCTCCCCTGAAAAAGTATTATTTTATTTATATTTTGGTTTAATTTAATTTTATATTTTTTTGATTTCAAATCACTAATAAATAAGGATTTTTATCGGATACATTTTATTGTGCGCATGATGCCGACATCGAATAGATCGTTTCTTTTGAAAGTGCGGTACCAAAAGAACTGTTGCCTAAATGGTCTTTAGGCATCTTCCACGACCCCATGTGATGTGGATTGAACAATGTCTGGCCCAAAACAAGGGGAATCGTCACCTTATATTCTCCACAGTCTTCAGCATAAGCAGCGTTGTAAAGGCCCTGTCCCACAAGAGCAATTTGATCACCGTTGTCGGGTGAGGTTGTTAAAAGTCAAAGGTATGAATGTTATCCATCACTTCAAAATATCGCACAAGTACAGGGTCATTTTTTGCAGCCATCATCACGCCTGTATCAAACAAGCGTGTTTGTGGATTGGCATAGAACATGCCGTGGGCACAGTCAAAAAGGGCGTGATATTACAATTCATCGTAATCCCCATGTCTGCGTAAAATCCTCCATCATCTAGCAAAACAACTTTTCTAAAATGTCTGTTGCAGTAACAAAAGAATTATGTTCGAACATACCATCCACAATACCTTGGGCATGCATTCTTCTTTTTTGGCGTTTCCTCTTGTGGCTCTTCCCCCGCCTTAAGTAATAATCATAAACTTGACGCACTTCTAAATCGGGCAAGGCTTCTTTTAATTCTGCAATAGAAGGAGCCAATACCGCTTCATCCATCACCCATAAAATATGTGTCCACCCTGCACCCAAGCTCTTACAACGGTGAATGGTTGAAGTAATATGCGTATCAGGTATTTGCTTGTCTTTCGTAATCCACATTTGATGGTTATTATAAGGTGCATAATGAATAGGGTTAAGTCCCCCTAAATAATTTTTCTGTTGTATTCCTAAGTGAGCTAGAGCGCTGTTCCAAAATATGTTTACGCTGTTGATCATTATCACGCCCTTTACTGGCGCCATAAAAATGCGCCCAAATTTGGTCATTCGGCCCACATCCAACTCTTTACCCTGAACCCACGCCTGGACAACTGGTATTTGGTCAAAAGAAGGTTTCACAGAAAAAAACACTGCTAATGCATCATAACCCACTGACCCAACAAGACGTTGGCCGAACCTTTCAACTCCAACATCCTGAGGGAAGCCAACTGCGCATTCCTGTATAATTATAAAAAAGGATTGCTGCCTTCGCTCAAAATAGAGCGCACTATCGTCAGGATTACGCCCCAAGCCATGATTCAATGTCAATGCCCAAAGCCCTACCCATATGGGACTTGTGAAACCTTTGAAACGCTCACGCATCTCGGCTGATGCTGCAAAGTTAAGCAAATCAATAAATTGAATCAATCTATTTAAACCAGGGTCTTCCGGCTTGGCTCCAAAAATCGGTTTGAAAGCAGCGTGCCCGATTGTCCAAAAAAAAGAATCGTAGTTCAACAACGGCTCAATATTCTTCTTAATTTGCACACCAAAGTCAGCATATATGCCGCCGAAAGTGTTGATGATTTTATACCTCACAACATAAGAGCAAAGGGCAAACAGTTGATTTTGGTAGAGGCGATTATACATAGTTTCCCCCCGCAAGTCCTGATCCCAAAGATCTTTTAAATGGCGCACCCTAATACGCCCATGCGCTTCTAGCCTCTCTACAACATGCGGTATTTTACTTTTATCGCGGCACCAGAATGTAGATGTAAAACCCTCACCTAAGTGGTCCATCATACGCAAATAATCATCAATCCGATCTTCTGGTGGCTCATAAGGATGATCATCTGACGTAATCCAAACACGGTGAATATGGGGTAGAATTTTTTTTGCTCAAGCTGCTCCCCTTCAATCATGCGTTGATATAACGCGTGTGCGCCTTTCTCAAGGGCATCTCGTTGGGGAATCACATCTCTGGAGTAGTCATAACCAAACCCTTAAACCAAAACAAAGTCGAACCACTCCAATCACCACCAGTCCGCCCCACGTCTGAGGGGCAAATAAAAATTCAAGGTCCTCTGGCAATGGAGGCGTAGATGCCATTTCAATAGACTTCAGGGGCACAACAGCCCGCTTTTTGCAGCTTCCTCATCTTTTGCTGCCGAAAAACCAACGCACATGACAAAACAGCCAAAAGAAAAATCTTTTTATACATGATGAAAAATCTCCCAAATTTTATTATTTATTTTTATTCTTCAGCAGCCATCGCATAGACTGTTTTTTCTTTTTATAATGGTTTCAAATATTTGATTACCCAAAGCCCCTTTGCGTTCTTTCATAGAAGAAAGGTGCGCCTCGTTGCTGTAATGAACCCCATCAACCAAAGGCAGCGTGTTGAACGCACCACACACTTGGCCGTAATAAGTTTGGAACATGATAGACCCAAGAAAACCGTGTTGCTGCCACAGGCCCTTACCAAACTCATAGGCATCGGGGCACTCAAGTATTTCCAAAGACTGCAATAAAGGCGCCAGTCCGCGGGCATAAGCACTCAGCCCCAAATCAAAAATGTTTGTTTTAGGCTGCACATAAAATGCCATGTGTGCATGATTTAAAAGAGGTGTAATATCTACCAATAAGCGAATACCCATATCTGAATACAAGCCACCTCCCTCATCATCTGGAGATGATTTATAAACAACATTACGGCGCAATACATCTGTTGTGACCACAAAAACATTATTGTCAAACATGGCATCAAACAGAGGGCGTCCATACATTTTAACCTTATGGGGATGTGCTGCAGAATCCTCTCCTTTTCTTAAGTAATAATCATAAACTTGACGCACTTTTAAAGCTGGCAAATCTGCTTTTAATTTTGCAATAGAAGGGGCCAATACTTCTGCATCCATCACCCACAAAATATGCGTCCACCCTTCCCCTAAAATTTTGCAGCGCGCAATCGTGACTTCGATATGACCATCAGGAATTTGCTTGGCTTTGGTAATCCACATTTGGTGGCTAACATGGGGAATCAAGTTTAAGGGTGGCGGTGGGGGTTCTTGCAAAACAACTGCCTTCATGTTTTTAACGCTTTTGGTTCTTTGGTCCTTAATATGCCCTGCATCCGTTCTATGCATCATTTTCGACCAATTAATCACTGACTCTCCTACCTGACACCACGCTTTCACTGGATTTGTATTAAACCAAGGCTTATCACTCGCCCATATTTTTGTCAAAGGCACTTGGAGCACTTCTACTGCCTGATCTGCAGCAATAGAAAATTAGAGAGTAACAATAAAGAAATAAATAGAAATATCATGCTTCCATGGAAATATTTTTATTATTTAATTAAGAATAAATTAATATTTAAAACAAATAAATATTTTAATTTATATCTTTCTGAAAATATTGGTTTTTTTATGAAAAAATTATTTTATTTAATTTAAGCAGCTTTTATTTTACCATAATAAGAACAATCAATTAAAACAGGGGCTTGTTCAGAAAGATGAAAATATTTTTCTTATCTCTGTGTGTGGGCATGCCTTTTTTATACGGCCGCACATGCAGACGACTTTCTAGCACCTAAGCAGCAAAATTTTGGCGGTTTTGAGACCACACTCCACGAAAAAGGCACTGAACTTACGCTAACCCAGCAGTATACAGATCTTACTAAAAACCAAGGGCACACCCACGGCACCACGTTGTCTGCAAATCATCATGGCACCCATTACGGGTATATATGGTGAAATTGGTCGCATTCATTCTCAAGAACGCGCCTATCAATTTAAAAGCTGGATTTGCCTTTAGCATGACAGACCGCCTTTCGACGAAAGTAGAAGTTGGCAGCAGTACGAAGAACAAAAACATTAGCCCCGAAAAATTCGGCGCCCTGTCTGTTGAAGCCCACGCCTTTGATCGTAAAATGATGTTTATCCCTCTCTTGGAGCGTAAAATTTATAGAAATGGCATTAAAACATATCTAATGGCGCTTGATTCAGTTTATTACTCTGATGCCGTGAACAGTGAAGGATGTTACTGGGCAACCCAACTTCATCTCAAAAACACATCACCCACACTCACACGATTCCAATCTACAGGAGTTGGTTTGGGCACATCTTATATTCACCCACAAAAATATACGCTCGAAATTTATGGCGAAGCGGGCAGCACCTATTATGAAAACTCAGACAACCTGAATCAACGCGACTACAGTTACTACCTCATTCGCCCTGCTATCGATATTTATTTAACCAATACTATATTATTTCTGCTGAAGGCCACTTTTCAACGCACAAAATTTTATGATGCAAAAGAAGTGGTGGCATCCTTGAAATGGAAGTTGGATGGTTTGCCGTGATCAAGCATATATTATTAAATACCGTAATCATCTTGATGAGTATTTATTCTGTCTTTTCAATTTTGTACTTTCTTCGTCAAATCTTCTTCTCGTTTACAGTACATAAAGAAAAGAAAGCATCTCTCTACACGCACCTCAACTTGGAATATACGCCCTCTGTCACCGTTATTATTCCAGCTCACAATGAAGAAAAAACAATTGAATTGTGCTTAAAAAGCGTATTAAGTTTTTCCTATCCAAAAGACAAGTTAGAAATTATTGCTATTAATGACAGGTCGACAGACCGCACCCTTTCTATTTTAAAAAAAATAGGAAAAGCACACCCTCATTTAAAAGTTCACAACCGCAAAAAGAATACAAAATCTGGAAAACCAGCTGCCATTAAAGAAGTCATGCCCCAGATTGAATCTGAAATTATTATCTTCTTCGATGCAGACTATCATCCAGGAAAAAAACTACTAAAAAAACTTGTCATGCCTTTCATTGACCCAAAAGTTGGCGCTACGATGGGACGTGTTGTACCATATAATACCAACAAAAACCTTCTAACCCGCATTATTGATTTAGAGCGCCGTGCCGGTTACACAGTTGATCAAGAAGGCCGTTCCGCTTGGCGCCTTATGCCCCAGTTTGGAGGTACCGTCGGTGGCATTCGCCTAAAAGCATTGCAAGCAGTCGGTGGTTGGAATGCAAATTCACTGACAGAAGACACAGATTTAAGCTACCGCCTTCTGTTGAATGGATGGGATATAGAATACCTGAACCACGCAACCTGTTATGAAGAAAGCCCAGAGACATGGCGCACCCGGTTCCGTCAATTAAAAAGGTGGTCTTACGGTCATAACGAATGCATGCTGAAATACACTATTCCCCTCATAAAAGAACGACGCATCCCCTTTTGGAAAAAAGTTGACGCCCTACTTGTTTTGTTTTCATTTTTTTATGCAGCTTTAACATTTCTATCTATCCCTTTGTGCATTCTTCTTCACACAATCTATGAAGACGCCTTTCTTTTGTTTCTCTATATTCCCGCTCTCACCCATATCACAGGGCTCTCTTACTTTGGTCTCTATTGGCAAATTATTATGGCAAGTATTTACGACCGACAAACCCATGTTTTAGCTTGGGTTCCTTTTTACCATTCTCAAGTGCACTAAATGGATGGGCGATTTTTTCTGGATGCTTTAAACTTTTTAAAGATAGAATAAGAAAACAAAAATTGAGTGGCAAAAACCCCGAGGTACACGAATTGGTCCACCTAATTACTACTATTCTCTTACTGATTTTTTTAATCTTATTGATATGGATTTTTATATTCTCATATCGCATTAATATGAATAAAGATTCCAAGTATCATATTGTGGAAGAAGTAGAAACACCTGCCCCCCCAAAGAAGAAGTATTTGAAAAAGAGTCACCTACAGAAGAGGCTTTCTTCGAAGATGATGGGCCAACCCCCCTCAATCAACTGGAAGAAGGTAAAGTCAATATCCAAGATGTGCCCTCTTTAAGCCTAGAAACACTGGTTGCCAGTAAAGGAATCTGACTCAAAGCGCACAACATCGACATCGACACGATTAAGTCTGAAAAAATTGTTCAGCTTAAGTTTTATCAACTATCTTCTACCAATTTACATGGAGGTCTTTTATTTTTAAACTTTGGCAGAGAGTTTTTAAAAAGAAGCTGTCTGAATATTGCACACGACCAACAAAAAAAAGGGTCATTCATAACGACCACATTAAAACTGCTGCTGGTGATATGCATATCCCTCCCTATTCAATTATTGAAACTCCCATTGTTTGTCGTAAAGATTTAATTGTGAATGAAGGCGTCATTTTTCTAAATACCATTCAAGTAGATGGAAGCTTACGTGCCAAAAGCCATGTCACGTTTAAGAACCCCGTGACCGTAAACAAAAATATGAGTGTTGGACCTTACTCTCGCACTCAAAGCTACCTATTTGTTAAAAATAAGCTGATGATTGATGGGCCATTTTTCTTTATTTCATCAAAAAAAGAAGAGAAGAGCTTTGTAATTGGACGGAAAGTCACCCTAAAAAATATGATCATCGGCAGTGGTGACATTATTTCGCTCGATAAAAAAGCGATTAATTGTTATGCAGAATAAGACGTTCAGCACTCTTATAAAAATAAATCTTATTATCTTTCTATTAGTTCTCTTAATGGGATCTCTTGAGCTCATGCACCATATGCTGACGCATTTTTATACTGGGATACAATGTGAATACCATCATTTTTTCCTCACTATTCAGCACAAAACCCAACATACAGAGTTTTTGCGCTACTATATGGCAGCATTTGTTTTATTGCTGATATACGTCTTGTTTTTTCAAGTGAAAAATAAAAACCATGTGGTGCTGTTTATGAATGTGATGAGCTTTTTGTTATTAGGGTGTTTGGCCCACGATATTTTTATGCGCACACCTATTAATACATTTTCACGCTTTGTCTCTCACTTTTTTAATGGATCTTTCTTTTTAGTAACATTTAATTTCTTAATGGTTATTTTTATCACGCGGTTTACAGTCAAAAAATGCTCACGTTTCTCTTGTTTGCAATCATGGGTTTTTTGATCAACATAATTGCATTTCTTTTATATTTTCTGGTTTATGAATTTATTTTTGGGGCAACAGCTGTATATGCCTTTATCTTTTTGTTTATTTTCGCCATTTTCCAATTCAACATCATGATGGTGTGCAACTATCTTCGACGATTCTCAGACAAAGATTTAACCATTAAAAGTGTGTAAGCACTGCGGCCACACAAACCGTATCGTTTTTAAACGCCAGCCCTGCCCATTACTTTAAAAAATACTGACACCACACTCTCTCAATAGAAATTCATAAACAATGCTTGAAAAGAACTTTTTTATGCAATATATTAATGTTATTCGTTAAATTTTTATTGAAAAGCATTTAAATTGATGTACTTAAAAAGGAGCAATCTGCATGCAAAACATTAGACTAACAAGTAGAATCTTCAAAATTCTTTTCTCAGCAGTGAGTTTAGTAAACATTGCGTTACCATTCTTTATCCATTTTTCAGACTCTACATGGGGGCGCATCTCTCTTAAAAAAACTTTAGAAGATGTTCAAATTGATACTTATTTAGCGCTAACCACTCTACATAAAATATACCTAGCATTAATATGCCTGCCATCAACCGTTTTCTATAGTTTAGGACTGTTCACCATCAGCCGATTAATGTCGGAATATGAGAAGGGCTACTATTTTACGATAAAAACAGTAAATCTTTTAAAAAGAAGTGCCATTTTCTTCTTTGTATGCGAACTACTCGAAATCGTACAAGAAATAGCCTACAGTTATTGTTTAACAATGAAAAATGAGCCTGGCAGCCGGTTTATAAAAATCAGTTTTACAAACCATAATTTTTCACAAATTACTTTGTCACTTATGATTATTTTAATTGCATGGATTATGAAAGAAGCACTAAAACTGAAATCTGAGAATGAGTTAATGATATAGTATGCCTATTATCGTAAATCTAGACATCACGCTTGCCAAAAAAAAGATGAAGCTTCATACGCTTGCGGAAACTGTCGATATTAGTATACAGAACTTATCCATCCTAAAAACAGGGAAAGCAAAAGCAATTCGTTTCTCAACGCTAGAAAAGATATGTACGGCTCTGCACTGTCAGCCAGGAGACATTTTAGAATTTAAAGATGATGATGAATAATCTCATAAACAAATAGTTTGAGTCTCAAAAAAGCTTTTCAGGTTTCCTGCGTACATAGCAGGTTTTTTGGTGTAGGTTTTCAAGTGCTGATTTTTTTTGGTTATATTCTTTGTATGCGTCAGACACCACCGCTTCATACAAGCCATGCCGATAAGGTTCATCATTTTCCCGGCCCGCTTCAAACAAAGCAACCCAAAGTTTGTCTTGTAACTTTTGAATACTGTCTACAATTGCTTCTACTTGCTGTGAAGACAGATTTATTAAAAGAAAATAGTGCCAATAACTTATCTTTTCCATCGGGGAAAGTGCAAAGGTTTCGTTTTCAAAACAACTTTTCACACGAGAAATATAGTCACTTTCTCCATTCCCTTCTACATCAAAAACAGAATAAAAATGTGCCCACATTTGTTGTTCCTGCAGGGTAAACGCTTTCTCTTTAAAATGCACTTGCATCCAGTTCTGAAATGACTGGTCTTCTAATACGTTGTGCGGTGGAGCGGTAAGGCGTTGCTGTGTTGATGATCTTTTTACATGACGATGATGACCGCAGACACTAAAAAATCGCAATATAGCCCCTTTTCGAGAATGCGCATGTACACCACCCTCCTCAAGATTTGAAGCAAACAAACTTAAAAAGGGCTAAAAAAAACCAAAACAAAAAAGATAAACTATTTTACCCATTGTTTTTCCTTAACAAAAATCTATGAACCTTAGTTTAAAAACTTTTTTATGTCAATCTTTGGTCATTATGGCAGACTTAGATATAAGTAGAATGCATACACAGTTAGAGGTTTTATCACTATATGAAACTATATTGTTATTTTCTGTACGATACTGATCATAATTTCAGGCCACTCAGCGCATCGAGCAAGAACAAATTCTTTTCTGATTGATACACATCTTACCCCTGCAATTATACGTGATTTCTCCAAGGAGTCGCGAACGTTCCTAAGTTCTGTAAAAAAGGGTCATTTCAAGCAGGTAAAAACTTTATCGAAAAGAAAAATCTTCAGCGCATCCCAGATTTCCGCCAAGCACTTCTTGCAGCTATAAATTTTGCAAAGAATAATGGGTACTTTGACATGGTGCATTATTTAGAATTGCATCAAGAAGGAAAAGTTGATCAAACCAATTTAGACAAAAAATTTCTTAAAGCTGTTGAAAACGAAGATGTTCTTGAAGCACAAATTCTTTTAAAAATGGGAGCAGACATTCATTATACTGACAGCCGTGAAGGATTATCTGCCCTCACCTTTGCAATAAAAAACAAAGACTATGCTATGATGCGGCTTCTCCGACAATATAACGCCCCTACACTAATAGGGCATGATCTAGCAAACTTTAGTCGTGAAGAACGAGACTTTTACAGAAGTTACCAGGATAGCTTAGCAGCACTTTTTGAAGCGGTGCGCACTCAGAATTTAGAGAGCGTTAGTCAAGCCCTAAAAAGGGGTGCCAATATCAATGGGGTTTTGTATGGGAACACTCCTCTCAAACTTGCAATGCTCGGGACACCACCGAATCTCGATCTTATCCGACTTCTTGTAAAGCACGGTGCCGATATCGATCAAATAGTACAAGGGCAGGCTGTCAATCAAACCCCTACAACGCGCAATGTAAAAAGGCTGCTTAACAGGCTTCAAACACAAAATTTTATGCTTATGAAAGCTGCAAAAAAAGGAAATCTTGCGGGCATGCGACGCGCGCTTCAGCAAGGGGCCAGCATTCACTTTCAAAATAAAAATAAGTCCATTCTTGATCGTGCCATAAACGGACACCACCAAGCCGCCATTGAATATGTGAAAGATGAATTAAGCCCGCGACGCACCTATATTAAGCAAGCAATCGGCGCAACACGTGATCCTAAAAACTGGGAAGACTTCACCCAAGAAAAAGAGCATGCTGTTGAATACCTGCAAGAGAAAGATCCACATTTCTTAGGGCAAAACATCAACACCCAAGCGCAGCTAAATTTAGTTCCGCACTTAGTCATGCACACAAAAACAATATAAAAAGGAGAAGGCACACATATTTTAGTCATTGAATGGCATGGGGGGAGTGGCAGCATCCAGATTTTAAAGGCATTATTACAGGCGATAACATGAGTGCGCATGGCATCAGTGTTACAAGTGTTGTCTATGAAATGGCCCCAGCTGTTGCATGTGCCGTTGCTTCCCCCACAGAAATACGACATTGTTTTAAACCCTCTGCTGCAGAAAGAGATGCATTTTGTCAAAAAATTCGAAAAAAACACGGTTATAAATGCATCATTTGTATCATCGCCCGCAGACCGGGAACACTTGAAAGAACTTTTTATCAAAATCTTAGGGGGACAGATAACGTTCTTGTGATTGCAATTGGAAACGAACCCCATAGTTACAGAAAGGTGGTTGATCATTTCTGGCTTTTTAGATCAATTGTTTCAAGCTGGCTTGAGCACAGAATTATTGTTGCTGGCGGAATTAAAGCCGATTACTCAAACGCATATTATGTGAAACCAAACGTACTGATCATGTGCCAGAACTATCTCCAGGTTTTGAAAAAAACTGCAAAGCCGATTTCTTTGTGCCTTGCCAAAGATGTCCCTGCGCGGACAGAGCGCGGCTATGGAAAAGTAAATGGCACATCTTTTGCAGCGCCCGCGATTACAGGGGCTATCGCTCTTCTGAAAAGCAGCAATCCTGGGCTAGGGTACAGCACAATTATGCGTATTCTTTTAGACACAGGGCGCAAAACTTCCATGATTATAGAGCTGATGACTATGGGCAGGGTGTTTTAAATCTAGAGGATGCCCTTGAACAAACCCTTAAGACGCGAGAGGCACTTATTTAAAATATTCTAGTCACGTTATTGAGATAAAAGACGAGTCAACGCCTTTTCGCACATGCCGAAGCTTTTCCACTGACACCCATCACAAATTTTATGAAACACATCCATCGAAATATTCTGTTTTATTTTTTAACCCCGTCGTTCAGAAAGAAATACCAAGAAAACAATTGGAAAATGAGCAATCCTATTTGTCATTTTATAGCAGGCCTTAAAAATGACAAATTAGTAAACATAAAAAAACCCTAGAAAACCTGGCAGCGACCTACCTCCCACACGTCAGGGGTGTAGTACCATCGGCGCTGAGGACTTTCACGGTCGAGTTCGGGATGGGATCGGGTGTAAATTCCTCGCTATAACCACCAGGTTATCTAGGGGTTCCTTTATTGAAAAAGAAACAAAAAGTAGACATGAAACGTATTTACGTCAAACACATATCACTGCACATGAAGACAATAAAGCCGATGGAGATATTAGTACTGGTTAGCTTCACGTGTTGCCACGCTTCCACATTCCAGCCTATCAACGTCGTGGTCTACAACGTCTCTCATAGGAAGAACTAGTTTTCAGGGGCTTCCAGCTTAGATGCTTTCAGCGCTTATCACATCCGTACATAGCTACCCAGCGATGCTCTTGGCAGAACAACTGGTACACCAGAGGTACGTTCATCCCGGTCCTCTCGTACTAGGGACAAATCCTCTCAACTTTCCTACGCCCATGGAAGATAGGGACCGAACTGTCTCACGACGTTCTGAACCCAGCTCACGTACCACTTTAAATGGCGAACAGCCATACCCTTGGGACCTGCTTCAGCCCCAGGATGTGATGAGCCGACATCGAGGTGCCAAACCTCCCCGTCGATGTGGACTCTTGGGGGAGATCAGCCTGTTATCCCCGGCGTACCTTTTATCCGTTGAGCGATGGCCCTTCCATGCGGAACCACCGGATCACTATGACCGACTTTCGTCTCTGCTTGACTTGTCAGTCTCGCAGTCAAGCAGGCTTATGCCATTGCACTCTAAAGCTGATTTCCGACCAGCTTGAGCCTACCTTGCGCGCCTCCGTTACTCTTTGGGAGGCGACCGCCCCAGTCAAACTACCCACCATACAGGGTCCCAAGGCCCGATTCATGGCCTATGGTTAGATATCAAAGCATTCAAGGGTGGTATTTCAAGGATGCCTCCACGCCAGCTAGCGCCAACGCTTCAAAGGCTCCCACCTATCCTACACATGAACACCCTAATACCACTGTAAAGTTGCAGTAAAGGTGCACGGGGTCTTTCCGTCTAGCCACGGGTACTCCGCATCTTCACGGAGAATTCAATTTCACTGAGTTTATGTTGGAGACAGTGGGGAGATCGTTACGCCATTCGTGCGGGTCAGAACTTACCTGACAAGGAATTTCGCTACCTTAGGACCGTTATAGTTACGGCCGCCGTTTACTGGGGCTTCGATTCGGAGCTTGCACACCTCCTCTTAACCTTCCAGCACCGGGCAGGCGTCAGACCATATACATCGTCTTTCGACTTAGCATAGTCCTGTGTTTTAGATAAACAGTCGCCACCCCCGATTCTGTGCCACCCATTTCTGGTTGCCCAAAAATGGGTACCCTTTCTTCCGAAGTTACAGGGTCAATTTGCCGAGTTCCTTCAACATAATTCTCTCAAGCGCCTTAGTATGTTCTACTCATCCACCTGTGTCGGTTTGGGGTACGGTCAAACGTCTGAGCTATTTCCTGGAAGATTTTCAGTGCATTTCAAATCCAATAATGAAATACACCTTACAACCTCCGTCACTACAGACTGGTCAAGGAATATTAACCTTGTTCCCATCGATTACGGCTTTCGCCCTCACCTTAGGGGCCGACTAACCCTGCGTGGATTAACCTTGCGCAGGAAACCTTGGACTTTCGGCGAGCATGTTTCTCGCATGCTTTGTCGTTACTCATGTCAGCATTCTCACTTCTGATATCTCCAGGATACATCACCATATCCCTTCGCAGACTTACAGAACGCTCCGCTACCACTCTAGAGACCATGATAAATCTCTAGAATCCGCATCTTCGGTACATCATTTGAGCCCCGGTACATTTTCGGCGCGGGACGGCTTAACTAGACTAGTGAGCTGTTACGCTTTCTTTAAAGGATGGCTGCTTCTAAGCCAACCTCCTAGCTGTCTTGGCCTTCCCACATCCTTTCCCACTTAATGACGATTTTGGGACCTTAGATGGCGGTCTGGGCTGTTTCCCTTTCGACTACGGACCTTAGCACCCATAGTCTGTCTGCCAGAGTATACTCATCGGTATTCGGAGTTTAGTTAGGTTTGGTAAAGATTGCTCCCCCCTAGCCTATCTAGTGCTCTACCCCCGATGGTAACCCTCTGACGCTCTACCTAAATAGATTTCGCGGAGAACCAGCTATTTCCGAGTTTGATTAGCCTTTCACTCCTACCCACAGATCATCCACAACTATTGCAACAGCATATGGTTCGGCCCTTCATTACGTGTTACCGCAACTTCAGCCTGTCCATGGGTAGATCACTCGGTTTCGGGTCTAATCCTCGTAACTTATTCGCCCTATTAAGACTCGCTTTCGCTACGCCTACACCTATCGGCTTAAGCTTGCTACGAAGACTAACTCGCTGACCCATTATATAAGAGGTACGCCATCACACCTTATTGGTGCTCTGACTGCTTGTAAGCATTTGGTTTCAGGGTCTATTTCACTCCCCTTCTTGGGGTTCTTTTCACCTTTCCCTCACGGTACTTGTTCACTATCGGTCATTAAGGAGTACTTAGGCTTGGAGGATGGTCCCCCCATATTCAGACAGGATTTCACGTGTCCCGCCCTACTCAAGCCTATTAAAAAACATTACCTATACGGGATTATCACCCTCTGTGATTCAACTTTCCAGATGATTCTAGTTATTTTCTTAATAGGACTGGCCTGGTCCGCGTTCGCTCGCCACTACTAACGGAGTCTCGTTTGATTTCCTTTCCTCCGGCTACTTAGATGTTTCAATTCGCCGGGTTTGCTTCTTGTTCCTATGTATTCAGAACAAGATACTGCATGCGCAGTGGGTTTCCCCATTCAGAGATCGACGGGTCAAAGGTTGTTCGCACCTCACCGTCGCTTATCGCAGCGTACCACGTCTTTCATCGCCTCTTAATGCCAAGGCATCCACCAATTGCTCTTAAAACGCTTTATTGAGACTTCATATACAGTGATATGTATTCTCACGTTACTGTGTGTCGAGAGAACACACAGGATACGTTTCTTGTGTTTCTTTGCTTTTTCATAAGAAAAAGCTTGGAAAAACTTAGTGTCTACTTTCTGTTTACTATTTCAAAGAACGCGTCTTACGAATAAGACTAGATTGTGTATAGAGCCTATTCCGATTCCCGTCAAGAGGTTTTGTAAAGTTTCTGCAACTTTTTATATCAGTCCCGTGAATTACCCAAGACACTTGACCCATCTTCCCCAAAAAGCCATATATATTTTGCACAAATAAGAAGGAGCCTCAGAATGCGAAACCTCTTTATCATCTGCGCTATTTTTTTGGCACACCTTCTTCTCATAACGGAGAACACCATGGCCAACCCCACCCTTTTTTCCGAATCCTTCGGCAACCCTAGCCATCCCCCCATTCTTTTAAATGCAGGCGCTGGCAATCAATCTATTAATAGCCAAAGGTGTTTTGCGAAAGACTTGCCCAAAAAGGCTACTTTGTGATTCGATACGATTACAGAGACACAGGGCAGTCAACCCGCTACAATCTTGCCACAGCTAAGTATACCGCCCTTGACCTGGCTCAAGACACACACGCTGTTCTTCAGAAATACAATCTTAATAAAGCTGCCTATGTTGGGTTTTCTATGGGGTGCCAAGTGGGCATGGTGGCGGCCGCCCACTATCCGCAGCACATCAGCCACCTTATTATGTTTGGGGATTTCTTGATTTTAAGCCTGGCTTTGCGGCTCTTGAAAGCACCCCCATTCCTAAAGGCCTGTCAGCCCCCTCGCCTAAACATGTGGCATTTGTACATAATCTGCCCGACACCACACAGCCTCTTGCAGGAAAAAGGCAGCAGTGTATGCCAAACTTTGACACAATCTGGATGGTCAACCCAAGGCATTTGATCAAGAATTCTATGAACAGCAAGGCATTGTCCCTCACCCGCAAAAATTCACGATGCGTACGATCGACATACACGGTCAATGAAAGCATCTTTCGCTCTGTACGAAGAAGCCGCACCAAAAATTAAAGTGCCCACACTTATTCTTCAAGGAAAGCTTGATCCTGTATTCCCTGTCGACCATGGCCAAGCCCTGCATCAAGCTATCAAAGGTCAGAGCTGAGAATTTTAGACAATGCGGGTCACGCCATCAGCCCCCGCATCGCCGACACACTGGTGGCAGAAATTGACAACTTCCTGAAGAAGCACCCTGTGTAACATCGCCTGTATTGAACAAAAAAGAGGGGGCACAGAAGCCCCCTCAGCAATCCCATTCAGGCATTTTATATTCTTATTACTGATGCACAGTACCTAGCTACCCAAGAAGCGCATCTCGACTGATTCTAAAAATAGGTTTCCTCTTCTATCTAAATAGTCTGGGCGTTTTCCCATTTCGGCAGGAATGTTCCACAGATCCATACCAAGACTTTTGGCCAAACGGATAGAGCGTTCATTTGTCGCAAGGGCAGAGGCATAAACATATGAAAAATCATAAACATCTGTAACCACACTATTCATAAAAGCACGTGCCGCACTTGCACCATGACCTTTTCCCCATTCAGAGGGCACAATATTCCAAACCATTTCCACAGCACCGTTAAAGGGGCTGTATCCGCAGAGTCTGGATAACGATATCCACCCACCGACCCAAAAATTGATCAGACCCTCCTTCGGCACCAGTCGCAAAGATACCATACCAAGAAGTTTGGCCTGCTTGAGCACGCACCCGCCACGCATCCATCCTTTCAAAAAGTTTGGCTTTTTCCTCTGGAGTGTCAGAACGATTCCCGCCCCACGTCTCTAAAACCTCTGGCTGATTTAATAGTTGTTCAGAAAAATACGTTTTCATGCGAGCAAAGTCTTCTTCTGAACTCACCCCAGCGAAAGCATATAATATTTTCCTAGAGTTTTAGGATTTTCAAATTCAATCCGTTCTTTCAGTCCATGAACAAGTCGGTGAGGGTGAAGGAGCGGTGCCTCTCCCTATGCAGCATCGGCCACAAAAATAACCCCCAAAAAAACCATAAAAACTAAAAAATTTTAAAATATTCATTGCAGCATCCTTTCACCAATAGATCTAGAAGAGAGATAATCACGTCGTTAGAATAAATCAACAACAATGGAAAATCTTTAAGATTTGCTGGGGGAAATAAAATGAAAATCCCATCGCTTTGTTTCTTGAAACCCCATTTTTTATAAAAAGGCAAGGCGCTGTCCCACGCAAACAAAACAGCTTCCTTAGCTTTTTTCTGCAAATATCAATTGAATGGCCTTATTCATCAGGGCTGATCCTACTCCTTTCTTCCGATAAGAAGGCAATACGCCCACAGAAGAAATCAAGCCCACGCCATGATCATCGACAAAAACATCAGCTACCCCAATGGAGTTTTCTTTTTCCATGGCCATCAAACATGTGGTGCCCCATGGGCCCACGCGGCCTCAATAAAACAAATAATATCGTTGTACACCATGTCTGATGTTTCATCGGCAATATGGGCCCACTTGGTTAAATCTGCCTGCTTTTCAATAGATGTGATGGCGATGTTTTGGGCATCTGCAAGAGGTACAAATGCGTTTTCACGCACGCCCATCTCGATAATATCGGCTTTTAAAAGGAGTGGAAAGAAAATTGGGGTGGCTCTTTTGGGTCAACAAAGCACGCAAAGTCATTACCATCAAAAAAGGTGCACGCTTTCTTAAAGTCTTCTTCTGTTTGAAGCCCCCACGCCAATTGAAGCTTTGTACAAGGCACAGGCGACTTCAAAAACAAAAGTCGGCCATCATTAAATATTTTCCAAGCCGGGTCTTCCCCCTATATTTTGCCATAAAGTCTGTAAGTTTTCTTTTGCATCTGTCATGCTGTCCTCCTTTATTAGATTTTAAATAATCGAAAAATCATTTTTTCCAAAACCCCACAGCTTGGTCAACGGTCACATGTTCTGTGCCACACTTATCGTCGGGGGTATAAGGGCGTGCATATTATGCCGATAGGCCAACACATCCCCGGCACTGCGAAACACCGTTAGGGTGGGCCGGCCTTCCATCGCCATCACATTCAGCAAAAAGTATCATTCCCAAAATAAAGCGCACTTTCCTTCGCAAGGGCCAATGTGTCTTCAATGGAAAATTCTTCAGAAATCATCACCCGGTCGTGATCCACCTTGGGCACATATTTCTTAATGGTGCGCGCTTCGGCCATTTCTTTGGGGCCACCCACGATATAAAGTGTGCCTTGAAACTGGGTCATCGCATGTGTTGCCACGGCGGCAAATGATTTGGCTTGCCACTTGCGGTGCTGATCTGTGGCCCCAATGCCAAATAAAATAATGGGTTTCGGTAGGTCTTTTTATTTTTGTTTTATTTTTTAAGAACAGCATCTTCTACATTTAAAGGCTGTTCAGTTTCTTGAATAGAAAGGCCGTGCGCTGCCATAAAAAGCGGTAGCCCGTGCCCGTGCGTGCACTTTTTTGCATTTGTTTGGGCATAAACGGCCCATGCAGTATAAAGCGATCGTCTTTAAACCCATATCCATAGCGCTTTTGAATGCCCGCCAAATAACACGCCCATGCAAAGAGGGTCGGCGGTCAAAAATCCACACCTCATCAAAGCGGTGTTTTTTAAATCACGCACCAAACGCCAAAACCCCTTGAAACCTTGGTGCATATAATCATCAGGGTTGCGCTCGGTTCCTTCTTTGGTCAGCACTTTTCGGGAAAATGGCAAAATAGCGTTTAGAAATCCTTCTTCTTTCAACAAGGTTTCCGCACAGGCGCTTTTTGGAATGAGGAGAGAGAACGGGCCTATACTTTTTGCAAGCACCCGCAAATGGGGCGTAATCCACACCAAGTCGCCCATGCCGGGAGAAGGGTAGATTACAAGTCGATTTTGTTTTTCCATAAATACTTCCGTCCCCAAGGAAGATAAGTGGTGGAGGTGAACGGGATCGAACCGATGACCTCCTGCGTGCAAAGCAGGCGCTCTCCCAGCTGAGCTACACCCCCACAAGGGAAATCTGGGTCAAATTCTTTGGCATGGTGGGCCTGGGAAGACTTGAACTTCCGACCTCACGCTTATCAAGCGCGCGCTCTAACCAACTGAGCTACAAGCCCGCAACCAAATGTCATAATGCTTTAAGCTGGTGGAGCTAAGCGGGATCGAACTGCTGACCTCTACAATGCCATTGTAGCGCTCTCCCAGCTGAGCTATAGCCCCATGACATCTGCCAAAATAATCAGGTGCGCTTAAACTTGCAAGTATTTTCTGAAAAATTCTTATCCAAAGTTACAACAAAAAAATAGTAAATGGGTTAAATGTCTCCAAAAACTTCCTCTTCCGAAAAATCTTTTAAAAAAAAGAAGTGTTCATATATAATAATAATTATAGGGTTGCTTATAAAAAAATTAATGATAAATAAAAAATAATATTTCTTTCTTCTATATTTTTATTTCATTCACTTTTTGGGAGAGAGAGTACTTTTATTTCAACTATGGAACAAGGAACAAAAACAACTTCTTCACATCTTGGAAAAATTATTATAATCCCCAAGTAGAATTGAATCTAAAACCCGGTCTAAGGCGCTCACTCTCAAGCATTGATTTTATGGTCCCTCTTTACAGCCAACCACAAAAAGAATCTCTATTTTTAGATATGCGTTTTGTCCGCGACAACAAGTCAAGTCAAGAATATAACTTAGGGATTGGGTATCGCCATCTTATGCCCAATACTTACTTAGTTAAAGAACCTTTGATTTTGGGGGTATATGGATTTTACGATTACCGCCTATCTCCAAAAAGAAACGTTTTTCGACAAGCTACATTTGGAATTGAAGCCCTAAACACATGGTTCGAAGGGCGCATCAATGGATATTATCCCACACGTCGTCAATACAGCATTGGTTCCGTTGCAACTGGAAACGCTTCAGGCGCATTCGTAGGCCACTTTTATTTTTTAAGTCGCAACACACAGCTACAAACCGAAGCTGCCATGCCTGGATTTGACGCCGAAGCAGGGGCTCGCATACCCATTCCATTTATTGATGATCAATATCAATGGCGTGTCTTTCTGGGTGGCTATCAATTTAAAAGAAAAGGGTTTAAAAATGTATCTGGCCCACGAGTCAGAACAACGTTCTTGATAAACAACCCCTTCGAGAAATGGGGGCTGCCTAATGCCAAAATTAAGCTGGGTGCCGAAATTGCGAAAGACACCGTGCGTGGCACACAAAGCTTTCTTGAATTTGGTCTGCGCATCCCTCTGGGCAGTTTCGGGAAAAAAATTTAGAAAACGAAACAGACCGGCTTTTTCAACAGCCAATTCAAAGAGACGTCGATGTTGTCTCTCAACAACGCACAACAGATGTTGAAAGCCGACTTCAAGTGAATGAAACACCGTTTACATTTTATCATGTGAATCAAAATGCGTCAGCTGGTGGAGACAGGACTGCAGAATCACCCTTCACATCCCTACAAGATGCAGCAGATGCCCTTATCACAGCAGGATCACAAAAATCTTTCATTTATGTTTCTTCTGATTTAGGAGGGCCCAATGCAAGACTTGACATAAGAGACACAGGCGACATTGCTGATGGAATTTTTATTATTTCACCCACTTTTCATGGACGGACAGCAAATTAAATCTTGCCTCTACAACTGGCCTGCCCACACCTTCTCACACGCGTCCAACCATAAACAGCGGCGCATTTGCTTTCCTTTCTTATGATGTTGGGCAGACTGCATTCATTCACGTAGAAGGCCTTGACGCAACATCAAACATAAACACGATTAACATTCAAAACACGCCAACAGAGGTTTATATTTTACACTCAACAATTACCACAACGGGAATTACAGCTACTGCGGTAAATTTAGATGCCTCAGGGGCATCTACGTTAAACAACAACACCATCGCTAGCCAGAATATCGGCTTTCATGCCCTAAATACAACAAATGTCAATATGGGGAACACAACCATCAATGCGACAAATGTTGGTGTACGTGCCTCTAGTGGATCAAATATTAATCTATCTAACGTAAATATTACAGCTGCAGTTTTGACTCACCAAAACGGGGGCATAATCACTGAAGAGGGTACATGAAAATTTTAGACGAATAAATTTTCAAATATTACAATTTGTTATCAAACAAACAATTCTCATACTATGGTTCTAATTATTGCAAGCTACATATTTTTTCATAAATAAGCCAACCCAAAACAGTCGTTAAAATAATAGACCCACACAAAACATAAACCGTTGACGGCAAATAGGCGCTCAGCATCCCCAACACACTGCCACCGCCCAGTTGAAGTGAACTATATAATGCCCCTGCATACCCTGCCATATGGCCAAAGGTGTGAACGCTGTTGAAAAGCATTGGGCCAAATAAAACACGATCCAAAATAAACAAACGCGATGGGAATAATGATGCCCCACTTTGATACATCTGAAAAAAGTTTTGAACCAATATGGCTGCGGCTGCACATATCATAATCAACCACCCCAACCGCATCATTGTACACATACCAAATTTGGGCACCAACCGACCATTCAATAAGCCCCCAAACCATACCCTAAACCTGCAGTAATTAAATTCAGATAACCAAACTCGGTTGGTGTGACCCCCGATCTGTCATTAAAAGAACAGGGCCAATGGCGTACCAAGTAAATGCGCCCCCATAGGTAAAGAAGATGGCACCCCTATTCCCATAAAAACAGGGCTTTTAAAAAGGATGCCGTATTTTTGTATGGCGCCCTTTAAACTTAAGGGTGTGCGTGCCGAGGCTTTTAATGTTTCTTTGAAGCCAACCATTAAGAAGAACAAAACACACATCCCCAATGCACCCATAAACATAAAGTTTGATTTCCAGCCAAAAGTTTCTTCTAAAACACCCCCAATAGCGGGCGCTGCAGGCACACAAAAAATGATAAAAACAACAAGGTATGAACTGTACTTCGCCAACTCTTTGCCTGAAAACTGATCACGAAAAAAATTGCGCCACAAAGCAGAACACGCCCTGCGCCGATACCTTGCACAAAGCGCGCCAAATAAAGTACATCAGCTGACTGGGAAAAAGCACACAGGAAGCTGCCTATCAACATAAGGGCGATGCCAAACATTAAAGGTTTTTTGCGTCCCACAGATTCTGACACAGGGCCGTACACAACCTGCGATGCACACACACCCAACAAGTAAATGGACAAAGTTCCCTGAATAACACTTAGAGAAACATTAAACGATGCAGCCATTGACGCAAAAGAAGGCAAATATATATCGGTTGCAAACTGCGTTAAACATGCCGATAAGGCGAGAAACAAAAACAAAAGCAACATCGTAAGATCTTTCTATAAAATTGACTAATTGATCAAATAAAGACATAAGTTGACTAAATGGTCAACTTTTTTTTTAAATTTAAAAAGATGAAAGAAAAAACAAAGATAAAATTCTACGTGCTGCACGCACCCTTTTTGGAAAAAAAAGGATTTCACGGCGTTAGAACACAAGACATTGCCCAAGAAGCGAACGTCAACCATGGCCTTATCTTTCACCATTTCAAAAGCAAAAGAAGGTTTGTGGCAAGCCACCAAAGAATCTATCGTCGCCCTCTATGCAGAAACGCGCCCTGCCCTCAACCCAACACAACCCTTCAGCCATTTTCTTGACCAGTTTATCGATTATTACATTCATTTCTATCAGAACAATCCGCTTATTCTGAAAATGATTGTATGGCAAAATATTGAATTCGGTCCTCTCGCATCACCTTTCAAAGATACTTCTGACAGCTTCAAACATCTGATTGATATGTTCGCATCTTATCAAAAAGAACGCCATTCACCCCAATACCAATATCAAATTTACATTGCTTTTCATGTTAACGGCCATTATGAGCTATGTTGAGACACTGCCGCCCCTTCTTTCTGAGAAAGAGCATATGACTTACATGCTTTTCTTAAAAGAATCACTGCACAACCTCTTCGAGCAATAGAGGTGTTTTTATGTTGAATATGCCAGGAACAATACTGTAGAATCACAACCATTATGCACAGATTTTTAAAGACATGTTTTTTTTTTCTTCTCTTCTTGCGCTTTCAGCCATAAGCGCTTCCATTATTGATGTTGCTATTATTGGCAGCGGGTGCAGCGGGCTAAGTGCTGCCTATGTCACATCAGAATTTGGATACAAAACACATGTTTTTTCTGGGCCTCACAAAGGAGGAGATCTTAATGTCAACACGATTGTCGGCAATTGGATGGGCATTGAAACAACAACAGGAAACGAAATTATTCCTATCATTGAGGAAAGCGTCGCTGATAATGAAGGAAAATTGTGCGCACAGAAATTGCATCGGTTGACTTTACCAAAAGCCCCATGCAACTTGTTGACACCAAAGGAAACACCTACTTTGCCAGAAAAGTTGTCATTGCAACCGGCACAAAAGATAAACCTGTTCCCCTTGTGAATATACCAAACCCTCAAGGGCGCATTTATTACAACTGGGACATCCACCCGAATCTTTCAAAGTTTAAATCACAAGTTTCTAACAAAGATGTCAGTATTATTGGAGGGGTGTCGATGCAATGAAAAAAGCATTTTATGCCCTTAAAGGCGGTGCTAAAAAGTGCGTATTTTCACACGATCTGAAACCCTACGCCTTCCACCATGGCGTCAAAAATTTATTAAGCGATCAAAAATCCAACCTGTCTACAAGCACTCATTAGAAAAAGTTGAAGGTATAGGAAAAAAACTTGGGCTTTATTTTGAAGGCGGAAAAACTGAAGAGGCAGACATTGTTGTTATTTCTATGGGGCGCATCCCAAACAGTAATTTATTTAGAAGAAAAGTCAAAATGGATCAAAAAGGGTTTATTATTGTAGACGCGAAAACACAAAAAACATCGGTTCCAAATGTGTATGCATGTGGGGATGTGACAGATGCGTCAGGCCCCCAACCCCAAGCCATGATTGCAGCAGGGAATGGTATGATTGCAGGATATACCATTGTTGAAGACTTTTTAAAAGAAGGGGTTATGCCTTCTTCCCTCTAGAGGTTTACTTCATCTCGTATCGTAGATGTATCTCAATTTTTAAATTTAGGGCGAACCTCTCTAATAAGCTTTATACAATCCTGTACTCTTTCAGGAGTTAATAGATTTTCTTCTTCTCCTGTTGTATTGTATCTTGGAAGACTTTTTTCTGATCTTACCGAAAGTGATTCAAGATTGGGAAGCACCTCTCTATGCCTCTCAAAAAACGACGGCAGAAAATGCAACCCACACACAGAATTTAATCCATTACCATCTAAATTCAAATGAATTACATTCTTACACGCCGACAATCCACGCACTAATTCTAAATCAGACAAAAAATGTATTGGTGCAAGCCCCAAAAACATCAAACTTAATTTAGAAACATTCGAACAACGGGGAAGAAGACTTAAAACCATACCTCGTTTAGTAGAACCGGCAGAAAAGGGAACGTACGATGGCAGCCCTCCTGAAAAAACAATAGTTTTTCTCACAGAAAGAATACGATATAACCTCTCGTCCTCCATACCATCTCTCTCTATAAGATTGGCTAAAGATTCCGGACCAAACAGTAGTTTGAAATCTGATCGCATACGCCAAAACTGTATACATGTTGCAGCAAAATTTTGCGAGTCATTAATGTCTAAAAAAAAACGAAATATGCAAAATCAATTCATCGGGCACACTATAAATGCCACACTCGAGTTTGCGTCGTGCGTGTGCAACCCCGGCTTGTATGGCGTTTTCTGCAACCTGAATACCAATATTATTCACCATAGTAGTCTGCTGCTGTGGACAAGGGGATTGATCATCTTCTACCAAGCTCGCTGAACCAATTTTTTATAAAGATCAAAACAAATAAAAATATGAAGCTCTTACACATGCTCATCGTATATTCCTTTTTAATTCAAAAATGTCTACAAAGATATATAAGAAATATATACATTAATTTCAATATTTTATCTAAAGATCTGTATGTTTTTTAATCGCATGGGTCATCCTCAACAAAATCTTATCTTGCTGCACATGGTATGTTTATGTATTTTTCTACACGGTAAGGATTCACAATAAACAATAAAAAAAAGATAAAATTCTACGTGCCCCGCACACCCTTCTTTCTCAGAAAGAATACGAAACCTATGCTGCTTTCTTAAAAAGTCTCTGCACAGCCTCTTCACCCATCAGTAATAAAAGGGTCTATTGATACACGCAGCTCAATACCCCCTACATACTAAAAATTTTGGAAAAAGTTGCAATTTTACAACGACCAGTTTTCTTCGATGCAATCTTGCCCGATGAGGCCGCATTGTGTATCGTGCCTTCATAGGGGATTCCATGACACCAATTGTAAAAAGAACCAAAATAATTGCCACCTTGGGCCCAGCAAGTTCAAGCCTGGATATCATTCTAAAAATGTGCCAATTGGGTGCGAATGTTTTTCGCCTGAATTTTTCCCATGGCACACACAACATCCATAAACAAAACATTGACTTCATTCGGCAAGCCGAAAAAAAAGTGGGGCACCTGATTGGCATTTTAGCCGATCTGCAAGGCCCAAAGTTTCGGATAGGCCTTTTGAAAAAGACAAAATCATGCTGAAAACAGGGCAAAAATTCACGCTTGACTTGAATATTGACGCCCTGGAAATGATACCCGGGTTGCTTTCCCACACAAGGAAGTCTACCCCACGTTAAAAAAGGCAGCAAGCTTTTGCTGGATGATGGAAAGATTGAACTGCGTGTTACAGAAGCCACAAAGACGGCCATCCACACCACTGTTTCTGTTAGCGGCAGGCTTTCAAGCCACAAAGGGGTAAACCTACCAGAAGATACTATTCCTGGATCTGCGCTTACTGAAAAAGATTTAAAAGACTTGGCCTTTATCTTGAAACAAGACGTCGACTTTATTGCCCTTTCTTTTGTACAAACGCAAGATGATATTATTACCCTTAAAAACACGTTAAAGATAAGGCGAAAATTGTCGCGAAAATTGAAAAGCCGCAAGCCATTACAAACTTTGCCCAAATTCTAAAAGAAACAGATGCCATTATGGTGGCACGGGGTGATTTGGGGTTGAATTCCCCCCTGAAAAAAGTGCCTGCCCTTCAAAAACATATTGTGAAAGAGTGCCGCGCACAAGGCATCCCCGTTATTGTGGCCACCCAAATGCTTGAATCTATGGTAGAAGCACCCACCCCACACGTGTGCGGAAACATCTGATGTTGCCAATGCTGTTTATGACGGCGCAGATGCTGTGATGCTTTCTGCCGAATCAGCCGCAGGGAACCATCCGCTTGAAGCCGTTGATATGATGACAAAGGTGATTCAAAGTGTCGAAAATGATGAAAACTATCGTCAATTTAAAAGCTTGATTGCCCCAGCATACAAAGACACCATCACCAGCCAAGTCACTTTTTGCAAGCGACATACTGATCAAACAGCTTCAAGCAAAGGCAATTGTAAGCTATACCACCTCTGGGCTAACGGCATTGCGTCAGTCACAAACACGGCCCGAGTGCCCTATTCTTGCCTTAACAGAATCTATTTCTGTTTCCCGAATGTTGACCTTGTCGTGGGGGGTGTTGCCTTATTACTTAAAACAAACCGTTTCTAATTTCGAAGCGCTTACTGAAAAAGCCCATGCCCTTGTAAAAGAAAAAAAAAGCTTGCGACAAAAGGAGACCGATATGTCACCACCTTTGGGGCGCCTTTTGGCAAGCCTGGTACAACCAACACCATTCATGCGAATAGCGTCAAATGAAAAAACAATTCTTATACGGTATTCACGCAGTTAAGGCGGCCCTCGGCAATAAACGGCGACAAAACAAAACACTTTATGTGACTTCTAAAAGCCGAGAGAAGTTAGGTGCTATCCCGGCCAGCCTTACAGTTAAAAATGTGTCTGCCGATGCCTTTGACACGCTGGTTCCCCCAGGAGCGTGCATCAACAGGTTGTGCTTGAAACACACCCTCTTCCATTTCTGCCCTTAGAAGCCTTTTGCAAACAGCACCCCCAACAAGCCCGTCTTGTTATTCTTGATCAGGTTACTGACCCTCATAATATTGGTGCTATTTTGCGCGTTGTTGCGGCTTTAGAAGCAGACGCCCTTTTGATAACCGCCATGCACAGTGCAGACGTTATGGGAGGACTGTTGCTAAAGTCGCTTCGGGCGCTTTAGAGCACGTGCCCATCATTAGTGAAACAAATCTTTCACAAGCACTTGAATACCTTAAAGATAAAGGATTTTGGTGTTATGGATTCGATGAAAGAGGGACGGATGTCAGAACAACAAAAACCTGGCCCGAAAAAACAGCGCTTGTATTTGGTGCAGAAGGCCGTGGGCTTCGACGCCTTACCAAAGAAAAATGCGATCAACTGCTTTCCGTTCAACATCAAAAGCGTTTCCAACACTCAACGTATCGACCACTGTTTCAATTGCACTCTATACAACTAAAGCTTAGTCGCATCTTTTCCACTTTCAGTCAGAGATGGCTTTTCATGCTTGCTGAATAAGCCTTTAATAAAGTTAGGTGCGATTACTCCAAGCGGGTTACTTGAAATATCAGGCTCTTTAATATTGCCTTTCGCTGTATAAGAAACAGAGAACAACCCTTGATCTTTGCCCCCTGTCAACAGCTGACCAATCAGGGAATTTTGCCTAAAAGCTGATTAATAAAGTTTGCAGGCACCAACACACCTTCTATATTCATATTCTTTTTACCAAGATGCAGATATCCTTTGGCCGTAATCCCAATAGAGCTGTTCATCATATAGGCACGCCTTAACGCAATATTTTTATTTTTATATTCAAACTTAGCGTAATTATCATTAAACACAATGCCTTCCCCTGCCAAACTTTGCAGCAACCCTTCAATAGAAATAAGGCGTAACAACTTAGCAAAAACAGGAGCTTTCAAAACATGGATACTTTCCACAAATAGTTTTCCTTTAAGGGGATGGGCCATATTTTTAAGGGGTTTGTGCGCCTGAATTTGAATATTCTTAGCGCGCACATTTTGCGTCATATCAAGGCCATCTAAAATAGTTTCAAGTTTTGGCACATCAACTTCGAGCACCATATTTTCTTCATGGGGTTGGTAACGCAAAGAGAGTGTTTCATCCCTATCTTTCCCTTTTAGGTTCACAAAGTGAAAGTCACCTTTTCTTAGCTTAATGACAGCATGCACATTCTTAAAGCGGTGTGCTTCTTTTAAAAAGAGATCATCAACACGAATGTCTAAATTCAAAGACAGTTTCCCAGACTCTTCCTCATCCGATGATTCCCCGTGCCGAAAGCTTGCGAGTAGTGGGTTAAAATTTAAGAAAGGCATACGAATAAATACGTTCCATATACCATCTCTAATTTCTGCCCTCGCCTCTCCTTTTTTGCCCCCTATCTGAAACGGAGAAAGATTAATACCTGAAATTTTTCCATCTTGGCCAAATTCGGCATTACCAATAATTTTCGCCCCTAGTCCAACAAGCGAGAGCTTTTTAAATTTGCGAATGACGCCGGATTCTGTTTCTAAATCAAGCTCAAACTTTCCAGGCGCACCTTTCTCTTTATGCCAGTTAAATAAAGGAAGCGTTAACCCTGTGCCTTTTAAATCAAGATCTATATCTACTTTTTCAACACCACCTTTATCTTTTTCAGCATAAAATGATAAAGATACTTGCCCGTCTTCCTCAGCCTGAATCTGTACTTGCAAAGCGCCTGGAAGCATTTCCCACAAGCCTTTAATACGCCCAGATCCCTTTATTTTTTTCTTGCTGATGACAGAAGCATGCTCTCGGTAATCTTCTTCAATTAAGAACGCAGACTTAAAGCCGTCTACGGTTCCCTCACCTTTTAAGTGCATCACTTCGTGGCTTTTTTTAAGGGCAAATGATGTGTCATACAAGTGAAGTTTCTGCCCCTGATGCTTTAACGAAAAAGCCCCGTTTTTCAAGTTTGCAACTGTTTCAAAAACAATTTCATCGCCTTGAACATCTTTTTTAAGCGGAATCGATAAGTGAAACAGACCATCAACTTTACCCTTTTTAACACGAATATCTTTCGGCAAATGCTTCTTCAAGAACCCATGATTTAAATATCCAATTAAATCTTTAAAGGGGCCTTCAAAAGAAAGCCCCCATCAAAATGCATATGCTCTGCATCACCAAGGCCAGAAATTTTAAGCTCGATTTTAGAAAGATCTAGGCTTTTATAGTGCGCCCTATGCACAATACCCCAGAGGGCCTCTTTATCAAAATGCAGCACACCATAAATACCCTCTACAGCAGGCAAATCACTTACATATTTGATTGTTGTGTCCAAAAGGTTCATTTTTCCTTGAACATCATACAAGTGATAACCTTGGTCTTTTTTCTCAAAAACAGATCAAGATGAAAGTTTTCCACAATACCTTCTGGTACGGCACGCAGCACCCAAGGGCGCACAGCGTCTTCGTGAGGATACCAAATATGTACCAAGTCTTTTCGATAAACTTTAGGTGTAGACAAGAAAATAGAAAGACGCTTTTCTTTCTTTTTGCTCGGCTCTTAAAGAAAACACAACGGGCTTTTTGTTTTTGGAAGATAAAAGTGCGCTTTCCCATTGAGATAAAAAGTCAGTCGTTTTGGGGTAAAAGTTATATAAAAAGCTTAGGGAAATAGGATGCTCAAAAAAGGCCACCTTCTTCTTTATGGCAGGTGGCAAAGCAAGCTTAGACAAAACGATTTTACGCACCTCTACTTGTCCAGAAAGATCCAGTGATTCTTTCTCTAATTTGGTTTTCAAATTAAAAAAGAAAGGTTTGTGGGATGTGTCAGAAAAGAATCCTTGTGCTTGAAAGTTGACCACACGTGAAAGTTGCAAGGCGTAAAATTCACATCTGAAAAACGGTAAACATCCTTCTTTTTATGAATAGAAAAGCGCGCATCTCTCAGCTCTAAATATTTAACGGGGATTTTTTCAAAAGCTTCTTTCAGGATTTCAATCCAGTTTTCTTCTCGCATCTTAAGAGAAACTTTTTCTTTTCTTCAGCAGTAGAAGCGTCTTCTTTGATAAGAATGACACGCACTTTCGGCGACATAATGCGCACGGAAGAAATGTTGAAATCACCTCGAAGCAAGTTTGAAAGGCGCCATGTTGCAAAAAGCTTAGGTGCCTTGATCGAAATACCTTCATGCTTAAAAGAGATATCCGTTAACTCAAGCGCAGGTATTGTATAAAATGGCCCTGCTTTTAAAAAAACAGCTCAGAAAACTGGATTGATTTCGGGATGTAGGCAACAACCCGTGAATCATTTGTAATCTTCAATGGCTCAATAGAAAGACGCCACACACCCCCAGACCAAGAAGAAAAAGAGTGGCCCAAAAGGCGATAAAGACCTTGAGAATTTTTTAATTTTTCTTTTCATTACGCTCACAATACGTCATATTTCTTAAAAAATAAATTGAAAACCCATAATAATATGGAGTCAAAATCATGACGCTTAAAGTGGGCGATAAAGCCCCTCTCTTTACGATCGCAACCCAAAAGATCAAGATTTTTCCCTTAAAGATGCGGCTGGGGAAAAAGTGATTTTATACTTCTATCCAAAAGATAATACACCTGGATGCACACAAGAATCATGTGACTTTAAAGATGCATTCGAAGCCTTCGCCAATTTAAATGTCCACATTATAGGCGTGTCGAAAGACAGCGTCACTTCTCATGAAAAATTTGCAAAAAAATATGACCTTCCTTTTGCTTTAGGCGCCGATACAGACCACAACGTTCTAGAAGCGTATGGTGTATGGGTTGAAAAGAAGCTTTATGGACGCGCCTACATGGGTATAGAGCGTGCCACTTTCTTGATTGATGAGCAGGGAAAAATTGAAAAAATATGGCGACGTGTTAAAGTAAAAAATCATGTTACAGAGATTTTAGACTATTTAAAAAACGCCCCATGAAAATTTTACTTTACGAGCTCAATGAAGTCCCCTGGCAGGTTGTCGACTATTTCACCAAAACTTGCCCTGGCTCTGCCATTGAAGAAATTCTGCAACACAGCCATCAATATACAACTGTGACACAAGACTCGGGCGAGCTGCACCCATGGTCAACTTGGCCAACGGTACACCGCGGTGTGCACAACGACATTCATAACATTCGATTTTTAAACCAAGATTTGCCGAAGAAATACCCACCCATATGGGAAATTTTAACAGACAACAATGTCTCTGTTGGGCTATTCGGCAGCCTTCAGTCGTGGCCTGTACCTACTGATAAAACCCAATATCGTTTTTATGTGCCTGACACCTTCGCACGCACAGCTGAAACATACCCCGATTCTCTAAAAGGCTTCCAAAAATTTAATTTAACCCAAACTAAAAAAGATGGTGGGAAAACACCTGGAAAAATAAAAATGTCTTGGTCACTTTTCAAAGACATTCTTCTGTTCTTTGAACTTGGGTTTTCCTTAAAAACAGCAGGTCAGTTATTTACACAGCTTTTGAAAGAAACATTCAATCCTGCGTATCGTCATATTCGATCTATGTTTCAGGCCCCTCTTGCATTTGATTTCTACATCGAGCTTCTAAAAAATACACGTCCTGAATTTTCTTCTTTTTTCACCAATCATGCTGCTGGAATGATGCATCGATACTGGAAATACACTTTTCCAGAAGAATTTAATTATACCTTAGAAGGGGACGATGCCCATTTCAAAGCACAAAATATTTTACGAGCAATGAAAATTGCCGACCAACAAATTGGCACGTTAAAAGAATTTGCAGACAAAAATGGTTATACATTGATGATTGCTTCAAGCATGGGACAAGAAGCCATTGATCGAGGAGACTACCCTGGCGAAATTCGCATTGCTGACGTTGATCGTTTTTGTGAAGGATTGGGGTATACGGGTAAGGTAAAAAATAATCTTGCCATGCAGCCCGATTATGCATTTTCATTTCGAACAGAAAAAGATTTAGAAGATTTCAAGGAACGCGTGAAAGGTTTGTTAACACCTGACGGAGAACCTTTATTTACATTAAAAGAATCAGGGCTCACCTTAAATTGTAATTTACAAATTACTCAAGAAACGATTGAAAAAGGGTTTGTGTACAAAGATAGCTTGCCGTTATCTCTTGATACTTTTGGCCTTCAAACAATGAATCGCGATCCAGGCACCGCCTACCATCAGCCTCGTGGCATCTTCATTGTTTACAAAAAAGGCATGCGTCCCTTGCCTTATCGAGAAAAAATAGACTCAACACAAGTTGCCCCCACGATATTGCATCTTTTTGGTATTAAAAAAATGCCCTACATGAAATCGCCCTTAAAAATAAACGAGATTCTTAACGACCTTTAAGAAGAATACGCACTTGCTGCTTTTGGCTAGAAGATTGATGTACATCTTGTGCAAAAGGGTCGTGATTTAAAACAACAGTCCGCCCTGTTTTTCGATTCATCACTGCGTATTTTCCCTTAAGATGATTGTTGTCTTTTGTAATGCGCACGTCTCCTCGAAAAAGAATGACATCTTTTTGGGCATCATACTGGCCTTCACGGGCCTCGACAATTTTATCAGGTCCTTGGGCCCGCACCTTGCCATATGCTTCTGCACGCACAAGAGCAAGCTTGTTTTCACTTTCTTTGTAAAACACATAAATAGCATCCCCAAAAAGGGTAGACGCACCTCGACGCACATATGCATTTTTAAAAGCACGTGCTTCCATTCTTTTATGGTCTATTTCAATGCCATTATCACCATGCACATAAACAGGATCATCATTATTTTGTTTTTTTTCTGGGGCTGACACCACATCCCATGTCATCAAAAAGCCCACAAAAAAAATGAAATACTTATTCATTTTTCTGACCCTTTTGTTCTGGAATAATCACGAGATCTGAAGAACCTTTCAATCGAAGGAAGCTTTCTTTTTGTTTTATGTGAATGCCGTGCCGACTCTTCAATGCACCAAATTGACTCACACCCTCAACAACTTCATTGTTATCAAGAGTCCCTTCCTTCATATTCACAAACACATTGTCTGTCCAAATTTCTGTATTACCACGATCGTATATAAAGTTGACATCCCCTTTTAGTGTCCCTGTCAATTGGGTGCCCATATGGATAATGCCCATATTTGCAACAACAGACAGAACATTCCCATCCTTTAATGTGAAACGCCCCGTGACATCTGTCAAAACAACCTCTTTTTTGGATGTTTGCTGGGCTTTTTTAGCAACAACCGTATAAGGTCGATCGCCACCTCCAACAAATTTAGGATTTTCTACAAATTTTTTACGAAGGTTAATACGCGTGGCATCGACCTGCACGCCCCCAATTTTAGCTTCTAGAAACAAAAGAGATAAGCTTTGAAGCTTCGGCCACATAAACGCAACAAGCAGTAAAAGAGCAAGAATGGCAAGAAGTGCGTACTTGAAATAATGAGTGCGCTTTTTCTGATGACGCAGCCGCTCAATGTGACGATCAAATTTATCCTGACCATCCGCCATTAAACAAGACCAACCCTTAAAATATCATGCACATGCACCAGCCCAAGGGGTTTGCTTTGGTCATCCACAACAAATAAAACCGTGATTTTCCCTTCCATAAGGTGTAGCGCTTCTTCCAAAAGTGTTTCTTCTTTAATTGTTTTAGGGGCACGCGTCATCACTGATGAGACTTTCTTTTCAACAAGATTTTTAGACATGTGGCGTCGCAAGTCACCATCCGTTACGATGCCCACAAGACTATTTTTTTCATCCACAACACCCAAACACCCAAAACTTTTAGACGTCATCACCAATAAGGCATCCGCCATAACCATCTCTTCAGAAACAAGGGGCAGCTCATCCCCCACATGCATAATATCGCGCGCACGACGTAGGCGTGAGCCTAGCTTTCCACCAGGGTGAAATACTTTAAAATCCTCTTTAGAAAAAGATTTCGCTTCAAGAAGTGCCACGGCCATTGCATCCCCCAAAGCAATCATCATTGTCGTCGATGTTGTGGGCGCAAGGCCATTCGGACAAGCTTCAGGAAGATTGGGCAATATAAGCGTGCAGTCTGATTCTTCTGCAAGCGGGCTTTTCTCACCTTGTGTAATTGAAATCAAAGGAATGCCGTGCCGGCGCGAGTATGCAATCACATCGGATAATTCCATGGTCAGGCCCGAGTTGGATAGCGCCAATAGAATATCATCTTTTGTTATCATGCCCAGATCACCATGGCTGGCCTCACCTGGGTGTAAGAAAAAAGAGGGTGTACCTGTTGAGGAAAGGGTTGATGAAATTTTTTTGCCCACCAAACCGCTTTTGCCCATGCCCGTCACAATCACACGCCCCTTGGTCTGACGAATCAACTGAATCGCCTCCTCAAAAGAAGTGCCCAGCAAACCAGATAGCGTTTGAAGTGCCTGACTTTCTGCTAAAAGCACTTTTTTAGCTGATTCAATTTGTTTGCTAACCTGTAAAGTCTTCTTCATAGTTTTCATCAAGTCCTGGTTTTAAAAGATTTCGCGGGTTTGCTAACCATTGCAACTTTTTCATTCTTTGCCAATAACGTTGGTGCCGAATATCTGTGGGGCTTTCCTCATACTGAGGTGAGTCATTCAACATATTGTACATAAGAACTTGGTTTGTCATTGCCGATTTAGCATCTGAAATGACTGCACCCAAAATAACGAATATGTAAAAAAAGAGACGGAACATGTTTTTCCTTTCCATTTGACTTTTGCAGAGTGTGCACATACTTTCATCAATTATTGCCCACATCTTATTAAGGATGCAACTGTGTTACAAGTAATTAATATTACAGGCTATAAGTTTGTACAACTAACTGATCTCGCCGCTTTGAAGGTGAAGATCAAAGACAAGTGCCTAAAGCTTGGCCTAAAAGGAACAATATTGCTGAGCGAAGAAGGCATTAATGTTGCGATTTCAGGAAAGCGTGAAAGCGTTGATGCCCTAAAACATTTTCTTTTTGCTATTGAATCCATTGGTGAATTTGAACTTAAAGAAAGTGTTTCAGAAAAGATGCCTTTTAATCGAACACTTGTGCGCATTAAAAAAGAAATTATCGCCTTTGGTGTAGAGGGCATAAACCCGAGTCAATATACCTCAAAGCATTTAAAGCCTAAAGAGCTAAAGTCGTGGATTGAATCAGGAAAAGATTTTGTTTTCCTGGATACCCGAAACGAGTACGAAGTGCGCTTGGGCACTTTTAAAAAAGCAATCAATCCTCACCTCGATACATTTCGTAACTTCCCTAAGGCAGTGAAAAAACTAAATCCAAGCCTGAAAAATAAACCGGTGGTTACTTTCTGTACCGGCGGTGTACGATGCGAAAAAGCGGCACCCTACTTAGAAAAAGAGGGCTTCAAAGAAGTTTACCAAATAGAAGGCGGCATTCTGAAATACTTTGAAGAATGTGGTGGCACCAGATGGGAAGGAGAATGCTTTGTCTTCGACCACCGTGTATCTGTTAATAAAAATTTAGAGCAAACAGACAAAAAACTGTGCTTTCGGTGCAGGGCCCCTCTAACAAGAGAAGATTACCAAAGCAAGAAATACGTGGTGGATGTTTCTTGTCCTCACTGCGCATAATCCTTGTATAAAGTACGCTTCTTGAAAACTATTCTTCTTGTTCTGAGGAAGACTCTTGTAAATCATTCCCCCCCATCAAGCGCTTCTCAAAGTCTTGATTCATATGCTGAAGATTTTTGTATTCGTTTTCTGTTGCCATCAGCTCATACTTTAGGCGCGCAACTTCAGATTCCAACTCTTGAATCAAGTCTGTTGTACGCTTAATTGTTTCCGCCGTTCTTTCAAGAAAGAAAGAAACACTTTTGTACTGAACAATCTCCTTATTGGCAGGAAGCCCACTTTGTAGCGGCGATGTCTGTTCGGGAGTAACTTCCCTTATGTTTTGTGTTTTATAGACCATGACGGCTCCTTTCTTCCTACACAACCTAAGAATTAAGTTTCTTGTTTACAAGTGGAAAAAACCCAACTTTTTCTAATAAGCTTTTAGAGACAGGGCGACGAGAAAAGTTTTCAAGATACGAGCTTGGAGACCGGCCTTCCAACAAACTAGTTGCGAAATCAGGCTCCAGTATATCGATCCATTTCTTTTCTTGACCCAAACAAGCAGGGTTCTCTTTTATAATATCAATAAGCTGTTGAACAACCTTTTTTTCTCGTGGCCATAAAGATTGTGCACGATCTAAAAGACGAATCACATGATCAACCTCTAAGTAAGAAACACTTTTTTGCACACGACACAAAAGAACCGGAGAGGACAATACAACAGATATAATCGTGCTGAGCGACAAATCTGTCGTGTTTCGAATAGAAAGTAAAAACCCTCCGTATATCGAGGATACTCCAGCTTAGGAAGCGTTTTAAGAATGGTAAAAAAATGACACCCACGCCTGAAAGCAGCGCGCCTCAGAATTAACTTTATTCCGTATTTCTAAGGGAGATTCATACTCTTCCATTTTTTTGTCCTCTTTACGTTATTTTATATCGTATATTTTATTATTTTCAAAGATGTTTTTAGAGCTCTTTAAATAAGTTCTTGTTTTAAGTGAATTTTTATTAATAGATCAACAAATTGTTTTTCAGAAGAAAGAAAAAAATAAGTATTCGTTAAGTTAGTTTCTGTGCGATAGCCTTACAAGCCAGCGCATCGGCACGCTCGTTTTCAGGGTGGCCTGAATGCCCTGCACCCAATGCCATTCGATATGGTGTGTTTCATTTAATATATCTAAGCGCTGCCACAACTCTTTATTTTTTATTGGCTTTTTTGTGCATTTTTCCAATCTTTAGCTTTCCAGCCCGCGATCCACTCTGTCATACCTTTTTTTTTAAATATTGGCTATCTGTGTAAAGACGAATCTTTTTCTTTTGTTTGACAGCTTCGATCCTTTAATAGCAGCTAGAAGCTCCATTTGATTATTTGTTGTGTTTGGGCAAAAACCAGAAAGTTCTTTTTCATGCTCTTGATACCGCATTAAAAACGCCCCAACCTCCAGGGCCAGGGTTTCCTTTACATGCACCATCTAAAAATCTCAATAAAGTCTTTCGTCATACCAAGGTCAATGGTATGAAAGAAACGATGAATTATCTAGCGTTAATTTTTAAGATGCCGCCCAATGGTCATTGAAGAAACCTTAACACAAGGAAAACTTGTTAAAAGATACAAGCGTTTTTTAGCAGATATCACCCTTGAAAATAACCTTGTTACAGCTCACTGCCCTAACTCAGGATCGATGAAGGGGTTAGTCAATCCCGGTAATTCGGTGTGGATTAGCACTTCTACCAATAAAGCCAGAAAACTGCCCTATACACTTGAAATGATTCAAGTAGATGGCGTCTATGTAGGCGTTAATACACGAAAACCCAATCAAATTGTAGCCCACGCTTTAAAACAAAAAAAAATAAAAAGTCTCTCTCAGTACAATGCAATTCGTGAAGAAGTTAAATATGGCACAAATTCACGTATCGATATTTTGCTTCAACAGGAATCTTTGCCAGATGCATACATAGAAGTTAAAAACGTTACCCTTAAAGAAGGCGATGCCGCCCTTTTTCCCGATGCCGTCACGAGCCGAGGCACAAAACACCTGAACGAGCTGATCAATATGAAAAAAATTGGGGCGCGGGCCATTATGTTCTATTTAGTTCAACGTAACGACTGCAGATTTTTTTCCCCCGCAAGAAAGATAGATCCGCTTTATGCTCAAACGCTTGAAAAAGCTATGGATGCTGGTGTTGAAGTTATGATATATCCTTGTAGTGTATCGCCCCAAGAAATTAAACTTGAAGTCACTAACCCCCTTCCCTTTAAAACAGAAGTCCATGAAACCAATACAGAATGATTTTTCTAAAATGCGCGCCGCTGGAAAGCTGGCTGCAGAAACACTCGACCATGTGACCCCTTATGTACAAGTTGGCACCACCACAGAAAAACTTGATCAAATTTGCCACGATTTCATTATAAAAAACGGTGGAAAGGCAGCTTGTCTTGGCTATCGGGGCTTTCCCACAATAATATGCACGTCAGTGAATCATGTGGTGTGCCACGGCATTCCAGGCCCTAAAAAATTGCACGACAAAGATATTATTAACATTGATGTTACCGTTGAACTTGATGGATGGCATGGAGACACAAGCCGCATGTTTTATGTGGGCCAACCAAGCATAAGGGCCAAAAAATTGGTTGAAGTCACCTATGAATGCATGTTGCGTGGCATCGAAGCCATAAGGCCAGGAGGACGCGTGGGCGATATTGGCTATGCCATTCAATATTACGCAGAAAAAAATGGGTTCTCTGTTGTAAGGGATTTTTGTGGGCATGGCATCGGCCCTTTTATTCACGGCGAACCCGAAATATTGCATTATGGGCACCCTAACACAGGGCCCTACCTTGAAGAAGGCATGTGCATTACGGTAGAGCCTATGATTAATGCGGGCAAATTTGATGTGAAAATTCTAAGCGATGATTGGACAGCAGTGACACGCGACAAATCTTTATCCGCCCAGTTCGAACACACAATTGGCATTACCGGAGACGGGTATGAAATTTTCACCCACTCACCCAAAGGGTGGGCACTGCCCTTACGCATGACAGACGTTAAACACTACATTGGCCATCGACAACGTGTAAAAGAGAGTTCTCAAATCTTCAGAAAATACTTTTTGCTGATTATGAGCTTTTAGAAGCGCTTCTTTTCTTAGGGAAACCCGTATTGATACAAAGCCCTTGCCAAAGAACTTCTTAAAAATTCCTTCTCTTTTCAGAAGTTTTTTTGGCTGCCCCTGAAGAATTAAAAACCATAAAAGGCCTGGGGATGCCTCTGTTTCCACCATTAAGCTTGTTCAAATGATTGCTGAGCGGCTAGGAGAGAAACGCTTGATACACGCTTTTCCGTGGGCAATATCGATCAAATTATTCGATATTGCCGCCTTAAATTGATTGACCCTAAAGTAGAACAGTTTCATGTTTTTTTTTCTTGATGGCCACTATCAGTTAATTACTGAAAAAGTGCATCAGAAAGGAACTGTTGACCAAGCCGTTGTGTACCCTCGAGAAATTATTAAAGAGGCGCTCACGGCAGGTCTCAACGTGGTTGATTCTGGCGCACAACCACCCCAGTGGAAACTGCACACCTTCTGATGCAGACATTTCACTGACCCACCACATCATGTCTGCCGGTGAAAAACTAGGTGTCGGTGTTTATGATCACTTCGTTTTCAGTGGCACCCATACACATCTCTCAGAAAAAAAGGCCTAATATAGGGTAATATTAAATTTTCCTTGAACAAAAATAGGGATTCGCTAGGTTTGAGGTCTCCTTTGCCGCTTGGTGGAATTGGTAGACACGACGGACTTAAAATCCGTTGGCTTCACGGCCTTGCCGGTTCGAGTCCGGCAGCGGGTACCACTATGACAAGAAAGTGCAGTAACGCTGAAACTGCTTCAGCATATCTTCTTTCCCTGCTTTTGAATGGCATCAATGAAACCCCCGACTTTAATAACCCAAGAAAACCGTACTCTTTTTGACTGACTTCGATAAAAAACTTTGTTGGGCATGTGCGGCAACAAGGAAATAATAGATACCTTTTTCATAATAAAAGCTTCCAGCTGTTTCCCGATTCAACCAAATTTTCTTTAAGTCACAGTATGATGTCATCAACTGAATACCCGCCTTTAAGTACAATATGGTAGTCAGCACCCGTAGAGAGGGCCTTGATTGACGGCAAACTGGGCTGGGTTTGGAAGCCTAGTAAACTTTCATTCATTGCCCATTCCATATGGGCAATTTCATGCCCTGCACCCGTGATATAGGCATCCAACCTTTTCCGTACGCACAAAGACATGGGGATTCCATCGGATGTTCATGAGCATATTTAAGCACCGCTTCTTTAAATAAAACGTCGCCCAAATGATTATGGGTTTTTTATATTTATGTAAAAGCTTGATAACAATCGCTTTGTTTGGTTTTCCTGGTACAAAAAAGCCGATCCACATTTACAACTTGCGCAGAGCACGCTTCATCTTTCTGCCCACCTAAGATCTTTTTAAAGCGATGCTGTAACTGTTTCAGGTGCTGCATAACGTGCCATATGTGTTTTCCGATTTCTGCTTCTGCCAGCAATACATCAAGCGAAGGAAGGTTTTGATCCCACTCGATTAAAACAGGAATAGATACCCGAGAGAGCGAGAGACAGTAATCAAATAAATCCCAAACAGAGGACGCAACGCGTGTGCTGTGTGTATCTAAAAACACAACTTCTTCAGATGGCAGTTTAAAAATATCATGCCCCCCAAGATGAATCTCCCTAACCAGCCCGCTTTTGATCATTTTTTTGATATACTCTTTTGGGTTTTCTCCCCCATTCTTATGGCTTACATAAATATTGTTTAAATCCAACAGAATGCCACACCCAGATTTTTTTGCAGCGTTTATCACAAAGTCACATTCCGTGTAGGAGTTATTTTCGAAACCAACATAACTAGAAGGGTTTTCAATTAAAATGTGACGCTGCAATACATCTTGGGTTTTTTGTATGTTGTCCACCAATACACATAAAGATTCATCGTTATAAGGCAGGGGCAACAAGTCATCAATGTACGCCCCTTCTGCATAATTCCAAGCCACATGCCCAGAAAAAAGCACAGGTGACAACCGCACGATCATTTCTTTTAAAAAATCTAAATAAGCCTCATTAAATACAGCTGACCCTAAAGAAAGGCCCACACTATGAAAGCTGAGAGGATAATCTTGCCGAATACGCTCGACATAAGAAAGAGTCATACCCGATTTTAAGTTTTCAGGATGCACCTCAAACCAAGAAACATTTGGTTTTGTATCCAAGATTTGTTCATAGTGCAGAGACTTTAAACTAATTCCCGGCGCCGCCAAAGATAGGGTTTCTGCCTTGTTTTTTTTACAGGCCATAGGTTTGTGATTGTACAACGTTACCTCTATACGGCGTACACTTAACCGGGAATCCACGCTCTAAAGAAGGGTGTAGTGTACCATAAAGAATGGTCCCATCAGCACGGGTTCCGACAACAATTGACGTGCACATTCCTTTTGGCACCCAACGCCATGCACCCGGGTCACATGGCACCGCTGTGCCGGCAGAATCGTTCGGGGTACCATCAAAGGTGGCAAATCCACAAGCATTTTCATCTTTTCCAGAAACACCGTAACATTTTTCGTATTCGTCATCTGTCTTAGATGGAACCGGTGGCGGATTGGGAAATTTGAATTTATCTGGTGGGGTTGAAGAAGGCGCATCTAACGAAGAGGACGTATCAGAGAATGGGTTATCAGCCGCCCGAGACTCAAGCACGCTAAGCGCAAGAGATAGTGCAGTTGTCAAAAAAAGTGTTTTTTTATACAGAAACCCCATCAAGGATATTCTAAAATAAGTCTTTAGAAAGTCAACTTAATATCACATATTCTAATTGAGCATTTTCCGATTTTAACTTAGTATTAGAGACATGTTTTTATTTCATGATCTTTATCTGATTAAAGGGTTTTTGGTTGGCTTTTCTGTGGCCGCCCCCATTGGCCCCGTTGCAATTTTTTGTATTCGTCAAACACTTGCTTTCGGCCGCCGAGCAGGACTTGCGGCAGGTCTAGGTGTCTCTCTTGCAGACGCTGTTTATGGGTGGATTGCGGCTTACAGCGCATCCCTTGTAGAAAAACTGATTCACATCTATGCAAAATGGTTCTATTTGCTTGGAGGTGTTTTTTACTTTTTTCTTGGTATAAGCATTCTAAGAAGTCGCCTTAAACACCAAGAAGGTGAAGACGTTCAAGGACAGAATCTTTGGAGATCATTTTACAAAACACTGTTACTTACGTTTGCAAGCCCAATGACGACGCTGCTTTTTATTGGCATGTTCACTGCATACGGTGTTTTTGAAACTCCTCTTAAAGAAATGCGTCTTCCCCACCTTGTATTAGGTGTTTTTTTAGGGGCCATGGCTTGGTGGACATTTCTTGCATTTACCGTTAAATTTACACAAAAAAAGTTGGGGCAGCATTTTTTCAAATATGTGAATGCCATTTCTGGCAGCCTTATCCTAGGATATGGCGTTATAACACTTGTAAAATTTCTGACAACGTTTTTTTAGAATTGTCGTCATAAAATAAAAAGATGATTTTCTTTAAAAGTATTGACAAATCCTTGCGTTCCATTTAATTTTCAATAAATTTTTTGTTAGTTAAAGGGTTAATTAAAACAATGGCAAATCATAAGTCAGCGCTAAAGCGTGTTCGTCAAACAGTCGTGCGTACGGCACGTAACAAGTCTCACATGAGCACTTTGCGCACAGCAGTGAAAAAAGTTGAACAGGCAATTGCACAGGGTGATAAAAAATCTGCAGAGGTTTTTTTCAAGACTGTTGAACCAACCCTTGTAAAAAGTGCAAAAAAAGGTTTGATCCACGCGAATGCTGCTGCCAGAAAAATTGGCCGCCTTTCACACAAAATCAAGGCCCTCTAGATTCTTTTTTTTAAACACGGTATGATCGTTACATCTGAGAAAGATGACTTGCTTGGATTGCTCGAGGTGTTTCTGTAACAAACAAAACTGATGCATGGAATCATGTGTATTCCCTTCTGCCCGATATCTTTGGACAAACGGTGTTCAAGGGATGGCTTAAGTTTTTGAAACTAGAAGCTGACACGGGGGGGAAAATCATTTTATCTGTCCCTTCTGCCTTTATCCGAGATTGGATTGCCTCTCGATACCTTGAAAAAATCTTAGAAACATATCGGCACCATGTGCCCGACACGCAGCTTTATGGCATTGAAATTGTTGTCAAAGAAGAAGAATCTAATAGCGCTGCCCCAACACCGTCATACAACACCCAAAACAATGAAAGCGAAGCTCTTGACAACTATCTGCTGAAAAACTCAACAGCAGGACTTGACCCAAGATTCACCTTTGAAAACTTTGTGGTTGGGAAACCAAACGAACTTGCGTATGCGGCTGCCCAGCGCGTAGCTGAATCAGATCAAGTATACTTTAATCCCCTTTTTCTCTATGGCGGTGTTGGCCTTGGTAAAACGCACCTGATGCATGCTGTTGCTTGGCAACTTCATAAAACCCAACCACAGCGTAAAGTAATTTACATGTCTGCAGAAAAATTTATGTATCAATTTATTCGTGCGCTGCGCCATAAAACGATTATCAATTTTCGAGAACAACTGCGTTCGGTTGATATTTTAATGATTGATGACGTTCAGTTCATTAGCGGAAAGGACTCTACTCAAGAAGAATTCTTCCACACTTTCAACTCGTTGGTTGATCAAAAGCGCCAAATTATCCTTTCAGCCGATAAATCTCCAGCTGAAATGAAAGGTATTGAGGAACGTATGCGTTCGCGCCTTGGATGGGGGCTCGTGGCAGATATTCACCCCAGCACATACGAGCTTCGGCTTGGTATTTTGCAGGCAAAGGCAGAAAATTTGCCCATGGAAATTCCACAAGAAATTCTTGAATTTTTGGCCCACAAAGTAACTTCAAACATTCGTGAACTTGAGGGTGCCCTGAATCGCATCATGGCCCATGCCACACTTGTAGGCGGTGAAATTACCTTAGATAAAACACAAGAAGTTTTGCGCGATCTTTTAAAGGCCAACGAAAAATATATTACGATTGAAGAAATCCAGCGCCATGTGGCAGAGCACTTCAACATTCGCGTCAGTGATATGCATTCCAGCAAGCGCGCCAGAACAGTCGCCCGCACCCTACAAATTGCCATGTATCTCTCAAAGCAGTTGACGTCACGCTCGCTGCCTGAAATTGGGCGCAAGTTTGGCGGCCGTGATCATACGACTGTCATTCACGCCGTCAAAACTGTGCAATCTCTTCAAGCAGATGATCCAGGATTTCAGAACGACTTATCACTTCTTGAAAAAATGTTAAGCCACTAAATGTCCCGACAAAAATTTATGTGCATACTTTTCAAAATATTGAACACTATACACACCAGAAAGATCCCATCGATTTTATTATTTCTTATCATCACGCCCGTGCTTTGGGGCACCCCCTCATTGCAGCCATAGAAAAACTTTTGTTGCCTGCCTCACCGCACCGCTTGTGGGTAGAGTCAGAAACGCTTCTTTTCCGGGCGCAACTTCAACGACACAGCTTTATGAATATTATAGATATCTTACCCTGAACAGCACGTTATAATGGTGCGTATTTTTTTGCTCAAAAAATAATGCACACGCTGTTGCACTTTCCCTGGTGTTTATTTATTTTTTTTTCTGTAGTTTATATAAGAAGGCAGTACGGCCCTAAGGCGCTTGAGATCCCTATCGTTTTCAATAATATTGTCAGAAATTTCTTCCATTTTACGGATTGTGCGATCAGATGTATCATCCATAGTAATGTTTTCTTTTGCATCCGGCACAATACGAAAGTAGAAACCTCCATCTGCTTCAACCATTGCTTTAACGGTCTCATGACTCGTTGCACTTGGAATAATCATTAAATTATCAAGAATATTGCGTATATTTCTTAACCCTTTATAAGAAAAGAGCGCCACCACCCAAAGGCCCTTTATGCACAAAACTTGGGGTTTTGACTCTGTCTGCGTACTTAAAGAGAGCATCACAATTTTTTTCTCAGGAAACATTTTTTTGCCATCAATACGCCCAGTAATGAGGGGTTATTGATACCAACACCTCCGTCAGCCAGCAAGTAGGAATATTGTTTATAGACTATATTCAACGGTTTAAAATAGAGGGGCGCTGCACTCGTCGCGCGCGCTGCTTCCCATAAAGGCGGGCAAAAGGAAGTGTTTGAAAGTTTGGCAAAGATGAAAAATAAACAGGTGTTTTATTTTTATATCGATACTCGTCACAAGAACTGGTCGAATAGCCTGACGCATCAATCTATTTGACACGTATTTTTTCAAAAGCTGCTCGTAAGGCTTTACAGAATAAGACGAAGTAAGTCCTAATTTAGATCGCCAGCGTCGAAAGCTGAAAAAAAAAGATTGTTTAAATACCTTCTTAGAAAGCGTTTTATACATTTCAACAATTTCATTTATATTATATTGAGGCCGCCCCTGATGGTTTGGTGCCGTTAAGAGAAGGAAATAATGCCTCCAGTTGATGTGCCCACATACACATCAAAAATATCCGTAATCGGTGTGCCTGTTTCCCGTTCAATATGTTGAAGAATTCGTGCTGGAATTAAACCTTTAACCCCACCACCATCGATAGATAAAACAAAAACATAATCTCGCTTCAACTTCTTAAATGCACGCGGTTCAAAAATAGGCGCCCGAAAAGTGCAGTTAGGGCAATTTTTAAATATGGCAGAAGCGTACCCAAAATGATTTTTGTAGGCAAGCTCTATATGATTAATCCAGAACTCTCGATTTTTTTCCGACTTCTTTGCAGACCGAATAGCAAAAGCATTACACTTTGGATGACGTTCTAACGTGCCAGGCTTTGAAGTTTCTAGGTACTTTAAATAGACGCGCAGGTCTCTACATTGATGGCTTGCGTACTTTGACCAAACCCCCAAAGGAAATGCACAAAAAACAACAAACAGTATAAAAAAACGCATAAACCAACCCTTATTCATATATTAATTTGTTTCAGTTGAAATCATCAAGCATATTCTTGACTAATCCAAAAAATATGAGATTATTAGGGTTCGTTGTTATTAAACCTTGAAGAGACACCCCATGAAACAAACATTGGCTTTTTTTGCAATCCTCGCCCTTTTGGGAGGATGCGCTAAGAATCTTTCTTCTGATGAATATTCTGAAGATGACGCTGGTAGTGTTACAGAAACCTATCGAGGCACCGTTCTTTCTGTGAGAAAAGTCAAAGTTAAAGGTGGAGACAAACTAGAAGACAATACTGCTGGTCTTGTTGGTGGTGGTCTTGCAGGGGGCATTCTTGGGTCACATCTTGGTAAAGGAAGTGGATCAGCGGTCGGCCTTGTTGCAGGTGCAGCAGCAGGTGCTCTTGGCGGCAACCTTCTTCAAAAAGGCTTGAAAACTCAAAATGCACTTGAGTATACAGTAGAGCTTACCACTGGTCGTATTGTGACAATTGTTCAAGGATCAGGCGCACCCATTGCTGTTGGGCAACCTGTACTTGTCATGATGAACAGTCGTGGACGTTCTCGTATTGTGCTTGATCAAACCCCTAGATATCCTGCTGCCACAAAAGCACCGGCCGCAAGCAATCAAGGTCGTCGAGGAAAAACTCTCATTGTTATTGAAGATTAATCGGCGTCGCTTAAGTTTACGTCGTATTAGGGAATAAGCTCTTGAAAAAACTACTTTCAAGTTTACCGAAAAGTATTTGGGTTATTAGTATTACAGGCTTCTTGATTAACATGGCCACCATTATGGTGTTTAGCCAAATGCCTATTTTTATGAAGACTGAACTGGGGGCCTCTGAACATACCATTGGTGCGATTGATGGATTTGTTGAATTTGTATCGCACGCCATGCGTATTGTTGCTGGATCAATAAGTGACATTATTCAAAACAGAAAAGTTGTGCTTGGCGTTGGTTATGGCTTATCTGCCCTTGTAAAACCTCTCTTCGCCCTATCCTCTTCTGTTGGATTTGTTGTTTTTATCCGTTCTCTTGATCGCATTACAAATGGCCTTCAAGCATCTCCTCGCGATGCTCTCATTGGCGACCTTGTCCCCAAAACAAAACGTGGATCTTCCTATGGGCTTTCAAAATCTCTTAAAACCGCGGGCTCTGTAACAGGGGCTGCCATCGTTGTCTGGATTATGACCATTTCTGGAAATAATTTTCGGCTTTTATTTTTGTGTGCCTTCATTCCAGCCATTATTGCGCTTGTTCTCTTTATATTTGGAATTAAAGAACCGAAAGCAGTTCCTTTAAAAGAAATTACAAAGCCTAAGCAAAAACCATTCAATTGGCGCTCTGTATTTGAGTTAAAAAAAGATTATTGGCACGTTATTGGTATGTTGGGTATTTATGAATTAGCACATTTTGGCGAGTCATACCTGACATTCCGGGTAAGAGAAGTGGGTGTTAATATCACTTATATCTCGATGGTGATGGTTCTTTTTAATATGGGACAGTTCCTAAGCGCCTTCCCAATCGGTGCACTCTCTGACCGCTTCCGTCGTGAAAACATTCTGCTTTTAGGTTTTTCTTTCATGCTTCTTGCAAACATGTGTATGATTTTTGGCGCCTCTCCGCTTTTTGTTTATTTAGGTGTTTTCTTTTGGGGGGCACAAATGGGCACAACACAAAGTGTATTTGTGTCTATGGTTTCAGAAAAAGCACCTAAGCATGTTCGTGGCACAGCATTTGGTATTTTCTATATCGTCATGGGGATCGATATTCTAATTGCCAGTAAGTTTGCCGGTGTTTTGTGGGATCGCTTTGGGTCGATTGGCGCATTCAGATACAGTGCCGTTGTCACGTGCATCAGCATTCTCGTATTGCTGTTTTGGAAGCATAAGCAAACACAAAAAATTATTTCTGCTTAATTTTTTTACTAAACAAAAGTGCATTATTTTTCAACAGCAGCGAAAGCAATGTCACATTTGTTTGTAGTGTAATGATGGACAGAAAGGGCATCACAATAAAGTCGAGCCCGGCTAGAACAATCACAAGTTGGCCTGATGGTATATTAATTGGATCTAGAATCGATAAAAGAAGTGCCGTTGTAATGCCTTCTGATGAGCCACTACCAGATGACGCAATACCCCCAAAATCGATAGCGTAATGACAAAGAATATTTGTTCATAGGTGAAGTTGTGTCCATATACTTGGCCAATAAAGAAGGCAGCACAGCAAAAATACATAATGCTGCCAAACCGATTTAGAAACATAGAAATGGGTGCCACAATTGTCATAAATTGCCGATTCTGTGTGCCCATTTTTTTGAAAAAATTTAATGCCGGAAAAGTCGCCGCCAAAACAGACCCACTAAATGCAACAAGTATTGATGTTTCAAGCTGCCTTAAAATAGAAAAGAACGATACCCCCAACAACTTTCTTAACAAAATAAAGTTAATACAAAAAATAATTAAAAGCTGCGCAAACAAAACTTTTAAGAAAGGGCCCATATCTAAAAACACACGTAAGCCAACTTGAGACACTGACAGTGAGGTCGAGGTAAAAACAAGAACCGGTAAAAACAGTAGTACAAAAGAAAATATTTTCGTAAACGCGTCATAGGTCGTTCGAAAAAAGCTTTCTATATTGCCAGGGTGCGCCGTACTTGAAAGGGCAATCGCAAAAATGATTGTAAATAGAATAATTTGGAATGTCTTATTTGTACTAAAAGACTTAAAAATATTTTTGGGTACAGCGTGTTCAAAAAAATCAAAAAAGTTTTGGTGAGTTTTATGTTCGATAGGCTGATCTAAGTCTCTTTTCATAATAGACGCTTTAATAACACGTTCATTAAGGTAAGACTCTGATCGAAATGTTGTCTGTTTACCAGGCTGGAAAACAAAGCTGAAAACGGTGGCCATAATTGCAAACGCGAGAGAAAAGAATACGCTCAACCCTAAAAATTTACGTATACCTGATTTTTGCGCCGACTTTAGAAACGAAACAATTTCAACAATCAGCGAGCTTACAACGATAGGAATAACGCACATTTGAAGTAGGTTTGAGAGCACCCCATGAATACCAGACACATTACCGGCAAACTTCGGAAAAAAGACCCCAACCAAGCCCCCCAAGCAAACAGCAAGAAGCATATTTAATGAGCTGATGACATTGTTTTTAACGAGACTCATTTTCACGCCCATATTTCATATAAGAAATTGCCAAATCTCTGGCACTCAAGATATTGACTTCGATTTCCATAAAAGTATTAATCCATCTTAAAAAGTGTACATCATTTTTTGGTAGAGCAATGGCCACCTTATCTGTCGGCACCTGAAGCTGGACAACAAAATAATTAAGCAGTCCATGGGGCTCTGTCAGAACAACCTTTTCAATTTCAAATTGATCCCAAAATCCACCTGCAACTTTTCCCTCATTCAGATCTTGTACCAACTGATCCCAATCATCGTATTCAACAAGTTCTGCGTTTGGAAACTCTACGCGAGCAAATTCAACATAGGAACTTTCTTTCATCACCCCTAGTTTATTCTTTCCAGAAAAAAATGTGCGCAGCGTCTCATTGTCATTCTTTTTCAAAAGATTAAAGTGCTTCTGGCTTAAAATAACCGCTTTATGCAAATGAATATAAGGTGAAGAAAAGCCCACACGCAATGCACGATCTAAGGTGATGCTTAAGTTAGAAATAGCTATATCTGCTTCCCCACGTTCCACCTGACGCACCACTTGATCTGGTGTTTTAACTGTGCGAATAAACTTAACATCAACCCCCAGATGCTTCGCAATTCTTTTACCAATCCGCACATCAATCCCTGTAAGATGTTTTTTCCCCGTTTTCAGAACAAATGGACTTTCATCGCGCATCTGCATTGCAACACGCAAAACTCCATTGGCACGAATTTTTTCTATTTTTCCTGCATATGCAGGCGCCAACAAGCACAAAGTTAGAATGAAAATTTTTATATACCGACCCTTCAAGGCACATACCATAGAAAGCCATCCCCTTATCAATTTCAGTATACAGCAATTCTATGATCCAGCAATAAGGCTATAGGTCAGATAAAGGCCATCGAGGACGTGGTGCAAAATCAAAAGAAGATGTGTGGCCCATTTTAAAGCGTTCTGTACCTGCCCATGCAATCATAGCTGCATTATCTGTACACAAAGAAATGGGCGGCAAAAAAAGTTTCTTATTATTCTTTTCCGCTATCGTTTCAAGGCCTTGCCGAATGCGCTTATTGGCGGCAACACCACCTGCAACCACAATATTTTTAGTATTGGGATAAAGGCCAAGGGCATTCTCTAGTTTCTTCAAAAGCACTTGGCTGACTGTTTCTTGGAATGATGCCGCTACATTCTTTTTATACAGCGACCCTTGGTTTAGGTTCTTCTCAAGCTCGACCCGAACGGCCGTCTTCAAACCAGAAAATGAAAGCTGGCAATCCGGCCGATGAAAGAGAGGTTTTGGGAAAGCAATGGCTGTTGCATCACCTCCTTCTGCATATCGCTCAAGAGCAGGGCCTCCTGGGTACGAAAGACCCAACATTTTAGCAACTTTATCAAATGTTTCCCCGACAGCATCATCAAGTGTAGTTCCCAAAAGATGATATTGCCCAACACCTGATACGTGAATAATTTGTGTATGCCCCCCCGACACAAGAAGAAGCATAAATGGAAAAGAAACATCGTGAGTTAAACGGGCTGTTAAAGCATGTCCTTCAAGGTGATTCACAGCAATAAAGGGCTTTTTTTGATGAAAAGCCATTGATTTTGCCATCATCACACCAACAATTACCCCACCAATCAGTCCCGGTCCTCCTGTCGCTGCAATGGCGGTCACCTCTTCTAACGCAACACCTCCTTGCGACAAAGCCTGATCAATAACCTTGGGCAACAAATGTAAGTGCTGACGCGCAGAAAGTTCTGGAATCACCCCCCCATAAGGTTTGTGATCGTCAATTTGGGAAAAAACGACGTTTGATAGAATGGTACGATCATCCGATACCACTGCTGCAGCCGTCTCGTCACAGCTTGTTTCAATACCTAAAACAATTGTTTTCATTTTATTTTAAGGCCTTTATAATGAAAAAAATTAACAGACCATTCATTATTCGTATCATGTATATAAATAAACTACTTTTTATCGTAACACTGCTTGTTCCCTTTTTAGGGGCAGCCCTTAACAAAACAGCACATTTTACCCTTAAAGACAATACGCAAGTCATTGTACAGCCTATAACGAACAACCCTAAAGACAAAGCATCGATGTATCAAATTTTGAAAGATCCAGATACATGTAAAACAATGCGCGATGGATTGCCATGGCCAGACGTATACATTGACAACACCTATGCCTATTATGTGGCGGCTTGGCAAACTTATAACGACCTAGAGTCAATAGGTGTCACAGACCATAACTTAACTTTTGCATTTGTTATCCATACAACAGATGGACGTGCTGTTGGCTTAGGGGGCATTCAAAACTCAACACGCAACGAGCCATATAAAGAGATTTACTTTGAACTTCTTCCTCCCTATCGCCGTAAAGGCCTGGGTCAAAAATTTGCAAAATTTCTGATCAGTGCCCACAAAAGCATTTATGGGAACCGCATGATTGAAGCCGTTGTTGTGCCTGAAAACACACCTTCGAAAGGGTTGCTAAAAAAAATTGGGTTTAAGCCAAAAATTGGAAAAGACGGTAAAATTGCAACGCACCGATTCCCCAAATACGAGAATCGTATGTATGAGATCTTCCAATATAAGCCCACCGCACAACCATGAAGTTTATTGCCTTTGTCCTCTCGTTGTTGATTTTTGGACTTGCCCAAAGCAACACTATGCTGAAAGAAGGCACAGTTATTCGCGATGCTGAAATTGAATCCATATTAAGAAGCTATATCGACCCTATATTTCAGCAAGCAAAACTTAATACAAAAGATCTAAATTTAGTTCTTGTTGTAAACAGCGAGAATAACGCCGCGGCAACACTCAATACAACCATGATATTAAATACAGGGTTCCTTCTTAGTACATCAAATTTAAACGAGATCGTAGGCGTAATTGCCCACGAGGTTGGACACCTTGAAGGCCGCCATGTTGTGCGGTCAATCGGTGCCATGGAAAATGCCCAACGCGTTGGCCTCTTAGGTGCAGCAGCTGGCATTGCACTTGGTGTTCTCACACAGCGCCTTGATTTAGGCGCAGCCCTTGCAATTGGATCAAGTATTTCTAGTATTTATGGGTACCTAAAATACAGTCGCGCTGAAGAAGCGGCCGCTGATCAAGCAGCTGTGCGCTACTTAAATGGACTTTGCTGGCCAGCCGACGGCCTTGTCTTTTTTCAAAAACTTTTAGGACAGGAACTGCTAAGTACGAATCTTCAAGATCCCTACATACGCTCGCACCCTCTTACCCGCGATCGTATGCACGCCATCGAACGACAAATACAAAACTCTTGTCAGAAACCTTTTCCTGCTCAAATGGTCAGTCGATATCATTTAATGCGTATCAAGCTAGAAGCTTTCTTTACTGCCACCGGCCGCTGTCACAAAAAAAATATCATACTGAAGAAACGTTAAATCAATATGCCCGTGCCATTGCATTTTTATCGGCAAGGCTATTTAGATAAAGCCATTGATTTACTTAATAAAGTTAAAGCCGACTATCCTGAGCCTGCTTATATAGATGAATTGATGGGGCAAATTTACTATGAAAATGGAAAAATTGACCTTTCCATACAAAACTATAAACGCGCGATCAGCAAAATGCCCCCACTTATTTTTGTTTCATTTTGGTCTTGCACAGTCTCTCGTTGCAAAAAAACACACCTGATACCTTAAAAGAAGCCGAGAAAATTCTTGAGAAGCTCAAAAAAGAAGAACCTACAAATATTGGTGTATGGCAATTTTTATCTGTTGTGTATGGTCGTCAAAAACAAATGGGGGCAATGGCGCTTGCCCTTGCTGAAAAAGAAATTCTTTTACAAAACTGGCAAGAAGCCGATCAACAAGCCAAGCGCGCATTGCACTTCTTAAAGCCAGGGTCTGTTTGTATCTTCGTGCACAAGACTTGAAAATAGAGACAAAAAGAGACAAACAAAAAGCACACAAACACGAAAATTTTAAGTTGATGACGAAAGACCTTTTAAAATCTTTAATAGATGTTGATGAGATTTATAGTAAAAGCCCTATCAATCGTTTCAATAAAACAGAAACAGAAAAACCCACAACCCAAATGCAGCCTTCATCAGATTCGCTGGATGCCCTTAAAGAAAAAGTAGCCACGTTTGATGGATGTGACCTAAAAAAAGACCGCGATTAATTTAGTCTTTTTCTGATGGCAACCCAAATGCAGACATTATGCTTATTGGTGAAGCGCCTGGGGCTGACGAGGATCGACAAGGGAAACCCTTTGTTGGTATGAGGGCCAACTTTTAACAAAAGCATTTAAAGCCGCTGGGTTTGAGCGTGAAAAAGACCTCTACATCACAAACACTGTTTTTGGCGACCTCCAGGGAACCGGCAACCTACACCACAAGAAATTAATGCCTGCCTTCCTTTTTACACAGCGCCATATTGCCCTTGTTAACCTGAAGCTTATTATTTTAGTTGGTGGCACAGCTGTAAAAGCGCTGCTCAACAAAAGTGAAGGGATCACAAAACTAAGAGGTGAATGGTTTGATTACACTTCTCCTTATCAAGACCATGCTATAAAAATGACAGCCATCTACCACCCAGCATATTTGCTGAGAAGTCCGGGGCAGAAAAAAAGATGTCTGGTTTGATTTATTAAAAATAAGCGATCATCTAAAAAGCGTTCGCTAAGCTGTTTTAGAGTGGAGCGCTGTTTTATATTTTTTTCAAGCATAAATAAGGTAAACTGCCGCATTATGAGAAAGGGTTTATATAATTGTGACACGCATTGACTCTATTTTAAAATTTTATGAATCTGAAGGGGCTGACGTTAAGAAGCGCTTGGCTGATATTTTAAACCATGGTGCCCTCGGCGGTAGTGGGAAGCTCATCATCTCTGCTGTTGATCAAGGATTTGAACACGGCCCTTCTCGAAGCTTTGCCCAAAATGATGGGGCTTACGACCCCTTTTATCACTTTAATTTGGCTATTGAAGGGGGTTTGTCTGCCTTTGCTGCCCCCCTTGGCATGCTGGAATCAGGTGCGGAAACTTTTAAAGGAAAAATTCCGACAATCCTAAAGATAAACAGCTGCAACGCACTTTATGGGAAAGAGCCTGATCAAGCGATCACTGCGTCTGTAGAAGATGCTGTTCGCCTAGGTTGCCACGGCATCGGGTTCACCCTTTATCCGGGCTCTGACCATAACTTGAAACTGATCAATGAATTTAGAGAGGTCGCACACCAAGCCAAAAAGGCAGGGCTTGTTGTGGTGGCGTGGTCATATCCACGAGGAAGCTCTATTTCTAAAGATGGAGAAACATCATTAGACGTCATCAGCTATGGCGCCCATATGGCCTGCCTTCTTGGGGCACACATTGTGAAGGTAAAGGTGCCCACCGATCATCTGTTTTTAAAAGCAGATACACAAGCTATCAAAAATCATAAGATCCCGCACACATCACTTAAAGACCGTATTCGCTATGTAGTGAAGTGCTGTTTTGAAGGCCGTCGCATTGTCATTTTTTCTGGAGGCACGGCTAAAAACACAGATGACCTTATGGAAGAAACAAAAGATATTCGTGATGGACAGGGGTTTGGATCGATTGTAGGTCGAAACTTTTTTCAGAGAGAGAGGCAAGAAGCGCTTTATGTTATTCAAAAAATGGTTGCCCTATACAAGGAGGATTAAATGGTTAAAATTCCAAGTTCAAAACTGCGCACAGGGAATATCATTTCCCACCAAGGCCACCTATTTGTTGCAACCAAGACGATTGAAAAAAGATACAAGTCACGCCCTATTCAGTTAACTGTTGAAATGAAAAACATTCAAACAGGTCGTATGAAAACCCACAATTTTTCTTATGATGAGCCTGTCGAGTGTCTTGATAATATCAAGCTATAAAGGAATACAATGAAAATTTCAGGTAATGAAATCAAACCCGGCAACATTATTGACCACCAAGGCCGCCTTTGGGTGGCTGCTAAAACACAGCACACCAAACCTGGAAAGGGTGGAGCGTATCTTCAAGTTGAGCTTAAAGCCATTCCCGATGGCACAAAACTTAATGAGCGTTTCCGTTCAAGTGAAACTGTTGAACGTGTCTTTTTAGAAGAAAAAGAACACCAGTTTCTTTTTAGCGAAGGTGATAAATTTACGTTTATGGACCTAGAAACCTATGAACAGGTATCTTTAGAAAAAGACTTTATTGGCGACGCTTATGATTTTTTGAAAGATAATATGGTCGTGATGCTAGCCCTTCATGAAGGAAACCCCATCACAGTACAGTTGCCAGAAACTTTGGTTATGGAAATTACAGAAGCGGACCCTGTGGTTAAAGGACAAACAGCCTCCTCTTCCTACAAGCCGGCCGTTCTTGAAAATGGTCGCTGCATTATGGTGCCCCCGCATATTGAGGCCGGCACCAAAGTTGTGGTGAACACAGCAGACGGCACCTATGCCGAGAAAGCCAAGTAGCCGATGTATCGTAATCGTACCCTCACAAACTCAGCCCACTTAAATGTTATGATTGAAGCTGCTGAAAAAGCAGGACGCAGTCTTATTCGTGACTTCAATGAAATTGAAAAACTACAAATTGCCAAAAAAGGGCCCGCTGACTTTGTTTCAGTTGCAGACAAAAGATCAGAAAAAATTGTTTATGATTTATTAAAAAAAGGGCGGCCCGACTATTCTTTCTTGATGGAAGAAAGTGGTGCTGAAGAAAATAAAGATAAAGAAAACGTGTGGATCATTGATCCCCTTGATGGCACCACTAATTTCTTGCATGGCCTTCCTGGATTTTGTGTCACAATCGCACATCAGTCGAAGGGCCGAATAGAGCACGCTGTTACCTACGACCCCCTCCGCGGTGATGTGTTTTGGGCAGAACGTGGAAAAGGGGCTTTTTTAAACGGCGACCAACTTCGTGTGTCCTCTAGACAAGGTTTAACAGACGCTGTTCTACTGACAAGTCACCATGATCCAGAAAAAAAACGCACCGCTTTTTTTAACTCTGTTTGGAAAATGGCCCATGAGAAAGTAAGCATCATTCGCTGCTTAGGAAGTGCTGCCCTTGATCTGGCATATGTTGCGGCGGGTAAAGCAGAAGCTTACTTCATGTATGGGCTTCAGCCCTGGGATGTTGCTGCAGGCATACTTCTTATTCAAGAAGCCGGAGGCATGGTATCAGAAATTGATGGTAAATCGCATCCAGAGACGGGCAATTCCATTCTTGCTTCAAATGCAGCACTTTATGATGATTTGAGAAAAGAGCTGTCTTCTTGCTAAAACAGCTGATCGTGTATTGAATAAAGCCCATAATAAGTATATATTTCCAACATCAAATTCAGGAAAACCTATGTATAAGAAAGTATTAATTGTTCTCACTTTTCTTCTTCCTTTTGCCGCTGTTGCAGAAGAAAAAATACCGCGCCTTGGCTCAGAACCCCGTGGCCAAAGAGAACGCCGTGAAGATCGTACTAAAGGCCACCTTTTATCAGAGCCTCTTTTTACAACAGCCAAAAAAAAGAACACGACTGATGGCATTGGCGTGAACAGCTATTTATGGACAGCCTCTCTTGAAACACTTGCTTTTATGGAAAAGAAAAAAGCAGACCCTTTTGGGGGGTTGATTATCACAGAGTGGTATGTCGACCCAAACACAACCAACAAGCGCTTTAAAATTGAAGTTATTATCACAGGGCGCGAACTTAACTCGTCGGCGTTAAAGATTTCTATTTTCAAACAAAAAAAAGATTCGAATGGAGCTTGGGTTGCAACAAATGTCGACAAAGACACGCTTCTTAAATTTGAAGAAACTATTCTTACCCGTGCCCGCGATCTAAAGGTTTCCCAAGAAATTGGATAAGCATACATGACAAATCCCTATAACTTTCGTGCATCAGAAAAAAAATGGCAAGATGCATGGCTCGCCCAAGATTTATACAAAGTCAAAAATAATGGGGGCAAAAATACTATGTCCTTGAAATGATGCCGTATCCATCTGGTCGCTTGCATATGGGCCATGTCCGCAACTATGCAATTGGTGATGTGATTGCCCGCTATAAATGGGCCAAAGGTCATGATGTTTTACACCCATTTGCTTGGGATGCTTTTGGGTTACCTGCAGAAAATGCCGCCATTAAGCATAAAGCCCAACCTGACGTGTGGACCAAAAAAAACATTGCTGACATGAAAAATCAGCTCAAGTCTTTGGGGCTTAGCATTAACTGGGACCGAGAAGTTTCAACATGCGACCCCAATTACTATAAGCATGAGCAAAAAATCTTTTTAGACTTTTATCAAGCAGGGCTCGCATACCGCAAAGAATCATGGGTCAATTGGGACCCCGTTGAACAAAGTGTATTGGCAAATGAACAAGTCATTGATGGTAAAGGATGGCGTTCTGGAGCCCCTGTTACAAAAAAATTACTCTCTCAATGGTTTTTGAAAATCACTGATTTTTCTGAAAGCCTTCTTGAAGGACTAGACACCTTAAAAAAATGGCCAGAAAAAGTCACAACCATGCAACGCAACTGGATTGGAAAGTCTGAAGGCGCTTATGTGGCTTATGATGTGGAAAACAGTTCCCATAAAGTACAAATTTTTACAACACGCCCCGACACCCTTTTTGGTGCATCGTATATTGCTATTTCTGCACATCATGAACTTTCAAAAGCGCTTTCAGAAAAAAACTCTGAAGTTGCTGCGTTCATCAAAGAATGTGAAGCGCTGGGCACAAGCCAAAAAACGATCGAAACGGCTGAAAAGAAAGGTGTTAAAACACCATTTTTTGCCCTTTGTCCTTTCGACGAAGGAAAAAAGATTCCTATCTATATTGCCAACTATGTACTTTCTGACTATGGCACTGGTGCCGTGATTGGGGTTCCTGCCCATGATGAACGTGATCATGAATTTGCTAAAAAGTATGATCTAGATATTTTGCCTGTTGTTGCGTTGCCAGATGGACAAACACCAGATGTTGAAGAAGCACCACACATTTCTGATGGCACAATGATTAATTCTCAGTTTCTAAATGGCTTGCGCGTCACAGACGCCATTAAAAAAGCCATTGAAAAGATAACTGAGCTCAATATTGGCTATGGCGCTGTCACCTATCGCTTGAAAGACTGGGGTGTATCGCGCCAGCGTTATTGGGGATGCCTGATTCCTATTATTTACTGTAACCAATGCGGTATTGTACCGGTGCCCAAAAAGAGCTTCCCGTCACACTGCCGACTGATGTTTCTTTTTGATAAAGCAGGAAACCCTCTTGAACATCATCCTACTTGGAAACATGTTTCATGCCCTAAATGCAACCAACCAGCAAAGCGTGAAACAGATACATTTGATACATTCTTTGAATCATCTTGGTATTTCTTACGCTTGTGCCTTGAGAAAAATCAAGACGAACTAGACAAAACGGCGATTGAATCTTGGATGCCTGTTAACCAATACATTGGCGGTATTGAACACGCGGTGATGCATCTTCTATATTCACGATTTTTTATGCGCGCCATGCGCCAATGTGGTTATCTGAATATAAAAGAACCATTTGAAGGGCTTTTAACCCAAGGTATGGTTATCCACAAAACTTATAAATCTAAAGATGGCGAGTGGGTTTACCCAGATCATGTTATTACAAAAGGAAAGAATCATTATACCGAAGACGGTAAAGAAGTAACGGTTGGCGCTTCTGAGAAAATGAGCAAGTCAAAAAACAATACTGTTGATCCACAAGCAATCATTGATGAGTATGGCGTGGATACAGCGCGGCTTTTTATTCTTTCTGATTCGCCCCCTGACCGTGATTTTGAGTGGAGTGACGCAGGACTACAAGGAAGTTGGCGCTATATTAATCGTTTGTGGGCCCTTGCATTAAAAATTGCCGAAGTAAAAGATGCAAAAAAACCAAGCGATCAAACACCTGAAGGTAAAAAAATTGAACGCTATATGCATAAAACAATTTATGCCATTAATCATGACTTAGATGGCTTTCATTTAAACAAGGCCATTGCCCGCCTCAGAGAGTTTTCAAACAAACTTGAAACACTTGATCTTTCCCATCAAGACAATCATCACATTGCTTTGTTTTGTTTAAAAACACTTCTAAAACTGTTTTCTCCATTCATCCCCCATATATGTGAAGAAATTTGGAAAACACTTTTAGAAGAAAAATCATTTCTTATTGAAACACCGTGGCCTAAAGTCAATGACACCATTTTAGAAGATGATACAATAACATTGGCTGTACAAATTAATGGCAAATTAAAAGGCACTATTGAATGTTCTCAAGGGCAAAATACCCAAGACATAGAAGAAGCTGCTAAAAAATTACCTGCTGTTCATGCTGTTATTAAAGATAAAGAAATCAAAAAAATTATTGTGGTACCCAAAAGGATTGTGAATATTGTTTGCCCTTAGACTTGTTGTTTTTTGTTTACTTTTTGGCCTTTCAGGGTGTGGCTTTAGGCCTTTGTATCAAATCCATCAAGGGGCCATTTTAGATAAACTAAGAATGGTAAAAATTTCTACGATTGAGAATCGAGAAGGTCAAATTCTACACAACCACCTCTGCCAAATGTTTGGCATCCACGACCATATCTCCACACAAAAATATGTGTTGAAAGTTGTATTGAATTATAATAAAAAACCGCTCGCTATCAGCAAAAGTGCCTCAACAGTTGAAGAAAGCATTTATCTAGATGTCCGGTATACATTGTCCCACCTTGAATCAGGCAAAAGAAATTTTCTCTACACACGAGTGTATCCGTAGACTCAACTGTTTCTGCACAATCCCCTATGCAAATTGGGTGGGCGAGAAAAGTGCACAAGAAAGATTGCTTTATGAAGCAGCAGAAAACATTCGGACCACCGTTGCGGCGGCATTAGAAGAAGCAGAGCACTCATGAAGTATAGCCCTCAAAAAGGGCTCACATTTGCGCCCACACAGATGCCTGCCAGCATTCTTATTCATGGGGACCACTCTTTTTAATCAAGCAGCAAAACTTGATGAAATTTTTGAAAAAATCCATCACTGAAAAAAAAGAACAAAAAAGATTTGTTTCAGAAAGTGCTTTGTTGTCTGGTGAGGTTTTTCTCTTGACGACCTTTTATCCTCCACAGACATGTTCAGCAGGCCCTCAGCATATTATCGTGCAAGATGTCACTGATAAAATGCATAAATTTTGTGAGAACTTAGATCCAGAAAAAACACCCTCTTTTTCTTGTTGAGCCACAACTATCTCACACCCCAATCAAAGCTACGTCAGCTATACGAAGAACATACGCACTTCCTATGTATCCCTTGTTATGCGCTTACCCTGCAGGAATTGCTCCACATCGTCACTCAATTTTTAAGAAGCATGATAAAGTTATCCAAACACAGCTGGCACACGATCTTGCTACTTTTCTGGCTGACTCTCCTCATACCATTCAGGTTGAGCTTGAAAAATTTTAACCATATCGGGCACAGAACCAGAAGTAACGTACGATCATATCAAAGGAACTCTTGTCTCATCCAAGCTTCCAGAAGCACGCGACTTAATCGACGCATTCTTAATAAGAACCAGAAAAAGTTTTCTTTGCTCTTAAAAAGCCAAGACAGCGCAACTTATATTTCAACACTACGTATGCTGACGGGAAGCTTATTAAAACTACATCAAATCAAAAGCTATATGGAAGATGGTGAAAGTTTTGAAGCATCACTGAAAAATATAAGACCACCTGTTTTTTTTTCAAAGAAAGAAATATAGTCAAATCACAAGTGCAGCACTGGTCAATCCAAAATATTGAAGAAACAGTTGAAACGCTGCGCACACTTGAAGTGAATCTCAAAAAACAGCTGTTGGGGCAAATGAAGTATTTGCCGTTACACTCATGCAAACCCAAAAAAACTAGCTTAGTCTAATAACTTTTTCCACCAGCCTTCTTTCCCCCTTTCCTGTGGGCTTGTTTACCCCACTCTCAGGGGATGGCGACTTAGGAAAGTCTTGAGAAGGTGCCTCTGCAGAAGGTTTCTCTTTTCTGCATTTGGCCCTCTTTTGAGAGTTTTTTTTCTTCTGACTTTTGGTCCTCTCTTCGAGAGCGGCCACGACGGCGGCGACGCCCTCGAGAAACGTTCTTTTTCTCTCCGTCTTCAGCTGTGCCAGAAAACACCTCTGGAGAAACTGTATTCTCATCAGCGTCCTCATTTGGCTGCTCTTCTACCGTACGATCTTCTTCTTTAGATGCAGTCGGTGCTGCCTGACTTTTCAGACGCTTATTTCTAGACCCAGGTGTGTTATTGCCATGAGAGCCAGATTTCTTTTTAGGCCCATCTTTACGCTTATCTGTTTTTTCTGACACAACTACAGAAGCGGTGTCCGCCACAAGCTTACCGTCCTTATCTTCCATCCAAAACCCTGTCATATGGCGAGATGTATCTTGCTTAAAGTGAAAAATCCTTGCCCTTACTGTCTTGCAACAGATTAAGCGCATCACGCTTGTGAGACAAAAGATAAAAACCAAGCGCACTGTCTAGGTTCACTGTCAGTGGGTTTGATTCACTGTACGTTTGAGAGAACTCTTCCAGTATCCGAATAAGCTGCACAGAAAGTGATTCTTTAGAGCGCATCAAACCAGAGCCCTCACAATAAGGGCAACGAGACGAACTTGCCTCCAAAATACTACTCCGAAGGCGTTGTCGAGACATTTCTAGCAATCCAAATTGGCTGATACGCCCAACCTGAATGCGTGCCCGATCCATGGCCAAACTTTCTTTCAGTCTCTTTTCAACAGCGATATTATGGCGCACTTCATTCATATCAATGAAGTCAATCACAACAAGGCCCGATAAATCACGAATACGCACTTGCTTTGCAACTTCTTGCGCAGCTTCAAGATTTGTTTTTAAAGCCGTTGAATCAATGTGACGCTCTCTTGTGGCACGGCCTGAGTTTACGTCAATAGCTACCAAAGCTTCAGTCGCATTGATAACCAAATACCCACCTGATTTCAAATGTACTTTAGGTGAGAAAAATTTGCTCAATTTGCGCATCAACTTCATAGGCTTTGAACAGAGCCGTGTTTTCTTTTATATTGTTTAATACGTTTTGCATGACTTGGGATAAGGGCTTTCATAAACGCTTTTGCATCTTTTATACCCCTTCAGCACCTTCAACCAAAACTTCTTGTGTGTCAGGCGTATATATCACGCAATACACGTTTGATGAGGTCAGGTTCTTCATGAATTAAAGATGGCGCTGTTGCGCCTAATGTTTTTCTCGAATTTTACCCCACAAATCGATAAGGTAATTATAGTCTTTCTTAATTTCGTTTTTGGTTTTATTAAACCCTGCGGTGCGCACAATTAAAGACATTCCCTCAGGCACACCTAAGTCTGCAACCATTTGCTTTAGACGCTTCCGGTCTTCATTTTCCGTAATTTTTCGAGAAACACCGCCAGCATGAAGCGCATTCGGCATTAAAACGCTGTACCGACCTGCTAGGGAAATAAAGGTTGTAAGGGCCGCACCTTTGTTACCCCTTTCTTCTTTAACAACCTGTACCAAAACAATCTGCTTGCTTTTGATAACTTCTTGAATTTTGTAATTACGATACAGAAGATACTTTTTACGTGCATCTTCTTCGTTTGTATCTTCTGAAGAAGACGGCGCAGCGCCTTCATCATTTTGGTTCTCAGAAGCATCCCCTTCTGTTGACACATCTTCCTCGTCCTCTGGTGTTACCAGTTCGGGTCGATCTGCAATGGGAATGCGAAAATAGTCGGGATGAATTTCTGTAAACGCCAAAAAACCATGACGTCCACTTCCATATTCCACAAAGGCTGCTTGCAAAGAAGGCTCGATGCGAACAATTTTTCCTAAATATATATTACTTTTACAGATTTCTTTGAAACTGATTCAAAATCAAAATCCAGTAATTCTTTTTCTCTAACGATTGCAACACGTGTTTCATCTGAACGTGTGGCATCGATAAGCATACGCTGTGTCGTTGCCATTGAATAAACTCCAGTAGGGGGGCACAGAATCCAAATAGAGGAAACGGCCCATCATCTTTTAAAAACTTAACTAAAGGATTCACTAATCCTATCTTCCTTAATTTATCGTATAAAATAAAATTTTCTCACATCGCCACCCAGGCAAGCCCTACTTAGTTGACCTAAACAAAGCCCGCATATTACATTAACTAGACGCGATGCCATAATAAACCTATATATTAATATAATCATGGACACAAAACATTTAAACCTAAAATAACCTAATGCATCCAAAAATACTATTATTTCTGACGATTATTTTTCTTTGTTCTGACACGTGGTCAGACTTTTTGCTGGGTATGCGCATGGCAGACCAAGACAAAGAAACTGTCAGAATAGTGCTTGAATGCCCAAAAAAAACAGATATCAAGAAGTCTATTCAGGGGAACAGCGTACGTATAGAGGTCCAAAAAAAGTCCCCAAATTTTTCTATTAGGAACAAAACAAAGGCGATCACATCCTATACATATAACGATCCCCACACAGTGCGCCTTCACTTCGCACAGAAACCATCCATTAAAAAAGACTTCTGGATTTCGCCTGGAAAAAAGTATCCCTATTTCCGCTATGTCATTGATATTCTTTTAAATCATGCCCCCGTTAAAAAGGCAGAAACCCCAAAGCCACCCCCCATTAAAAAGAAAAGAATTTTGATTGATGCAGGGCATGGTGGGCGCGACCCAGGCACCGTTGGCGTCGGGAAAGTCTATGAAAAAACCGTTACCCTAAAAGCGGCCCATTTGCTCGCCAAAAAACTTAGAGAAACAGAGCGTTATATACCTATTCTTATTCGCCCTAAAGACCAATCTATGTTGATTGCAAACCGTCTTAAATCTGCAAAAAAATCCGCGGGTGATTTGTTTATTTCACTTCATGCAGACAGCTGTTCAGATTCAAGTGTGCGAGGGCTTTCCTTGTACACCTTGTCTGCTATTGCGTCCGACAGACAAGCAGCCCGATTAGCCCTGAAAGAGAACAAGGCCGACCTTATTATGGGCGTCAAGCTTGAATCTGAAATTCCAGAAGTGGCTAATATTCTGATCGACCTCACTAAACGTGAGAAGAAAAATCTTTCTTCTAAATTTGCCCGACATCTACTCAATAAATTGCGATACCGTATTTTCCTTCTAAGAAAACCCCATCGATTTGCTAATTTTACATTCTTAAAGTACCTGGCCTGCCGTCTGTGTTAATTGAACTCGGTTATCTCTCACATAAAAAAGAAGCGCGCCTCCTTCAAACCACACGACACCTAGACAATATTTGCAGCGGCATTATTGAAGCCATTGATACTTACTTCAAAACGGAAATTCATGAAGGCGCTCTTAAATTTCTCATTAAAAAATGATTTATGCAGGAATTGCAGGCATTCTTTTTTAGGCCTTTCTGTTGGATATGTTGTCTTTACTTGGCACATGCCCAGCGTGGCTGAACTTAAAAACTATAACCCACCAACAATTACCCGTTTTTATGCAGCTGACGGTAATATTTTTGCTGAATTTGCGAAAGAAAAGCGGATTTTCGTCCCGTATGAAAAAATTCAAAAATTATAATTCATACCTTTTTAACAGTTGAAGATAAAAATTTCTTTCACCATAAAGGCATCGATCATTCTGGTATTGTGCGGGCACTTCTTAAAAATTTTAGAAATATTTTTAGTGGTCATTCAGTGCGCATGGGAGGGTCTACCATTACGCAACAAGTTGCCAAAAACTTCTTCTTATCGCACGCACAAACCTTTACTCGAAAAATAAAAGAAATACTTTTAGCATTTAAAATCGAAGAGCTTTATTCGAAAGAAAAAATCTTAGAACTTTACCTAAACGAAATTTATCTTGGCGGCGGCAGTTATGGTATTGAAAGCGCAGCCCAATATTATTTTAACAAATCTCTGACACAACTTACTTTAGGTGAAGTTGCCTATCTCTATTCTTCCTAAAGCACCCAATTACTACAATTACTTTCGACATAAAGATCGTGCACTTAAAAGAAGAAATTGGGCCATCGAGCGCCTTTTATCAAGAGGGCTTTGCCACCTATGAACAAAAATAAAAGCCCAAGCAGAGCCCCTTGAAAAAATGAAAAAAGAAAAAGAAGAAAGCATTGATGCGGCCTTTTTTTCTGAAATGCTGCGCAAAGATATTTTAAAGAAATATGGTGAAAATCTGCTTTATAAAGAAGGTCTGATTATCAAAACAACCCTTGATTCAAAGCTACAAAAATCGCCAGAGATAGTTTGCGAAAAGGACTTCATACATACGACAAACGTTATGGATGGCGGGGAAAAATAGGCACCCTTTCTCCTGAAAATTGGAAACAAGAAATCCAATCTTTTCCGCAACCAAAAGCCCTGGCCCCTTTAAACTTGCAGTCGTCTTACAGATTGAAGAAAATAAAGCAGAAATCGGCCTTGAAGATTTAACCTTAGGCACCCTTCCATTAAAACATCTCAACTGGGCTCGCAAACATATTTACCAGTCAGGCATGCTTTTCCCAACAGTGGGTCCTGAAATTGAGAAAGTACAAGATGTGTTAAAAGAGGGTGATGTTATTGCTGTCTCTCCCACCACGGAAAAAGGTGTATTTTCTCTTGAACAAATACCTGAAGTAGAAGGCGCCATGGTTGTACTTGACCCTAAAACAGGCAATATCCTTGCCATGGTTGGGGGCTACAGTTTCGAACGCAGTCAGTTTAACCGTGCAGTCCAATCAAAACGCCAACCAGGATCTGCTTTCAAAACTTTTGTGTTTCTTTCAGCACTCGAAAGTGGTTACACGCCTACGTCTTTGATTTCTGACGAAGAAATTGAAATTGAAATTGCACCAGGACGTTTATGGCGCCCTAAAAACATTACTGAAAAGTCGTATGGTCTTGTGCCCCTTAACAGAGCACTTGAAAAATCGATGAATCTTGCCCCCATCTGGTTAGTACAACAAATAGGCATTAAGCCTTTGCAAAAAGTAGCCCAGAAATTTGGCATCACAAATCACCTACCCCCTGAAATTGTTACGGTTCTGGGAACACGGGAAACAACGCTGCTGCGATTAACCGCAGCTTACGGCGCCCTTTTGAATGGCGGCGTAAAAGTACAACCTAAATGGGTGCAAAGCATTTATGACAGACATGAAAATCTCATTTTCGAAGCACCAGAAACCACTCCGCGTCCGCTTACTTCAGAGAAAATTGCCCACGATATGGTCAAAATGTTAGAACGTGCCGTCACACACGGGGCTTCAATAAATGCACGCGTGCCGGGACACCATCTTGCTGGAAAAACCGGATCCACAAACGACTATTTTGATGCATGGTTTATTGGGTTTTCTGCTGACTTAGTGGTGGGTGTTTTTGTAGGATTTGATCACCCTAAAAGTCTTGGAAAAAAGCAAACAGGGGGTGCTGTTGCCGCGCCTATTTTTAAAAACTTCATGACCCAAGCCCTTAAAGGAAAAACACCCAAACCTTTTGCCCCGCCACACCAGAAAAAGGTAGAGTGGATTAACTCTATCTTAGAATCTGTATCCAATGACGATGACGATCAAGGCGATAATGCCTTTAATACGATTATCCCTGCATCTATTTTCTAAAGCGTTTGCGTCGAAATTTTGGTGGGCCGGGTTTTTTTTCTTTAGAACGGGCACTTTCCAATTCAAAGGTTAAGCGTCCTTTGGTTTGATCTGCTTCAATCAATTTTACTTTTAATCGATCACCTAAGAAAAACCGTTTTTGTGTGCGTCGGCCTTCAAGACGCCCTGGGTTTTCTTTATAGATATAATAGTCATCTCCTAAACGATTCATAGGAATCAAACCACTTGCCCCCATATCCAACACATTTACAAAAAGCCCAGCTTTATTCACACCCGATACATAAACCTTAAAAAACTCACCGACACGCTCTGTTAAATACTGTGTCATGAAGCGATCTGTCGCGTCGCGCTCTGCTTGTTCTGCGCGCCTTTCTTTCATTGATGTGTCATTCCCAAGAAGCACCATGTCTTCACGATTTTGATCAGATAAACCGTCTTCAAACCCTAAAACAGATAAAATACCACGATGAACAAGCAAGTCGGGATAACGCCGAATGGGCGACGTAAAATGGCTATAGTGGGTTAGATTTAAACCAAAGTGCCCCTCCTTATTGGCAGGGGTATAAACAGCCTGGCTTTTGGCAACGCAAAACAACTTCATTCACAATCCGCTTATAGGGCGAGTCATCAACAGAGCGCAGCAGCTTTGTAAAATCGCCTGGCTTTTCAAGAGGACCCGACCAAGGAATCCGAAGTGTTTTGAGTGTTTGCCGTAGCTCTTGTATTTTTTCTCCATCAGGATGATCATGCACCCGGTAAAGTGTGGGCACATCATTTTCTTCTAAAAATTCAGCCGCGGCCACATTCGCTAATACCATAAATTCTTCAATTAACCGGTGGCTGTCTAAACGTGTGCGCACTAAAATTTCATCAATTTTCCCTTCAGCGTTCACACTTATTTTGGGTTCATCCATTTCCACTTCAAGGGTGCCTCTGTGTGTGCGCTGCGCGCTTAGGGACCTTGAAAGCGCCATACAAATGCTGAATATGATGCATGCCTATACTCTCAGATGCACCTGCTTCATAAGCTTTCTGCACTTGCTCATACGTAAGACGCGCTTGAGAACGCATCAAACCTCTGAAAAAACGGTGTTTGTGCTTCCGTCCAGACTGATCAATGTATAAATGCACCCCCACACAAGCACGATCTTCATTAGGGCGCAGCGAACATAAGTTATTGGATAGTGCTTCAGGTAACATGGGAATAACCATGTCAGGAAAGTAAGTCGACGTCCCCGGTTTAAGGCTTCTTTATCAATATCATTTTCTGGGGTTACATAATGTGCCACATCTGCAATGGCAACAATAATGTGCCATCCACCTTCATTATCTGGATCGGGTGCAGCCCAAACAGCATCATCAAAATCTTTTTGAATCCACACCATCTATGGTGACAAGAGGAATCTTTCGTATATCTTCCCTTTTGCCAATAGGGGGCACTTTTTAATCCTTCTGTTGCCTTTAATACTTCTTCTGAAATACCAAAGGCAATTCAGCCATCTGGGCAGAAATCATACTAATTTTATCAATCGACCCCAACGCCTCTATTAAAGAAACGACAGGCGGATCAAGAGACAAAACGCGTGCCTTGTAAACGTGTCCAATGTTTGATTTCTTTAGTGGTCTTTTCTTGAATACGAAACGCTTGTTTGAATTTCCGATTCGTTGGCAATAGCACATAGTGTTCTTGTTGAAAGGCAATGCGCCCAATAATTGTTTTCGGAAAGTCTGTACTAGGTTCCGCTGGTCGAAACTCGCGCTCTCTTTTTTACGAGGCTTTAAATAAAGTCCATCTTTTTCAAGCGCCTTTAAAAGGGCCTTCATACGAATCTTATGAACACCTCCCCGAACGCCAAAATGATCACAAACCTCTTTTGACTGGGCATAGAAGGGCGGCTTTTTATATAGGATAGGACCGCGTCCTTTGATGGAAAGTTAGACTCTTTTTTTTGACACAAACAAACCGTGCTTTCTCTAAAAACACACCAAGCATATAAGATTTACGCACAGAATACTAGAAAAGTGTATGCCTACTTTTTTTTGCCTCTTTTGGGTTTTGGATTTTGTTCAGCCTCTTCAATGATCTCCAAAGCACGCTCTATCCCCAGCGACAAAATGTCGTCTTTTTAACAGAAATAAATTGATCTTTATATTTAATATATGGCCCGTAACTACCAATGCTCGCGGTGATTTTTCTCCAGTATCAGGATGAACGCCCACATCACGGGCAGCGCTAAAAGGTCAAGCGCCTTTTCAAAAGTCATTTGCTCTGGTGTCATTCCTTTGGGCAGGAACTCCGCTTTGGTTTTTTTTTTTTTGAAGAAGGTTCCATTTGAATATAAAATCCATAAGGCCCTTTTCGAAGACTAATTTCTACTTTTGTTTCGGGATGCACCCCAAAACTTTAGGATACGCATCGGTCACATTATTTTCGTGGCTACCTTCCGATTCATCAGGATGACCGTCAATCAACTTTTGAATATGTTTGCATTCAGGATAAGTTTCGCACCCCAAAAAGGACCATACTTCCCAAGCTTTAAGTGTAAGTTTCCATCTTTGCAGCTTGGACATTTCTTTGAGGGGTGCCGTCCTTATCTTTAAAAAACAAAACATCTTCAAGTTCCTGATTCAACATATCAAGCACATGAGAAATTTTAAATCTTTAGTGCCCTCAACAGTTTTTTGAAAGTCTGTCCAAAATTGGTTAAGTGTTTTTTTCCCAGTTTTCTTCTCCTCGAGCAATATCGTCCAGGTATCTTCCATTTTGCGGTAAAATCGTGCTCAACATACCGCGAAAAATAATGCGTTAAAACAATGCAACAAGTCGGCCACGCGTTTCAGGCACAAATTGCTTTCGCTCCATCCGCACATACTCGCGTGCGCAAAACTTGCAAAATACTGGCATATGTTGAAGGGCGACCAATCCCCAACTCTTCCAATTTCTTCACCAAACTTGCTTCAGAAAAGCGTGGTGGTGGCTGGGTAAAGTGCTGTTCGGGATTTACCTTATCTCTCGTAACTTCATCTTTATCCGTCAAGGCAGGTAAATGATTTTCTTTATTTTCATCTTCTTCGCCCGCATCTTGACTTACACGGTATAGTTTTAAAACCCGTCGAATACCAAAATGGAACCCGTTGCTTTCTTAATTTTACTTTTTTCATCCGTCGAGAAAATATGAACAGTAGACTGATCCAATTCTGCATTTGTCATTTGACACGCAATTGCACGCTTTCAAATCAATTCGTATAGCCGCAACTGATCTGTATCTAAATGGCTGCGCATATTGTCAGGCGTCCGGAAAGCGTCCGTTGGCCGAATCGCTTCGTGTGCTTCTTGTGCATTCTTTGATTTACTTTTGTAAAAGCGTGGGCTATCAGGCACATATTTTTCGCCATAATTTTCTTTCATATAATCCCGCATCCGTAGAACTGCATCATTACTTAAATGAAAGCTGTCTGTTCTCATATATGTAATGAGTCCTACGGTATCCCCTTGCAGGTTAATACCTTCATAAAGACTTTGGGCAACCGTCATCGTCTTACTTGCACTAAAGCCAAGTTTGCGGGCTGCCTCTTGCTGCAACGTCGATGTTGTGAAAGGAGGGTATGGATTTCTTTTTACCCGCTTCTTATCAATGTGGCTGACATGGAAGTTTTGAGATTCAATCGATGCTACGACAGGAGAAACAGATTTTTCATTCTGGAAGGTGAATTTCTGAACTTTTTCCCCATTATATTCTGCCAGGCGTGCAGTAAAGCGTTTTTGATCTTTTGAAAGAAGATCAACATCAACCGTCCAATATTCCTCGGGGTTAAATAGTTCTATTTCACGTTCACGATCTGTGATTAAACGAAGCGCCACAGACTGCACACGCCCTGCAGATTTGCTGCCAGGCAATTTGTGCCATAAAACAGGTGACAAGGTGAAACCTACAAGATAATCAAGTGCACGTCGGGCCAAATACGCATCGATCAGCCCCTGATTTAAAGACCGTGGGTTATCAATAGCATCAACAATGGCTTTCTTCGTGATTTCATGAAAAACACTTCGATGAATATCAACTTTATCTAAAAGCTTTTTCTCTTTTAAAACTTCATAAATATGCCAAGCAATGGCTTCCCCTTCGCGATCAGGGTCAGTCGCCAGATACAAAGCATCTGCTTTCTTCACAGCGTCTGCAATTTGCTTGATATTTTTTTCAGCCCCTTTACTAAGGGCCCAAACCATTTCAAACTTTTTCTCTGGATCAACTGATCCTTGCTTAGAAGGCAAGTCACGAATATGGCCATAACTGGCAAGAACAGTATAGTCCTTTCCTAGATACTTATTAATGGCTTTCGCTTTCGCGGGTGATTCAACAACAACGACTTTCATGAACACTTTCCGTTTAAGTGGGACGTTTATAATACATCAGAACTGCCCCTGCAAGACAAGAGAAACACGATTTCCCTGGTGGGCTTCTACTTTTTCATCAATTTCTAACTTTGTCAAAATAGAAGATAAGTGATGAATAGGCATTTCTAACTTTTCTGCCAAATCATCAACAGAAACAGGCACAGCACTTAATTGTTCCAATACTTTAGATACATCAAGCGAGCCTTTTTGAACATGGGTTTTTTGTGTCCTCTGATTTTTCTGACGGTGTGCGTGCCACAACTGAGGATTCAGCCCCTCAAGCACATCAAGGGCAGATTCAACAAGGGTGGCCCCTTCTCGAATCAGTTTATTCGACCCCCGACAACGCGGATCTAAAGGCGATCCGGGCACAGAAAACACCTCTTTGCCATACTCACCTGCTTGTTCAGCTGTGGTCAGTGATCCTGACTGAAAAGCAGCCTCAATAACAACCACCCCCTCAACCAGGGCGGCGATAAGCCGATTCCGCACAGGAAAGTTTTGCACCTGAGGGCCTGTGTCATAAGAAAAATGAGAAATAAGAAGCCCTTTTTCTCTAATTTCAGAAAAAAGTGTTTTGTGAATGTCTGGGTAAATACGCCCCAACCCCGTACCCAAAACGGCAATGGTTCCTGTGTCTATACTGCCTTTGTGCGCTGCTGCATCGATGCCCCGTGCAAATCCTGATACCACTGTCAGACCACTTTGGCCTAACTCTTTTGCCATGGTGAAAGCCAAGCGATTTCCATGGAAAGACGCGTTACGCGCGCCAACAATGGCCACCCGCGGCTTTAACAAAAGATTGGTATCACCACATACAACAAGCACGGGGGGCAGATAAGGGTCTAGTTTTTTTTCAAAAGGATAGTTTTCATGATCCCAAAAAATAAATTGGCCCCCTAATTGTTCTGTCGCTTTAATTTCTTTTTCAATACAGTCTGGTGAGGCAAGTTCTGGCTTACGGCGCAGCACTTTTGAATTTCATCAAAAGAAAGAATGGCCTTCTGTGCAGACCCATATTTTTTATCAGTTTTGAAAATGTAACACTGCCCACATGAGGAGTGCGAAGCAAGCGAAGACGGGAAAAATTTCTTCTGTAAACCGCATGGTTCACAATGTAGAAGAAAACTTTTTAGGAAGAAACTTTTTCTCGGTAGAAATTTTAATTTTTTTTCTAAGCTCTTTCACGACATGGGCCATATCATTCACAGGCTTTGGATCCCATTCATCAAAAACCCATTAAACGGGCGCACAATGCCTGCATCTTCCAAATAGTTATTGAACAAGTTAAGACGCCGGCGGCCCCACGTAAAGCAAACGTATACAAAGGTTTTCCAAGAGAAGCAGCCTCTGACAGCATGGAAACAGAATCATTGGTAACAATAACAATATCGCCAAGGGCTAAAAATCCATAATAGGGATTATCCCCTAACTCATTCCAAATAAAGTGATGACAGTCGCCAAGGGCACGACGAAAAGCAGTTAAACTTTCCTGTGGTGTGCGTCTTGAAGGGGTCACCAAAAACTCATCTCTGAACGCTGGGCTAGGTGGCGCAACCTTGACCCATAATATTCCATAGTATCAGGATCCATTTTATGATGACGGCTGTTCCCACCTAATAAAATAGACACCCATGGGCGCGGCATTGTTTTTGGTAAAATTTTTGCCCACTTTTCTTTTTTTTTTTCTTTCGCCAATCTTTCTGGGGTTACATTGTGGAGGGCCTCTCATGAGTTTCGATCAGGTTCTTGCCCTTTAATCCATCATGCTTAGGGGCAATCACCACATCAAAACAACTTAAATCTAGATAAGGGTTTTGCAGAAAAATGACTTTGATTTTTGATCCTAGAATTTTTTTAATTTGCGCTACAGGGCGGCAGCAACGCGACTTGCTGCAATAATGACTTGAGGCCAGGGCTCTCCCATAAGAATTGTTTTAGAATTGGCATCAAGGGCATTGATCAGGTTAAGCCACAAAGAAGGGGTAAGTGCGTCCACGGAAAAGATGCTGCAATTCTTTTTACTGACACATCTAAACCCAAAGCTTCTGCCAAAGCCAGGCACTGCTTTTCTGTTCCAATCTTTCCGTCTGTAATAACCCAAGCGTTCATCATATATCCAATGTTTTAATTAAATACGGGTTGCGATTTGCAATCAATGATTTTTTTCCATGTGATTTTAATAGACAAGATCGGTATAGTAGTAACTGGTAGCGGAGGAGGATTTGAACCCCGACACATGGATTATGATTCCACTGCTCTAACCAACTGAGCTACTCCGCCCGAGTGCGTTGACCTAACCATTCTATAGAGAGTGCCTGAAAAAAGTCAATATGCTTTAAGGATACAGACACAAAATATGACAAAAATAGTAAAAATTGCACCCTCCATTTTATCGGCTGACTTTGGACAGCTTAAACAAGAACTAGAAGATATTGAAAAAAGTGGTGCCGACCTTGTGCATGTAGATGTGATGGATGGACACTTTGTCCCCAACCTCACAATTGGCCCTCCTGTGGTGAAAGCAATCCGCCGGTATACCGCCCTTCCCTTCGACGTGCATTTGATGATGTCACACCCTTCGACTTTATTGAAGCTTTTGTAATGGCAGGCGCCGATGCGCTTACGATACATGTTGAAACTGAAAATGTTTCTGGAAACCTTAGAAAAGATAAAGTCACATAAAAAGCAGGCAGGCCTGTCACTCCGCCCTAAAACGCCGATTGAAGCATTAGACCCTTATCTTCCCCTGCTTGACCTTGTGCTGGTGATGACGGTCGAACCAGGCTTCGGTGGACAAAAAGTTTATGGACAATCAGGTTGAAAAAAATTGCATGGCTTCACAATCAAAGAGCTGAAAAAGTCTATCATTTAAGATTGCTGTAGATGGGGTGTGTCGCCTGAAAATGCCCCTAAGCTTTGTGCAGCAGGGGCTGATATTCTCATTGCTGGCACCAGTGTTTTTAAAGATGGACCCCAACACTATGCCCGTCATATAAAAAGTCTTCAGGGGCTAGTCTTCAAAGTAAAAAAGTAAGGTGCTTCAACTTTAGGCGGCTGCACGTTTTGTACAGCAGGAGGCGGGGCAGGTTTTTGGAAAGAAATATCTAAAGCCCACACCCCAACACAAAAAATGCTCATAATAAAAAGTGCAAAAGAACCCACCTGAATCTAAATAACCACATGACCATCGCCATGAACCTCCTCTCTTACACAAGGTGACCGACCATAAAACGCCATTAAATTATGGCGCGTCACCCATACAATCATATCGTCAAATACATCGCCCTTTCTTTTGAATGCCCTCGGCTGATGACATGCAAATGATTGGCGGCATTATAAAATTTATCGGGCCCATACCGTTGCGGCACTTTTTAGGCGCTGCACATGTCCAGCCGATCCATGATAGGCACCATGGCCACTCTCTCCATGACTCATGAGAACAACAACAGTTGGGTCATGTTGAATGGCATGGTGCGGCCGATCAGAAAGTACTCCCCCTGAACGCCTTTCCGAAACACGCAAAAAAAACATAGGGCGTGCGCCACAAAACGAAGCCTTATTGCTAAGGGCTAAATTCTCTTTTTCAGCAGCCCCGCCCATATAAGTGAAATAGCGCCCGAATCCATCTTTTGAAAACCGCTCAGACAAACCAAGTGTTTTGAAAGGAATCAACCCCCGCATATCTGACGGATGTGTCACTTCTTGCCTTGCTAACCCAAATGAGGATGATGGCGCTTCTGGGTCTGCTGGCAAGGGTAAATATCCGTTCTGCAGCACAAAGCTTGAAAGGCTATAGAGAATTTTTTCTTGCTTTTCCTGTGTTTCTTTTTATTTTTTGCCACTTCAAATAATGCAAAAAAGAAGGAAGCCCCACTCCCATCACAACACCCATCACAATCAAAGCAATAGAGACTTCAACAAGGGCAAATCCATCGTTTTTCTTAAGCCATCTCATCATAGTTGAAAATATACAATACACAAGCAGGATGATCGTTTTGGGTATTAAAGCGCCCATTTTAATACAATCTTCAGGGGCCACATTTGCTCCATGACGCCCCTGCACACGGCCATACATAGGGTCACTACTATCCATTTTTTGGCAAATAGTTTGAGCTTGCCTTGGGGTTAAAAGGCCCCATCTCCTTCGGCACCATTTTCTTGTCCTAACAAAAGCCAATGCCCTGGCATATGCACATCAGAGCATAACGTACGGTCATCACCCCCCTATTTTTTCATGGGGCACCCTTTTCCGCGCCCTGCATGCCCAAACTGAGGCAGTGCCCCACATCAGAAATTAAATGAGCACTTGATAGATGACGCCAAGCTTGTCCTGCTTCATCCTGCGGATTTAATCCTTGCCCAGAAATGATGCCGTCATTGTTTCCATTACGTAAACGCCCATCAATTTGATTAGAGGCCAAATGAAAATCTCCCGGTAGTGCCCCATACGTTTCTTGAAAAGATGAAACGCAACACGATACATATCTACATTGCGCATCAGCACATTCATACGAGCGTTTTCAATAAGCTGTCGTCCTTTCAGCACGCCCCCAAAATAACACCAATGACAATAAGTGCGATGGCTACCTCTACAAGACTGAAGCCATCATTTTTAAAATATATTTTTAATTTTTGCATTTGAACGTTCCCAATCAATACGGCGCGTGTCCATAGTAAAGTTTTGATACAAGTCGTGATCTTTAGCGTCAGGCAGAGGGTCTTTTAAAATGGTAGCGCGCAAAAAATCACTAACTCTGTCACTGATTTTGCTTTTCTTTTGATGATGTCAAAAACTAACTGCACTGTCTGAAGTGCCTGGAATGCCTGCCTTCCCTGTCTCTGATCCTTCAATCATAAGCCCCCCAAAATCGCTACCTCTCCTGATTGAATACGCAACAATGAATCAATTTCACGAACAGCAATTACGGAAATTCAGACTTAACTTGTGCCGCTGGATTCCTAAGAGACTGGTTCAACAGGACAACAGCGGGGTCTTCTTTGTATCAATAAGGCGGGTAATGGTAGGTCGTAAGTTTAAGATAATATCTTGCGACTCAGGGTCAATTGCGGGCTGAACATGCATCACAAAACCAATAGGGATGGTTTGTGGTGTGCTGTTAGCAGTCACCAACGATCCATAGTTTGTATTATCTGCATTTAAAATTGCCGATCCCCGTTACATTAAAAAGACAAAATTTTCAGCTACTTTAAGAACGGCTGTTTGGTTATTCAAAATGGTTAGACGTGGGCTTTGAAAGTGTGCGCACCACACCAAACGTTTCCATAAAATTTAAAATAGCTGAAAGTGATCGTCCTCGGGCACCCATACTAATCACATTACTTGTTTCAGGGGTTGTGATGATTGATGATGTTTTTTGCGCCATCGATCCAAACAAAGCGGAGGCACTAAAGTCCCCCCTAAAGTTTGTGTTCCCTACCCCATCATAGGTACCAAGCCCATACTGACCTATACGCTGCCAATCAATTCCACTTTTGAATTCTTCTTTAAGGTGACTTCAAGAACCTTGGCTTCAATTAAAATTTGGGCAGAAATCTTCTCGCGCAATTTTCTTAAAACCGTGCGCGACAATCTCTGCTCTTTTCTGCGTCCCAAAAACGGTGATCAGCCCCTTGCTTATATGCAAAAAAAAATGAAGCCTGACCCTGTACCTTTGTTGTTGTTTGTGCTGGGTGCGTTTTGCGCTGATGGGCATCATTTTCATAACCTGTGGCTTGTCCCTTTTCTTCTATTCTTTCCACCACACGGTGCCCGCCTCTTGCCCCATGAAGAATATTTTGAAGCACCGATTTCAACTCGTCCCAAAAGTCGTTTTCCACATGACTTGTCACTTCTGTGGTAGACCCATTCGCCCCTACCCCTGACGCTGTTGTTTTGGACAAAATATTATTTGTAATGGTGACGTTGTTTTTTGTTTTTCGATTCAAGTTTAAAAACTGCACATCATAGGTATGCGAATAAGGTAAATCCCGCTCGATAATCAAAACATGATTTTCATACCGACATCGTAAGTCCAGCAAGGTACAGATGGCATTGATGACCTCAATCAAAGGCCGGGCTTTCGCCATATAGAAAATGTGGCCCTCAATATGCTGATCAACTAACACATTCACTTTGGCCGCACGACATACGTCCATAAAAACTTTGCGCACATTTTGTTTTTCGCCTAATTGAATTGTGACTTTCCGCAACAACTCTTTAGGAAGGGGTGGCGTTTGAGATCGTTTTTTAGGTAGCCTGGGCAGCGACCTTGAAACAGGACTTTCTTTAAGAAGATGGTTCCGAATGGATTGATCAGTTCTTTGGCCAAGGGGGTCTTGGTGCAGTTTATCTTTTACGGCACAGCCCGAGGCAAGCAACAGCAAGCAGTATAAAAATTTCATGTTATCCCTAAATTATTAGGGGCACTGTACATAAATCATTTTTGTTTGAACAGAGTTATTTGAGCATAGCTTAGTGGGCGTCTTCCCATGTATCACCCTGGCCAATACCAACAATAAGAGGCACTTTCAACTTTTCGATTGATTCCATCATATTTTGAATTGGGTCTACCAACATGTCTTTTTCGGTATCAAATATATAAAAAATCAATTCATCATGCACTTGCAAAAGCATACGTGACTTGCATTTCTTTTCTGTCAAAAACTGGTGAATTTGAATCATCGCTTTCTTGATAAAATCGGCATTGCTCCCTTGAAGCGGTGCATTAATTGCCTGGCGCTCGGCGAAACTTCTCAGCATGCCATTCTTTGAATGAATATTGGGCACAAAGCACCGACGGCCCCATAAGGTTTCAACAAAAGCATGATCTTTTGCAAACGCAATTGTTTGATCCATATACGCTTTAATACCAGGATACTGCCGGTGGTAACTGTCGATATAATCAGCCGCTTCTTTACGGGAAACTTTTAACTGTTTGGCCAACCCAAAAGCACTTATGCCATAAATAATGCCAAAATTAATTGCCTTTGCTTTGCTTCGAAGATCACCCGTTACTTGATCAAGGGGCACACCAAAAACTTGGCTTGCTGTTAACTGGTGAATATCTTTGTTGTAGTTAAAGGCCTCTACTAGTGGAGGGATGTCTGCCATATGGGCCAACAACCGAAGTTCGATCTGAGAATAGTCAAAAGAGAAAAGACGAAACCCTTCTTCTGCAACAAAAGCTTTACGTATTTTTCTACCTTCTTCTGTGCGAATCGGAATGTTTTGTAAATTCGGATCTGATGACGAAAGTCGCCCCGTTGAAGTCACAGCCATGGCATAAGATGTATGAACACGCCCAGTAGTCGGATTAATTTGGTCAATTAAGGCTGTTGTGTAGGTGCTTTTTAGTTTTGAGAAATGCCGCCATGCCAATACTTTTTCAGCAATGGGATAATCAAGGGCCAAGTTTTCTAAAATGTCACTGCCTGTTGCATAAGCCCCTGTTTTTGATTTTTTTCCCCGCCGGCAAAGCCATTTTCTCAAATAACACTTCTCCTAATTGCTTGGGAGATGCAATGTTAAATTCTTCTCCTGCCAAATCAAAAATTTCTTTCTCAAGCTGATGCATACGGCCATTCATATCGTGTGTCAGTTGATTGAGAACTTGAGGATCAACTTTAATACCCACATCCTCCATTGCAACCAGTACGTCAATTAAAGGCACATCAATTTTTTTGATAGATTGACGAGAGCGTTTCATCGTTTGCCACCTGACTTTTCAGCAGATCATAAAGACGAAGCGTATAGTCCGCATCTTCAGCCGCATAGTTTGTCGCCTCTTTTAAAGAAACCTCTTCAAAACTAAGGGCTTTTTTGCCTACCCCTGTGACTTCTTTTAAAAGAAATCATTTTATGTTCAAACAACCCTTCTGCCAATGCATCCAACCCATGTCTCCCCCCCTGCTGTAGGTAGGACAAAAGCATGGTGTCTTCCATATTTGTTATATGAAGGCCATACTTCTTCAAAACAAGTTGATCATATTTTAAATTATGTCCAATTTTTTGAATGTTGGGATTTTCAAGAAGCGGCTTTAAAGTCTTTAGAACTGTCTCTCGATCTAAAATAGTTTCTTGGTCGCGATGCTCTAAAAGAGACACTTTTGGTTGATACCAAACAGGCACATAACACGCTTCACCTGGTTTAACCGACATAGATATACCAACCAACGCTGCAGACTTTGCATCAAGAGAGTTGGTTTCCGTATCAAAGGCAACCGCTTTTTTATCTTCAGCCTTTTTAATCCAAGACTGTAGCGCGTTTTGTTTCGTCACCAAAGTATACGAAGAAGGCACTGATGGTGGAAGTGCTTCAGATTTATTATCAGGAAACAAACGTTTCAAAAGAACGTAAAATTCCTGTGCTTCCAAAAAGCGCTTTACTTTCTCGTGGTTGGGTTTTTCAACGCGCAGCTGTTCGAGGGGCAGCACACCCTCAACATCTTTTTTTAAGGTAACAAGTGCTTTAGATAAGCGGGCTTGATCTGCAAATTCAAGAATAGAGGCCCGTCTTTTATTTTGGGGAATCGTATGCGCGTTTTCTAAAAGCCCTTCTAATGTACCAAACTCTTCAATCAGCAAAGAAGCTGTTTTGGGCCCAATGCCAGGCACCCCCGGAATGTTATCTGAGCTATCCCCAATCAAGGCCTGAACATCAATGACGTTCGATGGGTCAACGCCAAATTTTTCGTGTACATCTTCTTTATCGATCAAACGATTTTTAATAGGATCATACAATTTGACACGGTCAGAGACCAACTGCATCAAGTCTTTATCAGATGACAAAATGACAATATCGCGGTCGGGTGCTTCCGCCGTGTAGGTTGCAATAATGTCGTCTGCTTCAAACCCCTCTCTTTCATAAAGAGGGACATCAAATGCCCGACACACATCACGAATTAAAGGAAATTGGGGGATTAAATCTTCAGGGGTTTCTCCTCGATTCGCCTTATACGACCCATAAATATCATTCCGAAACGTGTGACGCCCCGCATCAAAAATAACCCCAGATAATGGGCATCCATTTCTGTTAGAACCTTAACCAACATATTGGTAAACCTGAGAACAGCACCAATGGGTGTGCCTGTCTTTGCGCGTTAAAGGAGGCAAAAAGCATGATAGGCCCGAAAGATGAATCCAGACCCATCAATGAGAAACAAAGTTTCTTTTTATGAAATGACTTTAGCTGTGACACAAAACTATGATTATTTATACTCAGAAAAAAATCAGCAGCTTTTATCTGTCTGCTTTTTTCCTTCTATCGCTTTGGAGGATGGCAATAGCGATTTAATTTATACAAATATTGACCAATCTGCATAAAGAAATCCAAATTCTTAAACTGTGGTTTTTGATCTTTGGGCAATGTGTCCAGAGCTTGTTTAAACACCTCATAATGTTTGGCAAATACCAAAAGGTTATCTAACGCTTCTTCAACAACTGCTTTTTTTGCCTCTCCGTCCGTTCCATTTTGGCCAAGCCTCTGTTGTAAAACCACTAAACTATTCATGTTCTTGAAAAAATGCACCTTTAAGGTCTTCAATTTTGATATCATTCTTTTGTGATCAGGATCTCGTCTACTTTTTCCTTTTGATACGATGGCTAGAAAGCGTTGGAATTCTGGTAAAAGTTCGAAGGCATTGACTTGCTGAATATGCAAGCGAATCAACGAATCTGTACTTTTAATTTTGCTGTAGTTGCCAGAGCCACCTGCCAATAAAGTGCTTCTCCCGTTATATTTACTGCAAAATGTATTTAAATCTAAAGCCAATAAATCTTTACCTTTATCCGTTACGGCAAAAGCAGTGTCAAAATCACTTACAGATTGGCCCATGCGCCTCAAGATTGCATACTTTAAAATATCACGCGTTCTGCGACTGTAACCTTTTGTTCCCTTGGCAATCATTGGTTTATCCAAAACGCCTTTAGGGTTGTATTCATAGGCAAAAGATTTATGGAGTCTTGAGTTTGGAGAATCAAGTTTAGTAAGACCTGCGGTTAAGCAGCCCTTATAAACACGCTCTTTTAGTGTCGCAGACACAATACGCCCTAAGTTTCCTTTACAAAAGCGAGAATTATAAAAAATTCTATCACGCCCCCAAGACAAAAAAGACCCGTGGCTTAGAGAATTAACACTTAAAACACCCAATAAAAACAAGAATACATACTTCAATTCCACGACCCCTTATTAAACTTATTATTTAATTTTAGTATAAACCAAGTTTATGTAGATCATAAATTATTTTTTATGTAAAATATTGATATAATAGGGATAAAAAATGACAAATAAAACAAAGGCATATCTGTTTTCCTTCCTAGGATCACTACTATTGGCATGCCAGGCCTTGTCTCTCTCTGTACACAAAAGCGATTTCAAAGAAGTTGACGGCGCCTCTGTTTTAGAGCTGCAGTTTGATGACCCTTTTCAACCCGAACCAGATATGGAAGATGGGAAACAATACTCATTGAGTTTCCGAAAATACAAATTGGACACCCTCTCGAAACAGAACTTCAAATTTAGGACTTAATTATACCTACATCCCTTATGAAGATGGGTCAGGTGACTTAGTTATAAAAAAAGACCAGCGCCTCACGATGGGCGATGTTATTCAACACGACATGAATCACTATAGCCTTACCTTTTATGCAAAGGGCACACCCCAAGGTTATGCACCCATGGCATCCCCAGCTCCAAAACCACAAATGATGCGCCAACCTTCTCTACCACCCGCAAGCGGCCCTTTGGCTGTCACACGTCTTCGCGTTGGTAAAAAAGATAATGTCACACGATTTGTCATGGATCTTACCCGTCAGACAAAGTTTGTTGTAAAAGAGAATTCTGATTTTACAAAAGTATATGTAACACCTGCTGAGTTCACAAAATGGAACCCAGCGCTTTCATCAAATCAACAATTTGGTGTGTTTAAAGGATATCGCATCGTCAATCAAAATGGCGATATAGCTATAGAGCTTTCTATCGAAAAAGGAACACGTGTACGTAAAGCACAACTTTTAGGTGTACAAAGTGGGCACCCAAAACTGGTTATTGATTTGCAATCTAAAGAAATGAAGAGTGCACATACATCTCCACACGCCTCTGCCGCGGCCTCGAATGCAAAAAATTCAGCAACAACATCAAAAGAAATGCCCGTTAAAAGCTTTAACATACTTCGTCAAAACAACGACACGATCGTGCGCCTAGCCACATCTAAGGTAGAAAATTTTGATGTTAAAGAAAATACGGTCACGAATGAAGTCACCATTACGCTTCCTAAAATTGATTGGGGTGATGTGGATGTTCTCAGTGAAAAAGGCGGATTAATCAATAGCTTCCGCGTTGATCAATCTGATAACAAAAAAACAAGTTTAATTTTAAACGTACAAAAAACAACGCGCGTCGTTGGTAAAAAAGGATTTGGACGCAAAGATTTGGCGCGCTTCGTGGTGTACCTAAATCAAGGAGACAATAAATCTCCTCCTTGGCTTGTAGATGCGTCCGCTGACGATCTGCCTTATGACGACCTTGAAAAAGAAGAAGGCGAAGTATCAAGCGTTGTTTATCGTGGCGGCATTCGCCCCTACACAACCATTGGCACAGGGTTTTATGTAGGGGCCAAAGGCTCAAGCGTCAGTGGAGAAAACAAAACTCATACAGATGTAAATGCCACATACACGACAGACCTTTTCAGCAATAATTTTGGAGGAGCTGCCCATGTATTCGCTGGGTATGGTATCAACTTTGGAAAACTATATGGGGGTGTTGAGGCTGATTTTGGTATTTACGGCGTTGATGATAAAACAAGCTTCAATAATGGCACTTTCTATAATTCGTCTTCTGATATCAAATACATGTGGGGCGTCTCTGGACGTGTTGGGTATTACATCACACCAACATCCCTTCTCTATGGACGATTTGGGGCCGTTAGTGGTGCTTTCCAGTATAATGGATCTTCCACATCAGATGGTGAAATTATTTTCCCGAACAATTATCGTCGAGATCGACGCGCAGGATTTTTGTACGGTGTAGGCCTTGAATCCGCATTGAATGATATGTTTACTGTACGGATTGAAGGCGCCCAAATTAACTTCCAAACCTTCCGCACTCAGCAAGGCACAAATAGTAAAAAAGAACGTTTTATGCTTAACCAAATCTCTATGGGCGGCTCGTATAAATTTAGCCCCATGGCAGGCCCCTCTGTGGCTGGTGTGTTTGAGGAAAGTGTTGGCTCAGGCTTTTACTTTGGTTTGTCAGGAGGTATCTCTACCCTCACGAATCACCGAAAAATGTATGGGTTAACAGGTGCCACCGGAACCATTTATGATGGACAGGGATCCGCCCTTGATCCTTCTTGGAGCATTATTGCGGGATGGTCTGAACATGGCGATAGATTCTTCTTTTCAGACCATCCAACTTGATCTTACAAAGCCAATTATTAGTGAATCTCTTGCAGATGCAAATGGTAATGTGACCCAACGATATAGCAATAAACTTCGCTGGCTATGGGGATTAACGGGACGTGCTGGCTACATATTTAACCATGGCACCATTGGCTATGGCCGTATCGGTATTGTTGGCGGACAAGTCTCCCATAAAGGGACCAGCAGCGATGCTGCACGATCTTTCGCAGTTAATGGGTCCTCTAACAGTTATGCATTAGGTATTCGTGTGGGGGCAGGAATTGAAACCTTTATTACAGATCGTCTCGCCGTTCGTGGTGACTACATTGTTGACTATATGCCGGGTATCAAATTTAAAGATAATACAAACACAGCACTTTATGAAAAGATTACCTTGGTCAACAATGAATTTAACTTGGGCCTTGTTTGGTATCTTGATCCTTGATTCTCGTGCCGTCTTTAGTTACAAAAAAGAATCGGCAACTCTTCATTAGGAATACATGAAACTTAATTCACCTTTTTTAAAAGAACTTGAATCCCGTGGGTTGATTCATCAATGCACCAACCTAGATACGTTGGATGCCCTCACAGCCAAAAAATCAATTTCTTTTTACATCGGATATGATGCAACGGCCCCCAGTCTTCATATTGGAAACCTGATGCAAATCATGATTATGCGCATCGGGCAACGTCACGGCCACCGGCCTATTGTTTTGATGGGCGGTGCCACGACAAAATTAGGCGACCCCACGTGGAAAGATACTGCGCGGCCGCTTCTTGATGAAAAAGTCATTCAAGAAAATACGAAAACCATTAAAGGTGTTTTTAAAAAATTTCTTCAGTTTAACGATCAGCCTGAAAGCGCACTTCTTTTAGATAACAATGATTGGTTTAAAGATATAAAATACCTTGACCTTCTTCGAAAGGTTGGCCGATTTATTTCTGTTAATCGTATGATGACTTTTGACAGTGTGCGCATGCGCCTTGAGCGAGAACAGTCACTTTCTTTTCTTGAATTTAACTATATGATTTTACAGGCCTATGACTTTTTGCACCTTCACAAAAGCCATGACTGTGTTCTTGAGTGCGGTGGTTCCGATCAGTGGGGTAACATTGTCAGCGGTACTGATTTAATCCGCCGCCTAAGTGATAAGGAAGCTTTTGGTCTCACATGTCCTCTTCTGACGACAAATAGTGGACAAAAAATGGGTAAAACGGAAAAAGGAGCTATTTGGCTAAACAAAGAAAGTCTCTCTCCTTATGACTATTGGCAGTTCTGGCGGAATGTAGAAGATGCCGATGTGCTTAAACTTCTTAAGATTTATACAGATATGGACCCTAAAGAGGTGGATCAGTTTAAAGATGTGTCTGGTGCTGAGTTAAATGCACTGAAAGTAAAACTTGCAGATGAAGCAACAACGCTTGCCCATGGCAAAGAATCGTTGCCAGCTATTCATGATACAATCCAAAAAATTTTTAAATCATCCAGCTTTGAAGTTGAAGTAGAGGGGGAAGATGCGATGGGCAACCCCATTCTCAAATCATCGCTGCCTATTATTAAAATTGATTATAAAAAGTTTGATGAAGGTGTTTCAGTTCTTTACTTACTTATCGAAAGCGGCCTTGCAAAAAGTAATGGCGAGGACGACGACTTATTCGAGGAGGAGGCTGCAAACTTAACGGCGAAAATGTTGAAGATGAAAATCTACAAGTCACTGCCAATGATTTTCAAGATCATATAACCCTGCGTCTTTCTTCTGGAAAAAAGAACCATGCGCTGATTCAAGGGGTCAAAGCCTAGAACACGCAATTTATTAAGACTGAGATCGATATTTTTGGAAACGAACCAACACATATAATGGAGCGCTTCCAAAAAATAAAAGACTGCCCCAAGTGATCACATCACGCCCCGCACCATAAATGGCAAACAAAATATAGATAATAGTGGGAATCGCAAGACACGATACTTTAAGAAGGTTCTTCTTCTTAAATGTTTGTGGGCGCTCTACATAAAAAACCAATTCAGACAAAGCAGAAAAAAGGTACGTCAGTAAAATAGAAAGCGTGCCTAGCGTAATCATAAACTGAAATGTTTGTATAAGGGTCTCTTGCTGGCTCACAACCAAAAGAAGTGACATTAAAAGGCCTGACAAAATTAACCCAAATGCGGGTACGCCTCTTTTATCTGTTTTACCAAATTGGTGGGGAAAGAGGCCATCTAATGATGCTGCCATAGGAATTTGAGCTTGGATTAAAAACCATCCATTCAACGACCCTACAGCAGCAATCACAGCCGTTGCTGCTACAAGCATTGCTCCTTTTGGTCCAAATACTGTTTGTGCCGCTAGTGCAAAGGGTGCCGGCACATTTTGCAAAAGATTATTTGGCACAATACCAATTACTAGAGCTGAAATCGCGATATAGACGAGACCCACTAACAGGGTGCCCCAGAAAGTTCCCAATGGAATATTTCGCTTAGGATTTTCAACATAATCTGACGGAATCGTAGCAGACTCTACCCCAATAAAGGCCCACATCGTAAGTGTCATGACTTCTATAAAAGCCATAAAAGCGGGTTTTCCACTGGGGTTAAAAAACAGAAAAATTCACAGCTTCAACATGAGGCAAACCAAAGAAAAACAACATCACAAGCGGCAATAGCTTTAACACTGTCATCACAATTTGGAAACGCCCTGAAAGGGATATGCTGACAAGGTTAATAAGGGTCAGCCCCCATACAACAAACAGGCCAAATCCTAATGTGACATGCCGATCTGTCATTAGGGTTGGGAAAAACAAAGATAAATACCCAATAGTGCTTACAATTGTGGCCACACTACCAATCCATAACGATACCCAATACGTCCAAGCGGTTTGAAATCCAATAAAATCTCCAAGCCCTGCACGTGCATAAGCATAAGGGCCTCCTCCTCCTGCAGAAGGAAAAAGTGTTGAGATGCGTGAAAACATAAGCGCAAGAAAAAGGGCACCCAAAAGGGTGGCGCCCCATCCAATCAAACTAAGACTGCCAAAGGGGCCAGAACAGAAGGCATTACAAAAAATACCTACACCTATCATATTACCCATAACAAGAGACAGAACTGACCAAAATCCAAGTTGCTTTTTCATGATTACCTATAATGTAAAATCAATATCACGTCTTAATTTTAGAATCGCCGTCATATTTATAACATTTAAAAGCCCACTGGCAAGGACTAAAAAAATAAGCGCATAGTAGGAAGAAAAATACGAGAAAATAACAAAAGAAAAAATAGCATATAAGTAGTAAAAGCGCGGACCCCATTTTTTATGAATAAACCTTGCTGCCTTCACACCCACCAACAAACTTGAAATAAGGCTTGGATACCCCACAAGAAAAAGGAAAAATGGCATAAAGTACGACATATTCTTAAAGCTGGTTGTTAGCGCCTTTTGAATGAGTAACCCCCCATCCATAATAGGCAACTGCCATACGTTTGTCACAAGAATCAAAAGCATACTACATAAACACACAACAAATGTGTTTAGGAACACAACAAAAATAGAGAGACTGGCCTGTTTTTGAATGTCATCACTGGCCACTTCGCTTTGCAAAACAGACGCAAACCCCACGCCAATATCACTGGCGTATGCCGCACTTGATAAACCTTTTGACAGTGTTAGAATAAACGTACTTCCCACAAACCCGCCAACCGCACCATGCCCTGTAAAGGCAGAGATCAATACTGTTTTTAAAAGTCCTGGAAATACATCTCTATATTCCACAAGCATCCATAAGCTTAGTCCTGCATACAGCACCAGGAAAACGGGCAACAATACGGTAGAAATACCGCCTACACGCTCAATCCCCCCCCAAACACTCACTAGCACTAATGCTAAAAGCATCAAAACAACAGGCGTTGTGGGCAAAGAAAAGTTATGCACAAAAGATGTTTTTACAACTGAAAACATATAAATATCAACACCATAGATACACAGGAAAACACAAGAAAGTACCGGAAGAAATCTAAGTTTTGGAAATGCCTTTTGTAAAAAATACATAGGGCCCCCATCATAACCGCGAAAGGTATTTCGTACCCGAAACTTAAGCCCTAGAAAAATTTCGGCGTATTTAACGATCGCGCCCAGAAAAGACACAAGACAAACCCAGAAAAGTGCTCCTGGTCCCCCAAGTTTGATAGCCATCGCTACTGTTGCCAAGTTGCCGATACCAATACATCCTCCAAGAGATGCGAAAAAAACTTTTAAGGAAGACGTGCCAAATTTATTTTCTTTTGGTGCACGACTTGATGTTAAGAAGTATTGAAATATTTTTGGAAAATCACGAATTACCATAAACCTTGATCGAAAGGTTAGATAAAAAATAGAAGACAAAATAAGAAAAAGGCCAATGTATCCCCATAATATTTCATTATTGAAATAAATAATTGCCGAACCAGTTTGTTTTAAATACGTAATCATAAATTTATGATGGAATTTTTATTTAGAAATGACAAGTCTACCCTTGTTGAAAGGGCAACGGGGGCGACCATGAAGGGTCAGATCCTTCGTGGGTGTTTCAATTTTATGCATAAAGCGACCACTTCGATGAATTTTATAGAGGGAAACGCGTGCTAAATTTTTATTGCCACTTGGGAATTCATGTTTGTAAAGGTGAGCATGCGCCCATCTGGCGACCAACTAGGGCCTTCCACAAAATAGCCATCGGCAATCAGTTGTTCTTCTGTACCATCTTTTTCATGATCCCAATATAAAACGACCTTCTTCAATTTTTGTAAAGGCAATCCAGTCCCCATCAGGTGACCAAACAGGCGTCGCATAAACCCCTTTCCCAAAGCTGATGCGCTCTATATTGTCACCATCTGCATCCATGATGTAAAGCTGTCGTCGCCCCCACGATCTGAATTGAAAACAATCTTTTTTTTCCATCTGGAGAAAATGAAGGCGATGTATCGATGGAAAGTCCTTTCGTTAATTGACGTGGTTTTTTGTATTTCAAATCAACCGCATAAATATGACTGTTCCCATTTCGTGCCTGACTCATCACAATAGTTTGCCCATCCGGAGAAAATCGTGGTGCATACGTAATGCCTGGCAAATCAGAAAGCATGTCATGTGTATCTTTTTCAAAATCCCAAATATGTACTTTTGCTTTGGCTGCACCTCTCCGTAAGATACATAAACAATTTTTTGCTCTGCAGGTGAAAACCGAGGCGTGATCACGGGCATATGCCCCCCCGTTAAGTACTGATGATTGGCCCCATCTTGGTCCATCAGTGCCAAGCGCTTTTTTTTTTTTTCTGGAAACCTGTTTCAGAAATATAAACAATACGCGTATCAAAATATCCTGGATCGCCAGTAATAGATGCATATATTTTATCGGCCATAATGTGGGCCAAACGACGCCAATCTTTGGTGAGTGTCTTAAGCGTAAAATCAAGTTGGCGTGCCCTGCCATAAACATCCCACAGTTTAAACTGAACGGTAAGGTGCTCCCTTCTACAGAAACCTTTGCCAATAAAAATGCCCTGACAATTGATAAGACGCCAACTTTCGAATTGAGGTATCGACAAAAAGAAGGTTCTTCTTCTACATAGGCATCTTTAGTCACAACCTGAACAAATCCAGATGATCGTAAGTCATTCACAAGCACACCACGTATTTTCTCAGTAAAAGCTGTATCCCTTCCATGGATGGCACGGCCAACTGAAAAGGTTTTAAGGTGCCTTGTTGAATATCAAGCGAAACACCACACCATACTAAAGCCCCCCACATCAATGTTAGGAAAAAAATCTTTTCATCATCCAATCCCCCGGGGGCTAAATCTAAGAACACAATATTTCCAACTTGCATACTTATCAAGCGGCACACGAAGGGGTGTACACTCGGGTGCCTTTAATGCTTGTCGAATACTTTGCACGGCCACCTTAAAGACGGCCGATTTTCGAGACGGTGCCCCATTCAAAATTTTTATTTTTTGAATATGTGCCTGCGCATCAAGATGAATGCCCACTTCAATCATTAAGTCCCGCTCGGCCAAAACACCGGGTGGCACTAACCAACACCCTTGAATTTGTTGTCGCAACGCATCGAGTTCGGACAGGCTAATCTTGTCTGAAATCAAATCAGAATCAAAGCTGTCTTTTTTAGGCTTTCCTTTTTCTTCTGCTAAAGTTTCAACTGTTTTTAAAACATCCTCAAAATGATCTTGCTGTTTTTTTGGTGATTCTTTTGTTTGATCAGAAGAACTTTGTACTTTCTTTTCAGGAAGCGGCACTGCTTTTTCTTTTTCTGGTGTTGATGTAGAAGATTTTTTCAGTGGGACGCGCTCAGGCTGTTTTTTTATTTTTGTTTTTTGATGAGCAGTCTTTTTAGGTGACTGAGTCAACATCCCGATAGGGACTAATTTCACAGGCAATGGTCGAAGGGGCGCAGGTGCCGGCTTTGACTGAGGCATGCCTATAAAAAAAAGCAGACCAACAAAAACATGAAGCAACAGGGAAGAAAAAAAAGACCACTGGTTCATCACCCACCTTGCGTCTCTGTCACCAATGCCACGTTTTGGAATCCAGCCTGATTAATGTGCCCCATAACCGTCATGACACGCCCATATTTGTTTTTTTGATCGGCACGCACATAGATTGTTGTATCTCGATTGGCTTGCGTTACAGCCTGCAACTTAGCCCCTAATCGGTGAAGAGGTATTTTTTGATTTTGAATAAAAACATGGCCCTCTCGATTCACCGTTAAAATAATAGGATCTTTTTTTGCACGAAGGGGGGTGGCTTTTGTACGGGGCAAATTGACTTCAACGCCCGCCGTTAATAGCGGCGCTGAAATCATAAAAACAATTAAAAGCACCAACATCACATCTACAAAAGGTGTCACGTTGATTTCGCTCAGCGGCTTATATCGCTTTGCTGTTTTTCTCTGAAAACGACGCGACATAGGTTACCCTTTTTTTTCACTCAGTTGGTCTGCCAAAATATTCATGATGTCTCCGACTTGGGTGATATACACGCTTAAGCGGTTATACATAATACCTGCAGGAATGGCGACAATCAGCCCTAAGGCTGTGGCAGCCAATGCCTCGGCAATGCCAGGGCAACCACATCTAAACTTGTATTTTGACTTATGGCGATTGATTGAAAGCTATTCATAATACCCCAAACCGTTCCCAACAAACCTACAAATGGGGCTGATGAACTCAGTGTTGCTAGAAAATCAACATGCTGCTCTAAGGGCTTCATTTCACGCTGCAACGTACGGTTTAGAAGCACCTCTAACGCAACACCTTTTCTTTTTTGATTGTTCAACAGTTTTAATCAAATTCGCAAAGGAGAGTTTTCTTTCTTAAGCTCAGACATCAAAACCGAAAGCGGTAAATTCTCATCAAAAAGATGTAAAGATTTCCGAAGCTGCCATAACACTTTCACTTTTGAAAAAGCAGGGCCCAACTAAAAAACAGATGCCCCTACTAACAACAACATGATTGTTTTTTACGAAAGGATCAGCCCCCAAAACAAATCCCACATACCAAAAGTTTTTTGTGCGATCGCCTCCCCTTTTACGAGAACTTTTCCCGCTTTTGTATCAATCATTCATAAACTCCATCATTTTTTTTCTTTGATATCTTGAGGCAAAGCCTTTGGACGGTCCGTTTTACTATCAAGGCCAACAACCACTACATTCAACGTGGCAGCAGATTGATTGTTTTTACACAGATCTTGTTTAAAAGTTATAGAGATTTTTGAACAAGATTCAATTTTTGTTTGAACCTCTATCACATCATCGAGTCGCAACGGTGTCAGATAGGTCACCGATGCTTTTGAGACAACAAAACAAAAGTCTTTTTCTGCAGCAAGGGCTTGTTGGTTAAACCCTAAATGACGCAGAAATTCTGTGCGTCCACGCTCGGCAAACTTAAGATAGTTAGCATAATATACAATACCCCCGCATCGGTATCTTCATAATAAACACGCACATCAAAAAATGTTTTTTTTCTCGAATAGTGCCTGTGCTCATTCTTCTTCCACAACAGACGTAGGGTCAAAATTTTTCGGTGGCGTGATGCCCATAAACTCAAAAGCTGTGCGGGTAAGCATCCGCCCACGTAGTGTTCGATGAATGAATCCTTTTTGAATAAGATACGGTTCAACAACTTCTTCAATAACGTCTCGTTGCTCTGACAAAACAGCGGCCAATGTTTCCACACCCACAGGGGCCACCTTGATAATGCTCTGCAATCACAGACATATATCGTCGATCAGCTTGATCAAAACCTTCCGCATCTATTTCCATTTCAGATAGGGCCTTTGATGCTGTCTTTTGATCCACAACGGCTTGGCTCCCAAACAAATGCCATGTCACGAACCTGTTTTAAAAGTCGCAACGCAACCCGTGGTGTGCCCCGGCCCGGCTTCCGATTTCTTGGGCCGCCACATCGTCTAAAGAGAAGTCCATTTTTAAAGCAGCTTTTTTCAGAATAATGGCCAACTCTGCTGCTGTATAAAATTTTAAAGCAAGGGAATACCAAAACGTTCACGAAGCGGGCGCGTAATTAATCCCGACCGCGTGGTCGCCCCAATTAATGTAAAAGGAGGTAAATCAATTTGTACAGAGCGTGCAGAAGGCCCTTCACCAATCATCAAATCTAGCTTGCGATCTTCCATGGCGGGATATAACACTTCTTCAACCACAGAGCTGAGTCGGTGAATCTCATCAATAAACAAAACATCGTGGGGTTGTAGGTTTGTTAAAATGGCAGCCAAGTCTCCAGCCCGACTAATAATAGGGCCCGATGTGGTACGAAACCCAACGCCCAATTCATGGGCCACAATTTGTGCCAAAGTGGTTTTCCCCAAACCGGGTGGTCCATAAAACAAAAACATGGTCGAGTGATTCTGAACGCTTTTTTGCTGCTTGAATAAAATATGAAGGTTTTTTCAACGCCCTTGGCCGACAAATTCATCCAACAAAAGGGGCGCAAAGTTGTGCGCACTTCTGTTTCTTCTTGTTGCTCTTCAGGAGATATAATTCTTTCTGTCATTTACGTTCCTGCCAATTCTTTAAGTGCAAAGGGGAATAAGCTGACTTAACGCAATGTCTTCCTTATACTCACTTAATACTTTCTGCACAGCACTATGGGCTGCAGGTTTTTATATCCCAAATTAACTAACGCTGAAGTTGCCTCTCCATGTAATTGGCTGCTTGTTTTAGGCAAAACAGTAGAAGCAAGAGAAGCAACAACAAGGCTGCCTGCTTTGTCTTTTAACTCACGTACAATCCGTTGAGCAACCTTTGGGCCAACACCATCCGCTTGTGTGAGTGGCACATGATCTTCTGCCATAATACTTTGCTGCAGTGTTTCTGGTGGCAAGGCCGACAAAAGGGCAATACACACTTTCCCACCCACACCTTGCACCGTTAGCAATAACCTAAACAAAGCACGCTCTTCAGGGCTTGAAAATCCAAAAAGGGTAATGCTTTCTGCACGAATTAAGGGCTCAACATAAAGCGTACACTCTGCGCCTTCTGCGGGCAGTTCTTTGAGTGTTGTGCCCGAACAAAAAAGGGCATACCCCACCCCGCCCACATCAAGAACGACATGGTTATGATCAAGGCTATCGAGAATACCCTTCAGTTTTGCAATCATCTTTTACATCCATTGTATTGAGTTGGCGAAGATGGCCATGACAAATTGCCACACCCAATGCATCGGCAGCATCTGCTTGGGCACCACACCCAGGCAACAAAACACCAACCATCATTTCCATTTGATTTTTATCAGCATGGCCCACACCCACAACTGCTTTCTTTATTTTATTCGCACTCTATTCTGCCACAGAAAGCCCTTGGTGAGAAGGCGCCAGCATACACACCCCACGCGCCATTCCCAGTTTCAACGTAGAACCAGGATTTTTATTTAAGAACACTTCTTCAACCGCAGTTTCTTGAGGCGCATACTGGGTAATCACAGCACAAAGCTCTTTAAAAAGGAATACTAAACGAACCCCCATATCTTCTTTCTGTGGAGGCTTAATAATACCATGGGCAATATGTTTTAATTGCGAGCCATGCTGCTCAACAATACCCCACCCCGCCTTTTGAAGGCCAGGGTCAATGCCCAGTATTCGTGTCATGAAGATAATACCCGTTTCAAAACTTCTGGATCTACATCAAAATTAGAAAAAACGGCCTGCACATCATCGTTATCTTCAAGAAGGTCAATAAGCTTTAACAAGCTTTCCACTTGCTCTTCACTCACAGCCACCGTGTTAACTGGACGCCAAACCAGCTTACATGCCGAAGGCTCGCCCAACTTTTCTTCTAAGAAACCAGATACTTTATGAAGAGACTTGGGTTCTGTGAATACTTGGCATCCACTCTCTTCTTCCACCAAATCTTCCGCTCCTGCTTCAGCAATGGTGTTAAAAGGCTTCTCCTTTTTGCTGGGGTGCCTCAAAGTCAATTTGACCCACTTGTTCAAATTGAAAACTCACACTATTTGTTTCACCTAAATTTCCCCATACTTTGAAAAAGCAGAGCGAATTTCAGGCGCTGTTCGATTACGGTTGTCAGTCAAAGCTTCCACAATAATCGCCACGCCACCCGGCCCATACCCTTCATACCGTACCGCTTCATAATTATCACCATCCGCACCACCAGAGCCACGCAATATAGCACGTTCCATGGTATCTTTGGGCATATTTGCCTGACGTGCTGCTACGATTGCTGTCCGCAATCGGGGTTAGTGTCTGCATCAGGGTTACCACGTGCAGCAACTGTTAACTCTCGAATCAGTTTCGTAAAACTTTCGCCCGCTTGGCATCTTGCGCACCCTTTCGATGCATAATATTTTTAAATTGCGAGTGACCCGCCATTGTTCTTTATCCTTCTTATTTATTCAATAACATCTGTCGGTTGAAGGCATCCCCCCAAACGCACAGGACGTGCTTTAATTGATTTTCCTGTTTTATCATCTGTTTCCAAGTACATGCCACAAAGTGTTGCTGGCCCTGTTGCAGGCGCCAAACGCTCTGACGAATATTTTTTTGTAAAGCGATCTATTGGTGCTTGCTTTTCCATTCCCACCACAGAGTTATAATCACCCACCATACCCAAATCCGTTTGGTAGGCTGTTCCATTATCTAAAATATGGGTATCTGCCGTTGGTACGTGCGTATGTGTGCCCACAACTGCTGAGACACGACCATCTAGAAAATGACCCATGGCCATTTTTTCCGAAGTCCCTTCACCGTGGAAATCTACAAGAATCGCCTGATCTGTTTTTCCCAAACGATGTGACGCCAAAAGTTGATCAAGGCCAGAAAAAGGGTCGTCTAATGGGTCCATAAAAAGACGTGCCATGGCATTAATCACTGTGACACGCTTACCTTGCACCTCAAAACTAACGACACCGTGTCCAGGGGTAGATTTGGGATAGTTAATTGGGCGCAACAAACGTTTATTTTGATTAAGCGTTTTTAAAATCTCTTTTTGATCTAAGATATGGTTACCAGTTGTAATTACATCTACGCCAACTTCATAAAATTCTTCTGAAATTTGTTGGGTAATGCCAAACCCATGAGCAGCGTTTTCACCATTCACCACGACTACATCTAAAGCCCACAAATCTCGTAAAAGGGGAATATAGTGCAACACCGCTTCTCTTCCAGTGCGTCCCACCACATCGCCACACATTAAAATTTTCAAATAAGCTCCTTTCCCATCTTATTTTTCTAAGATGACTGATATCATAGTCACTTAGGCTAGCCCAATCAATGACTTCTGGAACAATATAGATAAAAAAAGACCGCCACAAGGGCGGTCCAATCTATAATTTAGGGAGAGTACAAAACTATCGAGACAAGAGATTGAACATTTCTTCCTTAAGACGAAGTTTGCGGACTTTCATCTCTCTTAAAAGGTCAACATTCGGCAGAGGGCGACGTTGCTCTCTGCTAATTCTCGCATCAAGTCGCTCGTGGCGACTTTCAAGGTTCTGAATTCGATCACCAAGTGACATTTCCATCTCCTGTACGGTTACGTAAGTGAATAGTTTTTTGTACTTAATTCAAATTATCACAGCACGTCCACGAAAAAGAGAAAAAAGAAACCAATAAAAACACTGTGTTATATGCATATTTCCATACTTTTATGTTTTTTATGAAAATTTAATTTGTATAAAATTATATCTTATTGATTTTTATGAATTTAAAAATTCATTTAGCCTTCGTTTTTATTTTTTATATGCCGCAGAAGTGTAAATAACAGCTTAAAACATACATCCTCAACCGCAGAGACCTCCCTATCTCTATATCCAAAACAGATTAAAGAAGAAAAAAGTTTTTTAAAGAGGAATAGGGAATTATTTTTTTTATTTATAAGTATTATTTTTTTACTTATTTTTACTTTTTTCAATTAAATCAATCGATTTTTCATCCACATATTGTGTGGATAACTTTGCCGCATAAATCTTTTTATGCCTCGAGAGAGATTCTTTTTGCTGATCCTTTATCTTTTGCTTAAAAATTAAGCAACTCCCCATAAAAAACTGTTTGGCTACCCACCCTACAATTTTTTGTCCTGATATGTCACCTGTACACTGCACACATCACCATCACATTCCTTTAAACGCAACAGTGCCCCATTTTTAAGAAGTGCAATAATTTTTGAATTTCGGGCTTTCTCATAGCGAACTTCAGTATCTTTTTTTTACAAGCACCATTCTTTTTTAGTGAGCATGCGGCGCTGTATCCACCCATAATCACCTTCACTGTCTTGCACGTATACCCAACTCCCCTGTTCTTTTAGAATTTCAACAGGAAGCCCCAAGCCATTCCACGTAAACTTAAGGGGAAAGGTAACTTCAGGGCCATAGCGAAAGTTTGTTTTTTCGTAACGTAAGTTCATAAAAGTTGCAGACACCGTCAAGCAGCATAGAAGCATAAGACAAAAAACGCCAAGCTTCCTCGTCATGATGCTACGCTCCTGTCTTGATGCGCTCAATCAGCTGTTTTACAGTTGGGATAAAACCATTTTTGTAAAATGGATCAAGGGCAAAACGATACCCATTGTGCCCTGAAAACATAAGATTATTTTCAACATCATCACTATGAGAAATCGTTTGAAGTGTTTTTTGAATACAAAAAGAACGCGGGTCAGCTTTACGCCCCGTCGTGCCTTTGGGACCTTGCGACCAATTGCTAAAAAAGCAAGCGCTTAGGCACCCCATACAGTCAACCTGATCTTGGTGAATTTGTTGTGCTTGGGCTGGTGTTTCAAAAATGATCGTACTGTCTGGTGTTTTAAGGCCTTCTGTATAGCCTGCATCCACCCAAGATTTTGCTTTTTGGGCCCCTTCTTTCGTAAGGTAAACAGGGCGATTCCGAGGCCCAATTGGAAAGGCTTCGCTGTGATCGTCCACAGGAGATGTTGCATACGCCACTTGTCTTTCAGAGCGCGCCTTTAACCCCTCTAAGAAGTCATTGTTAACGGCCGATGAATAAAATCCTGTAGGACTAAATTTATTGAGATAAATGTCACCCTTCTTTAGGGTTAGAAGTTTTTGTTTCCACGCATCTGAAATAGGGCTTTCTTGTGTAAGTAAAGGCCGCGTGCCAAACTGAAAAGCAACCGGTCCTAATTCTTTATTGTCAATCCAATCCGACCACTCATTCAAACACCATACGCCACCCGCCATAATAATTGGAATATGATCAAGCCCAAACTCACGCATGGTTTCACGCAAGGCCCGTACACGTTCATAAGGAGATTCAGGTTTATCAGGAGACTCAGCACGACTCAGGCCATTATGCCCCCCGGCAAGCCAGGGATCTTCATAGACAACGCCGCCGATCCAATCGCTAAACTTGTGATAGGCACGGCTCCACAATACCCAAAATGCACGTGCAGAAGAAACGATAGGATAGTAATGAACTTTATATTGAGCGGCAATTTCAGCAACCTTATACGGCATGCCCGCCCCACATGTGATGCCATTTATAAGATCACTTACCTTACCTAAAACCCCATGAAGAATGGGCTCTACCGCCCCCATCTCCCAAAGAACGTTCATATTAAGAAGGCCAGCGCCAGCGCGCATATCATGGGCAATTTGTGCTTGAGAAATACCACCTTTGATGGCATAGGCAATCAGTTCTTCGTGACGCTCACGTCGAGTGCGGCCATGATAAACGATAGGGATAAGATTTCCCTGTTCATCATAAGCATCGGCGTTAACAGCAGAAAAAGTGCCTACACCGCCCGTGTTTGACCACGCGCCCGAGCTTTCTCCATTAGAAACAGAGATTCCTTTTCCCCCCTCAACGAGGGGTAAAACTTCTTTTCCCCCCATTAAAATGGCGTTCAGCGCTTTCATCCACCCTCCGAGCGGCTACTCTTGGCTATCTTCTTCGTCAGCCTTAACCGCTTTTATGCTTAATTTAATTTTGCCTCGGTCATCAATCCCAATAACCTTGACACGAACAAACTCACCTTCAGAAAGAACATCTGTTACTTTATCAATACGCTTGAAGTCTATTTCACTAATATGTACAAGTCCAGAAGTATTCAAGAAGTCAACAAAAGCACCAAATTCAACGATTTTAACAACTTTACCGTCATAGATTTTACCAACTTCTGCCTCAGCTGTAATATCATGAATCCACTTGAGGGCACGATCGATAGACTCACGCTCAAGGCCTGCTACACGAATAGTGCCGTCATCTTCAATATCAATTTTAACGCCTGTTGTTTCACAAATTTCGCGGATTACCTTTCCACCTGTTCCAATAACATCTCTGATTTTATCTTTTGGAATGGTAATTGTTTCAATACGCGGCGCATTGTCACTTACAGAGGTTCGCGATGTTTTAAGCGATTGCTCCATAATACCAATAATGTGAAGGCTGGCATCAAGTGCCTGCTTCAAAGCCACTTTCATAATCTTGGCATCAATACTGGTGATTTTAAGGTCCATCTGAAGAGCTGTGATCCCATCACGCGTACCAGCCACTTTAAAGTCCATATCGCCTAGTGCATCCTCATCGCCTAAGATATCGGTCAACACCACATAGTCTTTTTCTTCTTTGATCAACCCCATGGCAATCCCTGCGATGTGATTCTTTAGTGGCACACCAGCATCCATCAATGACAGAGAAGTGGCACAAACAGTCGCCATAGAGGACGACCCGTTTGATTCTAAAACTTCAGACACTGCACGGAGCGTGTAAGGAAAAGCTTCCTTTTCAGGTAGCAATGGGTGAATTGCACGCCACGCCAACTTTCCATGGCCAACTTCACGACGCCCCGGAGACCCCATACGCCCCGCTTCCCCTACCGAGAATGGCGGAAAGTTATAGTGCAACATGAAAGATTCTTTGTATTCACCTTCAATCAAATCAATGATTTGCTCGTTCTCACCTGTACCCAACGTAGTCACTGAAAGGGCCTGCGTTTCTCCACGCGTAAAAAGCGCACTTCCATGAGATCGTGGCAACACATCAACTTCACAAGAAATTGGACGCACCGTCACCGTATCACGGCCATCAATTCTTTTCTTCGTTTTCAAAACCATGCCGCGCATAACGCCACTCTGAACAGACTTAAGGGCACCCTTAATTAACGTGTCAGACACATCTTCTGTAGATACTTTTTCGACAACCTCTGCACAAATCTTATCTAACATCTCTCGACGTTCAGATTTAGCCTGCACCTTGTATGCTTTTTCAAACTGAGCCCGAGAAAGCTTATCAATTTTTTGTCTTAGTTCCTTTTCAGCATTGTTCATTTCTGGCAAAGCCCAAGGATCTTTCGCCGCTTCTTCTGCAAGGGCAATAATCATGTCAATCACGGGCATGAACGCCTTATGGCCAAACTCAACAGCGCCAAGCATAATCTCTTCTGAAAGCTCTTTTGCTTCTGATTCAACCATCAAAACACCCTGGCGCGTACCAGCCACAACCAAGTCAAGATCGCTTTCACCCATGTCATCACTCACAGGGTTCAAGACATAGTTGCCGTCTTTATATCCTACGCGTGCACCACCAATTGGGCCCAAGAAAGGTAATCCTGAAAGTGTCAGCGCTGCAGACGCACCAATCATTGCAGGTACATCGGGATTGTTCTCCAAGTCATGGCTCAGAACCGTACAAATCACCTGGGTTTCATTCTTAAAACGCTCAGGGAAGAGGGGACGAATCGGACGATCAATCAAACGTGAAACCAGGGTTTCTTTTTCAGAAGGGCGCCCTTCTCTTTTTAGAAATCCACCCGGAATTCTACCCGCTGCATAGTACTTTTCTTGATAATGAACACTTAATGGAAAGAAGCTTGCATCTGGCGCCGCTTCTTTAGCAGCAACAGCTGTACACAAAACAACTGTATCTCCATATCGCACAAGAACAGAACCATCTGCTTGTCGGGCCATTTTTCCTGTTTCAATGGACAGCTTACGCCCACCCCATTCAAGTTCTTTCTTGAAAACTGTTGTCATCATCCTGTCTTTCTAAGAGTTATTTTGGAACTATCGACGAAGTCCGAGAGACTTGATCAATTTTTGGTAATCATCCTCAGAACGGTTTTTTACGTAGCCAATTAAACGACGACGACGACCAACCATCACCAACAAGCCACGCTGAGAGTGCTTGTCTTTTGGGTTTTTCTTCATGTGTTCACTGAGGGTTAGAATCCGATTTGTAAGCAGGGCAACTTGCACCTCTGCTGAACCCGTATCTTTGCTTGATTGGGCATATTCTTTAATGATCGCATTTTTGCTTTTATGCATAATATCCGACATCATTTTCTCCTTTTTTAACAATTGAACAATCGCTTTGGGTAAAGAACGAAATCCTTAACTTCTGCAAAGCCCACAGGCTTGCCAGATTGCTCTCGACACAAAACGTCTCCTCTTGATACAGGTAGATGCATTTGGTCAAACAATATGCGCTGACCAAAGCGGAATCGGACACATAAATCGTCTTCCAACACTACAACCGGGATGTCGTCCAGCACAACATCAAGAGGATGCATGTGCTCTTTTACCCCAGAATCACCCTGGATTTCAAGGATTTTTTCAAGAGATACCATATCCTTCTCTAAAAATGGGCCTACTTGAACACGACGTAATTTTGATACGTGCCCCACCGTTCCCATCGCAATCGCCATATCGCGCACCAAACTTCGCACAAAAACACCACTACCACACGTCATATGGAACAAGGCCGTTTGATTTGTTATTTCAACCAAAGAAAGCTTATGCACCACAACCAAACGCTTCTCCATTTGCGGCATTTCCCCGCGGCGCGCTTTTTCATAGGCCGGCTGTCCCGCCATCTTAATCGCCGAATAAATTGGGGGCACTTGGTGAATCTCCCCCACAAAATGAGGTATGGTTTCATTGATTAGTTGACGTGTCGGGCGCACATCAGATGCAAATAAAACATCGCCCTCTTTATCATCTGTTGTTGTTTGCGCACCCCACGTGGCTTCAAAAGCATACGTTTTGGTGGCTTTCTCTAAATAAGGGATGGTTTTTGTTGCATCCCCCAAAGCAATGGGAAGAAACCCTGTTGCAAGCGGGTCAAGTGTCCCCACATGCCCCCTTTGGACGCCCGAAATGCGATCTGATTTTTTGAAGCGCTTTGTTTGAAGACATTCCATAGGGCTTATCTAAAAAACCAACCATGAATGTTATGTGTCACTTTTCTTAATATCCCGCTTTATTTTAGGATCATTCAACAAAGAATCAATTTGATTAAAATTATCAAAGGCATTGTCCAGATGAAAAGTAAGTGCCGGCACCACACGCAGATGAGATTTTTTTGCAAGCTCTTTCCGTAAGCGCGGCACAGCCTTCTCTAATTTTTTAAGAAGAAGATCGCCTGAAAGCGTGCTTTCCAAAGGCAACACAAAAACATGAGCATTCCGTAAATCTGCACTGATGCGCACTTCCGTTAATGTAAGGGAAACCTCAGCAAGCCCCTGCTCCCACAAGGGTGACTCACGGAAAATGTCCACCAACATCCGTCGTACTTCTTCTGCAACCTTAAGGCCTCTTTGTGTAGGCTCTTTATGCATTAGACGCTACTTCTCTTTTGTTGAACTGGCCACACGAAGAAGGTAGTGACACAAGAACAAAAACAGCCCTAACCCAAGAATCGTCTTTATGGTTGGATCAATCGAGATTGACGAAATCGTATCACGCACAGAAGGGAAGAACACGATCAGCACTGCAATCAAAATACCAATTAAGGCTTCACCTGCAACGATACCCGATGCTGTTAGAAGGCCGCGCTGAGAGGCTTTTTGTTCTACAGCTTCATACCGCGCACCCAAAGCTTTCTTTTGCTTTTTAATTTGTCGGCCAGATAGGTGTGCAATCAAACCACCAATCAAAATTGGAACCGTAATTTCAAGCGGCATATAAATACCAACAGCAACAGCCAAAATGGGAATCGACCAAGTGGTTGTCTTTTTAAGCACAACATCAATCGCAATAAACACGATGGCGATACCGGCCCCAACTGACATCAATGTCCAGTCAAGAGACAAGTCAAAAACACTGCGTGCCAACCCTGCCATAAGGGCTGCTTTTGGTGCGGCCAAAGCTTGAGATGGGTCCATGCCCCCACGTGGGAACACATCGCCAATGCCGTATGCTTCAAAAAGGACATTCAAAATGGGCCCCATACAAAAGCCTGATACAATTAAGCCCACAATCAACATAATCTGCTGCTTCCAAGGTGTTGCACCCACAATTTGGCCAGCTTTCAAATCTTGAAGGTTGTCCAAACTGATAGTGGCCGTTCCTGAAATAAGCGCACCCAGCAATACTGTGATTGCAGCCATTGCCAACATAGCGACACCTGAACCAAGCACTGATGACACCATGGCAGAAAGTACAAGAGAAATTGAAAGAATGACCATAATCGCAATGCCCGACAAAGGCGAGTTGGAAGAGCCAATCAAGCCAGCAATGTAGGCACTAATAACCGCTGCTAAAAACCCTAAAATCAAACACACTACCAACATTACAGCGATTGTCGTCCAGTAAAGTGCTGGGTACTGCATCAGGCCTGTTTGACCAAAAAGATGGTGTAAGAAGAACCCTAAAGCCACCGCGACTAAAATAATACCAATCCCAACATAATTCATAGGAATATCTTGTTCAGTACGCAAAGCCAAAATACCAAGTTTTTTATCCAGCTTTGTTTTTTTCAAAACAGCATACGAAGAAACGATTGCCTCTTTCATAGAGCCGATTAAAGTAAGGGTTGTCCAAACACCCCCTGTTACCATACAGCCCACACCAATGATGCGCAGCTTATCTTTCCAAACCTGCATGGCAAGTGCAAACGGCTCAAGCTCTGCAGAATATCCGCCCATAGACGCATAGATAGGCGCGCAAATACCCCAGGCAACCAGAGATCCTAAAATAATACTGACAGCGACTTGTATACCAACAATGTATCCTGCCCCAACAAGAATACCGGCAATGCCAGAACCAAAACCAAACACAGCATCACCAACACGGCGCCAATAGTTAATACTTTCGCCAAAAATGCCCAAACCAGACTGTCCAAATTTCAAAGCAGCCGATAAAAAACTCCCCATAAGAAGATCTTTCAACCCCGCCTGGGACGCACCATCTCCCGCTTTCAATACTTCAGCTGCTGCGATACCTTCAGGAAATTTAAGACCCCCTTCAACCAAAAACACACGTCGAAGAGGAATTGAAAACACAACACCTAAAAGACCACCCAAGACAAGAAGGCCCATAAAAAAAAAAAAAGGGAAAGACTGCCAAAACCCCATCATAATCAATGCGGGCAACGTGAATACAGCTGCTGCCGCAAGCCCTTCACCCGCAGAAACAGTTGTCTGCACAATGTTGTTTTCCAGAATATTTGAATGACGAAACAGTTTCAGAATCGCCATTGACATCACCGCAGCCGGAATTGTTGCAGCCACTGTAATACCGACTTTAAGGCCTAGATAGGCGTTTGCTGCCGACATAACAAGTGTCAACAAAACACTTAATATAAAAGACTTAACCGTAATTTCTGGCAAACTCTTTGAAGGAGAAATATAGGGAGTAATTTTCTCTGTACTTGTTTGTTTCTGAACTTTCATCGTATGAACCACGCTGATTTTTTATTAAAATTAAAGAGGAATCCTACAAAAAGCCTTGTAAAAAGTCCATACTCTTATTCATCTCAATAATATTCTGATTTGATTTTTCACAAAAAACACGTATTTTCCAAAATACTTCATTCAAGGCAGCAAACCGACGATGTGCGCGAAGATGATTTATTTCTTCAGCACAGGGCCCACGGCCAAAGTAAAGGTTTAAAAGACGTTTTTCTTGATATGTGTCTAATTCAAAATGGTGGGCAAAACTCCCCAAATCATCATAAGGCGACGACACTGTCACCTCGCCCCAGTCGATGAATATTGGGCGGGCAGCTTCTTCTAAAAGAATATTCCCTACTTTAATATCTGCATGAGAAACGGTGTTGTAGTTCACATCTCCACTGTCTTTAAAAAAACGGGATTTTAGTCTTCTGAAAATTTGTCTAAAGTTTTGAAGTGCATAAGACATAACTTCTTTTCCCCGTCGTAACGCACGCACCTTTAATGGATAGGGAAACACACCTTCTAAGTGGGATAGAGAAGCTGTATGGGCTTTCCGCATACTTGCAACAACTTTTTCAAAAAGAAGAGGATTTTTTAAGTCATCTGCCCTTAGGCAGCGCCCCTTAGAAAAAGCCATCACCATGTAATGATAAGTTTTATCATGCCAGACGAGTTCAGGGCCAAGCCCTTCACGACCTGCCCATGCTGTCATATGAACAACAGCTTTTCTTTTTTGAAGCGGGCGGCGTAAATTCAATATTTTTAAAATAAATAAATTTTTTTTCCCCACAAGCTTGTAAACAAAGTCACAGCTGTCGCCCACGGAAATTTTCTTATAGGCAGTAATTTGATGGGCAGAAAAAAATGACTGCAAAGCAGGGTCCGTCATTGTGGCCCTGAGATCAAACGCCCAAATGAGGACCCCTATAATTCCTGCAACCAGCCAATGTCTGTCCATATTAACCCTGTTTTTATTGTATGCGTTTTGTATATTTTTGATAAAAGCATTTTATATATCCCCATCTGCCTTACGTATGCTTCAGGAGGCTTCGTTTTAAAACTTGCATCAAAATGCCCCGTTTTATAATCAAGAGCCCAAATCACTTTATCTTGATCATTTTGTAATAGAAGATCCACAACCCCTTTTGTAGCAAGCCCATTTAATGTGCCTTGCACATTGATTTCTGTTTTTAGGGTGAACCTTTGTTTGTTTGAAAACAAGGGATGAGCCAGCACAGAAAAAACAGCTTTTAGAACTTTTTCTTTGTCACTTGGGGAAATGGTTTGTTTTGCAACATAGTCTTTAATAACACTTTCAGATGTTTTAGAACCCACAACATGCTGCAGTATTTTATGAATCAACACCCCGCGCACCTGGGCTTCTGGTGCATATGGCATACTTACTTCTTTTTCATGTGTGTGCTCTGAAGAGGCACGTATGGTCTTCATGGCTTCAACATGAACAGGCTGATGTACCCAAAGTGGCAAATCGGTTAACTGCTTCGATGCAGTAGTCCGCTTTGCTGTATCGGGGTGTGACGGCGGGTGACCATATACAAAACCATCTTTTTCTTGGTGACCCAGTTTTTCTATGACAGGCCTTAAAGCTTCATACCAACATGTGGAAGATAGCTCTTTTTTTGTGCCCCATCCACATAGATACAAATGATCTTCTGCCCGTGTCAGAGCCACATATAAAAGACGATAATATTCTTCCATTTCTTGATCATTTGCACAAAAATCCTGAATTTTATTTGAGAATTGACGCACACTAAGATCGGCCCAAATAAAAAAATCATGGCCAGGCTTCCAATAAAAAGAAGATTTTGCTGTAGGCACTTGTGTCATGTCAGGCAAAAAAACGATTGGTGCTTGCAACCCCTTTGCGGCGTGGACTGTCATCAAGCGCACCTGGTTTTCACTTTGTCCTTCTAAATTTCGTTTAACTTGAATGTTTTGTTGGCGCACCCAAGAAATAAATAGTGCTGCATGGGGGCCGTGCTGTTCTTCAAATGAAGAAGCCGATTCTAAAAGCGCTGAAAAAACATCGTCTACATCAGGGCCTAAACGCGCTACAAATTTTTTACGATAATCTTGCCTATACAAAATATCATAGAAGAAATCTTCAAGAGACGAAGCTTGCTGCAGAAGATGATCCCACGCCATCAATTGTTCATAAATTTCTTTATAGTCAGGATGCTTAGAAAGTGTTGTCCAAAGAGATACGTCTTCTGGGCGAGCACAAAGTGTGGCAAGATGTGCATCCGATACACCAAAAAAAGGCGATTTAAGAAGTGTGGCCAGACGCAAATCATCATCTGGCAAAAGCAGTACATCAACCAAGCACAAAACATCTTGGACAGCAATGTGATCGTTAAGAGAAAGTCGATCAAGGCCCGATACCGGAACAGATTTTGCCTTCAGTGTCCTTACAATTTCATCCATAAAAGCATCGCGACGGCGCACAAGAATCATGATATCTCGTGGTTCAATCGAACGCCCGCGACTTTCAAGACGTGTTTTATTTAAAAGCCAAGATGAAATTTGATTTGCGATCTGCTGGGCCAAAGCACGCCTGGGTAAGAACTGCTTTGTTTGCGTTGTTGGTAAAACCCATGACGCTTTTGAAGGCCCGTCTTCTTTCTCGATTAAAGGCCACAGTGTCACAGAACCTTTAACCTCTTTACGAAACGCCTGATGTATTTCAGAACGCACCCCCATTTGTTCTGGTTTTTGAAAAACATGGTTCACCACGTCTAGTACATGGGGAGCTGATCGATAAGATTCAGACAACACCACATGACGTGCATTTCCCAACTGCTTAAACAGCGTTTCTGCTTTCTGAAACCCCTTGGGCTTGCCCTTGGAAACTGTAGATAGATTGCTTAGGGTCACCCACCACAAAAAGGGTACGGTTTGCTTTTTCTCTTTCTCCAAAAAATTCTTCAATCAAATGGAACAAAAGCTCCCACTGACCTTGGCTGGTGTCTTGGGCTTCATCAACAAGAACATGCTGAAAATCATAATCCAATTTCTCAAAACCCAGGGCTTGATGTGGCTTTGACTTAAAAGCTTAGCGCCATAAAAAATGAGGTCGTCATAATCAATCACACTATGCTCTTTTTTGATATGTGCATAAATTTTTAAAAAGACGCCTGCCACGTTCAGAAAAAGGCTCGAATGTTGCCAACACTTTTGATCTGCACGCTGTGCTTCGACACGCAAAAATACGACTTGGCTCGTTTTTCAACATAGTCATCAAGTGTGGGTTTCTTTTCTCAAACTCAACACTGCATATTTTTTTTCTGGGGGACCCCGTTTTGGTTAAGAACACATCTTTATAAAGTGGATACAAAGATTTCTTTTCATTGAGTGAGTCTTTTTTCAAAGCAGCCACCACATCGCACAAGCGCTGATCTTGTTGTGTTGCTTTCTTAAACAATTCAACAAACACATCAGAAAGTGGGGGCAGACCTTGAAAGAATACATCAAGCGGATCTTCTTCTGTGTCTACGTTTAAAAACGCTTTAAGGTTATTTTGTGTTGTGTTGCTGTCTGCCAAAATATGGCGGTGCGATAAAACAAAGCTAATAAACCCATCCAACTGACTTTGCGACATGTGACGTACCATAAAGTTTGTTGTTTCTTTGGGAAGTGTTTCCCAAAGTTTTTGAAGCGCTTTGTCAATCAAAGGTTTCTGCTGGGCATCATCCATAATTTGAAAATGGGGCAGAAGGCCCGCCTCAAGCGGAAACGACCGTAATAAAAACTGACAAAACCCATGAATGGTTTGAATGCGTATACCAGAAGCACTTTTTAAGACTTGAAAAAAAAGACGCTGAGCCTGCTGTTTTTTTTCAGGTGTAATTTTTGATCCAAGGAACGGTGTGAGAGATGCGGTTAATTTTTCATCGGATAAAGTTGTCCACTCTAAAAGCCGACTGCGAATACGGGCACTCATTTCTGCCCCAGCCGCTTTTGTAAAGGTGAGGCACAAAATTTCTTCTATTTTTACGCCAGACAATAACAAGCTGATCACACGATCTGTAAGCACTTTGGTTTTGCCTGTACCTGCAGACGCTTCAACCCAGCACGAATAATGTGGGTGAATGGCTTGTTTCTGATTCAGAGAAAGCGTCATCAAGTACGCTCGCTTTCTGTATACCATTCTGCAACACGGGCAAGATGGTCATAGTCACTCTGCCCTGTCCACCCATGGGGGTATGATAAATAAAGCGCTGTCGATTTTTGAAAATAAGAAAGCAGGTTTCTCAACCCCTCCTCTGTTTCAACAAGTAAAGTTTCTAGGGAATGTCGCACAAAACTGAGCTCTCCGTTTTCGTCACCCATAGGCACCTTCCAGTGGGCAAGTGCGCTTAAAGAAACATCTTTGGAAACGCCTTCAAACTCTCCTTTTGTTAAAATTAATCCTTCTAAAGAAAGTTGGGGCGCCTCTCCTCGTTTGATCGCTGACTGAGAAGGCACCTGCCCCGTTTTATAGTCAATGATTGTGGCCTCGATTCCTGTCACATCAATACGATCAGCTTTGGCAAACAAGGTTACATTTTTTCCCTGTAGGGGAAATGTATACTGCCCCCATTTTTCAACAGCAACCTGAGAAGGACGTGGCTGTTTTTCAAACCACTCTAAGATAAACTGGCTTTTATGCCATAAGAATAAGTTTTTTTCTGGGCACCCAAAATAGCGCTCGAATAAATCTTTCAGAAATGTTTTTTTTGTTTCTTCTGCCAACACCGCTCTCTCTAAAAGTGCATGCACAAAAATACCAAAATGCCGATGCGTATCTTGTGCAACATACCCTTTAATCTTTTGAAGTTTTAATACATGCTTTGCATAAAATCGGTAAGGGTCTTTCTGAAGAGCCATAACATCGCTGACTGAAAACCGCTTGGGCAATTGTTGAGAAGATGCCTGAACTGCTGGTGCCTTTATAGAAGATTTTTTGGGGCATGCCCGCATTTTCTCCCAATAAGCCAAAATATCTTTTCGCTCAGTTAAGGGCAGGTCGTGCCGCAACATGAAAGAGCGTAGATAAGATAAAAACTCGGAAGGAAGGGCGGGCGCTCCTTTTACGTTCGTCGCATACGTTAGCAACACTTCTTTTGCAGATAAATGGGAAATAAAGTCATGCGCACTTTGCCCATATGTGTGTTCTATTGGCAAAAGATTCAATTCTTTTTGCATAGACCGCGTGAGAAAGGGATCAACGCCCACTTCTTCGGGCCATACTCCTTCGTTAAGTCCGCTCAGAATGATCATATCTGCGTGAATAAACCGCCCTTCAATCGGCGTACATAAATGAATACCATTTTTAAATGCATATGAAGCTTGCTGTTTTTCTTGAAACAGGGCCATCAAAATAGCGCCAACATCACCTTCTTCCACAGTCAGTGTTGCCTGCGTTTTTTTTAAGTCTGCCCACAAAGGGATAAAGTTTTCAGCCCCATAAAAACTAAACAGGGCGTCCATGGACATGTCTTGACCTGTCACCCACTGGGCCCATTTTTCTAAATACTGCAAAACATGTGAAAATGTTAACTTGCGCGATGAAAAAGATAAAAGCGTTTTAAGCTCTGAAAAAAAGAGTTCTAAGTCTTCTTTATTCGAAAACTTATCTTTTTGTGAGGCGAAAACATGTTCAAGATGTTTAATCGAAAACACACCTGTCACACGTCTAAAAATATTTTTCTCAAGCGTTTGCCACATCTCTGCGCGCTGATGCAAAGGATGATGGAAAATCAGCCGCAGATGATCAAGGGTGACATCTTCCAAAAACAAGCTACTCAGCGCATGCAAAAACGCCCCATATCTGTATGGATGAGACACATGCTGTTCGGAGACGGCACCTCAATATCCCACACCTTTAAAGCAGCACTTACATAAGAAAGCAGCTTCAGATCGGGGATAAACAGGCCACTTTTTTTTTCCTCGTGCTAACGCTTCACGTATGGCAAGAGCGATCATTTCCCCTTCTGCACGCTGATCAGGGGCGGCTAAATAATCAATATGACACACCCCACTGTCACCATTTTTTATGTCACTTCTCTCAAACAAAGTTGAAAAATTTTGTGCTGTTACAGCTTTTCGTGGAGAAAGTGTTTGAACTTCTCCAGAAGAAATCTCCAGCGTAGATAGAAGGCGATAAAGAAAATACTGGGGATGTTTCGGAGAAAGTGTTTGATCATCCAACCCCTTTAAAAGGCCTGGCAACACCACAACCCCGTGATCTAAGTGCGCTACTCTTTTGATTAAATCAACGGTTGAAGAAACGGTGCCAAGCGACCCTGCCACCATCACGGGGGTGGTGGCATTTTTTAAAGACTCTTGGTGAATATCCATCATATGACGATGCCACTGGGCAGGGTCAAGCGCATCTTCTTCTTGCAATATGGCATCCCAATAATCTGCAATCACCGACAGAAAAAGATGAATATGTGCCCAATGCTCTGCACTTCTATTATTTTCAACAGAAAAATTTTTTAATGTTGATAAAGGCACGCCCTCTCGCCGCAGCGCATCAATGATCTTCATAACATTTTCAGCAAGGCTTAAACGCTGATAAAAAGAAAGAGAAACAGACTGATACCGAAACTTTGAAAGAAGTTCGGCCAATAGAACAAGGCGTCGTGGATACCGAAGCGGTGACGGTACAGACAACGCCTTTTCTCCCCCACCTTTTAAGACGAGCTCGGCCGTGTCCACATCACCTAAGGGAATAATCTTAGGAAGCAGTAAAGCTTCTTTCTGCACTTTGTTTTTAAGGCTTTGCTCTAAAGATATACAGGCAAAGCGTGTCGGCAGATAAACTGTCCAATCTTCAAAAGGAAAGGTTGTTTCTGCCAACAAAAATTCAACAACAGTGTCAATAAAAGGTTGTGCTGATGATACGGTAAAAATAGGGTATCTCGGCACATGTGACATCAGAAAACACTAAGCTTCAACAAGCGTATGCTCTTCAAACCAAGCACGCGTTTCCATCAATGCTTCAGGTGTACCCACATGGAACCAATAGCTTTTATGCTCCATGCCGTACAAGGTACCCTTTTTCTCTGCTTTGTCATAAATTTTATTTAACGAGAAAGGATGTAGATCCTCTCCTTCAAAAATGCGTGGGTGCATAATTTGAACACCCCATAAACATACTTGGCATGGTCTCCAGTTCGGCGCTTTAATTTGTGATTTGCAGAAAGGGTGTAGTCACCCACACCGTCATACCCACGTGTTGATTTAAGGGGCACTACTAAAAAGCAAAACATCCATTTCGTCGCGCCAAAACTCACGCAACATTTTTAAAGTATCGCCGTTTTTATTTGACCATAAAATGTCACCATTAATCACATAAAAGGCTTTTCTCCAAGATGTGGCAATGCTTTTAACACGCCACCACCGGTTTCAAGTCTTTCTTCCTCGCGTGAGAAAATAATGTTTGGCTTTTTGCGTTTTTCCAAATGCTCAACAATCATGTCGCCGTGGTGACACACATTAACTACCACATCTTCCACTTTTTCACGTTCTAACTGATCAATGGCATAATCCATCATCGGCTTCCCTGCCACCACAATCATGGGTTTGGGGCACGCATCTGTGAGGGGGCGCAAGCGCTCTCCTTTACCGGCGGCTAATACCATCGCTTTTTAATAAGCATTTAGTCCCTCCTTTCAACAACAGGCATATGACGGGCCATCCAGTCTTTCAACTGAGAAAGCGATGGATGTGTTAGATCTTGTTCGATCCAGCGCCACACGCGGGGATATGTGCCAAATATTTTTCTTGTTTGTGTCGCACATACATACGCATAAAAATACCCAAAATCTTAATACTTCTTTGGGCGCCTAAAATGGCATATTCCTCTAAAAAGACGCGCGGTCAAGCTGTGGAAAAGCATCCAAATAACGTGCCTTCATCTGCGCCTGAATTTCAGGAGACACGTCATAGCGCGCATCTTCAAGAAGAGAAACAAGGTCGTAAGCACGCCGACCTAAAAGCGCATCTTGAAAATCTAAAAGCCCACAAGATTTAACACCGGGCCGACCTTCTAAATAAACCAAATTATCAATCATGTAATCACGAAGCACCAAAGTTTCAGGCGTTAAAAGAGGTGATAAAAGCTTCTTCCAAATGGCCAAAAAGATTCTTTCTCTTCAGCACCCAGTGGTGCCTCATAGGCTTTGGGGTAATACCATTCCATCATAACGCCCAATTCCCGGGCAAAAATATCAAAAAGAAAAAAGAAGCTAAAGCACGATGCTTTTTTAAATCAAATGTTTTGTGCAAATGAATCAGAGTATCTGTCGCAATCATATAGTACTTCTCATCATTCCCCTGTGCCAGAAGACGAGAATAGGTTTGGTCACCAAAATCTTCGATTAAGGCAAAACCTTTCTCAAGGTCAGCATTTAAAATCTCTGGAACAGAAAGACCCAAGCCTTTCAATAGAGAAGCCATCTCAATAAAATCGCCCAAACGCTCTTCAGGTGGGGGGGCATCCATCAATAAAACAGAATCTTTATTCTTGGTGCCTAAGCGATAATACTTTCGGTTTGAACAGTCGCCAGCCAAAAAAGAAATAGGCACATCTCCCCATCCATGTGTTTCTAAAAACTGTTCAAATTTTTGTGTGTTCATGTGTTTCATGTTTATTTAAATACTTCACAATTACTTGACGCGCTTCATCTTCTTGAGAAAAAGAAAGATCAATGCGTTTTTCGGGAGCATAAGACATCATGCGCTCAGGCCATTCTATCAGACACACCCCATTCTCAAAAATTTCCTCAAGGCCAAGCTCTCTTGTTTCTTCAGGGTTTTCCAACCGATACAAATCAATATGCCACAGAGGAAAATCTTTTGTATCATAAGATTGTATCAGGGTGAATGTGGGGCTTGGAACAACTTCATTATCACACAAAAAAAATCGAATAAAGTATCGGGCAAACGTTGTTTTTCCCACACCCAAATCCCCCTTCAAAAAAAAGATATCGCCTTTTTTTGCGCTTTTAGCTAGGGATTCTGCCAATATTTTGGTATGTTGTTCGTCTGGAAGAAAATGTGTTTTATATGTTTCTGACATAGACTTTCTACTCAGTTTTTGGCGACAAATACTTTTATACCATTTTTTGAGAAGACAAAAAACGAAAGGTTACAATTCATTGCAAAGTACTGATGTTGTGATTATCGGCGCTGGCCCTGTGGGGCTTTTTGCTATTTTCGAGTGTGGCATGATGAAACTCAAAACACATGTCATCGATGCCCTTGCAGAAGTGGGTGGTCAGTGCACAGCGCTTTATCCTGAAAAACCTATTTATGATATTCCAGCCCATCCCAGTATTCTTGCCGGCGACTTGATTGAAAAGCTTAAAGAACAGGCAGCCCCCTTTCATCCAACCTATCATTTAAACCAGCAAGTCACCCGACTAGAAAAGGTTGAAGATCACTGGGAAGTTGAAACATCAGCAGGCACAAAAATTAGAACGAAAGCCATTATTATTGCAGCTGGTGTGGGTGCTTTTGGGCCCAACCGTCCGCCTCTTGAAAATATTGAATCTTTTGAAAATAAAAGTGTTTTTTATTTTGTTAAAAACAAATCCATGTTTAAAGACAAGGAGGTTGTCATTGCAGGGGGTGGCGATTCAGCCGTTGACTGGGCGTTAAGCCTTGCAGATATTGCCCAAAAAGTCACCTTTGTTCACCGACGCGATAAGTTCCGTGCAGCGCCAGATAGCGTCGACAAATTGCGCGCTCTTTGCCGCCCAAGGAAAGATTGACCTAGCCGTTCCTTATCAACTGGCGTCTCTTCAAGGAAATGAAGGCCAACTTGAATCTATTGGTTTAAAAACCCTTGATGGTGACATCAAAACGGTAAAGGCCGATGCATTGCTTGCCTTCTTTGGGTTATCCATGAATTTGGGCCCACTTAAAGAGTGGGGATTAAATATTGATAAATCTCATATCACCGTCACATTAGGCACCTATGAAACATCTACCCCAGGCATTTTTGCCATTGGAGATGTGGCAACATACCCCAACAAGCAAAAACTTATTTTGACAGGCTTTTCTGAAGCCGCCGCTGCAGCACACAAGATCCGTGAACTTGTTTACCCAGGCGAAACCTTCCACTTCCAATACTCTACAAGTCAAGGCGTCCCAGGAGCGTCCCCATGAGGTTACGCCGTACTGAGCTTATTATTGGGATTTGCTGCTTTATAAGTGGTATTGGCCTTATTGTTTATGACTTAATCGATAATCGTAAGTTACCAGATGAGCCCGAAAAAATTGTTTTTTCTCCACAAGCACGGGGGCCAAGCGCCATTGAGATTGTGGATATGCAAAAAAAGCTGTTTGCAGATCCTGATTCACTGATTCCTTCTAAAACAGTTGAAGCCATTGTAAAACAGCCTGAATCATTCATACGCTTTCTTAAACGTCACCATGTTGGCCCTAAGGATATAAAGGAAATCAAAAACTCTCTAAAGCCCTATTACAATAAGCAACAGTTGAGTCAGGGCCATCGTTTTTACATTACGCAAAAACACAAAGAAGGACAAAAGCCCTCCCTCGAAAAAATTGTTTTCTTACTCCCCGCAAAGAAAGTGGTGTTAACCGTTAAAGATGGGCAAGTAGAGGTATCAAAAAACCAACGATTTTACCAAAAAAAATTTGAATATCTTCGGGGTACAATTCAAGACAGTCTTTATATAGACGGTTTGAAAGCAGGGCTTTCCCGCGCAGCAATTAATAGTTTAACCAAACAGTTTAGTTACATCATCGACCTTCAACGCTCGCTCAGACAAGGAGACGCATTTGAAGTTCTGGTTGAGCGCCCTTTGATCAAGAAACGGGGTTTGTTGACCCGGGTAGTGTTGTTTATGCGTCTTTGAATACGCGCACCGGCATCGAGCATATTTATCGCTACGCCCTAAAGAAAATGATGTTGAATACTTTGACGAAAAGGGGCGCGGTATTCGAAAAGCACTTCTTAAAACACCCGTTCGCGCAGCTCACGCATTACGTCGCGCTTTGGTATGCGTAAGCACCCTATTCAAGGGTATACCATCATGCACCGAGGCATCGACTTTGCAGCTCCCGGGGTACACCTGTTGTAGCCGCAGGAAATGGGTATATTAAGAAAAGGGGTTATTTAGGCTCCTATGGAAACTATATTTTAATTCAGCATAACCGCGACTATGCTACAGCATATGCGCATTTAAGTCGCTTTGCGAAAGGGCAAAAAAAAGGCACTTATGTAAAACAAGGCGAAATCATTGCCTACGTGGGCACAACTGGAAGATCAACTGCCCCACACCTTCACTATGAAATCCATTATAAAAAGAAGCAGGTCAATCCACAGAAAATAAAATGCCATCTCAACGCAACTTATCGGGCGCTCAAAAGCAAAACTTTATTGCCCATATGCGCATGATTCGTGACCATGTTAGTATATTGAAAGGCCAAAAATAACCCCCTTCATTTCTTGACTTTTTTTCGCATTCAGCCGACCCTAAATATGAGGAAGGCTTAACATGGAAAAAACAAACTCAAGGTCACAGATTGTGGCATCCCGGAACTTGATATCTCTCTTAAAAACTGCGTTCTCAAAAAGGGTAACCCTTTTGATTTGTCGTCCCACAAGCGTGCGCGCGAAGCCATCGATTTTGGCATGAAGATGCGCGCACCTGACTATAATATTTTTGTCATTGGTAAAGGGCGTACCGACGTATATTAGGTACATCACAGTACGTTCAACATTACTTAGATCAAATGCCGCCACCCGATGATTGGATTTATCTAAATAACTTTCAACAAGAAAACCGCCCGAAATACTATGCATTTCCTGCAGGGATTGGTAAAGAATTTAAAAAGAATGTCTATCAAACATTACAAAAATCCAAGATGCGTTGATCAATTCCTTTTCGGGCCAACCGTTTTCTAAAAAGCTTGAGAAAGAACAAAAACTTGTTGATGATTTTGTCACAAAGAATTTAAACGAAGTGCGTAAGTTTGCCCTTAAATCTAATCTTGACCTACAAAGAACAGAAGATGGCACTGTCGTTGTTTTAGCGCAAACAGGAGAAAAAGAGCTGTGCCCTGTTGATGAGCTGCCCTACGAAGAAGTGCAAAAAATTTCGCCCATTTTAAATAAAATACAACAAGGCCTCAGCGACTTGAATGAAGCCGCAACCATCGAAGAAGAAAAACTGATGGACCGCCTTGAAGTCCTTAAAAAACAAAAAGCAGCATCTTCGATTGGCCCTTATATGCGGCGGCTTCACCGTGGGTATGACAAGGTGCCCGGTATCAAGGGTTGGCTTAAAGAAATGGAAGATGACATCCTAGAAAATCTTTCCATTCTCACGAACATTAACCCTGAATACGCTGAAGCCACAGCCGCCTTTATTGAGAAAAGATATGCTGTTAATTTGCTAGTTTCCAATGATCCAACCAGCGGGCCAAAAGTATTACTTGAACCCAATCCCAGTTATGAAAATTTATTCGGTTCTATTAAGTATCACGCAACACCTTCGGGGGATTCGAAACCGATTTCACCATGATTGAAGGGGCGCCTTGCATCGTGCAAACGGAGGCGTTCTTATTTTGCGGGCAGAAGATCTTGTAAACCATGAACACACATGGCGGTATTTAAAAGCAGCACTGCGCGATAAAGAAATTCGAATTGAGGAAATGCACCGTATCGCTGGCGTGCCTATGCTTGCTGCCCCGAACCTTGTCCTATTCCACTTGATATTCAAATTATTTTGATTGGGTCTCTTCATTGGTATTATTCATTTTTTTATAACGATGAAGACTTTCAAAATTATTTTAAAATTAAAGCTGATATGGATGACCATATTCCAATCACCAGCAAAAATATTAATGTGGTGGCGCTGTATCTTCAAGAATCTTCCATCCGAAAACTGGGAATGAAATGTGATCGTTCTGCCTTATCTTACGTGGTCGGATATGGTTGTCGTTTAGCAGGACATCGGAAAAAAGTGTCAGTACAACTTGACGTACTGATGGATGTTTTAAAAGAGGCGTCTGTTTTTGCCAGAAGAAAGCGCAATAAAAGCATTAAAAGCATCATATTCTTCAAGCTATCGACGCAAGACAATACCGCAATTCTCACTTTCAAGATTTGGAACAAGAATATCTAAAAAGAAGATTTAATTTTAATTCAAACACGCGGTAAAGTTATTGGACAAATTAATGGGCTCACTGTTCAAACTGTGGGCGCTGAAACATTTGGAAGTCCTGCTAAAATAACAGCTCGTACTTTTATGGGCCGACACGGGATTGTGAACATCGAGCACATGGTCGAGCTCGGCGGGCCTATTCAACACAAAGGAGTGCTTTCTTTGGAGGGCTTTCTGCGTGGTATATTTGGTCAAGAGTTTCCGCTCTTTTTCATGCACCATTACATTCGAACAAAACTACGATGGCGTTGAAGGAGACAGCGCATCCGTGGCAGAGCTCATGGCCATTTTATCCTCTCTTTCAGGTGTCCCACTCCGTCAAGATATTGCCATCACAGGATCAATGAACCAAATGGGTAAAACACAGCCCATCGGTGGCGTTAATGACAAAGTAGAAGGGTTTTATTACACCTGTCGACGCCAAGGCCTGACAGGCACACAAGGGGTGATTATTCCTAAAACAAATGTGATGGATCTTGTGCTTCTGCCTGAAATTTCACAAGCAGTAAAAGAAGGAAAGTTTCATATCTGGGCTATTGATGATGTGTTCGAAGCCATTGAAATTTTAACTGGTTTTAAAAGTGGCCACACAACATTTTCTACAAACAAAGTGGCAGATACAATTTTTGGTAAAGCCTATCAAAAACTAGAATTGTTTGATAAAGAGCTTCAAAAAAGATTCTTAGATACAGCCGTTGATGCGTAAGTTTTAGGTTGTGTGTTTAATGCCCGCATACAGCTCGACAGGCTTGTCAATGTTGCTTCGGCGATCCACCGGAGAGGCAATGTCTAAATAGAGCTCTCCATATTTTGTACGATAGCGCACGCCCGCCCCAATGCCCCACAAAAGCTTGTTTTGGAAATTCGGGAATTGGCGATCATACGTCGTGCCCCAATCAGAGAACCATAACACAGACCAATCGTCTGTAATGTCATAATAAAGTTCGAATCCAAAGCTGACAGCTGAACGCCCTCCGATTGGAATGTTACCATTTAATGGCCCTGCCATTTGAAAAGCATAGCCACGAACGGGCTCGCGTGTGCCCATGCCGTCATAATAATATTTATCTTTTGGAACAATTGTTTTACCTGTCCCAGGAGACAGCCCAATATCACCCCACAATTTAGCAAAGACTTTCTTATCCTTCATGAGTGGTATAAAAATTTGTGTATCTATATTTGCTTGTGTGAAGGCACGCAATTTTTCAAAAATTGTTGAATATGCTTTAAGATCAAAGCCGACAACCATCCCTTTTTTAGGGCGATTTGGGTTATCGGTATAGTTAAACTGTGCCCCAAATGGCAACATAACATATCGGCGGTCTTTGCCTCTGCTGTCTGCCTCTAATCGATACACTTGAGCACCAATACCACCATAAAGATGCCAGAATTCGTTATAAGGATAGTCAAAAATACTTGTCAGATTGCCTCCTTGACGCTTGAAAGGACGTAACTGCTCTTTGAAAAGTTCAAGCATCACGTTTGTATTTAAATTCAGCATGAGCGTATCGGGTGTCATGACATTTACTTTTAGGTTTTGCCGCTTTTTTCCCAATAAGGGTAGATGCTTTCAACACACTGTCGCCACCTATTAAGTTGCGGTGCTCCCACGCAGCACCCAACTCTAAGCCCAAGCCTGAAATATAATTTTTGCGCGGGGTGAAAATATTTTACCAGCTGATTCAAGCTTAATGTACATATTCATTAAGCCATTCTCATCAATACGATCGTCGTGGGTAATTTTACTTCACTAAAAGTCGTGTATTGTTCAATGTTTGAAGTGTATCTAGCACTTTCTTTTCGCTATACACTTGCCCTTTCCGCCAGCGCATGTGTCGTTTGATAAAGTTCCCGGTGACACGGCCATTCTCTTCCAAAACTGTATTTCCAAACCGCACAAAAGGCCCTGGACTTAAAAGAAGCGCCACCTGCATTTGTTTCTTATCACGGTCAATAACGATGCGATCTTTATACAGTCGCGCAAAAGGATAGCCATGATTTTTGCAGATAGTTAATGCTATCAACAGTAGCTTTTTGAATGGTTTTCCGAAGTGCCGGCTGCCCCAATACAACCCCCACACGTTTAATGTCTTGTTCAAGGACGTGGACAGCTGTGTTGTTGGGAGGATCTGACTTAAACTTAAAAGCACCAATTGTATATTGCGTGTTTAGCTTTACTTTTACATACACAATCACAGGGTCCATTCGAATGTCGACAAAGTAATCAAGATCCGCATCAAAATATCCAAACTTAGCCAACGACTTTTGGATATTGACCAAATCTTGTTGTGCTCTGTTTTTCAAGGCTTTTACAGTTTTAGGAGGCTCCTTCTCACGCTTCAACAATGAAGAATTTTGGGCGACTTCAGAAATAAGGCCAGGATCATGAATGCCAAAATGTAGGTTTTATAAGGAACAGTCGTATTTGGATTATAGGGATCCTTCCCTGATGCAGACAGCACCAAGAACATAACAAAAATAAAAGAAAGTAAATGCTTCAACACCCTGTAACGCCCGAAATAACCTACCTACATATAAAATTATCACAGATCGGAATATCGAAAAAGGAAAAGATCAGTAAATAAAACACTTTATAATAGTGATCAAATACAAGACTTTACGAAGTCAAAAAAATTGATTAAGATACTAGTTAGCTGAAGTTTCCAGCTAAATAATCAAACTCAAATAACGCAGCTTAAACATATACTCAATTAATGATTTATTCTGTCTTGACATAAAACTTCAAAAGATTGATACAAGTGTTAACTGCTAGTGTTGATAAAAAAATAAGGAGGATTAAAACATGACCATTTTTAACATGCCATGAGTACATAAAACATTGCTTTTTAAACTTCATGGGAGACATTTTGTCTCCTTATTTCTTTTCTAGGGACTCATTTACTTCAACCAAGTTAAAAGTAACGTGCTGCCCGTTTTTTTTTTTTTCTATTTTAATTTTTAAAGTCTGTGTCTTGCGGCGATACGTATCCATCCCTAGTTTGGTCCATCCCAAATTTGGCAACACTTGATCATAAAACCTCAAGATTGCTGGTGTGGTTTCGTGCGTTATCGCCTTTGAAACTAAAACTTGGCCCTCTTTCTTATCAAAAATTGCGGGCGACTCTTGAACAGCCATCCCCAACATTAAAGGAATATCTTCCGATCCAGATAAAAACGCAGTTCCACTCGAGGAAAAGCTCCACAAACATAAAAAAACAGAAAAAAGGTAAATCAAGAAATTGTCCAGCCGCCGTGTTTCATTAAGAACTTTCTAGCTCTTTTTCTGCTGTATGAGGCAAGAAAATAGAAAAAATACTTTTCTGGTCTCCAGGTGTTTTTTGCAAAATGCTCTGGACCCGGTTTTTAATATCATCAAATAATCGTTGTGTCAGAAAGAGAACCTTCCCTTTATATTCTGCAGGTGGCCTTGCATCAAGAGAATGCATGAGTGCCCATTTTGATCCCCTGATGTTGATCGATTTAATCGTTGATTTTTAACCCAGACAAAGCTGTGTGACTGCACCCAAATTGATTTTTCGTTCCAGGGCTACATGATTCAATACCAATTAAAATAATAGATTTCCACTGTCTGGAAAATCATGGGTATAAATATGCAAGTGTCCCAATTGCTTTTTTTTGCTGAGCCTATTTTTCTTAAGAGAATATTCAAAACCTAAAGGTCCAACCAAGTTTCCATTCGGTAACTGATTACCAACACCACCCAACGGAAAGTTCATCCCATAAATTTTCTCATTTCTATTTAATCTTCGGAAAATGTTTTTAATTTTCACTTCCTGAAATTGCCCCGACACAAGGCGCACACCGTGAGAAGAATATTTTCTTCGCGGTAACAGTGCCATATTGCCTCCGGTCAGCCATTCTAAAAATGCGTCCGAAGTAATGCCATCAAGTTCAATAAAATACGTTGTCCCTGGGTCAGACTTGATGCCAAAGGAAAAGGCCATGAACCGTAAAGTCTGCCCCTTCAGGCCGATACTGTAATCCACCAGCCCCAATTAATAAAAATAATCGACGAAACAAAAGTTCTTGCTGGTGTGTTACTTCTCTAAAGCGAGAAAGTCGCATCTCTTGCAAAGCACTTAAATCTTGAAAAGCCGTTTCAAGCATTAGATCAACGCTGCTGTTGAATTGTACAGTGGGGTGTGCTTGGTCTGGACTCAAATTGAAGAGTCTCGACGCTGTCGAAAAGGCACTACGCTATCCCTTGGTGCAACTGTAGACCAAGTATCTGTACCACCAAAGCCGAGGACGATTGCAATCAAAATCAAAATGCGTTTTAAAGAATAAGATATGTGCGCCATCCCTACCTGCGTTTCATACTATTATGTCTTAGATTGTTCTTTAAATTCAATGATAAACACTGAAAAAATTAAAAAAATATTTGATCATATTCCTGGGCGTTACGATTTGATGAATGATCTCATGAGTTTGGGCATGCACCGTCAATGGAAACGGCATTTTGTTCAACAAATACCCCAGCAACCGAACATAGCCCTCCTTGATCTTGCGGCAGGAACGGGGGATATTGCCTATGCATACGGCAAAAAATCACACAGCCTTTCACCCACAATCACACTCTACGACCAAAGCCCTCAGATGCTGCAGAAAGCAAAAGATCGGCAGATCGACGAAAACATCATCGGTAATTTTTCTTGGGTTGAAGGCTCCAGTGAAAAACTTCCCTTTAAAGACAACATCTTTGATGTATGCACCGTTTCTTTTGGGTTTCGAAACTTTTCAGATCAAGAAAAATCTTTAACTGAAATTCATCGGGTTTTAAAACCAGGGGGCCAGTTTTTGTGTTTAGAGTTCAGTCAACCAGATCCCGATATACATCACCTGTATCGCACTTATTTATTAGAGTTTATTCCAAGACTCGGCAAATTTATCACTGAAAACAAAGAAGCTTATACGTATCTCGCCGAAAGTATTCGAGATTTTCCAGATGCGCCCACTGTTCAATCCATGTTACAACAAGCTCAATTCAAATCAGTGGTCTACGAATCTCTTACAAAAGGAATTGTGGCTATACATAAAGGATGGAAAAAAAATGACTGAAGTGCCCATACATATTCTTCCCCATGGAGATGAAAAAACCTTACCAAGATATGAAACTGTGGGCAGTGCTGGCCTTGACTTGCCGGCGGCCATCAAAGAGCCCATAGTTTTATCTCCTGGTGAAAGGCAGCTTATACCTACAGGCTTTTCATGTGCGATTCCCTCAGGGCATGAAGGGCAAATTCGGTCACGTTCAGGACTATCCTGGAAACAAGGCATTATCGTTTTAAATGCCCCTGCAACCATTGACTCTGACCATCGCGGGGAAATTAAGGTGATTCTCATCAACATGGGCAAAGAACCTTTTACCATTGATCCTGGTATGCGTATTGCCCAACTTGTTTTTGCAAAATACGTTAAGACAACATGGAAAGTTGTTCAGGGCTTAGAAGCCTATCCCACCGATCGCGGCGCTGGGGGCTTTGGGTCAACAGGGGTATAATGTGAAAACACCCACCCCTATGGTACGTCAGTATTTAGACCTTAAAAACCAGCATCAAGATTTTTTACTGTTTTTCCGTCTCGGTGATTTTTACGAGCTATTTTATGATGACGCCATAAAGGCTTAAAAAACGCTTGATATTACCCTCACAAAAGAGGGAAAGACGATAACACCATGCCCATGTGCGGCATTCCCTTTCATGCAGCAGATAGCTACATTACACGCCTTCTTAAGCAAGGCCATAAAGTTGCCATTTGCGAACAGGTTGAAACCCCTGAACAGGCCCAAAAGCGGGGTCCGAAAAGTATTGTTCGGCGTGATGTGGTTCGCATTTTGACACCCGGCACAGTGATGGAAGAAACCTTTCTTGATTCAGAACAAAATAATTTTTACGCTGCGCTTGCCCATGACAAAGGGGCTTTCAGCATCGCTTTTATTGATATCTCAACGGAGCGTTTTTTGTTGAAAATGTAACTGCGTCTACCCTTGAAGATGCATTAAGTCGCCATCAGCCTAAAGAAATTATTCTACCCGATACGCTACTATCTATTGAAAAAATTAAAACCCTCTCTCTCTGTATCGTGATCATCTCACCCCACAAAGCTCAACGAAATTTGATCGCGTGAATGGGAGAAAAAACTCTGTCAATTTTTTAAAGTCAGCACCCTTTCTATTTTTGGTGATTTTTCTGATGTAGACATTCGGGCAGCTGGCGGTGCATTAGAATATGTTTATCTCACCCAGAAAGAAGCATTGCCTCATCTGCAACCACCCCAGAAAATAAAAAGTGATACTTTTCTTCAAATTGATGCGGCCAGTCGCAGAAGCCTCGAGCTTTCTTCCACACAAAGTGGGGCCTACAAAAATAGCCTGTTGTTCATGATTGATCACACCTCAACAGCAGGGGGCCAGCGTCTTTTAAGCCATACACTCGCTTTCCCACTTGTTGATCCCTCAAAGATAAAGCGCCGATATGATCAAATTGATTTTTTCATAAAAAATGCGCCCTCCACACAAGACTTAAAACCGCATCTTAAGGAATTTCCTGACGGTGAGCGGGCCCTCGCAAGACTGTCTTCAAACAGAGGAAGTGCCCGTGATTTATTGGTCATCCGCCAAGTCCTTAAAGAAGGGATGTGCCTATATCAACACCTACAAAGTCTACAAGCACCTTTTGAACCCCTCCCCTTTAAGCTGGAAGACTTAGTGCCTTTATACGAAGAACTATTGCAGGCCCTTAAAGATGAAGTGGGTGCCCTTACCCGAGATGGGGGTTTTGTACGCCCAAATTACGACAGCGCCCTTGATCACTTGCAGAATTATGAGCAAGAAAGCAAAAAAGCACTGATCAATCAGCAAAAAATATATACTGAAACGACGGGCATCCCCAGCCTTAAAATCAAACACAATCAAGTGATTGGGTACTACATTGAAGTGACCCAAACCCACAAAGACAAAGTGCCTGAAACATTCATTCATCGACAAAGCTTAATGAATAGTCATCGGTACACCACACCAGAATTATTGGCCATTCAAGAAAAACTTGTCTCTGCCCAAGGAGATGCCCTTTGCCTTGAACTTGAAATTTTCGATCGCTTAGTGGGCCACGTATTAGAACAACAAAATAAGCTACGGCCTTTTATTCATGGCATCTCTCATATAGACATGATGCACGGTCTCGCGCACCTTGCAAACACCCATGGATATGTGCGCCCAGAACTTACCGAAGACACTTCCTTCGATGTAAAAAAAGGCCGGCATCCCACTGTTGAAATTTTACTAAAACAAAAAAATGAATTGTTTGTTGAAAACAGCTGTCAACTTAATCAACAAAAGAATGTTGTGCTTCTTACGGGCCCAAACATGGGAGGGAAAAGCACCTATCTGCGTCAAAATGCACTGATCATTGTTTTGGCACAAATGGGGTCTTTTGTGCCCGCAACCGCTGCCAAAATCGGATTGGTCGACCGCATCTTCAGTCGTGTCGGTGCGGGGGATGACCTCACCCGAGGGCGTTCAACATTCATGATGGAAATGATAGAAACAGCTACCATTCTTCACCAAGCCACAGAAAAATCATTTGTGATTTTAGATGAAGTTGGCCGCAGCACATCCACCTTTGATGGGCTTGCTATTGCCCAAGCAACCGTTGAAGCCTTGCACCAGCACAACAAATGCCGCACACTGTTTGCAACCCACTATCATGAACTCACCAACCTTGAGGATACGCTTGATCGCCTTAAATGCATGGCGGTACAAGTGAAAGAATGGGAAGGCACTATTGTTCTTCTTCATGCCATCAGTGAAGGAAATCAAATCAATCTTACGGCGTCCACGTCGCTGAAATAGCAGGCATGCCTGCCCACGTTACAACACAGGCGCGGGCATTGCTTCAATCGTTTGAATTTAAAAACAAGCACACGATATCGTGCCACAATCTTTGTCAGAAAAACCATCAACCCCGTCCCCCCTTTATGCTATGGTGAAAGATATAAATCCTGATCATCTCTCACCACGAGAAGCGCTTGATCTTATTTTTTAAAATGAAGGAAAAAATGCATGAACCTGTTTCTTAAACACCCTAAGCTTGTGAGTGTGTTTTGGATTCTTGTCTCAAAATTTTCTTTCGTATGTATGATGACAATCGTCAAATATATGAAAGACTATTCACCTCTTCAGCTTAATTTTTTGCGCAGCGCTATTGTTTTTTTAATTCTGTTTCCCTCTTTAACACTGACCCAAGGGATATCAAGCCTGAAAACAAAACAGCCTTTCTATCAATTTATCCGTATGCTTTTTTTTTCTGCCGGGGCCATGATTTGTTTCTTTTATGGCTACCGTATGCTACCCATTGCAAAAAGCAAGCGCCATTAACTTTTCCTATGCCCTGATTGTGCCCGCCCTTTCCTGCTTTTTTTTTGAACGAGTGCGTGTCTTGGCGCAGATGGGCTTATTTAATTATTGGGTACATTGGCATTTTGGTGATTATTAACCCCATCTTTGAAGTATTCGAGTGGGGAGAATTTATCGCCCTTCTCGGTGTTATTTTTCTAGCTTCTGCCAGTATTCTTGTAAAAAGCTCACAAATACTGATAAAAATCACGTCCTAGTTTTCTACTCAAGTGTGGCCACCACCACATTGCTGGGCCTTTATTTCATCGGACAATGTTATTTTAAGTTTGGTACATCTTTCCCGTGCTGGGCGCCAATCCGTCTTGAAGACTGTTATCTCATCGGGGGAATTGTGATCTCTTCGCTTGTAGGGCAATTTAGTTATGTTGAAGCATACCGCAAAGGACAACTAAATTTCCTTGCTGGATTTGACTATCTTAAGTTTCTCTTTGCAGCCGCGATTGGGTATATGGTCTTCAGTGAAGTTATCGAATCCACCACTTTTTATGGTGCACTTGTCATTCTTGTCTGCAGCTACCTCAACACAAAAGAAGAATTCAAAAACACATCTAAAAAAATGGCCAAGTAAACAGAAGAACGCATGCGTATTATTGGTGGCACATATAGAGGAAAAAAACTATTTACCCCTCAAGATGCACAAACAAGGCCCACCAGTGACCGGGTGCGAGAAGCTATTTTCAACGTTCTTGAAAGCAGCATGCCTGTGCCTTTTTCAGAAATGTCTGTTCTTGACTTATTTTCTGGCACGGGTGCACTTGGCATTGAGGCGCTTTCCCGCAAAGCAAAAAGCGTTCTTTTTGTCGAAAACCATCCAGAAGCGCTGCACGTTTTAGAAAAAAACACCGCACAGTTTAAGGGTGTTGAAATTTTAAAAAAGGATGCAACAACCTTTTTGTTGCCCCAAAAGAAATGCTTTGATTTAGTCTTTATGGACCCCCCTTACGGAAAAGATTTAATTCCAAAAGCCCTAAATCATCTTTATGAAAAAGAATATATCCACCCCCACACGTGGGTGGTTTGCGAACTTGGAAAAAAAGAAGAAGTCCCCATTCCAAATGAATATCATTTAAGTAAAAAGAAAGTATATGGAAAAACTCAAGTCCTTTTTATTTCATTAAATAAAGATATTTCTTAGAAAATCCCCCCTCACTTGACGTGTTTTTTTAAAAGTTGGTAAAATTACGTCAAGTCAAATGTAACAGAGAGGTAATTCTAATGAAGACAACAATGACTCAAAGGCTTTTTGCCGAATTTATGGGGACAATGTTTTTTGTTCTAATCGGGTGTGGTACAGCCATCACCGCCGCATCACTTGGTGGTTTAGGTATCGCCCTTGCATTCGGTTTAACCTTAGCCGCAACACACTTTATGGCTGCCCCCGTTTCAGGCGGACATTTAAACCCTGCTATCAGCTTTTTCTTTTTGGCTCATCAAGAAAATGGATCTTAAAGAATTCTTGTTTTATGCAGCAGCACAACTTGTTGGTGCCGTTGTTGCCGTTGGGGTTCTGTACTTTGTACTTATGGGCAAAGCAGACTTTAACCACATGTTCTTTACAAATGGGTTTGGTATGGGCTCTCCAAGCGGTGCAACCATGCTTCAAGCGGGCATTATGGAAGTTGTTTTGACGGCGTTCTTTATTGCAACTTTCTTCCATTTAAGTGAATCCAAAGGATCTTGTGCCTGCACAAGTTTGATGCTTGGTCTAACCTTAACTGCTGCATACTTTTTAGCCGTACCATTTACAAATGGTGGCTTAAACCCTGCGCGTAGCTTTGGGCCGGCCCTTTTTGAAGGCGGGTACGCTATGCAACAAATTTGGTTTTTCTTTTTGATGCCATTATTCGGCGCAGTTATTGCTAAATTCGCTCATAAGTTTATTGGAAAATAACAAATAAACTATAAGTAAAAAAACGTTAACTATAAAAAACCCTCAGAAATATGAGGGTTTTTTTTATTGGACAATATTTAATATAGGCGTATTATCTATAAAAAAAGAACTTTTCTTAACAGGGGAGGAAAAAATGAAGGATAAAGTATCATTGCCGCAGGGCTATGAACCTTCAGAAGAGGAAGCGTTCATGAGTCCATTTCAAAAAGAATATTTTCGCCAGAAAATATTGCGATGGAAAAACGAAATATTTCAAGGTTCTGCTGAAACACTTTTTAATCTTAAAGAAGAGAACCTTCAAGAACCTGATATGAACGACCGCGCGTCACTTGAGCTTGATCGCTCACTTGAACTAAGAACACGCGATAGGGAAAGAAAACTTCTAAATAAAATTGAAGCTGCTTTAAAACGTATTGAAGACGGCACCTATGGGTACTGCGAAGAAACAGGCGAACCCATCGGGCTGAGACGTTTAGATGCGCGCCCCATCGCAACTCTCAGTATTACAGCGCAAGAAAAACACGAACTAAAAGAAAAAATATACCGAGAAGAAAATTAACGCCGCCCCCATTTGGTGGTGTGCCATCGGGGGTTTTGCTTAAAGACAAAAAGATCATCCTTTAGAGAAAGGTTGGTCTTTTTGTTTATTAGTCTGACACGCACATGATTGCCTTCAAAATCAACCATATGCCAACCATCCAACACGCCTTTTTCAGAAAAAATAAGCTGAAGCCTTATCTTTGTATCTAAAGTTTCAACATCAAAAACATGCTGCCTGTTTATTGTTTGAATATTCTTAATGTGAAAATGTTTTCTTAAATCTGTTTTTGGCCCCAACAAAAAAGAAAGGGGCAATCGTTCAGGGGGCACGTACAAAGGCTTTTCTGTCACCGCATCCATATAAACACATGTGGTGCCATCACTCACAAAAAAATAGGGCGCAGGCTTTTCGTAACTTAAACGTACTTTGCCAGGCCGTTTAAGAATAAGCGTGCCTTTAGATGATGCTTTCTCATTATGCAGATGGCACACCTCGGCCTGAAGTGTTTGAATGCCGCTTAATGCATCGTTCACTTTTTCAACCAAATCTGCCCAAGACAAAAGCGGGCACAACAAAAGAAAAAACCATTTTTTCATGGGGATACTCTAGCGCGCATACTCAAAAAAAGCTACGATTCAATCATAAACATATTAATCAAAACAGGGACTATCAAATGAAATACTTTCTTATACTTGTGCTTGTTTTTCTTACACCCATTATGGTGTCTCATTCAGCCGCAGGAGACGACGAAACTCTACAGCCTGGCACTTTTAAAGCAAACCTTAAGGTTTGCTTTAAAAGTGCCCCTGCCAATACTGAATGGAATCACTTTGTCACATTCCATAAACAAGAAACGCTTACCTAACTTATAGGCCGCCTACAACAATAACGTGTGGTTAGATGCCACATATACACACTCTGCCCAAGGGTGGCAAGGATGGGATCAACAGCAAGACAGAACGGTTGAATCTTTAAAAAGTCTATTTCAGGGGGAACGCATTCATATTGTTTCCACACCCCGTTAACAATCTAATCAAAATCTAAACAAGGAAAAGCTTCATAAAGGCAGCCGCATGTCATACGATTCAATCTGCTCGTAACAGCGTTAAAACACCCCCACATGCAAAGACAGGGGCTCATAAGGCACAAACAGCATGCAATTTTTTTTGCCTTTTTCTGTGCAGAAGGAGGCACAACAATACCATTTTGTGGAAGATCCTCTGGGTTAGGAAAAGAAGGGCCTGACACAACATCCGTTGGAGAAGCCATAATAGGCTTTGCTGTCACTATATCTTCTTCTGTTTCTGAAGCAGCACACTCCACGCCTAATAAAAAAAGCACCCTTAAAAAAAAATTTTAATCATATAAATCCCCCTTGTTATTTATAGTTATATAAAAATGGTACTATATATTTGTAATAAATGAATAAAATTTATTTTAGGGCACAACTACGTCTAACACGTAGAAAATTTTATGTTGATAAATGGGCTATAAATATTGTTTATTGTTTTTATTTTGAAGCATCTCATGGCATCATCAAAACAAATATTCGTATTTTATAGGAAATTAAATCAATGCTTTTCAACCGAAAATTTTTGTCTTTTTTGCTTGTCTGTGTGTACCTTCTTTATGGTTTAAACATCCAAGCATCAAGCTCTATTAATCTCATATCCCCAGCAGAGCTAAGATTAATACTAAGCAGTAAGGACATAGAGCTTATAGATGTAAGAAGTACAGAAGAATTTTTATCAAATCATATAAAAGAATCCAGAAGCGTTCCTTTATCGATTTTAAGCTTAGAACAAATTTGCGATAAAACAAAAAAAATCGTCCTGCTATGTGCATCTGGCACGAGAAGTAAAATAGCAGCAGAAAAATTAAAAAGCTTATCTAGTAATCTAAAAATATATAGCCTTAGGGGTGGCATAACAAATTGGGCAGAAAAAAATTATCCCACCGTTGGAAGCAAAGCCGATAATAAATTTCCTCTTAATCGGCAAGTACAAATTACTGCTGGTTTAATTATCGTAATAGGGGGTCATATTAACGATCCTAATATCAAGATCATTTATTATCATCCCTCTTTATTGGATGTGGTTTGATTTTTGCGGGCATTTCAGGATGGTGTGGAATGGCAAAATTACTCGCCTTAATGTTTTGAAACTAAGTTTTGACCTCATTAATATGAGATTAAAGCATCCTGCACATGAACTGTTTTGTTTAACCCCTGTTTTACGTTCAACTGCCTCAACCAATAAAATACCATCTGCATCTAGCGTAAAGCTAACCTGCACTTCGGGCACGCCGGCTGGCATATCTGGAATACCAGACAAAACAAAGGATGTCAGTGATTTACACTCACTTACATGGTTAGCTTCGCCTTGTAAAATGTGAATTTTGATGCGCTTTTGATTGTCTAAAGAAGTCGTAAAGCTTTGTGACATCACACAAGGAAGTGCTGCATTTTTAGGAATTAAAACTTCGGTGGCACCGCCTAAGGTTTCAATCCCTAGAGGGTACGGCGTTACATCAATTAATAATTTCCCCTTACCGAAAACTAATGCCTCTGCTTGCATCGCGGCACCCATGGCGACAACTTCGTTCGGGTTTAGTGTGCAAAGCGGGCGTTGACCAAAAAAAGTTTCAGCACGCGCTTTCAGCGAGGCAAGACGTGTTGACCCCCCCACAAAAACAATGTTTTTTAACCTTTCTTTAGAAATGCCTGCATCAGCAAGGGTTGCTGTACACAAGTCGAATGTTTTCTTAATAAATGGGGTTACAAGTTCAATCAATGTATCTTGTGATACTGTCACCGATTTCTCTTCAATCGTGCCCGACCACAACGCATTCTCTCCTAAGTACTCTTTTATTTCTTTTCCAAATTTTCGTGCAACAGTCTGATCTTTAATATCAAATGTTTCCATTAGATACTGGCCTACCGCCATATCAACGTCGTCACCCCCAAGCTGGGTATCTCCCCCCACAGCCAACACTTGAAAAATGCCCTTCTCTGAATATAAAAGCGATACATCAAAGGTGCCCCCACCTAAATCATAAACAAGGTAGTGCCCATCTCTTTTTTCATCAAGGCGATAAGCAAGAGCAGCAGCCGTTGGTTCATTCAAAAGGCGCAATACACGAATACCTGCATCTATCGCCGCTTTCCGTGTAGCATGCCGCGCACGCTCAGTATAATAAGCAGGTACCGTTAAAACAGCTTGATACACCGGCTGGTTCAAAGCTGCTTTTGTTTTTTGACGCAAATATTTTAAAAATCACGAACAATGTCCACAGGAGACAGAAGCTTATCATCCACTGCAAATCGAACAAACTCATCCTCTGAAGATGCTGTTTTTTACAGATGTTGAATAGGGGCCTTTAAAATCAGGCTCCATACACCGCTTTATGGAAGCAATTGCGTTTTTAGATTCCCGGGCCTTACACCCAAAAGTGGCCTCACCTTTATCATATGCAACCACGGAAGGAATGAGACGAGTTTTATCAATAGAAATAATTCGTGGTGTGCCATCAACCATATGCGCCACCACAGAATTTGTTGTGCCAAAATCAATGCCCACAGTTGCATCCGTTTGGGGTGTTTTATTGGGTTCATGTATTTGTAACAACATTAATCACACTTTTTATTTATTTTGTTTTCAATTCCTATACTTAGTTTTCGAAAGTATTTGATTTGTATCAAATATTTCTTTGCCGTCAACTTATCTTTTTTATTAAAAGCAAGACTCAGCTTATCTTCTAACGCATTTTGTTCTTGTTGTGTATCTTTATAAAAACGTTTTAAATCTTCTGTGGTAGAGAGTTGCTCAAGTTTTTCTTGGCGCATCATTTGGTCTTGAAGGTCTTCTACAGAGATATCTGCATCAATATTTGAAAGCAAATAGTCTGCCCGACTAAAAGGGTCATTTAGAATCCGATAAGCCCAATTCAAACGCGCTGTGTATTGGGCAGAAAGCTCTTTGTCTTTATCAAGCGCCAACACAAAACGATCTGGGTGAAGCTTTCTTTGTAAAAGCAAATATCTTTTTCTCAGATAATCTAAATCAATTTGATAGGCATCTTTCAAATCAAAGAAAGAAAATGGAGACTCAATTGCAACTTCCTGAATACGCCCACAGGTGGCACAAAAGAAAGTGTCCTTCAAATCAGCATTGCATTCACATGTCTGTTTAGACGTAGAATGATTCCCCGCACCCACAACGTCCTTTTTCGTTGGGGTTTTTGAAGGTGAAGCCTGATTCAAATTCTTTTTGCTCATAATCCATTTCCGACCCAAGAATAAACAGTGTCGCTTTTGGGTCAATAAATACATGGGTGCCCCCACGCACCACCACTTCGTCTGCTTCGTGCTTTTCTTCTGAAAACTCTAGGGTGTAGGCGTTTCCTGTGCACCCTCTTGTTTTCACACTAATGCGAATACCCAGGGATTTTTTCCCTCGGCTTTGAAGCATCGCATCAATTTGGTCCCAAGCACGGGGGGTAATCGTAAGCGGAAAAGACATTACTCGCCCATTTTGTCCTGATAATCTCGAATTGCTGCACGAATCGCGTCCTCAGCAAGAACCGAACAATGGCGCTTTACCGGGGGCAGTTCAAGTTCGCTTGCAATATCACTATTGCAATTGATTCTGCTTCTTTAAGGGTTTTTCCCTTAAATTTTTCTGTCACCAAAGAGCTTGATGCAATCGCACTGCCACACCCGAAGGTTTTAAATTTCGCATCTGTGATAAGGCCTTGTGAATTCACCTTAATCTGCAGCTTCATCACATCACCACAGGAAGGCGCACCAACAAGCCCAGTGCCCACATTTTTCTCACCGTTTTCAAAAGACCCAACGTTCCTTGGGTTTTCATAGTGGTCTATTACTTTTTTATTGTATGCCATCTTTTAGTTTCCCATTCAACTGTTCGTGGTTTCTATTAATGCGACGCCCAATCAATTGAAGACACGTCTACACCTGCCTGAGCCATTTCCCACAAAGGGCTCATATCTCGAAGCTTATTTACTGCGGTTATAATTTGAGCTGCAGCCGACTCCACTTCTTCTTTTTTCGTAAATCTTCCAATGCCAATACGTAGAGATGTATGAGCAAGTTCTTCTGAAACCCCAAGTGCACGCAACACATAAGAAGGCTCCAAAGATGCCGATGTACAAGCGGATCCTGACGAAACGCAAAGGTTTTTTATTGCCATCATCAGCCCCTCTCCTTCAACATGGGCGAAACTTAAGTTCAAGTTACCAGGTATGCGTTTATCAGAATCTCCGTTTAAATAAACTTCTGGCAACTCTTCCATAATTTTTTTGCAAAAAAGGTGGGCATAGTAGCGAATGCGGGCACTTTCCTGACTCATCTTTTCTTGAGAAAGGGCACATGCCTCGCCCAACCCCACACACAAAGCCGGTGATAGTGTGCCCGAACGCATGCCGCGTTCTTGCCCCCCGCCATTAATTTGCGCTGTTAGACGCACACGGGGTTTCCGGCGCACATACAAGGCACCAATCCCCATTGGTCCATACATTTTATGTCCTGAAATGCTCAGCAAATCAATGTTCATTTCATTCACATCAAGGGGAATTTTACCCACGGCTTGGGCCGCATCTGTGTGAAAAAACACATTTCTTTCGCGGCACAGGGCCCCAATTTCGCGAAGCGGTTGAATCACCCCAATCTCATTGTTAACAGCCATAATAGACACCAACAATGTCTCATCTGTGAAGGCTTCTTTCAGTGTTTCAAGATCAATAATCCCGTTTTTTTGAACGGGAAGATAGGTCACTGAAAATCCTTTTTGTTCAAGATGCCGACAAGTGTCCAAAACACATTTATGCTCGGTCATACACGTGATGATGTGCTTTTTTTTTTTTTTTTAAAAATCGGCCAAACCTTTAATGGCTAAGTTGTTTGACTCAGTCGCCCCTGATGTAAAGATAATTTCTTTTGCTTGGGCATTCAGAATATCGCCAACTTGTTGTCGGGCTGCTTCTACAGCAAATTCTGCATCCCACCCAAACGCATGATTTCGTGAATGAGGGTTCCCATACTTCTCACACAAGTAAGGAATCATTTTTTCTAAAACGCGGGGGTCACAAGGCGTTGTTGCTTGATAATCAAGATATATTAAGTTCTTTTCCATGGCGCACCTTTTTTTAGCCCTTCCGTTTTTCTGCCCAAAAGGCCGTCCAAACGTCATAAAATAAAAGTAACTCTTCTTCTTTTGTGTGCCACCCTGCACTTATCCGTAGTGAAGATTTTCTTTCTTCCTCTTCAACACCCATATTGCATAGAACATGCGAAGGTTTAATGGTGCCAGATGAACAAGCTGAGCCGATACTAGCACTAACATCTTTTAAATCCAAGTAAATTAGTTGAGATTGATTTAAAAACCCACAAACCCCCAAACAGCTTGTCTGCGGCAGTCTTTTTTGATCGGCCCCAATCACAAAAAACTGCTGACCCAACTCAAAAAAAAAGCAAGACAGTTTTTTCTCTAGTTCTCTAAAATGTTTTTCCAATACCATCATACGATCAAAATCAAACCACTTTACGGCTTCACCAAAACCAACAATTGCACGTACATTTTCAGTGCCAGGTCGAACTTTATTTTCTTGGGCACCCCCGTAAAAAATGGGGGCGATAGACAGCCCTTTTCGACACACGACACCACCAGACCCCTGCGATCCTCCCACTTTATGCGAAGAAATTGACATAAAATCAAGACCCATTTCATCAAAAGAAAGGGGGATTCTTCCAAAAGCCTGCACACCGTCTGTGTGTATGAATGCGTTGTAATGATGGGCAGTGTTTCTAATTTCTTGAATAGGCTGAATAATGCCTGTCTCGTTATTCGCCCAATGCACAGATACCAGCACACGCTGGCCTTTCGTCTTATCAAGGCATTTTTTCAATGCATCTAAATCAATAATGCCACTCTTTAAAACAGGGATCTTGGTTGTTTGAGGGTGTTGGTAAATCGATGCATGCTCGGTGGCCGAACAAAAAATATGATCCCAACCATTGTTCAAAACAAGTGTATTTGCCTCTGTCCCACAACTTGTAAAATAAAGATCTGCCCCAGAAGCGCCCACAGCCGTCAACACATGGGTACGAGCTTGTTGTATCAGTTGCTTTGCTTTTTTTCCCAGTCTGTGGGGTGATGATGGGTTAAGAGGAATACCCTCCCATTCGGCCATAACTTCCAAAACTTGGGGCCGAACGGGGCTTGTTGCGTTGCAGTCAAGATAGGCGGATGTCTTTCTCTTTTGATTTTTCAGAACCACTATTTACCTTACCTTCCCCCTCTTCTTCTCTCGGAAACGCAGAAGAAGGACGATTATATCCTTCAAGAAAAGTAGTGTGTGCTGTAAAGAAATTCAAGGAATCTTGATTTGTTGCCTCGGTTCTGTCCAAAATATTTTTAAGGGAAACCTTTTCAAGCATAAGCTTAACTTGATTGGTTGCCTCCACCCACAAATTATGCACTTCACAGTGGCCCCCCGTTCCTAAACAAAAAGGCTTCATGTCGTCGTCAGAGCATCGCCTAAGGTTCATGGGCTCGCCAGATCCTTCTAAAACATGCCAAACATTAATTTTGGCGGCATTTCGTGACAGAAAATACCCACCAAAAGCACCGCGCACCCCTTTTACAAGGCCTGCTTTCTTAAGCTGCACAAAAAGTTGCTCTAAATAGTTTAGGGGAATGTTTTGCTTTTCCGCAATTATTGACAGTGAAACAGGCTTTCCAGAAGCGGCACGTCGGGCTAATTCAACCATTGCGATAAGAGAATAATGTCCTCTTGTTCCAATCTTCATAAAGGCCCTTCCATTTCATTTACGACCTAAGAATATTAAAAATTCAGATACACAGCGTGAACGTATCACACAAGCAAAAATTTATTCAAGAAAAAACACATGAGGTCTTTATATGAAAAACCCCATCCCATGTATTGCAATTTCAAATAAATCAACTATATGTATAGTATAAGATGATCACAATAAGGTGTATAAATGTTAATAAAAATAGTGTTTTTGTTTTTTTCTCTAGCCACTGCTGCACAAAGCACATTGGAAGAGTATTCCCAAAACATGGAGAAACAAAAAAACCCATTAACCCTTGTTATTGGGTGTGGTCATAAAGATCGAGCAATGAAAAAACATGCCCTTAACCACCAGCACCTCGATTGCTGGACGGTAAATCTTAACGAAAATGTTCTACGCATTAATCCAGATGATCCCAAAATACCAACATGGAAAGCCGTGGGTGCAGATGCCCCCTTGGATATAGCTTTTATGGTTTATGAAAAAATTTTTCCAGAAACTTTTGGTCCATACAAACATAAATTTGATGTTGTTGTACTGGAATGGGTCACTAAAAGTACCATGGTGCACCCTTGCACCTTATACAATGCTCTTCAAATGCTTAAGAGCGGTGGAACTATTGTAATCGACTTACATAAAAGTTATAACCTTCGAGCATATGGGAGAGGGATGCCTTTGGAAGAACTTGCGGGCCCAGACGCACAGTTGTTAGATCCTAGTTCAGAAGAAAAACCCCATAAATATTTAGTGGCCTGGTTATTTTCCTTGGGTGTAGAAAATATTGTTGTTCAACAAGGAAAAGAAAGTCCATATTGCCCAGAAAGAGCTAAAGTTCTTCAAGAAGAGAGCGCAATAATTACAGGACTTGTTTCAGAAATCGTTCACACCAATATTCAAAATAATATCGAACCGTACAAGAAGTTTTTTCAGACTGTGCAAATAGACGCGAAAACCCCAGAACAAGTATTTAATTTAATGAATACACCCTTAAACGATGATAAACATAGAGCGTTAAAGCGTCGCCTGGAAAAAGCTAAAATGACCTTCTAACATACAACAAGCAACGTCTTTGTTTTTCTTTACATGGAAAGCAATTTCTCGCTTATTATTTAGAAGACCTATTCCCATTTTTTTAGGTATGCGTGTGACTTATTTAAATCAAAGATTTTCCTAAAAACCCTTTCACTTTCTTGTCTTTCTTTAAAAAATTTCTTAGAATAGTCTCAGGTTTTTAGATCTTACCCCCTAGATAGGGGGCTGTGATTTGAAGAAAAAACTATAGATAAATTTTTAAATGCTTCTTTGACTTAATTAGTATATAAAAAAAATCTTTTTTAGGCCCTCTTTGAAGATAGGAAAGCAAGTTGCCAGAAATCGTTCTTGCCGGCCCCGCCGGACGTATTGAAACCAAATATCATAAAAGCTATCGGACAGATGCACCGGTAGCAATTATTTTACATCCCCACCCACTACACGGGGGCACCATGAACAATAAGGTAACATATTCTACATACCAAGCTTTCGTTCAAAAAGGGTTTAACGTGATGCGGTTTAATTTTCGGGGCGTTGGGCGCTCTGAAGGCACTTTTGATAATGGTGAAGGTGAGCTTGCTGATGCGGCAGCCGTTCTTGATTGGTTGCAAAGCGACAACCCAAATGCATCGGGTTTCTGGGTGGCTGGGTTTTCTTTTGGCGCATGGATTGCCATGCAACTTTTAATGCGACGCCCTGAAATTAACGGTTTCATTTCTGTTTCACCCCCTGCAAACATATACGACTTCAACTTTTTGGCCCCTTGTCCGGTTTCTGGCCTCATGATACAAGGAACAAGTGATGAAATCGTTTCTCTTGAGGCAGTCGAATCCTTGGCCAAAAAGCTTTCTGCCCAAAAAGCTGTAACGGTTTCTTTCGAAAAAATAGAGGGTGCTGACCACTTTTATACAGGGAAATTAAACAGTCTAATCGACACCATTGGCACCTATCTTGAAACACACACATAGGGGGTGTTGTGTCAAATTTAAAGGTCATCAAAACACGGATTCAAAGCATCGAATCCACTAAAAAAATTACAGCAGCTATGAAGCTTGTATCGTCTTCGTATTTTAAAAAAGCCGAGCACGCAACCCAAAACGCCCTGCCCTTTGTGCGTGAAACAACGCGCATTCTAAAAACCATTCTGCACAATAAAGAGGTCAAAACCTTTCCCCTTGTTCGTGGCGGAAAAAGCACCCACCATGTGCTTGTTGTTGTGTCTGGAAACCGGGGCCTTTGTGGTGGGTTTAATGTGAATATTGGGCGCACAGCTAATGCAGAAATTGCCCGCCTTCAAAAAGAAGGTAAAACAGTGTCCCTTATGTGTTTTGGAGAAAAGGCACTTTCAGGCCTCCACCCTCAAAACCGAGAACTTGTTGAACAGCACATTGTCCCCGAAGAAAAAGTCCCCTGGGTATATGCATCAACAATTGTCGACCACATTATTAAAAAAGTGCACAAAGAAGAAGTGGGCACAGCGTCTATTGTATATACGGCCTTTCAAAGCATGCTTGTGTCCACCATCAAAGCACACAGCCTTATTCCGTTTGAAGATTGTCTTCTTGAAAACAATAAAAACTTTAAAGAAAAAGAAGCCTTTACCCCGCCCCTTTTATTTGGAGTCGAACCAAGCTATCTTTCATTAGTAAAAAAAGCGAGCGAAAACCACTTGAAATCTCAGCTTTATTTCGCAATGCTAGAAAGCCGTGCCAGTGAAGAAAGTGCCCGCATGATTGCCATGGACGGCGCCACAAAAAGTTCTGAAGACATGCTGGCCAAATTATATGTAACCTATAACAGAAATCGTCAAGCCGCCATTACAAGCGAACTGATAGAAATTATTTCTGGGGCAGAAAGTGTATAAAGATGACTGATAAGAAAAAAAAACATTGGTACCATTACCCAAGTGATTGGGCCCGTTGTAGACGTGCATTTCCCAAAAAATTGCCACAAATTTTAAACGCCCTTGAAACCCAAGTAGGCGACAAAAAAATTGTGTTAGAAACCACCCTTCAAATTGGAGACGGTAAAATTCGGGCGATTTCCATGGGCACCACAGAAGGGCTTTATCGTGGCCAAGAAGTGGTTGATACAGGCGAATCTATCTCTGTCCCTGTAGGAGAAAAAACCCTTGGGCGTATCATGAATGTGCTGGGCGACCCGATTGATGAGCGTGGGCCCATAGACGCCACAACCCGGCTTCCCATTCACCGGCCAGCCCCTGCATTTAACGAACAGTCCACCGAAACAGAAGTGTTGATCACAGGCATCAAAGTGCTTGATTTGCTAGCCCCCTACCCTCGTGGTGGGAAAATTGGTTTGTTTGGTGGCGCGGGTGTTGGAAAAACTGTTTTGATTATGGAGCTGATCAACAACGTCGCCAAAGCACATGGGGGCTATTCTGTGTTTGCCGGCGTAGGCGAGCGCACCCGTGAAGGCAACGATCTTTATCATGAAATGATCGAATCAGGCGTCATCGATACAAAGGGAGACAACTCAAAAGCTTCCCTTGTTTATGGCCAAATGAATGAGCCACCCGGTGCCCGTGCCCGTGTGGCCTTAACGGGGTTAACGGTTGCAGAACACTTCAGAGACGCGGCTCACCAAGACGTTCTATTGTTTGTGGATAATATTTTCCGGTTCACCCAAGCGGGCGCCGAAATTTCTGCACTTCTTGGCCGTATTCCATCGGCCGTTGGATATCAGCCCACCCTCGGCACTGAAATGGGCGAACTGCAAGAGCGCATCACGTCAACAGACAAAGGGTCGATCACCAGTGTGCAGGCCGTTTACGTGCCGGCCGATGACTTAACAGACCCCGCTCCTGCGGCCTCTTTTTCCCACCTAGATGCCACAACCGTGCTTAGTCGTAAAATTGCCGAACTGGGGATTTACCCGGCCGTCGATCCTCTTGACTCTTCGTCTCGTATTCTCGACCCCCGCGTAGTAGGTGAGGAACACTATCAGCTGGCACGCCGAGTGCAAGAGATTCTTCAAACGTATAAATCTCTTCAAGACATTATTGCGATTCTTGGTATGGATGAATTGTCAGACGAAGACAAACTTACCGTTGATCGCGCCCGCAAAATTCAACGCTTTTTATCGCAACCTTTCCATGTTGCCGAAGTATTTACAGGCATTAAGGGCGCGCTTGTTCCCCTTGAAGAAACATTGCGGGGATTTAAAGGCATTGTTGATGGCACATATGATCATATCTCTGAATCTGACTTCTACATGGCCGGCAGCATCGACGAAGTCATTGCCCGTCATGAAGGCAAAAAATAACCTTTTCGCTTAGTCAGCGTTTCCCCCCTTTTCCCCCTGCCCTATTTTTGGTAGGGTGAAAACGTTATGGATATCTTTTGGCTTTCACTGATACAGGGCGTGTCCGAATTTTTCCCCGTCAGTTCGTCGGGCCATCTTTTTATTAGCAGCCACCTCTTTAACCTGCACAGCGCTGGCCGCCTGACAGAAGTCATTCTCAATTTCGCCACACTTTTAGTTGTGTTTGCTTATTTTCGTACCGAAATAAAAGCCCTGATTGGGGCGCTTTTCGGGGTGTTTAAAGGGTATGCCTCTCCTATTTTTCATCAGGGCCTAAAAATATGTGTCGCCACCCTGCCCGTTATTTGCATTGGGTTTTTGGTCCACCATTACGTGGATCATCTCACTCACTGGGGTGCGCCTCTTTGGGTGGGTGTCGATTGTTTTTGGTTTGCTGATGATGGGGCTGATCTGTATGGCAAACACCATACAACATATGAACGCATCACCTATAAGAAAGCCTTTCTGATTGGCCTTTTTCAAGCAGGTGCTTTTATTCCAGGGCCAGCCGGCTGGGGCTTTCCCTTACAGGTGCTCGCCTTTTAGGGATGAAACGCACAGATGCCGCCAAGTTTTCTTTTTAACATCCATCCCTATTGGGGTTGGAGCCCTTGCCTTGTTGTTTCGAGCGACCCTGAACGACACCTTCTTTTACATTGGTGTTGATTTCTTTGTGATTCTTTTTGCCTGCTTCTGCGTAGGATATGGCAGCCTTTATTTCTTTATGTGGTGGCTTCGGAAAAACAGCCTTATTTTATTTGGTCTTTACCGCATTCTTCTAGGCGCTTTTGTCCTGCTATATTTTCATGCGTAAGCAAGACATTCCTCTCTTTTTGCCCGCTTAAAAAGAAGAAAACCCCACCCCAAGGGCGAACTTCAACATACAAATGCTTTTACCTTGCTTGTCGCCGTTATTTTGTCGGCCCAATCAACGGATGCTGGCGTGAATCGGGCAACAAAAAGCTGTTTGAAATCGTGAAAACCCTGAAGACATGTTGGCCCTTGGTGAAGATGCCCTAAAAAGCCACATCAAAACCATTGGGCTGTATCACACAAAAGCCAAAAACATCATCAAAACAGCTCAAATGTTGGTAGATACTCTTAACGGCTACGTGCCCAATACGAAAGAAGCGCTCATTACGCTTCCAGGTGTGGGAGTTAAAACGGCCAATGTTGTGTTAAATATTGCCTTCGGAAAAGAAACGTTTGCCGTTGATACGCATGTGTTTCGTGTATCAAATCGAACAGGGCTCGCGCCTGGAAAAACACCCGAAGCGGTGGAAAAAAAACTCGACCTTGTTGTGCCCGCCCCTTACCGTCTGCATGCCCATCATTGGCTTATTCTTCATGGGCGCTATGTTTGCAAAGCGAGAAAGCCCCTCTGCCTACACTGCCCCGTGCAGATGTTCTGTCGGTATCCTGAAAAAACGAAAAATTAAGATTCTTGCTTTTTATAAAGGCGCATACTGAACGGAATCGACGCCACATAAATTAAGCTTAACAGCGACAGCATCAACCATGGCGCCGAAATCATCATGGCCACAAACACCACCGCCCCAACAAATAAAGGTAAAATCCATGGCCGGGCAACTGTTCCTTTTTTAAGTGAAAATGTGGGAACACGACTTACCAAGGCACAGGCAACACAAAAAATCCACCCCCCATAAAAAGCAGGGCGCAACATATAATCAAATTGGAAATACAACATCAACGGAGTCAACGACAAAAGCGCCCCAAACGGCGCCGACACCCCGATAAAATAATTGCCCATGGGTTGGTCTAAAAGTGTGTTAAACCGCGCAAGGCGCAACACCATACATAGGGTGTAAAAAAGAACAATAGGCCACCCGACCACGCCCAAGTTTTTTAAAGAAAAAAGATACACCAATATGCCAGGTACCACTCCAAAATTGCAAAAATCTGCAAGGGAATCAAGCTCAGCCCCTAACTTTGAAGCACTGTTTAAAAGGCGCGCCACGCGGCCATCCATACCGTCTAAAATCATAGCCACAAACACCAACGTCACCGCGGCTTCCCAGCGACCAACCAGCGCAAACTTAATCGAACTCAGCCCCGCACACAACGCTGTCAGGGTCAAAAGATTGGGCACAAACCGTGAAAATGGAAATGCTTTCAATGTTGGCGAAAAAGGGTTTTTGTTTTTTTGCGCGACGTCCACGTACCATTATACAACATGTCCTTCCCAGGGCTTTTCTTTTGATTGAAAGTCTCCAATCACCGTTTCACCGGCAATGGTTTTTGTCCCAAAGCCACAAGGGGCGCCACCTTTTGGCAAAAACACATCCACACGACTCCCAAACCGAATAAGCCCAAAACGCTCGCCGCGGCCTACTTTTTGACCTTCAAAAACATCACAACGAATCCGTCTGGCAATAAGCCCTGCAATTTGCACAAAGCCCACTTTTTTTCCACTGTCTGTTTTAACGCAAAACAACTGACGCTCGTTATGCTCGCTTGCTTTGTCCAGCTCAGCATTAAGAAATTTGCCCTTGTGATAGTGAATCACTTCTATCCTGCCTGCCACCGGTGCGCGATTAATATGCACATTAAAGACATTCATAAACACACTTACCCGTGTCAGGGGTACCTTGCCAAGGCCCAACTCTTTCAGGGGCACAACGGTTTGAATCAACTGTACGACACCATCTGCGGGGCTCACAATAAGGCCTTCGCGTTGGGGCACCACTCGATTTGGGTTTCTGAAAAATAAAGACACCATCCGGTCAAAAGAAGCCCTAGTTTCCCTAAATAGGGGTGCACATGCCACAAAAGAACAGCGCCCGCGAAAAAAGAGCACCAAACACATACCCTTCTTTATGAATGTGCGAAAAAATCGGTCGTTTCAAAATCAATCCTTTACACTTAAAACTCTTTTCACACTATACCTCAAACGCGCCATTTTTGAAAAGAGAAGAAACATCAACGCGCAACACGATCTTTATCTTGAGTAGCTTAAGCTTTCACACCCACCGCACACCAATAGGGTTCAAGTGCGCTAAAGACCACATCTTTTAACCCCGCACGCGCCATCATGGCCTGCATTTTTTTTTTGTAAAACGTTGCTCTAGTGTGGTTCCAAAGCGATCCAGGGCATCTGTTTTCATCGTATAAAAAGAAGTGTGGCGATAGGTTGATAAGGGCATACTACTCACGTTAAAACCTATTTTTCCAACAGAAAAGATAAGCGCGCGAGGGGGTAATATATCAATGCCGCAATTAATTTTGTGACCCAAAGTTTTTGACGAAACGGCAGCTTTGATATTTTTCTACGACCAATTTCAGACAAACGCCAAAGCTGAACGAACCAGAATGGGCGATTATCGAATCGATAGTATAAGTACAGCAAAATGGCGCACCCTTCTTCAGCTTACGCACACACGCCTGCAGGGCTAGGGCTGTGTCCGGAATATGGTGCAAAACGCCTAGTGAATAGCCAAAGTCGAGGCTTTCATTTTTCATGGAAGTGTCAGCGCATCCGCCTTATGAAATCGACAATTTTTTCTATCTTCTAAATTGCTTTTGCGCCACAGCCAGTGCTTTTTCAGCAGGGTCAACACAATGTAGGGTTCAACTTTTTGGGAAGCATAATAAGCCCATCTTCCACTACCACAGCCCACATCCATTCCCACTGCTTCTTTAGGAAGTTTATCCCACGGAAAAACAGAAAAATATGCCTGAAATAAACGCTCTGCCTCGGTCCCAAGAATTTGCGTTTGACGATAGGCATCCCATTCATCTCCGAAATCTTGAACAACTTGATGATCAATATTGTGTTTCATAGGGCTTTATACCCTAATATGCCCCCATTAAAATTTAAAATAGGGGCAAGCTTTTAAGGGCTTTTTAGAGCGTGGCTTTCTTATTCAGTAGGGCGACATCCCATCCAATACAAGGCCGCACGTAAATTTTTGATACCGTGGGGGCCATAATTATGCCCACCATGGGGATGTAAGTGCCCCACATAGCTGCGCCATCGGGGGTAATCATGGTACGATGCGACCCTTTTCTCCCCGCATAGATCCCCAAGGCTTGTCCACAAACTTTCAAATTCTTGATAGGTAATTGTGTGTGGTGGCGCCGAAAAGATTCGATCAGCCTTAGCTTGCTGGTCATCTGTGAGTACTCGTATAGGGTGCTCTTGTTCTAAAATTTCTGGGCGCATACGTGCGGGTCTTGGATAGTCATAAGGGTATTCTTTTTGCAATGCTTCTGTTATATCAAACACATCGTATGGTGGCGCATCTGTGTCGCCTATAAGACTTGTATCCACCTGATGGTATGCGCCTTCTAATGGAGTCAACGACAGTTCTTGCCTTTCGCACATCTCGTCGTACAAACTCTTTTCTTCAACAGGCGCAGCAACTGCTGCCGACGCTTCTTCTTCATCCTTGTGCTTAGGTGGATTTGGTTTTCCAGGCGCTTTTTCTTTTTCTTTTGCCTCTTTTGTTTTGGCTTGGATGTTGGGTTAGGAAAATCAAGAAATCCTTTGTCTTCTGAAGAAACCGTTTCTTCCTTTGGCATTAGGGGGTGATGAACGGCCTCATAGGAAAAACGTAACGCGCTCAGCTCTCCATCATGGATAAAATCTGTGTTATTGATTATGGGCCGCAGCGTCCTTTTATAGTTACTTACAAGTTTTTTAGCTGCGTCTCTGATCATGATATTACGCCCCATAAGGTTGTTATATTGCTCCTCTGAAAGCGTGGGATAATCTTTTCCTTCTTCACTCTTCCACTTTATTGCTCTTGGAAAAAAACTCACGAACAGCCGCCTCTGCAATCATATAGATATGCTTATCTGGTGTACCACTTCTTAGCTTTTCTCTTTGCACTTGATTGAGTTCAGGAACATCACAATAAACGTCAAGAGTTTCTTTACGATCACCAAACAGCTTGGTGGCGATGGCATTTATCAAATTATAGGGCGTCCCATGATCAATTCCAATGGTTTCTATGTGGTCCGCACCTTCTAACAAAGGCCACACAGATGGAGACTTATTCACCAAATCCCACCCACTGTCTCCTAGAACTGTTTTGTCTAAAATCCTGTTCCACGACCAATTAATAACCGTGTTTATCACATAAGAAAGATCGTCCAAAAACCCTTTTGACTCGTCAGCTTCCTTTGCCAAGACACCGGATCCCTCACCCCAGTTCGGAGAACCACCAAAATGCCACTGATTTATCTTTTCAAACTGACTAAAAGATCGACGGGGTGTTCTTTACTGGTTGACCACCCTTTTGTCCGATCACGAACAAGGCGTCTTCTTGTTTTTAAAGCCGTCAAAAACAAGTCTTTGTACACTCCTGTTTGTTGGCACAATAAAAGGCTTTCTCTCAGACTCCCTGCAACAATTGTTTTTGTGTTCTCGTTGCTTGTCAGCTGCCCCGCTATTTGAGAGATGACTTCTTCCCCAACCCGTCGTTCTCCACGCGCGCCCACAGAGCGACGCAACCTCTCTTGAAGGTAATGTGCGCGGTCATCAAAAACACCCCCAACGACTCAATAAGCTCAAAAAACTTGTGAGGTCCTCATAGTGCTTGCCGGGGTTTCGTCCAAGTCGCCAGCAGCACCGTACCCCGAAACACTTAGGGCACACATAAAACCTAACAAACAAACTTTTTAACCAATGAATCATATCTATTCCTTTCGTGTTTATAGAAATACGTTAATATAAATAATAATAAAATTAAGAAATTTCAATAGGGTTATCCTTGTTAAGTGCGATTCATAATTAGGATTAATTTTTAATTCTTACAGCGCCGCCTATAGACACCCCCTTTTTGCACTATACAGAAAACTTAAAGTAGTGTTCGCCTAGGTAGCTCAGTTGGTAGAGCAACGGACTGAAAATCCGTGTGTCGGCGGTTCGAATCCGCCCCTAGGCACCACAGGCCCCTCAAAAAAGACCAACGACACCTTGAAGCAAGGCACCATGAACTATCTCCCCAAAAAGAAAACCGATCCCGACCAACACCACAAAGAAAATTTTCCTTCCTTTTTTGGCCTAAAAATGTGTGTTCAGACATAGCAAAGGCCGCAAAAATATTAAAAAAGAAGGTCTTGTTGTTTTTCCCACAGAAACCGTTTACGGCATTGGTGGCCTTGCATCGTCTGATCGGGCCGTCAGCGCCATCTACAAAGCCAAGGGGCGGCCCGCCTATAATCCCCTTATTGTGCATGTTGATTCCATGGAACAGGCTGAATCTATTGCTACCCTGCCCCAAAAAAAATTAAAGACCTGACAAACATTTTTTGGCCAGGGCCCTTAACGGTGGTGGTCCCTCTTAAAAAGGGTGCTAACATTGCCCCTCTTGCCTGCGCCGGGCTTAAAACCGTCGCCCTTCGGTTTTCAAATCACCCTATTTTGCTTGCCCTTTTAAAAGAAGTGGGCGCCCCCCTTCAGGGCCCCAGTGCCAACCTTTCTGGAAAGTTGACCTCAACCACGGCCGCTCATGTTCAAAAAAACTTTCCAGACCTCCTGGTATTAGATGGCGGTGCCACAGAAAAAGGGTTGAATCAACGGTTGTTACCTATGACAAGGGCATTTTACACATTCTGCGACCGGGCGCCATCAGCGTAGACGAGATTGAAGAAAACACCGCCATACCAATACTGCTGTCCAAAGAAACAAAAAGATTGTGTCCCCCGGCCAAACAGACCGGCACTATGCGCCCAATTTGCGCCTCCGCATGAACGCGTGGGCGCCCCAAAAGGACGAGGCATTCCTTGCGTTTGGCCGAAACGAGCACCCAGACACAACCATAAACCTAAGCACGTCTGTGTCTTTGGAGGAGGCTGCCAAAAATCTTTTTCAATTTCTTCATGTGCTCGACAACCCCTTCCGATATAGCGGCATTGCGGTTGCGCCCATTCCTGAAGAGGGCCTGGGCGTCACCATTAATGACCGCCTGCGTCGGGCGTGCAAATCTTCGTTTTCATGAGTGCCCCCACAATCATTCTTATGGCCCCTCAAATGGGGGAAAACATTGGGTTTGTGATGCGCACCCTTACCAATTTTGGCGGGGCAGACTTACGGCTTGTGTCCCCGCGGGACGCCTGGCCCAACCCCGTCGCCATTACCGTTGCTGCCGGCGCCGCCCAACACGTGCGCGTGCAAGACTTTCCCTCTTTAAAAGAGGCCACAGAGGGCCTATCCACACTTGTGGCTGTAACAGCCCGCCAGCGTGACCTTAAAAAAACATGGATGACACTGGGGCCCAACGTCGCTTCTGAAGATGCGCTTGTTGCCACCGCTTTTGCGGCTAATCGCTTGGGCCTTGTGTTTGGTCCTGAAAAAACAGGGCTTTCCAATGAAGATATCTCGTTTTGTCATCGCGCGCTGACCATTACAACCAACCCTACATTTCCATCACTAAATCTTTCCCATGCTGTGGCCGTGTGTTTGGCGGCATTTTCCTATGAAAACAGTGCGCTCGACACCCCCCAGCCTCACCAGCAAGCCCCCAAAAAAACAGTTAATGCTTTCTTGGAAACACTGGAAAGCGCCCTAGAGGAAAAAGGTTTTTTTGTGCCCGCAGAAAAAGCCCTTAAAATGAAGCACAACCTGCGCGATCTTTTCTTGCGCACCCCGCTCAGCGAAGACGACGTACACACCCTTTTTGGGGCTGTGAAAACATTAGCACGATCTGTGGAAAAGTAGGTTTTTTGGATATTTCGCCCAACTTATTCTTTTTTTTCCCAAAAACACACACAAACTTATGGACTGTGTGTTGTTTTTTACACAAACATGTATTACTTTGGGATTGTAGCTTGTTTAAAGGCCTTAAGGCCCCTGTTTTCTGTGTACGAAAGCGTGCATAAAATTTTATCTTTACAATAAACAGGACAATAATATACAACAATAATATATAGTTATATTTAAAGAATAACTTCTCTACGGAACATCATTAAATTATTTACATCAACGCGGGCGATCGCCCACCCTATTCTTAAAGGACATTTCAACGCATGCATTTATCTGATCTAAAAACAAAAAGCCCCGAAGACCTTCTAAAGTTGGCTGAAGAGCTTTCCGTTGAAAACGCCAGTACCTTGAAGAAGCAGGACTTGATTTATTCTATTTTAAGGAAGACGGCCTCGAACAAAGCGGCTGTTTATGGGGACGGCGTTGTCGAGGTGTTGCCCGATGGGTTTGCATTTTTGCGATCGCCCCAAGCAAACTATATGCCGGGGCCCGACGATATTTATATTTCACCCGGCCAAGTGCGCCGCCTTGGTGTACGCACAGGGGACACGGTTGAGGGAGAAATTCGCGCGCCAAAAGAAAGCGAGCGCTACTTCGCCCTTGTTAAAGCAAACCGCATTAACTTTGAACCCCCCGAAAAACTCAAGCAACGCATTAACTTTGATAACTTAGTGCCCCTTTACCCAGACGACAAACTTACCCTAGACCTGGATGACCCCACAGAAGCCCTCACCACCCGCGTTATTGATTTGGTAGCCCCCCTTGGGAAAGGCCAGCGGGCACTGATTGTGGCCCCACCAAGATCGGGTAAAACCATGATGTTGCAGTCGATTGCCCACGCGATTACCCGTAATCAGCCGGATGTGTATTTGATTGTCTTGCTGATTGACGAGCGACCAGAGGAAGTCACAGACATGGCGCGCATGGTGAAGGGTGAGGTAGTGAGCTCGACCTTTGACGAGCCTGCCCAGCGCCACATTCAAGTGGCTGAGATGGTGATTGAGAAAGCAAAACGTTTGGTTGAGCAAAAGAAAGATGTGGTGATCTTGTTAGACAACATCACGCGTTTGGCCCGGGCCTACAACACGGTTGTGCCTTCTTCTGGGAAGGTGTTGACCGGGGGTGTGGACGCAAACGCCCTTCAGCGTCCAAAGCGTTTTTTTGGTGCCGCGCGCAATATCGAAAATGGCGGCTCGCTTACCATTTTGGCCACGGCCTTGATTGACACGGGCTCTCGGATGGACGAGGTTATTTTTGAAGAGTTTAAAGGAACGGGCAACTCGGAAATCGTTCTAGACCGACGCCTTGCAGATAAGCGCCTGTTCCCGGCGATTGACATTGCGAAGTCAGGAACACGCAAAGAAGACTTGTTGATTGACAAGGCGACGCTTTCTAAAATGTGGGTGTTGCGCCGCGTTTTGTCGCCCATGGGCACCGTCGAGGCCATGGAGTTCTTGCTGGGCAAACTAAGAGAAACCAAGAAAAACAAAGACTTTTTTGATTCTATGAACAGCTAGACATGGTACTAAAGTGTCCCCTTGATGTTGTAGGGCGCCTTGAGATGGTGGCAGGCACCATTGTTTCACGTGAAACAATTGGGGCGCTAGAAACCTATGTGCGCCTTCTGGCGGAGGCCTCTTCAAAACAAAATCTTATTGGCCCGAAAGAGCTGCCCTATATTTGGGTGCGCCACATTGTGGATTCGGCGCAGCTTTATCCCTATGTGTGTCATGCGCACAGCGTAACGGACCTAGGTACAGGGGCTGGCTTGCCAGGGGTGGTGCTGTCTTTGTTGGGGGTGCCAAAAATGTACTTAATAGACGCAACACAAAAGAAGTGCGATTTTTTGGAAAATGTTTCACGTGAAACAAATCGGCGTTTTTCAGTGATGAACGCGCGTGTCGAAGCGTTAAAAAGCCGCCGTCAAAATGTTTGTGAGTCGGGCCATGGCACCGCTTGATCGCTTGTTGGAATGGGTGTCGCCCTGGGTTAAAAAGATCACACCTTTGTTTTTATTAAAGGGCGCGCGGGCCCTTGAAGAGGTTGAGGTGGCACAAAAAAAATTTCTTTTGGTGTAAAAGCCTTTCCCAGCGAAACAGATCCCAACGCCCATGTGGTGCATATAACAAATATTAAAAAGCATGTTCGAGATATTGAAAAAAACCGGTGTCACGGTAAAAATAGATATGACACGAATCCTATCCATTGCAAATCAAAAAGGGGTGTGGGAAAAACAACCACAGCCGTTAATCTTGCCACCGCAATGGCCGCTACCAAAAAAAAAGTACTACTCATCGATTTAGACCCTCAAGGAAACGCCGGCACAGGTGTGGGCTATCAACGAGGGGCGCAAAATAAAACAATTTACGATGTTTTGCGTCGTGGGGCGCCTTTAGCGGCGGCTGTCCATCCCACAGCTATTCCTGGCCTTTCTTTGGTGCCGTCTACGGAAAGTTTGGCGGGCGCCGAGATTGAGTTGGTGTCGGCTCTTGAGCGCGAACAAGTTTTAAAGCGCGCTCTTCAAAATAATGGGTTTGATTATGTTTTTATTGATTGTCCTCCGGCGCTTGGCCTTTTAACACTGAATGCTTTGGTGGCTTCTGAGGGTGTTCTGGTGCCCTTACAGTGTGAGTATTATGCGCTAGAGGGATTGAGCCAGTTGTTGCGGACCATTGACATTGTTCAACAAAATTTAAATACAAATCTTGCCTTGGAGGGGTGGTGTTGACCATGGTTGATCACCGAAACCGTCTAAGTGTGCAGGTGGAAAAAGACGTGCGAACACATTTGAAAGAAAAAGTTTTTCAAACAACTATTCCCCGAAATGTTCGGGTGTCTGAGGCGCCGTCATTTGGAAAGCCTGCCATGATTTATGACTTTAGGTGTGCGGGAGCACAAGCATACATTCGCTTGGCGTCTGAATTAATACGAAAAGAAGAAAAGGTAAGTATATGAAAAAAAGAGGACTTGGGCAGGGGCTATCGTCGTTGTTGGGAGCAGAAGCAGCCTACGATCAAAAGGAAGGCTTCCGTGAAGTGTATACCAGCCAACTGCTGGCCGGTGACAGCCAGCCACGTACCGTTTTTACAGAAGACGAGCTTGAGCAGTTGGCGGTCTCTATCGAATCAAACGGTATTTTGCAGCCGTTGATTGTGCGTCAACTTGAGAACAATCAGTATGAAATTATTGCGGGCGAGCGCCGTTGGCGGGCGGCCAAAAAAATTGGCCTCGACCGTGTGCCGGTGTTGGTGCGCGATCTAACAGATGAAGAAGCTCAGGCCGTTGCGTTGGTTGAAAACGTTCAGCGCGAAAATTTGACGCCCATGGAAGAAGCGCGCGGGTACGCACGCATCATGAAGAAAATGAACATTTCCCAGGAAGAGGCGGCCCGCATGGTGGGCAAAACCCGCGTACACGTGGCAAACACATGCCGCCTTTTGTCGTTGCCCGAAGCGGTGCAAGAGATGGTTGATGCGCGCGCCTTAACCCCGGGCCATGCCCGTACGGTGGTGGGTCTTGAGAATGCGGTTGATGTGGCCACACTCATCGCAAAGAAGAAGATGTCGGTGCGCCGGGCCGAGGTATACGTTCAAAAACTGAAAGGGAAGGGTGAAGATCAAGACATGACGCAAGGAACGGTTTTGGCTGAAAAGACTGCAACAGAAGGCGTGGCCTTTGGTGTGGAGAGCTTTGTGGCGCCCGATCCTCCCAACCAGGATCACCTAACCCCAGACGAAAAACAAGAAATTGAACAAATTGAAGGATTTTTATCATCACGCATGGGATGTGATGTGCGTGTGTTGATTGGTTATAACCGACATCAGGACATTAAGATGGTTTTCGAGTTGGAAGACCGCGCTCAACTGGACGACATTTTATCAAAAATTAGCGCCATTTCGTCTAATTAAAGGGCATGTGAATAAAAAGCGCTTTTTTTTGTGTTTTGAACATCTTAAAGAGAAGATGTAAAAAAACCCAGGTTTTTTGCGGGTTTGCGCCCTGTGGATTTTTTTACACGAAAACTGGCCTGTGGATAAATTTGTGATTAATTAGGTTTTTTTTCACTATGAAAAGAGAGATTGTTTTGGATACAGAAACAACGGGACTTGACCCCAAGTCGGGCCACCGTTTGGTTGAAATTGCGGCCCTTGAGTTGGTAAATCATGTGCCAACGGGAAAACACTACCATGTCTACATTAACCCCGGGCGCGACATGCCTGAACAAGCCTTTAAGGTGCATGGGCTTAGCGCTGACTTTCTAAAAGACTTTTCTTGTTTTGATAAAATATATCAAGAGTTTGTTGATTTTATACAAGCAGACACGCTGGTGATTCACAACGCGCCGTTTGATATGGGCTTTTTAAATTTCGAACTTGAGGCCGTAAATGCAACGTCTCTAAACAACCCTGTGGTTGACACCCTAAAGCTGGCACGGGGCATGTTTCCTGGGTCGCCCGCAAGTTTGGATGCTCTTTGTCGGCGCTATAAAATTGATTTAAGTGGCCGTGAAAAGCACGGGGCCTTGATTGACTGTGAGCTGTTGGCAGCCGTGTATCTTGAAATGTTGGGTGGGCGACAGCAGGGCCTTGGGTTTTTGACATCGGATAAACCGGCGCTAGCAAAAACCCAAGCAGAAGCTGGGGCCACCCTTCTTTCGCACTATAAAAACCGGCCTTTTCAAGAAGCCCGGGCCTTTCCTGTTTCTGAAGCAGAGCTTGCCGCACATACCGCCTTTATCGACGAAAAAATTAAAAAGAAACCTGTTTAAGAGCGCTTTATGCCCCTGTTGCGAAAAAAAGAATTAGGCATACACTTTTCGAGGGTGGCATAGAATGGCTTTATCCAAAAAAGTGCCGTTTGTACCCCCAAACTATTTCCCCCATATTGATGGCCTTCGTGGTCTTTCTGTTTTATTTGTTTTTTTGTTTCACTTGTTTCCCCATGTTTTTCCGGGCGGGTTCTTAGGCGTTGATGTTTTTTTTGTTATTTCGGGCTATTTAATTTCTAAAAATATTTTTGAAAAACTAGAACAAGACAGATTTTCTTTTTTGATTTTTATGCACGACGTGTGCGTTGTATTTATCCAGCCCTCATCATCGTTTGTGGGCTTTGTTTAGATATGGATTTTTTGGTTATGTTTCCCGACACCTATTTGCTGTTGGGAAAACATGTGCGAGACGCCGTAGTTTTTATCTCTAACTTACCCTGTACAAGGAAGGGGTATTTTGATTTAGGGCGCAAACAAAACCATTATTGCACTTGTGGTCTCTTGCTGTTGAAGAGCAATTTTATTTGCTGTGGCCCCCTTTTCTTTGGTGTTTATACAGGCTTCTAGGGGTGCGCCAAAAAACAAAACCTGTTCTTTTGTGGGTAGGTGGTCTTATTGTATTGTCTTTTATGGGCTATGCCTTTTTTCAAGAAACACACGCTAAGCTTGTTTTTTATATGATGCCTTTTCGGCTTTGGGAGTTGGGCATTGGCGCGTTTTTAGCGCGCATGATGATGGACAAGCGACTGAGCCAAACCGCGATGGCGCTGTTTGAAAAGCCTTTGTTTGGTTTTGATCTCTTTGCGCCCCTTATGTTTTGGGGGAGCTTTCTTTTTTTGCTGGTGTCCTTGTTTTTTCTTGGAACAGCAACACCTGGCTTTCCTACTCTTTCTGCTGTGCCGGTTTTTTCTGCCGGCATTCTTTTGGTTTTTACGGGCAAAGATGCCCGTAAACATGGGGTAAAACAGGTGCTTTCTTTTTCTTTTTTAGTGAAGCTCGGTCGCATCAGTTACCCCCTATACTTGTTTCATTGGCCTTTCATTTGTTTTTATAAAATGGTGCAAGGGGCCACAATTTCTCTGGTAGGAGGGGGGGTTATTTTTGGGGCAGCAACCCTTCTTTCTTATGGTGTGTATGTTTGGGTTGAATCACCCATTCGCCGACGGCCTACTGGCCTCTGGGTATGGGCATTGGTGGGGATTTTTATGGCTGTTGGTGCTGCGGGGTGGTTGGTTTACAAAGAAGCCATTCCAAGTTGGGTATCGGTAAAAATACCACAAATGAAAGCCATAGAAGGCGCTATGAAAGACTGGGACTATCCATCGAAAAATGCGAAAAAGATAAACTATCTGGGGGAAACTTTTTATCAAATTGGAAAAAAGATGCCAACGATTATGGTTGTTGGAGACAGTACTGCAGAGCAGTATGGCCCGCGCATTGATCGACTTGTTTCATTTGCCCCAGGCACACCTACTGTGATGATGGCCACTTGGGGGGGCGGATTTCCGCTTCCAGGCGTTGGGCGTGACAAGCGCGAGCGTGCTTTTTTTGGAAAAGTCTTTGACTTTATAGAAAAAAATAAAATCAAAACAGTTGTGCTAAGCGCACAGTGGTTGGGATATTTATCAGGAAATTGCCAGCACTTTTACAAAAAGGCCGGCTTTCTGAAGGCCGTATACTGAAAAAAGTGTTGCTTGATTTTGAAAAAATATTCTCAAAATGGTGAGGCGTGGTGTGCGTGTTTACATTATCTCTCCTATGCCATCAGGATCGCCTTATGACCCCAAAATCATCTTTGAAGAAAACATTTTTGGGGTAAATGGGTTTTTAACCCTATAGAAGAAAAATCGACTGCTTGGTTTCAAAGAAGTGCGCCTGTAAATGAAATTTTGCTAAATATAGCTGAAAAGACAGGCGCTGTCTTTTTTGTGTGCAGATGAAAACCTGTGTTCAGGTGACCATTGCATGGTTTGGGGACCGCGGCACGCCCTCTATAAAGATGGGGGCCACTTAAGAGCATCCTATGTACGGACACAAGCCACATTTTTAGATGGTTTGTTTTTACCCCAAAAGAACACACACGTTCCCTTTAAAAACCTGGAAAAAAGCTTATATTGTGGGTGATGGGCAACCGTCTATGGCAATAAACGGCTTATGTAATAAGCGAAGCGGACCTGGGGCAGTTCCCCGGCACCTCCACCATTTATGGACATGTTTTAGGGGGTGATCCAGGATCGACGCGCGTGTAAAGATAGGTTTTTGCTCGGCATTGTACCACCGTTATCGGGCTGTTTGTTATAAATGCAAACAAAAACAAAGCACGTCGTCGTGTGGCTGCTAACTGCAACCAACGTCGCGTTGCTGCTCTTGCTGCCTAATTAGGTTGGCGCGGTTTCGGGGGTCCTGGCAACAGAATGCCCCACTTTTATTGAGAAAGGAAAAAAAGATGGCTCAGCTAAATTATGAACAGATGATTGATCGGGCGCTGTTGTCTGTGGTGAAGGCGGCTTTGCGTCATATTGCCAAAGAAGGCACCGAAGGTGAGCACCATTTTTACCTCAGCTTTTTAACAGGATACCCCGGCGTGCAATTGCCTGACCACATCAAGCAAGCATATCCTGACGAAATTACAATTGTGTTACAGCACGAGTTTTGGAATTTAGAAGTCGCAGAGAACCACTTTACGGTGGATGTGAAATTTGACACCGAAGTGCCCAATACGGTTGTGGTGCCTTTTCAGGCCATCACCCACGTCAGTGACCCCGACGAAAACTTTGAATTGGAATTCAACCCCAAGGTGGGCAATGTGCAAGCATTTGATGCACTGTCGAAAGGGGCGTCCAAAGCATCTGAAAGTGCTGACGGAACACTCGAACCCGTTTTTGAAGGAGAAGGCAAGGGAACGGTGGTTTCTCTTGATAGCTTTAGAAAGAAATAAGCCAGCATGAGCGACCCAAAACCCCCGCGTCTTTTTGGGCGTTTGTGGACTTCTTATATTCGTCCCCATCGTTTCAGAATTTTTTTAGCCCTTATATTTATGGGCTTTTCAGCGGCGGCCACGGCCGGCCTTGCAAAGCTGATGGAATCGGTGATCGACGACGTCTTTAAATCTGAAAACATTGTGATGCTGCGCTATGTGTCGCTATCAGTTTTAGGCTTGTTTTTTATTAAGGGGCTTTCAGCATACTTTGAATCGCTGACCATGAATTATATTGGCCAGCGCATTATTGCCAACATTCAAAATGATTTGTTCGAACGGCTTGTCTATGCCGATCTAAGTTATTTTCACAATCAGTCAACGGGGGTGTTGATTTCGCGGTGCACCAATGACGTGAACTTAATGAAGGGTGCGGTGTCGAACACCATCACCAGCTTTGGGAAAGATGTACTAACCGTTATTTTCTTGGTGGCGGTGATGTTTTATCAAGACCCTTTCTTGGCCAGTATTTCCTTCTTTGTGTTTCCTGTTGCTGTGTTGCCCATTGTGCGCATCGGAAAGCGCATGCGCAAAGTATCGACGTCGACCCAGAAAGAAACAGGGTTTTTCTTATCGCTTTTAAAAGAAATTTTTCAAGGAGCCCGTTTGGTAAAAGCCTATGCTATGGAAACCTATGAAGTGAACCGCGCGCGCAAAACCATTGAAGATTTGTTTCGGCTTTCCATTAAAGCAAACCGCATTAAATCGATCAGCTCGCCGGTGATGGAAACATTGGGTGGTGTGGCTATTGTGATTGTCATTTCTTACGGCGGGTATCAAGTGATTTCAGGCAACAGCACGGCAGGGGCCTTCTTTTCATTTATATCGGCCTTATTATTGGCCTACGAGCCCATGAAGCGTTTGGCAAATTTGAATGCCAACCTGCAAGAAGGGCTGGCAGCGGGGGACCGCATTTTTGAAATTCTTGATTATCACCCCAAATTCAAGACCGCGCCGGTACCACCTGGGAAGATGTGCGCATCAGAGAAGGCGACATTAAAATTGAGAACGTTACGTTTTCTTATGATGAGGGCGGCCCTGTTTTAGAAGATGTGTCGATGCACCTTCAAAAGGGAAAACAGTTTGCACTGGTGGGGCAAAGCGGTTCGGGCAAATCAACGCTGATGAACTTGCTGTTGTCGGTTTTATGAAGTGGGCCGTGGCAAGATTTTTATAGATGGGCTGCCCATTGACCAAATTCCCCTTAAAAATTTGCGTGAAGGCATGGCCCTTGTTAGCCAAGAAGTGATTTTGTTTGACGATACCGTGCGGGCAAATATTTTATATGGGCGCAAAAATGCCACCCAAGAAGAAGTTGAAATGGCCGCCCAAAAAGCAGCGGCTCACGACTTTATTATGGCGTTGCCACAGGGATATGACACTCCCATTGGTGAGTCGGGTGTGAAGCTTTCAGGAGGGCAACGTCAGCGCCTTTCTATTGCGCGGGCTATTTTAAAAAATGCCCCTATTTTGTTGTTAGATGAAGCAACCTCAGCCCTTGATACCGAGTCAGAACACCAAGTTCAAGAAGCCCTAGAGCGCCTTATGACAGGCCGCACAAGTTTGGTGATTGCGCACCGTCTTTCAACCGTTCGGAAAGCCGATCAAATTTTTGTATTAGATAAGGGGCAGATTGTTGAATCAGGTACCCACGATGCACTGTTAAAGAAAAACGCTGTTTATGCGGGGCTGTGCCAATGGCAATTGATGGATTCTAAGTGAAGTATCTTTTAAAACAAACATGGGTTCAAGATATCGTTGCTTTTTTAGTGGCCCTTTATGTGCGCCTTATTCATGTGACCTGTTTGTGGGAAAAAGTTGGATTCAACGTGCCTGCCCAATACATGAAAGAAAATAAGCCTTTTATCACCTGCTTTTGGCATGCCCGGTTGCTTTTGTTGCCTTATGCAAAGACTGGCCTGGAAAAAAAAAGACACATTTTATATGCTCATTTCTGCCCACAAAGATGGGCGTATTATCAGTAAAACAGTGGCCCCTTTTGGGATTCGCACGGTGGAAGGATCGACAAAGAAAAAAGGCACAGAAGCATTGCTGAAAAATGGTGCGACTGAGCCGTATGGGCAAAACATTGGGCATTACACCAGACGGCCCCAAAGGGCCCTTGTGGTGCTGTGTCGGAAGGCACAGTGATGGCGGCCTATTTGGCCAAAGCTGATTTGATTCCTGTGACCTATGCCGTGAAGCGCCACAAAAAGACTTTCTTCTTGGGATCGGTTTTTTCTTACCGTTTCCTTTTTCTAAAGGGGTGTTGATGTGGGGCACACCGGTGCCTTTTCCGCAGTCTAAGAAAAATTTTGCGACATGCCGCCGACGCCTTAAAAAAGAAATGGATGCAGTGTGCCAAAAAGCAGATAGATGTGTGGGTATCTAGATGATGTACTGTGTGTATAAAACACTACTTTTGTGATGGGCCCTTTTTTGGTGTTGTGGACACACCATCGTGTGCGGCAGGGCCGGGAAGATCCTGTTCGGTATCGAGAACGTTTTGGAAAGCCCAGCCAAAAGCGCCCAAAAGGAAAAATAATTTGGTTTCATGGAGCCAGCAATGGTGAATGTTTAAGCTTTTTACCTGTGCTGGAAGCATTTGAAAAAAAAGATCCCTGCCTTAAATTTTTGGTGACAAGTGGGACGCGGACAGCGGCCACACTTCTTAAAAAACGACTGGGTAATCGTGCTATTCATCAGTTTGTTCCCCTTGACCACCCATTGTTTGTGAGACGGTTTTTAGACTATTGGCAGCCGAGTGTTGCGTTTCGCACTGAATCGGATTATTGGCCCACAACGATTCTAGAAATGAAAAAGCGTGGGCCTTTGGTATTGTTGAATGGCCGCCTGTCAGAGAAAACATATAAGCGTTGGGCCTATTTAAAGTCATTTTTTAAAAAAATGTTATCGTCTTTTCAAATTATCTTCCCCCAAAGCTATGACGATTTTAAGCGCTATCAAGTTTTTGGCCTGAAAAATATTAAGATGATTGGCAACCTTAAGTTTGAAGGGGCGACACTTTCTGTAGATGTGGGGGCCGTGCATAAGCTGAAAAAAGAAATTGGCCGTCGGCCTTTGTGGATGGCATCGAACACCCACGAAGGGGAAGAGCAATATATGGTGGATGCCCACCATCGTCTTATGAAGACAGTGGGGAAGAACCTGTTGCTGATATTAATTCCTCGCCACAAAGAGCGATTGCCCGCGATACACGATATGTTGCGCAAAAAAAAGATGACGTTTCTGCACCGGACAGAGGGTAAAAAAATTACCGATGATGTGCAGGTGTTTATTGTCGACACCATGGGTGAATTGGGCATTTTCTATAGTCTGACGAATTTTGTTTTTATGGCCGGATCGCTTTATGCGCACATTGGGGGGCACAATGTGCTTGAGCCTGCCCGCCTGGGAACACTGCCTGTTTTTGGCCCCCACATGGAAAATAACTTAGAGATGGCGCGACTGTTGCTGAAGAATAAGGCGGCAATCCAAGTGAAATCACCTCAAAAAATAGGGGCTGTTGTTGAAGGCTTGTTGAAACATCCGCAGGAGACAAAAAAGAAAGCGGAAACAGTTAAAAGCATTCTTAAAAACATTAATATCTTGCAGCCCACCCTCGACACAATTGAAAAGAATATTCAGTTTTAGATGCGCTTAACGCAACGGCGCACTTTGCACGCTCTTTACAAACACTGATTGTGTTGGGATAATAAGAAAAAATCATAAAAAACAGGGGTTTTTTTGTTTTTCTTTCTTTTTTCACTTTCTTTTCTAACGTTATTTCATAGTGGATTCTCTGCGACCGCAGAAGAAGGCACGTCTAAAAAGCGTGTTGTTATTTTGGCGGGGATGATTAAAACAGGAAGCTCTGCCGCGCAAAGAATGTTTCACTTTAATGCTCAGAATTTAAAGAAACAAGGCGTTTTTTATCCACACATTTGGTCGATCTATCAAGAATTTATGAAGTGGACCAAAAAGCCTTATATGACTTTTTGAGGCATATGTTGCGGAAGGGCCTTTTTAAAAAGAAAGATCACTATGATAACTTGTTTGATTTTATGCACCGGTATCCCAACGTTAAGTTTGAGTTTTTTAATTTTGATAAACACAGAACACACATTGTGGATACGTTACTCGAAAAAGGGCACCTTCCTTAGACCTAACAGGATTTGATCGACTTGACCAAGCTCTTGTGAATCGGGCCCTCACAGCATCTGAGCACTACTTAGTAACATTTTTATGGAAGCAAGGTGTGCTTCCCGATAAAAGAAGGTAGTGTATTGATGCTTTTATAGAGAAACAAGTGAAGGCGTGTCTTATAAACTGCTTGTTAAGCCCATCTTAAATGAAATGTATGCAAAACATCGCAAATTGGCCGAACGCATAAACACATATCTTGTAAAAGAAGAGCACTTATTAACAGAGGCGCCCCAAGAAATTAGAGGCTTTGTAGAAGAAGCGCCTTTGGAAATTAAAAAAAAAAGATTGGGCAATTGTAGTTAAAATTATGCCTAAGTTTGCTTCTAAAAAAGCCCTTATTGAAAAAGAAGGTTTTCATTTTGTATAAGAAGTTTTGCCAGATCTTGAGCAGAAGACGTGAATCGACTATGATCGGTGCATCATGATGAAGCCCCCGATTTTGGACAACGACACGCGCCCTTTTTGGACATTTTTACTTTCTTGGGCGAGCGCCCTTTATGCGTGGACCACCGCTTACCGTTTGCGTACCATTAAACCCCAAAAAGTTGGGGCACCAGTAATTTGTGTGGGGAACCTTTCTGTAGGGGTGTGGGGAAAACCCCAATCGTGCGCGACTTGGCTGAAAAACTAAGCCAAAAAAGTGCGTGTGGGTATTTTATCGCGGGGGTATGGCGGGCGCCTTTAGGTCCTTTGCGGGTGACGCCCACCCAACATGCTGCCTGCGATGTGGGAGACGAGCCTTTGCTTTTAGCTACAACAGCCCCCCCACATGGGTGGCGAAAAATCGGTTGGCGGGCGCCCAGGCTATGGCCAAAAAAGGGTATGAATGCATTTTAATGGATGACGGACATCAAAACCCCATATCTATAAAGACCTTTCTCTTGTGGTTATTGATGCGGCCATACAGTTTGGTAATGGCCAGGTGTTTCCGGTGGGGCCACTTCGTGAAGGTGTAACCGCCGGCCTTAAGCGGGCAGGGGATTATTTTGGTTGGCACCCCTTCAGCGGATTTTTAGCTGAAATGAAAACACATAAAAAACCCATTTTTTGCGCCGAGATGACGCCTGACATCACATCTTTAGACTTAATCCAAAAATATGTGGCGTTCGCCGGGATTGGCCACCCTGAAAAATTTTTTGAAAGCATGCGGACAAAGGGTGTGCAGATTGTAGACACACGTTCTTTTTTCAGACCACCATCCTTACACGGCGCAAGATATTAAAAAACTGCATCAATGGGCTGCCCATCATCAAGCAAAATTACTGACCACGGAAAAAGATTTTTGTCGTCTGACAAAGCCCAAAAAAAAGATGTGTTTTGGCCTGCCCTCCGGGTAAAATGGAAGGGATCAAAAACCCTTTTTCTTTAGTGATGGAAAAATAAAAGATGCCTAAAGTATTCCGAAAAAATATTTTTAGACCCCTTGAGTTTCTTCCTCTTTTTCTAGTGTATGTTTTTTGTTTTGGGTTTTGCCTCAAAAATTTCTTCATTTTAGGGGTTTTTTTAGCACGACGCATTTTGCCCTTTTTACCCACACATCAGGTGGGCGTAAAAACATACAAAAGGTCTTTCCTAAACTTTCCCTCAAAGAAGAGAACAGATCTTGCGCGGTGCCTGGGAAAATTTAGGGCGTGTTGTGGGAGAGTTTCCTCACCTAAAAAAATTGCCCGAAACCATACGGAGATTATTGACCGCTGTGATTTGAAGGCAAGAGAAAAAGACCCCATGCGCACATTTTTTTTTCGGCACACATGGCAAACTGGGAAATTCCCACTTAGTATTGACCGGCCGGGGATGAAAATTCACTTACTTTCGCGCCCCTAACAATTGGGTGACACGCCTGTTTTTAAGTGGGTGCGGTATGACCCCAATGTTTCGATTATCTTGAAAGGACCTGAGGGCAGTAAGGATTTTTTGCGCACCCTACAAACGGGCAAGAACATGGGCATTTTATTGGATCAGCGCTTGTCGGAAGGAGAAAAAGTACCCTTCTTTGGCCGCCCTGCGTATACCCCTGTGGTGCCCGCGCGGGTTGCCTATAAATTGGGTGCAAAAATGATTCCGGTACAAGTAGAACGTTTAAAGGGTGTGGCTTTTCGGATTACCTATCATAAGCCGCTGGTGTTAAAACAAGATGCAACCACATCGGCACAGATGATTAACCAACTGTATGAAAAGTGGATTACAGAACACCCGGATCAATGGTTATGGTTTCATAATCGGTGGAAATAACAAACTATATTCCTTAAACATACTTTGATACTATTTGATGAGACACAGCATTAAGGAGGTTTTAAATGCGGCGACAGTTTCTTGTTTTATTGGTATGTACGTTTTTAACGTCAGCAGGGGGTGCGGCTTCTTTTAGTGCTTCAGCACAAGGCGACCTTAATTTTTCAAAAAGGGGACGCTGTGCGGCATGCTGTGTGCGGCCTTCGCCGTAAGTTTGACAAATTTTTAATTTATTATATTTGGGATGGGTATTTAAATGCCCAGACGAACAATTTAAGTAAACTTCTTCTAGAAGGGAAGATATCAAAAACAGAATATAAGCGCACATATCAAGCAATCATACGCCAGTTAGAAAAAATGGCCCGCGCCTTTAAGAAGCTGGGCGATCGGTTTGATGAAAGAAGCGTGAAGAAAGCAATAAAAGACATTCAAAGGCATATGAATTCTATGTTGAGAGACTCTTCTCCGCGCGGCATCCGGATATTCTTTGGGCTCTTTTTCTTCAGGATATTATTCAGGAGATTTTGATGGGGACTGGTTTTAAAGCCGCCAATAATCAAATAAATGTTCGTGTCCCTTGAGCATGCCTTTAAGGTCAAACAGAATAGGTGCGGCGTCTGTTTTTTTGTAAAAGCCTTTAAATGATGAGGCAGGTTTTTGGGTGTATGCTTCGTGAGGCACCGCCAAAACAAGGGCATCTAAGTTTTGTAACTGGTTTGCTGTGTGCAAAGAAATGCCGTATTCAGCTTTGGCTTCTTCTGGGCTGGCAAGGGGGTCTGTCACCAATACATCGACACCGTAATCTTCCAGTTCATGGATGATATCAACGACTTTTGAATTGCGGAGGTCAGGGCAGTTTTCTTTAAATGTCAGCCCCATAATGCCCACTTTAGACCCTTTGATGGGCGCACCTTTTTGAGCCAGTTTTTTGATGATTTTTTCGGCAACGTGTTTGCCCATGGCATCATTAATATGACGCCCAGATAAGATAACTTGGGCATGGTGGCCGACTTCTTTGGCGGCGTGGGCCAAATAGTATGGGTCAACCCCAATGCAGTGCCCTCCCACAAGGCCGGGCATAAAGGGTAAAAAATTCCATTTTGTTCGAGCAGCCTCTAGCACATCTAAAGTATCGACACCAAGCCGATCAAAAATAAGAGAGAGTTCGTTCATAAAGGCAATGTTGATGTCGCGTTGGGCGTTTTCAATAACCTTTGCGGCCTCTGCCACCATGATGGTGGGGGCACGGTGAATACCCGCTTCAATGATAAGGCCGTAGAGATCGCCAATGGCATCCCCTGACTCTTTATCCATTCCTGCTGTTACTTTTGTAATGGTTTCAAGCCGGTGTTGCGTGTCGCCTGGGTTAATGCGTTCAGGAGAATAGCCGATCTTAAAGTCTTTTCCACCCTTTAGATTTGACGCATGTTCAATAAGGGGCATACAAATTTTTTCGGTGACCCCGGGGTAAACGGTTGATTCAAACACAACAATTGACCCAGCCGATAAATGCTGCCCCACAAGGGTCGCTGCTTTTTCAATGAGGCTAAGATCAGGCGTATTATCTTTATGAACAGGGGTGGGCACCGTGACAATAAATACTTTGCACTTTTTAAGGGCCATTGTGTCATCTGTAAAATGAATATTGGTTTGACGGAGTCGATCATTCCCCACTTCTTGAGTGACATCGTGGCCAGCTTTGTAGTGTTTTATTTTTTCTTTAGAAACATCAAACCCCACAACGGGCAGGCCCTTTTCAGAAAAGGCAACAGCAAGGGGCAGGCCGACATAGCCAAGGCCAACGACAGCGAGGGATTGGTTTTGATTTACAAGATCTTGGACAAGTGTTTTGTACATATGTGTCTATAATAATTTAATGGTTAAGAAAGTAATGTTTCAAGGCGTCCTTGTTCGTCAAGGGCGTAAAGATCGTCACACCCACCAACGGGCACATCGTCAATAAAAATTTGGGGCACTGTGCGGCGGCCTTCTGCTTTTTTTGTCATTTCTTCACGAAGGGCGGCGTCATGGGTGACGTCTATTTCTTCGTATTTCGCCCCTTTCATATCCAGAAGGCGCTTTGCCTTTGTACAGAAAGGGCAGTAGTCGGTGGTATATATAACAACTTTTTTCATATGTTTGACTCGTGCTTTATGTGGGGCCTGACGCGCCCTATTGTTAACGTTCTAACACATTTTGCCCCGGATTGGATTAAAACTTTTGCAGAGGCATCAAGGGTGGCTCCTGTTGTCATCACATCGTCGATGAGCAAAATAGATTTCCCTTTTATTTTTTCGGGTTTGTCGACCACAAAGGCATGCTGCATATTTTTTTGTCGCGCGTGGGCGGTAAGGCCCTCTTGAGAGGGTGTTTTTTTAATGCGCTTTAAAGTGTTCAATAAATAAGATTTATTCGTCCTTTTTCCAATGTGTTGTGTGAGAACGGCCGCTTGGTTAAAACCCCGTTTTAAAAGGCGCGTCCAATGAAGGGGCACAGGCACCAACAGATCACTTTTTTGAATAACGGCCTTTCCTCTGTGTGCTGCCCACGCGGCAAGAAGCGGCGCAATCGAAAGTTTGTGGCCATGCTTTAAATCTAGAATCATTTTTTTAGACGTATGGGTGTAGAGAATGGCCGACCGATTTTCGATAAAAGAAAAACTGTGATGAAGGCAAGAAAGGCATTTTTCTTTTTCATGAAGAGATGCTGTTTCAAGGGGTAAGCCGCATTGATCACAGTAAGGTGGGGCGATGAATTCAATCTTGGGCCAGCAGGTGGCGCAAAGCGTACTTTCATGATCAACCACTTCCCTGCATAAAGGGCACAAGGATGGAAAAATGAAATGAAGGCACGCCTGGCCCCAGGTGTTTTTCATGGTTATGTTTTTAAAATTTCAAGGCGTACAAGATCAATTTGCTGATCTTCTTTGCGCACAATGTTGAAGTGCATGCCGTAAAAATGAAAGCGCTGCCCCACAGTGGGCACACTTTGGCTTTCATGAATCAGAAGCCCGGCAAGTGTTGAAAAATCTTCGTCGGGAATTTCGAGGTTAAAGTGTTTGTTGAGTTCACGAATCGTAACAGTGCCTTCAACTAAATAAGCTCCATCTTTTGTAGGACGAATATGATTGTTGTGTTCGTCATGTTCATCTTCAATTTCCCCCACAATGACTTCTAAAATATCTTCAAGGGACACAATGCCTGAAAATGACCCGTATTCGTCAATGATACAAGCTAAGTGATGGCGCTCTTTTCGAAAGGCCAGCATTTGTTGGAGAAGGGGGGTGGTTTCGGGAATAAACCAAGGTTTGCTGACCACTTTTTTTATATCGAGAAGCGTGTCGTCTTTACCCTGGTGCTTTGCATATTCATGAATGAATGTTTTTGTGTTTAAAATGCCGATGATGTTTTCAGGGCTGTTTTTCCAAACAGGTAAACGGGTGTAGATGCTTTTAAGAACCATCTTGTGGATGTCATCTATGTTTTGATCGACATCAACCATCATGACGTCAGAGCGGTGAATTAAAATTTCATCGACCGTGAGGCTTGAGAGATCGAGCACACTATGCAGCATGTGGCTTTCATGGGTGAGACGTTCTTTACCATGTAAATCGATGGCACTTCTGAGTTCTTCAATAGCGGACGACCAGCTTTCAACACGATCCATCCGCATACCTAATAGAGAGAGGGTTTTTTCAGACACAATTTGCACCACATACATGAGGGGGCTGAGCAAGCGCACACACCACTGCATCACCAAGGAAATGGAAAGAGACATGTGCTCGGGCTGAGAAATGGCGTACATTTTTGGCATCACTTCGATAAAAATGATGATAAAAAGGGTGAGCAACATCGTGGCAATGACAACACCCGTTTCGTTAAATAATTGAAGGAACACCGTTGTCATCAGCGATGTACCCAAAATATCCATGGCATTTTTACCAATAAGGATAGAGCCGACGGTGTGATTCATTTTGGCGGCCAGCGCTTCGATTCTTTTGGCGCGGGCGTTTCCTTTTTTGGCCAAACGGTGAATACGGGGCCGAGAAAAGGCGGTGAGCGCCGTTTCAGCCGCCGCAAAAAAATGAAGACAATAAAAACAGTAAGACGGCGATAGAAAAAGAAGTCCAAAGGAAAACTTGCATCGTTTAATTCATTTGTGGTTTTCTGTTCATAAAATTGAACGTTTTCAGTATACGCAGCAACAGACAGAAAGAGAAGATAAATGTTAAAGGTTTCAGTGATTGGGTTAGGTGCTTGGGGGTCGGCTTTAGGGTTGACGGCGCATCGGGCAGGGGCACGTGTAACAATGTTGGGCCTTGAGCATGACGTAAAGACTGTTTTAAAAGATCGGGCGGTTCCTCTTTGTCCTGAGATTAGTTTTCCAAAGGAAATGGACATTACAGCAGACCCTTCTGTCTTGACGCAATCTGACTTAATTGTGTTTGTGGTGCCCGCTCAAGGATTGCGGTATTGCATCGAAGGCGTGAAACATGTGTTGCCTAAAGATGTGCCCTTGTTATTGCGACAAAGGGATTGAGCAAAAACAAATCTTTTTGTGGGCGAGCTGGTTTCTTCCTTGGTTGATAACTCTTGCTGTATTTTGTCGGCCCGAACTTTTGCCAAAGAAATTATTCAAAATTTACCCGCTTGTACGGTTGTGGCCGCTGAAAACGAATCAGTGGGAGAGAAAATTCGAGATGCATTTTGCCATGTGCACTTTCGCCCTTACCTAAGCACCGATGTGATGGGTGTGCAGGTTGTGGGTGCTGTGAAAAATGTTTTAGCTATTGGTTGTGGCATTATTAAGGCTCGAGGTTTGGGTGAAAATGCGCTGGCTGCTTTTGTATCACGTGGGTTAGCTGAAATTAAAGATTTGGGTGTGGCTAAAGGTGGCCAACTTTCTACCTTTTGGGCCTTGCTGGTGTGGGTGATGTGATGCTGACGTGTATGAGTGCCGAGTCGCGCAACTTTCAACTTGGGCTTTCTTTTAGGAAAAGAGAACAAGGTCAACAAAAATTTGGTTGCAAATCAAACCGTTGAAGGGTTTCATACGGTGAAGGCTTTGAAAGTGCTTTCTGAAGAAATGGATATGGATATGCCTGTTTGTGAAACCATTCATCGTATTTTGTATGAAGGAGAAAGTGTGGATACCGCCATTGAAGCCCTTTTGTCGCGTCCTCTTAAATAAGTGTTTTTTGAAGCGTTGTAGACTTTTTCGACAGAAAGATCTTTCATCACATTTTCCCCTTTTTCGACACGTTTGAAGGTGTGGCTAAGGGGTTCATTCAAAGAAACCGTTTGGGTTTTCTGACCCCACGGGCCGTATACTTTAACGGGCTTGGCCCGAAAAGGCCAAGGGTGGGTGTGCCACATGCGGCTGCCAAATGCATCAGACCTGAATCGTTTCCCACAAATAACTGGCATTTTTCAGACATTCGGCGAGGGTCAGTAAATCAACTTTTCCCATTAAATTAATGGTGTGCTTTTCAGTTAAGCCTTGGAACAGGGTGTCTACTTCTTCTCGTTGAGAGGCGGTGCCTAAAATAAGAAATTTCGGGTTTGGAAAGGTTTTGGGGTTTTAAGAATTTTTTGGGCTAAAGATACAAAGTGGGTGAGGGGCCAACACTTTTTATCCCAGTTGGCGGCGGGTGAAAAAGCAATATATGTGTGCTTTGGATGCAAAAGCTTTTTTGCTTCGGCAACATGTTGTTTGCCTGTCCAAATATGGTTGAGGGGTGTTTTAGACAAACCAAACCATGCTGCAATTTGATGCACTTTTAAGGCGCTCAGTTTTAGATGACTGCCATACTTTTCGTTTTTTTGCTGGCAGTAAAAATGCGATACCGGTTCCTCGAACATCGATTACAAAATCCCACAAACAAAAAAATGTTTTTAACCATAGAGATACCCAATGAAGAGAGAATTTTTTCTTTTCGATAATAATCAGCTTTTCTAAGTTGGGCAGATGTTTAAAAATAGGGGCAGCAATAGGGCCGCATGCCACAGTAATTTTAGCGTTCGGATTTTTTTAAGCACTGTTTGAAGAAGGCCTGTTGAAAGAATCGCATCTCCAAGATAAGTTGATGTAATGAATAATATATGCATATCTGCATCATAGCGAATGGAGCAATTCAGTCAATGTGGCGTCTTTTAAACTATCGAAGTGTTATTGCTGTGATGGGCAAGGACCGACATTCTTTTTTGGAAGGGTTGATTACCCAAGCCGTGCCCACCATCAATGATGGCCCCCGATATGGGCTGATGCTTACGGCCAAAGGGCGTTTTATGTGGGACTTTTTTTTGGTGCCCCAAGAGGATGCCATTTTACTAACCCCTGCCCACAAGGATGTCGCAGGATTTATAAAGAAACTGTCTATGTATCGGCTGCAAAGTGATGTGACGGTGACACACCTAGAAGATTATGGTGTAGCTGTATCTCTTGAAAAGCCCGACGCTGATTTTGCAGGAACTATATTTACAGATCCACGGCACCCTGAATTAGGGTTTGTTTGTGTTGGCCCCAAAAATCAAATAGAGGCCACAGAAGACAGGGTACCTTATGAAGCGCAGCGCTTTTTGTTGAATGTACCTGAAGGTCCCCTTGATTTAGAACAAGAAAAAACCATTCCCCTAGAAGCGCAGATGGACCGGCTGAATGCTATTAGTTGGATGAAGGGTTGTTACTTGGGCCAGGAATTGACGGCACGGACAAAACACACAGGTGTGGTGCGCAAAAATTTATACAGCTTTCGGGCCGAAGGCCCTGTTGAAGTGGGACAAGATGTTTTGGTGTGTGGAGAGAAAGTGGGCACCATAAAAAGCATATACAAGGATGGCACCAAAGGGTTTTTACTGTTGAAAGACATGCGCCCGTCAGGCGGTTTTTTTGTGGGTGAGACACAGCTTTCTATTCAGATACCGTAAGCACGTCATACACTTGACGGGCAAGCCCTTCATAATACCAAGGCTTGAAATGGAGACTGTTGAACGTTAGATCACGTGCATCAACAGGTGCATCGATCACGTGCACCCAGTCTGGGGCTTTAAATGCAGCCTTAAAAGATTTTGCCCTTTCTTTAAGTGTGTCTCTTTTTGTAAATGTAGGTTGATAACGCAATAAGCTGACTGGAAAAGGAGATATGCCGAGCAAGGGAGATAGGGGGCTTGTGTCAACATCCTCTCCTATAAAAACGGTGGCTAGAAGATGATAGAAACAAAGAAGACGTGCGGTTACTTTAGGGTGATTGGGTTCTTTCTGTAATAGGGCCATGCCACGCTCGAACTCTGCTTTATCATGGGTAAATTGATCAGCAGAAATACTGGTTTTTTTTTCAAGCATTTGAACAGCTTTTTTTCGGGTAGCTGCGTTGGGGGGGCATGAAGCGCCCACCTCAAATGCCAAAATTGTTCAAAAGGGCTGATGCCAGGGCGTTCTGCAAGGCTTAGATGAATCACTTCCTTTCTTGGGGACTGTGCCTTAAACATTTGGCCCCATAGGTCTTCAAATTTACCTGCGCTGACTGCGCAGCAGAAGAAGAGATAGAAGAAAAAGTAAATTTTCATTTTTCTTTGATTGTACCACGTAACTTTTGTAATAACTACATATTTGGCAAGCATATGGTTGACCAGTAATTCACAGAGTCTGCAATTTGAGATCGAAATTGCTTGTGGTCGAATGTTTTTTGATATACCCGCTCGCAAAGTTTTTATAGGAATCAATCAAATCTTTTTATCGACACTGTTTGAGAGAACGATAATAGGAATATCTTGCAACGTGCGGTCGCGCTTAATTTCTTTCAACGCAGACAAACCGTTTAGGAAAGGCAGAGAGAGATTCATAAAAAATTATATCAGGACGAGGGAAGCGATTTGATCCTGTTTTGTTCTTTAAAAATCAATAAGCTGACGCCCATTGTGTAGAACATGAATATTGAACGGTCGATCAGAATTAAGAATGGCACTTCGAATCAGCATTTCATCTGTAGGGTCGTCTTCAACAAGAAGAATTTTAAGGGAGAGCGTCTGACAACATCAATCTTTTGTCTTGTGTTTCTTGGGTGTTGGGTTCTTCGTAACCATCGTAAAAATAGTTGATAGAGACCCCAAAAATTTCAGATAATTCGAACAGAATTCCCTGCTGTGATACGTGTAATGCCGTGTTCATATTTTTGAATTTGTTGATGGGATACGCCCAGCCTATTTCCTAAGTCGATAAGTGTCCACTCGAGCTTTTGGCGCCGTTCGCGGACACGCGAACCAATAAAAAATATCAATGGGCTGCGGGTCGCTGGGGTGTTTTTTCATTGTTTATATCTCCACAAGAAATCAAAATGACTTTCTTATCGAACATATATAGAACAAAAAACAATCAGGAAAAGTTTTTTATCTCATTTCTTTCTAAATTTTTCATTAACGCAATCTAAAATCATTAGATTGTGCCTGAGAAATTTAATAAAATCTTCCATTTCTAAGAGGTAGTTTAAAAGATCCCTGTCAAAGGTAAAATTCTTGAGCGCGTACACCAAACCTAAAGAAAGATTTTTTTCCTTTATATCTTACGTTAGACTTTGGGTGCACTTTTTTGAGAAATATGGGGTTATAAACACCTCTTTCTCAAAAATTTTAATGAGTATCTCCTGTTGACCTCTTGTTAAGTAGTGGGGCGACTGATCGATTACCATTCACATCCTTCTGCAAGAATGTCATGATAATCGATACAGGCCTATAAAGAAGTTGAAAAAAAGTGAATTTTTTCTAATTAAAATAGAATTTTACTGGGGATAACAATGGCTACACGGTTTTGCGCCCAAGCAGCTTCATTGGAACCAAACACAACAGGATCATCTTTTCCTTTGCTGACAACAGTGATGCGCCGGCTGCTGATCCCCTGGGAAACAAGATAGCGTTTTACTGTGTTTGCCCGTCTTTCACCTAGGCCAATGTTGTAGTCTCGTGTGCCGCGCTCGTCGCAGTGTCCCACAACCGTAATATTTATTTCTGGGTTATCTTGAAGCCATTGGCTTTGTGTTTTGAGGGCGGCACGGCTGCCGGCATCAAGGCTGTAAGAATCATACCCATAAAACGCCCTGTCTTGAACTAAAACACGACCGTTTGCATCCATATGTTCGCCTGTTTCGGCTAAATTATTGCTGGTAAGAAGATAAGAAGAACGGCCATATCCAGCTGTGTCGGCTGTGTTACGTTTCTTCGAACATCCTTTTTAAGAGGACATTCACAGGCAGTAAGAGCGCACAAAATTGCGACGGAAAGATAAAGAAATTTTCATGTGTTATACCTAGTTTTTGATTAACGAGTACCCATTATAGTTAAAAAACAAACCCTGTCAAAAGAGAAAAACCTGGATTTTTTCCTTTAAAACATTGACACTCTCATACGAATTCGTATACAAGAGTGTGTTCATTTTCGAATGGGAACGGCGCGTTTTGTTCTACATTAAAAACTAGGAACGACTATGAGTAAACGTTTAGAAACTAAATATAAGATTAATAGGCGACTTGGACTTAACCTTTGGGGACGTCCTAAGAGCCCGGTTAATTCAAGAAGTTACGGCCCTGGCCAACATGGTCAAAACGGGCGTCGCAAGAAGCCAACAGATTATGGTATTCAGCTGACAGCGAAACAAAAGCTGAAAGGATACTATGGCAACATTGGCGAAAAGCAATTTAGAAAACTTTTCGAAAAGGCTTCTTCTAAACGTGGAGACACAGGTGAAAACTTAATTGAGCTACTAGAGCGCCGTCTGGACTCAGTTGTTTATCGCTTGTGCTTTGTCCCCACTGTTTTTGCGGCACGCCAATTTGTAAACCATGGCCATGTGTTGGTAAATGGCAAACGTGTTAACATTCCTTCATATCTTGTAAGTGAAGGCGATGTTATTGAAGTACGCCAAAAATCCAAAGAGATTCCCATGGTGATTGAATCTGTAAAATCAGGTGAACGTGAAGTGCCTGACTATATGGAATCAGACCCGAAAGCCATGAAAGGAAAGCTATTGCGCATTCCACATTTGGCAGATGTGCCTTACCCAGTGCAAATGGAACCCAATCTTGTTATCGAGTTCTATTCACGGTAAAGGTGATACGTATTAAACCAAAGAAGGGGCAGCAGTTTTTTCTGTTGCCCTTTTTTGTATAACTTGAAAAAAAATGATTTCCCTTCAACTTCATATAACTGATCTTTTAACCAAAGCACTTGAGGCATGTGCTTATGATGAACCTGCTTTTGTAAAAGCATCTGATCGCCCTGACTTGTCAGACTATCAATCAACAGTGGCACTTTCTTTAGGGAAAAAGTTAAAAACAAACCCCGTTGAGGTTGCAAATAAACTGAAAGAAGTTTTAAGCACATCCACCACCAACTTTGACATTTTTGTGGCTGGGCCTGGATTCCTTAATTTTAAGTGTACGGATGCCTGTTTAACAACACATTTGTCAAAAGGGATTGCCCCCATAAAAGCTGAAACACCCCAGAATGTTATTGTAGACTATGGAGGCCCTAACGTAGCCAAGCCTATGCATGTTGGCCATTTGCGGTCGAGCATTATTGGGGAAGCGCTGAAGCGCCTTTGTCGGTATAAAGGCCATGCCGTTTTGGGGGATATTCACTTAGGTGACTGGGGCACCCAAATGGGTATGCTTATTATCGCACTTCAGGAAAAAAATCCTGATCTTCCCTATTTTGATCGTGATTTTAAGGGGCCTTATCCAGAGGCGTCTCCTGTTACGCTTGATCGGTTGCAAGAAATATATCCCCAAATTTCAAGCCGATGTAAGGAAGACGAAGCCTTAGCTGAAAAAGCCCGTACGGCAACATACGAATTGCAAAATGGTCGCCCTGGGTATCGTGCTTTATGGCAACACTTTGTGCATGTATCCATTGAAGACATGAAGAAAAACTTTGCCCATTTGAATGTGTCTTTTGAACAATGGTTTGGGGAAAGTCGATATCAAGACGCTATTCCATCTATGATTGTGGCTTATGAGAAAAAAAATTTAGTTCGAAAAAGTGATGGTGCCCTTGTTATTGATGTGGCTTCTCCGTCAGATAAAAAAGAAATGCCACCGCTTATCCTTAAAAAGAAAGATGGTGGGTTTTTATATGCCACCACAGATTTGGCGACGATTGAAGAGCGTGTGCATGCTTTTGATGCAGAGCGTATAATCTATGTGGTTGATGGACGTCAACGCTTGCACTTTGAGCAAGTGTTTCGGGCAGCCCAAAAGGTAGGCCATAAAACAACATTTGACTTTATTGGGTTTGGTACCATGAATGGGCCAGACAACAAGCCTTTCAAGACACGCTCGGGCGGGGCGATGCGTCTTGAAGAACTTATTCAGATGTTATCTGAAGAAGCGGCCGCACGTATAAAAGAAGCCCGGGGCGATCTTGAGACAGAGGAAGACAAAGCACGTGCCCAAGCGATTGGGGTGGCCGCACTGAAGTTTGCCGATTTACAGCATAACCCCAGCCAGAACTATCAGTTTGACCTTAAAAAATTTATGAACTTTGAAGGGAAGACAGGCCCCTATTTGCTTTATGCCCTTGTGCGTATTTTTGTTTTTTTTTATAAAACATCGAAAAAAATAGGTGATTTGAAACATGATGCGTGCACTTTAAGTGAAGCAGAGCGCGCCCTTATGCTGAAAATTTTACAAACAGAAGAAGTCATCGACCGCGCGTATCAATCTTTAAGCCCCCACTTTTTATGTGACTTTGCTTTTGATATTGCCCAGATGTTTAGCCGGCTTTACAGTGCCCACCCGATTCTTTCTGAGAAAGATGATACAAAGCGCCATCTGCGACTATGGCTTTGCAAAAAAACCCAAGAAATGCTCTTGCTGTTATTAGATTTGTTGGGTATTAGTCATGTAAATAAAATGTAAAAGTACTTACATATAATGAATAAAAAATATCGCCTTTATTGACATGAAAAAAAAACAGGTGCATCATTAGTTATCAAAAAAAGTTATGGAGGGAGTTATAACATGACCAGATCAGAACTTGCAGCACGATTAGCTGAAAAAATGCCAACGACATCTCCGCGTGAAGTTGAGAAGATTGTTGCCGTTATTTTTGAAGAAATTTCACATGCTCTTGAAAAAGGGAAGCGTGTAGAGCTAAGAGGCTTTGGTGCATTTTCCGTCAAACAAAGAAAGGAAAGATTGGGTATTGACCCAAGAGATGGCCGCTCTATCCAGGTTGGATCACGCCACGTACCATGTTTCCGTGCCGGCAAGCCATTATTGCATAATTTAAATCACAACCACCGTTAACAAATGGGGGCCTGGTGATACAATATTGCTGGGCCCTTGTTTCCTATTTGAAATTTTCCAAAAAAACGACTATATATAGAGAACACTAACCAGAAAGGAAGTGATTTTTTTGCGAGTTACTGTTCATGAGAATAATCTCGAACAAGCTATGCGTGTTTTGAAGAAAAAGCTTCAGCGCGAAGGTGTTTTCAGAGAAATGAAAATGCGTCGTAGTTTTGAGAAGCCTTCAGAACGTCGTGTGCGAGAAAAAGCTGAAGCGGGTCGCCGTTTTAGAAAACTTTTGCGCAAACGCATGGAACGCGAAGGATTTTAAAAAAGCCCGCCGAAAGGCGGGTTTTTTCATTCTTGTGATTCCCTTTAAATATTCTTACTATACAGTTCATGCGTCCTTTTGTTTTGTCACCTTTATTTTCTTCTGTGTCGGGCCTTTCTTCTATTGGGCCTAAAACCACTGCGCGGTTTCAGAAAATGGGGGTTCACCGTGTATGGGACTTATTACAACGCCTTCCCATAACATAGAAACACGCACCTTTCTTTCAACATTAAAAGATGCCCCGTTAAATGAAAAAAGTGACCGTGCCTTTAGAGGTGGTTTCCCACAGCCCAAGATCGTACCATCATAAACGCCATGAGATATCATGCTTGGTAGATGATGTTCCGATAGGGCTTGTTTTTTTCATGCCTACGGGCAGCACCTTACAGAAAAAATGCCCCGAGGGCTTTATGTTTGGTGAGTGGGACACTTGAAAAAAGGGTCAACCTATCAAATGGTGCATCCTGATTTTATTGGAAGTATGGCCCAAAAAGAAACTTGGACAGGGTGGCGCCTCTGTATAGTTTAACGGCAGGCATTTCGCAAACACAATACAGAAAAATTGTGCACCATGCCCTTGAAGGCGTGCCAGCTTTACCCGAATGGTTGCCTGAAGAAGTGATGCAAAGTTATGGATGGGCATCTTGGAAAGATGCCCCACACCAGGTGCATAAGCCAAAGCATATAGAGGATATATCGCCCACCGGAAAAGGGTGTGCGCGTTTGGCTTTTGACGAATTGTTTGCCCATCAGGTATCGCTTCACAAGCTGCGCCTAGGCGTAAAAAAAAAAAGCTAGGCCAAACATTTTCAGCATCAAAAAATTAGGGGCCTGCTTTAAAAAAACAATTGGGGTTTAACCTTACAAAAGGCCAAGAAGAGGTTTGTGCTTTATTTGAAAAAGAGCTTGCCGCCAAAGAACCCATGATGCGTTTGTTGCAGGGGATGTGGGCAGTGGAAAAACGGTGGTTGCCCTTTGTCGATGATGCAAGTGATCGAGCAAGGGGCGCAAGCAGCCCTTCTTGCCCCCACGGAAATTTTGGCTGAACAACACGGTGCCCGTTTCGAAGCTTTTTTAAAGGACTTGCTTGTTCGGTGGGCCGTGATAACAGGAAAAACCCCCGCCAAAGAAAAAAAATCTATTAAAGAAAAGCTTCATCAAGGAGAGTTAGATTTTGTAGTGGGCACCCACGCCCTTTTAGAAAGCACTGTATCCTTTAAAAAATTAGGCTATGTGGTGATTGATGAACAGCATCGCTTTGGCGTAAACCAACGCAAAAAACTGATTGAAAAAGGAGACGGCGTTAACTTGCTTGTGATGTCGGCCACGCCGATTCCGCGCTCGCTTGCCTTAACAGCCTTTGGCGACCTTGATATTTGCCAGTTAAAAGAAAAGCCAAAAGGGCGCCTACCTATTCAAACAACCCTTCTGTCTTTGGCCCGGGTTGAAACCCTTTATGACCATCTTCAAAAAGCATTACAAAAAGGGCAAAAATTTTACTGGGTGTGTCCGCTGATTGAAGAGTCGGAAACCCTTGATTTAGGCCATGCTGAAGCGCGTGCAGCGGCCCTTAAAAATTTTCTAGGCGATAAGGTAGGGCTGTTGCATGGGCGCTTGTCTAGTTCGGAAAAAGAAGAAGTAATGGCGGGTTTTGTGGCAGGCACCTATCAAGTGTTGGTTTCAACAACAGTGATTGAAGTGGGTGTGGATGTGCCCGATGCCACGGTTATGATTATCGAACACGCAGAACGCTTTGGATTGGCCCAATTAGACCAACTGCGTGGACGTGTGGGCCGGGGGGCGCATCCTTCAAGCTGTGTTTTGTTATATGGGAATAAACTGTCAAAAGTGGGCAAAAACGCCTTGAAATGATGCGCGAGACCAATGATGGTTTTGTTATTGCCGAGGCAGATATGCGGCTGAGAGGGCCAGGGATATTTTAGGCACCAAACAAAGCGGGGTGCCTGACTTTAGAATGGCAGATCTAGAGGTGCATGGACAGTTGTTGGCAGAAGCGCATAAGTGGGCCTTAAGGATAGATGATAAAACTTTGGAAACACCTTCTTACCAAATATTGTTGTCTTTATTTCCTTATTTGTTGCAGATGCATATGGAAAGTTAAAACAAGAAATAAATGGTGTTTTAATCTCAGAAATTCATGCCTGTTTGTGCGCATGATGCCAACACATTTTTATACTCAGCACAGTGCCCCTTTGAAGGGGTTGTGCTTTCACCGTTTTCGCAACCTCGATGATGTTATCATTGTGCGTATTGGTTTCACCTATGTAGGCACGACTAAGATACACACGTACTTCTTTCAGCGTTTGTGGCCCTTTTGCTTTAAAGAGAGGATCGTATCCCATAAGCAAGGGTTGATTTTCTTTATCAAAACCAACGCAGACACAGTGAATACCACGTAAAAGGGCATACGGGCCGTGCCGTTTAACATAATCTGGGTGTCCAGATACATAAAACACATCGCCAACAGCAAGGGTTTCGGGTGTGATAGCACCTGCTTCATGAAAATATCCTTGGAAACCAAGATAGAGCCTAAAGTCAGCAAGAGTTTTCATGGAGGTGCTTTCTGGGGGTGCTTCTTTCAGCTTTCTTTCAAGAAAAGATGATTCAACAATTAAGCTTGAATGGTTGCCTAATAAATAACGTGTAACACCTAACAATGTAAAAACACGGGCTTGGGTGCAGTCAAAATGGTGCCCCCCTTTAAGAATTTCTTCAAGGGCGTTTTCTAGATTGCAATCAACTTTTGGCAAAAGATAGCGTGGGTTTTTTTTGTCTGTATCTTGAACCCATTCCCATGTGGGTGCAGCAATAAGGTGCGCGCCTTCAACAGGCATGTCGTTGTTTGCATTTAGACGTTGCAGAAATTCATAAAGAAATAAGCCTGTTGCTTTACGCGCCTCTGTTTCTTGGGGAGAAGCTTCTTCCCCCTTTCGAACAAAATGTTGGGGTGGTTGCATTTCTTCAGTGTTGGCTGCAAACATGGGCAGCGATACAAAAAAAAAAGAAATAAAAAGAGTAAATTATTTATATTTATTTTTATCATTATTATTTTTTATTTAATTTATATTTTAAATTTTTTCTTTCGGATCAGGTTTGAAAGGTGATGGTTGACGTCACGGTGATGGCATTCGTCTTCTCGAACGGCAACAACAAGGTCGCGCAATGTGGCATTCTTCTTAAGTTGCCAATACTGAATACCGATGGGGGTGCAGGCCCATTTGGAATGGCGCCCGTATCAATATGTTTGATGTAGTCGGTGTAACTTTGAATGGCTTCTTCTTCTAAATAGCCCACAAATCGGTGTGCAAGGCTAGAAGAACAAACGTATAGCATTGTATAAAAAGAACGAAGCCAAACTGTGCCAGATAAATCAGCACGCATTCAAGCCAAGTTGGCTTGGCAATTTGAACAAAAGTCATCAAATGCATTCGTTCATTTTCTGCTTCGTCTAAAAGGGTTTGAATCCATCCTGCGTCGTCTTTAATTTTGCGCAGACATTTAAAATGTAAAAGGGCGCCGCCTACCATGCCAGGAATCGCCGCAATGGTTTCAATAAACACCGCACGGTGGGCATATCGATTTTTAAAAAATAGATCGGCAAAGAAGCGCAAAAATTTAATGAAAGACCGTATCAAGCGATCGCTGATTTTTTTGGGGGGTAGATGATAGTTTGTGCCGTGCTTGGGTATCATAGTTTGATAGTAGCAAACCTATCGCCGGCCAAAAAGTTTTTCTATATCTTTTAACTTTAATTCAACATAAGTGGGTCGACCGTGATTACACTGCCCTGCATGGGGGGTTTCTTCCATTTCACGCAATAAATCATTCATTTCAGAAAGGCTAAGTCGCCGGCCCGAGCGCACACTGCCATGACAGGCCATGGTGGCACAGATTTCATTAATTTTTTCTTCTATTTTTAAACTTTTATCGCCGGCCTGAAAAACTTCGGCCATGTCTTTAATAAGAGATTTTATATCTGCATGCCCTAAAATAGCAGGCACTTCCCGCACAATAAGTGTGGATTTTCCAAATGATTCGAGGATAAGTCCAAAACGAGATAGCTCTTCCACGCTTTGGATAAGAGCGTGAAATTCGTCTTCGGGTAAATCGATGGTTTCAGGAATCAGCAAGACTTGGCGTTTGATTTGTTGGGTGGCCAAATCTTTCTTCATTTTTTCATATACAATGCGTTCATGGGCGGCATGTTGATCAACAATGACAAGGCCATCTTCTGTTTGGGCTACAATATAATTTTCATGAAGATGCGCTGTTGCCGCTCCTAAGGGATAATGCTCTTTTATTTCTTGTGTGGTTTGCGGCACGGCTTCACACACACCCACAGCTGTTGTGGAAAGAGAGGGGGCCATTTCTCTTTTTTGTGGTGAAAAATAGGAAGAAAAAGTGGATTGTGTGCCTTGGGTCGTAGAGGACCTTGGAAAAGAGGGTGTCGCGTATGTTTGAAAAGCATTTAACGTTTCAGCGGCTACAGTTGATGACGCATGGTGTCCCATTTTTTGCAGTGATTCTTTCAGTGTGCTGACCATCAAGTTTCTAACGAACTGGGTATCTTGAAAACGCACCTCTGTTTTTGCCGGGTGCACGTTTACATCAATAAGCCGTGGGGGCACTGTCAAATAAAGACAAAGAAGGGGGTGGCGATCGTGAGCAAGAAAATCATGATAGGCCGCGCGCACAGCACTAAATAAAAGGCGGTCTTTCACAGGGCGGCCGTTCACGAACAAATATTGAAGATGGGCGTTGCTGCGATTTAACGTAGGCAGACTGATATATCCTTCTAAGCGGTAGCCGTCGCGCTCTTTTTCAACAAGCAAGGCGTTTTCTTTAAAGTCGTGGCCTAAAACATCATGCACACGTTCTAGTTTTTCTTTTTCTAATACGGGCGCATAAGAAAAAACTTCCTTTTGATCTGCAACAAGGCGAAATGTGACGTGTGGTGCAGATAAGGCTAAACGGTTTAAAACATCGGTCACGTGTTGTGTTTCAGTGCGCGCTGTTTTTAAAAATTTTAGGCGGGCGGGTACAGCAAAAAAAAGATCAGAGACTTCTATTTTTGTGCCTGTTTGATAGGGGACTGGTTGTGGCGCTACTATTTTGCCCGCTTCGACAGCAAGGCGCCACCCTGTGTCATCTTCCTCTGTTTTTGTTGTGATGGAAACGCGACTAATCGCCCCAATGGAAGGGAGGGCTTCTCCTCGAAAACCCAGTGTTTGGATTTTAAAAAGATCTTGATCAGGCAGTTTCGATGTTGCATGACGCTCGACAGACAGGCTTAAGTTTTCTTTCGTCATGCCGTGCCCATTATCTGTGACAGAGATGTAGGTTTTTCCTCCTTCTCTTAGCGTCACTTCGATCACTGTTGCCCCTGCATCAAGGGCGTTTTCTGCAAGTTCTTTTACAACAGATGAAGGTCGTTCAACAACTTCACCTGCGGCGATTTGATTGATCAGGTTGGAAGGTAGGCGTTGAATTGATTTAAAACTATCCATGAAGCCGTTCTTTAAGTGTTTTAGCAAGATATTGCCGGGCAAGCACTTTTCCTTCTTCAACGGCGGGTTGATCGAATGGATCAACACCGTAAAGACCTGCCATGAAAATGGTTTCAAGCATAAAGTGCATCATCAGCATGCCCATAAAATCAGGGGTAAGATCTGGAATTTCAATCACGCGTGTGGGGCGTTTATTTTTAATAAGTGTATCGATGGTGGCGCGTTGTTCGGCCTCCATTAGATCACCAATCGCAGCCCCTTCTAGATACTTCACACTGTTTTCAATTTTATGAAATGGTTCGGTTAAAGGGGCGCCTTTGTTTTCCATAGAAGAGACAATAACCGTATAAAATTTGTCTTTTGGCCCATCAAGATACAGCTGAAGTTGGCTGTGTTGATCGACAGCGCCTAAGGCATTAACGGGTGTTGTTCCTTTTCCTTTTTTTCCTAAGCTTTCAGCCCACAGTTGTCGATACCAAAAACTAAACTGATTCAGTTCATCTATGTAAGGCATCATGACAGAAATCGTTTTTCCTTTTTCTTTTTCCAGAAGATAAGAAAGCCCGGCGCCAATGGCAGGGGAAAAGTTTTCGATATTGTCGATGGAAAGGAGACGGTCAAGAATGCGTGTTGCGCCTTCTCGAATTTCAAAAGGATCGAGCCCAACAATCATCGCCGGCAAAAGCCCAACAACCGAGAAAACAGAAAAGCGCCCGCCTAGTTTTGGCGGGTGGTCAATGATAGGAATTTTATAATGATTTGCTAACTGACGTAGGGATGATTTTTTATTTTCAGTAATGACAACAAAATGGTTCTGAATTGAACTGGCATCAATTTCTTTTTTTTCACATTTTCAAGGGTAGATAAAAATTGAATGAGCGTTTCTGCTGTATTGCCAGACTTTGAAATAACAATGAAAAATGTTTCTTGAAGGTTGAGATCTTTGATGCAACTAGTATAGGTTTTGGGGTCAATGTTGTCTCAAAAAAGTGAAGGCGATTTCTTGCTTTTTTTTTTTTTGGTGCCAGGGCTGCGAGTGCTTGCCCACCTAAGCTAGACCCCCCGGTTCCTAACACGACTACGTCTGAAAAATCATCTTGAATTCTAAGTGCAAGGTCTTTATGCCACAATATCCTCTTTAAGATAAGGTATTTTTAGGAGAGGGAGTGCATTGCTTGCGTGCGCTTTTTTTAAGTCTTGATGTGTTTTTTAAGTTTTGGAAGAATGGATGCCATAAAGTCTTCTTTAAGGCCCTCGCTTTGGACGGTTTTCTTAAGGCATCCACGAATTTCTTGATGAAAATACATAACTTTACCTATGCTTCTTTTTGAAGTTTTTTCTTCTCTTCATGGGGATCAATTACTGTGCCTTTTTAGGCTTTTTTCCAGAATACAAGCGTGCTTTGGATCTTGTCATGAAAGGTTTCTTCTTTGGTTTTGTATCTACTTTTTCACGAATTTTTGTGTCTCTTTTTTGGGCTTTAATTTTCTTTTAAGAGATTTTTTTCAGATAGGTCGCCCCCTTTGTTGGTTTTAGGCTTACCGATTTTTAATATTTCCTGCGCGCGCTCGGCCGGAGTTTCTTTTCGTTTTGGTTTTTAAATGATCAGGGTGTTTAACTGATAAATTTTTAGGCACTTCAAGAGGTGGGTTTTTGGTGGTTTCAAACTCATTGGGGGTATGGTGGAGAAGACCAATCTTTTCTTTCATAGACCCACAGCCTACAAGCAGAAAAAAAAGCGGGAAAATAGTAAAAATAAACTTCATAAAAATCCTAACGATTAGCTTTTATATTTGACCACAAGCGTATCAATTTTCTTTCAAGTTTCAAGGGAAGCGCTTGTGACAATTTCAACTTATCTAATATGGTGTGATCAGGAAATAAGACTTTATTTTTTTGCAGCGCTAAAGGCAACAGTTTTTTTGAATTAAAGTTGGCAGAGGCCATGCGTGTCGCCTTTGTGTTCATGGCTGCAATATCGGTGCGCATCATAAAATTAATAAATTTATGGGCATTTTTGGGGTACCGTGCATTTTTAGGAATGGCGAATAAATCACACCATGCACCTACATGCTCTTTTGGTAGGGCAAAGCCCAAATCTTTTCCTGTTTTTTTGGCAATTTCAATGGCACGCAAAGCTTCACCAGACCACATCTGTACAATACATGTTTCGCCTAAAATGAGGCTGCTAATCATTTTGTCGGCATTCGAAGAAAATGCTTTTACATGTGGCCGTATGTTTTGAATTTTTGACTCGAACGCACGAATTTTTTCTTCATTTTTAGAGCCTTGATCGTATCCTAAAAACACCGATACGGCTTCGAACATATCTTGAGGATTATCAAGAAGCATAATGCCACAATTAGCATACTGTTGTATTTTTTCTGGGTTTAAAATAGTAGCCAAAGTCTGAAGATCAAAGCTTTGAGATATTTTTACAATGTCTTTATCATAAACAAATCCCGTTGTTCCCCAAGAATAGGGCGCTCCAAATTTGTTTTGTGGATCTATTTGTGCAAGGGGTTTTAAGATCATGGGGCTAAGAAGATGCCAATTGGGCAGTAGGCTTTTATCGATGGGGCGATAAACATTAAGGGCTACTTCGCGAGCATAATAGGGAGATGCGGACGGCATCACCACATCATAGAGATTTGTGCCAGAGAGAAGTTTAGATTCAAGAACTTCTTCTGTATCATAATAATCTCGATGAACTTTAATACCTGTTTCTTTTTCAAATTGGGTAATGACTTTGTCATCAATACTATTGGCCCAATAATATAAATAAAGCACTTTTTCTTCTTCAGCACAGGCTTTATTTGAAAAAAGAACTGTCCCTATGAAGAGAAGAAAAATGTAACGGTAAAATTTCATGACAACACCATACGCGGAACAGACTAGGAGTGCAATTGTTAGATGTTATGATGTTTCAGAGTTTTCAGGGGGCGGTGTGTTATCACCATCCCCACCTTCAGTCGTATCAGCAGCAGGCGCTTCTGATTCAGGGGGAATGCCTAATAAATGTCGCAGTTCTTCAAGAGATGCCGGATTCTTCACCATTTCACCAAGCAGTTGATGAAGATTTAAATTGCCCCACTTGATGGCACGTTTAATTAAGTGTGGAGAGGGGCTGTGTGGATCAAGCTTCTCAAGATAATTGGCAGCTTTTTCAATTAAAGCATAGGCTTCTGAACGGCTGTTCATAACAGTATCGATGTGTACTTCTGTTGTAGATGTTGTTGGGGCTGCGACCGCTGCTTCTTTTGACGGATCTTTTTCGTTATTGCCTAGTTCAGATACAAGGTTTATCTCTGGATTGTTTGCGTTTCCTTTGCGCTCTCCAAGAACGTTTTGTGCAAAATTAATAATTTCCTGGATTTTTTCTTGTGCATGATAAAGAGAGGGACCGTCCTCAGGTATTTTGCTGTCCAAAAATGCTTGCAATTTTTTGATGTAGGAAAGGGCAGATTCTCCTTCTTTTTGTAGGGCAATGTAGAAATCATCTTTTGTGGCTTCAATACTTTTTTTAAATTGCTGTGGGTTTCTTTCTTTATCTTTTTCTTCTTCTTGTTTGGTGATGCGCACCCCACCATCTTTATGAATATCAACATAGGCGCCGTAGGAATAAGATTTTAAATCTTGGGTGTCTGGATAGGTCACTTGAACCTTATGGAACCGATCGGCAAGCTTTTCGTTGATCCAGTTGTAGGGGCTGGACCGATACTCTGGGTCTTCTAGGGTAAAAAGAGGGAACGCAGTGTCCCAGAAATTTTCTGAGAGTTGTGATAAAAGATTAAATCCTGCTGCAATCCCTTTCATGTGATACAGCGATAGCCAAGCTTCTAACATCCACGCAGTAACTTGAAGATCTTTTGACTGTGTTGTTAAAACAGTAACACATAGTTTCTCAACTGATTTCCAGTCGGCTGACTTTAAATCTTGTACCCACACCCCTTGAGGCAAATCTAAGTCTTCACGCGATGCTTCTTTAATTTGATCATAAACATCTTCGTATTTCATATCTTTTCCTGCTGGATTTTTTCCAGGAATAGGTGCCAAGAACTGGTCAAGATTTTGAAATACTTGATCATCCATTACATCACCTCTTTTAAGTCAGGTGCACGGACAGGGAATTTCGGTATTTTAAAGCTGTTACCGGTTTGTCCTTTGGCTGTTTTTGGTGTCAGTTTCAAGTACAGTTTTGCTTGTGCTGTAGGGGGGCCATTTTGATTAGGGCCAAACGGAATATCGAATCCAAGAAGTACGTCATTATTCAGTGGCCGCCCTTCTTCGACAGAAGCCATATGTATCATCATCGCGCGCAAGATGCTCCATATTCCTTCATAAACAAAGAGAGATCGATCATCCACTTTGACCAGAGAAGGTGTGCTGCTTCGTGTGAGTGGCCATAGTTGAGAAGAAACATTCCATTGGAATCCAAAAGATAAGGGTGCACTCATCTTCCAGCGCCCATTACCGGCACCCCAACCATTTTGACGTGTACTTACAGATTGATCGCCAAAAATAATGGCCCAATCAACAACCTGATTACCAAAGGACTCTTTCACGCGGTTTTCTCTAAACTTAACTGTGAAAGAAAGGCCTGGATCACCATCTTTTTAATAGGTGCAAAATAGGTTTCGAAAAAATTCTTGTGTAGCATCTAACTGCGTTAAGAACATTTCAACTTCTTTCCAGCTTTGGTTGTATTTACTGGTGTTTTTTATGGCGGCACGCACACCTGGGGTTAGCTTTTTCAAGGCTTCAAACAGGTCTTGCAAAACAGGCCAAGATACTTCTGCTTCAATTTGAGGAGTGCGTGGCACTTTGGGCCATGAAGGGAATGTATTTGCAATGTACGTGTTGAAAATATTTTGTACTTTTTTATACTGTGCCGCCCCTTTTTCTGCAGCAATTTCTTGGCAACGTTTGTACATGCCTTTCATCAGCTCATGTTTTTTATTGGTGAAGTAATCGCTTGAAGGTTTGTCAAAAGAGTTTGGATCTAGAGAAGTAAAGCAGGCTTCATAAGTGATTTCATTGCCTTCCTTTTCCATGAATTTTTCAAGAGACTTCATAGAACCACTTACCTTTTTCTTTTTGTAAGCGATTGCTTGTTCAACCAGGTTGTGCCAGCGACTAATCAGTTTTACTTGATCAATATCAAGATCGAACAAATCTGCTTTCATCACTTCAATGATAGGTTCCGCATTATTAATGACCATAGTCAGAATGCGTGCGCTTTGGTTGGCAAAGTAATCTTTCATTTCGTCTTGATCAACAAGGCTGTATGCTTTGAAAATTGCGCCCTGTTCGCCATTCCAAGCAGAAAAACTTCCATCAACGGGTGTATAGTAACCACTTTCTTTGAGTGAGAGATCAAGATCACGCAGATCTCTATACATTTGTTCTAGCAATAATTTTCGAAGACGAGTATGCACAGGGCCACCCCCACACTATCCATGCCTTTTAGAAGTTTAATGAATAAGGGCCCCACTTCACGTGCATTGGTTGCTTTGGCTTTGCGTGCATCTTCTGCTTGCTCTGTCCAAGATCTTGTTGGTTCTTCGTAAAAACTTTGGGCTCGTTCAAGCATGGTGCCAATATTTTTCATGACTTGTGTACGTCCTGCTTGGCGAAGTGTGTCTTGTAGGTTGGCAGGGTAAGTGCTGAGCGCAGATTCTGTGAAGGATTTATAGTCTTCAATCAATGTCACAGCATTTCTTACTACTTGAGGATCCCAGTGCAGGAACTGACCTTCAGGCACTTTGTCAATGAACATGGGCCCTGAAGCTTTTTTGCATAAAAGGTTGTTTTAAAAATGTGTCTAATTGTTTTTCTAAATTCAGAAGGCCAGGAGAGGGCTGTAATTTTTTGTTTCAGGCGAAATGACCAAAAAGTATCCGGTGAGAGACGAGCCATAACTTCTTAAGTATTGAATGGCCTTTCTATACATACGATCAGATGTTTCTGAAAGCTTGCGTGGCACTTCAGATCCCAAAAGACTGATTTGATGAATTTGGTCAATCAAACGTTGATAACGAGATCCGGGGTCAAATTGTGGATTTGACAGCCATGTTCCGCTTGATTGGGTAATGAATGTCATCAAACTTTTAATTTCAGAAATGCTTTTGCTAAAGCTTTCTAGATCAGGCTGGCCTTTTCCTTCTACTTCTTCAAGCGTATTTTGAAGGCGACTTGCAAGAGAGTAGTTGTAGTCAGGATCTAAAACTTTACGCAAAAAGCCATCGTAAAAGTGTGTACAAGCGTTGTTGTGCGTACAGGCGATAACTTGAAATGTCGAACGGTGTATAGGGTGCTTCAACAATCAAAATTCGTCGCATTTTTTTCTTCTTTTTTAATAATGTTCCGTTTAAGGAATATCCGTAGAGGAATTGAAGAATTTCCTTTAGTTGGAAGAGGTCGAGAGTTTCTTGTAAGTTTGTGTAAAGAAGGCTGTTTTTCTCTAAATCCAACAACCCTTTCACATACCCTTCTAGAAGAAGGAATTCGGTGGTTTCAAGGGGTGACTGGTACATGCCCTTTGATTCAATGGTGGCGATGGGGGCTTTTGTTAGAAGTTTTGCTTTTGCTTCCAATGCCTTTGCAATGTTTGCTGCAATCATACGGTTGTACACATCGATAGTTGATTTTGCAGGCGATATGCAGTGGGGCTGACCCAAAAAAAGGAATGAACGGCGATTGAAGCGAGTGAACATATACTTTTTCAAAAAGATGTAAAAGATTCTTTCCTTTATGCTGGAAGGTGTACTGATAGTCTTCTGTTTGAACGTATTCTGTCCAATCTTCTGTCTCTAAATCTTTAACAACTTGTTGGAGGGGGGGCGCACATGATTGATGGTGTTTACCAAATAGTTTTGTGTCCACACGAGGCCATAAATTGAAAAGATAAAGGCCCCTGCAATAACAAAGCGCAGTGCATTAACACGCTTGCGCATACGAAGGAAAAAAAAGATTGGATTGGTGTTGCAATACCAACCTCTCCAAAAATTTTCTTTTGAAAGAGATCTGTTACAAAAGGATGGGACATTTTTTTAAGAACAGCTTTTTTTTTCTGCTTGTCCGGGTAAAAACAACCCTCTAAAAATAAAGTGATCTTGGTAGTCGCCCATTTTAAATAAGGCGTTAAGATAAGTTTGAAAACCTTTTTCCAACGAAGCAATGGCTTCAGGAAAGGCGACAACTTCATTTCTATAAGGGTTGTCTTTTTGCTCATTTCCAAAATGCGAAGTGTGGTTTCAAAAATACACCCATAAATTTTCTCAAATGCTTCTTGTACCCAGTGCGGATTATAAGAAAGTGTCGTAGCGTAGGGGTTTGACCATCCAAACATTTCTCCTAAAAACTTTTGAGGGAGAGATTTGACGAAACCAGAAAAGCCACCAATTTCATCAGTTTTGGAAAGAATGACGTAAAGAGGTAGACGCATTCCCAGTTTTTTCTCAACTTGAACCAATTGATTGGAAAGCGCATTGGCACGCTCAACAATTTCAATCTTGGATAGCTGATTTTGCCCTGCAAAGTGGTGTGCAGGTACTGTTAAAATAATGCCATCAAGGGGATGATGTGACCGATAGCGACGGAGCGCTTTAAGAAGTGTGGGCCATGAACGCGACGTAGGCGCGTCTTCGTTAAGGGCCATGCCGCTAATATCCAGTACAATCCCTTTTTCATAAAACCACCATTGAATTAGAGGGTGACCTTCAGGGCGACCAAGACTTGGGCTTGATATAGGGGTGGAAAGCGTGAGATTGCCAAGTAGCGTAGATTTTCCGGAGAGCTCTTCTCCGACCATAACGTACCAAGGCAGTTTATAAATAGATTTCTTAGATCCTGTTTTTTCTTCAAGAGCCCGCACAGCCTGTCGAACAGATTCGTGGAAAGGATCGTTTGGATAAATGCCAAAGAAGTTTAAGAAGCCATAAAATAGATCTTCAAAGAAATGCTTGAAAGACAGGGTGCTGAAATCTCTTTTTCCTTGAAATACATTTTTTATTGCTTCGAAGATGGAACCCGTTCTGACACCAACTTGTTCAAACTTTTCTTTTAAGCCTAGCCCAGAGAGATAGATGATGATCAGAAAAATAAGGCCGGCCATACCAACGATGCTGAATATGATTTGTGAGGAGCTTAGTTGATCCATGCTTTACACCTCTGCCCATTTTTGAAGCGCATCAACAAGTGGACTAAACCGCTGCATATGATGAAGCCATATAATGCTAGAACCAATCACAAATCCAACACCAATAACACAAAGGGATATCCACCAAGTTCGAATGTTGGGCATTTGAACAGACTGTCTGTCACCAATAATGTTTGTATAGGATTCTGGAAACAAGTGGGACTGATTGTATAGAAGTTGAGGGTCTTCTGATGTGATGTATCGGTAAAGACGCTCTTTATATTTCGCAAGAGTGCCTTCATATTCTGCATCTCTATATTTTCCTTTAAACCCAAGGCCAAGAGCAATGAGGTACAGTGCGGCCATATCTGTTGTTTGAGAAGAGTGCCCACGGTCTAGAAACATATCTAGATTTTCAAAGAATTTATCACCCGCATCTTGGGTGTTGTACATCAAGGATTCAAGAAGGTTGTCTTCCCACTCTTCTTTGCCGGCCCAGTTTAGGTTAATGAACATTTCATCGGCCAAAGACACCATAATGTATTGTGCTTCTTCATAATAGCGTGCGGCATAGCCCCCTTTACTGCTGCCTAGTTCACGATATTGTCCCGTCAAAACTGCCTCTAACCGTTCTCGTATTTCTTGGGCAACACTTTGGTGATCAGTAGAGGGTGCAGGTTTTGGTTGCGGGGCTGCTTCTTTTTGATTAGGCACCGATGACGACGCCTCTTCTGTTTCTGTGGTAGTTTTTGAAAAGCGCGTGATTTAAGCAAAAGAAGCTCTTTATAAAAGACCTAAAGTCCTTCAGTATTACAGAGGTTGTGTACGTGTTATGTCGTTCCATACCTTATCCCACAACATACAAAAAAGATATCTTTGGGGCGATTGTGTTCGGTGTCAGAGGGGTTGAAGATTTTGAGATACTCATCACCCTTAAGATAATTGCGATCATTTTTTACTCGGACAAAAATTTGCTTTTCTCCAGAAATAAGCCCCATATTTGAAACTTGCTCAACTAACTGGCGCTCAGCGCCAAGAATGCGTTTTTCTTTTACATCTCTGATGGCAGATTCTGCGCAAATTACAGCACCCTTAATCCAGCTTGATCCTGCGGCAGGGGTGACTTCTGTATCCAAGCTAACGCCAATGATCAGATATTCGCTTTCAAGATAAGAAGGTTTAAGCATTTTAGAGAAAGTGCGTCCTTCTTTTTCCATGGCAATGGAAACAGAAGGACTTTTAACCGTGTTAATAATGTCGTCGATGAAATCCATAACAGGGTCAAAAGTGCCCCTTAAATCGTTGTGATTATATCCAGGAAACAAAGGCGGTACTTTTGTTTTGCTAAGCGTGCAATAGGTGCCTGCAGAAATGTTTAGCTCCTTAAACATTTCAAATGGGTGACATTGGCCGGCGTTATAGAGTGCTTCTAAAACAAGAATGCGAGACGTTAGCACAGCATAAACCTGATGATAGTATTCAAGAACCGACGCCGTATCTTCTGTTTTTAATACCTGAAGGCGTTCAGACAAATAGGCAATGTGGCGCCGAATTTTTGTAATAAGGGCTTTGAAATATTTACCAATCGCTTCATCTTTGTCGATGGTTGTTGTGGGAGGAATAAAGTTTGTTTTTTGAAAGGATTCACTTTGCAAACTGATTTCTAAAAGAGGAAAAGAGGAAAACCGAGGCGATAATTTATCATCAGGAATTAGCATTGCTTTTAAGGCCAGCTTTGCAATGGAGATAGGGTTGTCACCTGTATTTTCATCAGCAATGGGGGCTGACTCGATAGATTCATAGCGAGGAAAGTCACCATCTGCATTCGCACTCTCAGCCTGACGACGTACAATGGCAAGATGTATTTTAAGCGTATCGCCTTTTAAATTTTCTTTAAAAGGCGTGAGATCTAGATCTAGCTTGCGTTCACCATCCACATGATGGAAAACAGAGCCATCGGGGAAAATAGCTAAAATTTTGTTAATTCTAAGCGTTCCAGTGGGAAGAAGCGCTTCATCGATTTCAAGGGTGCGAATGCCCCAATACCACGGTGAAAAAAGAGAAAGATAGCAAAGAGAAGTTTGATGAACTTCATGGCGCATTTGCTGATAATGGTGTGGATAGAGAAGCTGTCCCTCATACCATTGGATCGCATCTTGAACTTTAAATTCGAACTTATCTTTCATTCCTGCCCTGGTGTATGACAAAGGGCTGAAGACAATCAGCCATCATACTGCTTCACATTTCAGTCTACGCCAAAATTACCTAAGAATAAAGGGAAAGAGGGTGCCACATTTTATTTGTTTGGTTGTTGTGGTGTGCCCCACTTAATTGCTTTTGCCATTTCCAATTGTTTTTGAATAAAGTAGCGCACGTGAGACTTATCATTGATGTCAAATGTGCGGCCTTCTGTTACGGTGAATACGGGCTGGACAAGGTTACGAATTTCCCTTTTTTGCTCCTCGGTCAAAGAAGGGATATCCACATAGTTTAGGATGAGCGCTTTCGCCAAGTTGTGTAAAACAAGCCAGGCATGAAGGCTGTACTGGCGTAAACTTGCAATCTGTTCTTTATAATTTTTAACATTCCCAATTTCAAAGTTTTTCGCATAGAATCCTTCATAAAAAGGAGCTTTGGGGTCTGCTTCAGATAAGGTTTCAACTAAAATAAATGCACACTCTTTTGTGCGGGGTTTCTCAAGGGGACAGTTCGTGATCACGTTTAAAGCGTCTGCTAATGAATTACGACAATCTGTTGCTGTTGACTTGGGGCAGTATCCCAGATTTTTTGCTATTGAAATATTTGTTATAAGACAGGCAAGAATAAGAATGATTTTCATTTTTTCGACACTTCCATTTGGTTTTTCCCAGGTATCCACAAAACATCGTCAACACTTTTGTTATTAAGTGTGCGACAGAGCACGAACAAATAATCTGATAAGCGATTAAGGTACATGATGGCTTCTTCGTTTATTTTTGTTTCTTGAGATAGTGCAATCACGCTTCTTTCCGCACGTCGTGCCACAGTGCGGGCTAAATGTAAATAACTGGATACACTGGTTCCACCGGGCAAAATAAAAGAAGAGAGTGGCGGAAGACTTTTGTTTTGTTCATCAATTTCTTTTTCCAACCACGTTACTTGTGATGATAAAATCTTTAACTTCTTCTTTTGGCTTTGTTCCGGCATGCATAGGTCGCCACCTAAATCAAATAAATCATGCTGAATACGCCTTAAGTCTTCGGCGTGATCTTTGGGGCAATATAAGATGCATACCCCCATCCAAGCATTAAGTTCGTCGACATGACCAATCGCATCAATACGTGTCGTGTTTTTGAGGACACGCTCTCCTGTGCCTAGAGATGTTTTGCCCTTATCGCCGCCCTTTGTGTAAATTTTTTGTTAATTGAACCATGTTTTCAATCCAAAGCATGTAGTGGTTGAATGTTTATCAATTTGCCAAGATACTAGATATAAATGCGATTGAAAACAGCGTACAAATTTTTTTCTTTCATTCTGCTGCTTGGTTTTTAGTGTTCAAGCAGCGTCGACGCTTGATGCAAAACTCGAAGCGCTTATCCAGCAAGAGGATTATGTGCTGGGGCTTGAAGTGCGTGATATGGCAACAGGAGAAGTATTGTTTCAGAAAATGCTTGCTTCTCAGCTAATGAAGCCCGCTAGTTTGCAAAAAATTCCGGCGTCACTTGTTGCCTTAAAACATCTTGGAGAAAAATATACATTTCGTACGTCAATTGGATACAACAATAGAGATGTTTTTGTTCATTTTATGGGTGATCCAACTTTTTGTCTTACGCACCTTGTTGAGTTGTTCAAGATATACAAGAAGAAACAAGGAAATGTAATTCGGGGGAACATTTACATTAACCGCATTCAATACCCTGCATTTCCGCATCAGGATGGATGGTCGGTAGATTCAGCACGCTTTTTGTATGGGGCGCTTATTTCTAATATTAACATCAATAACAACAGTGTGTGTGTACGCATTGTTCCGCCAAAATCATGTGGGAAAAACACTGAAGTTGTCTATGATGCTGATCAACCTCCCTATAAGGAGATAAACGCCATGCACATAGGAAAGTGTAATGATTACACGCGTGTTCAGCGGCAGGATTGCCAATTTGATGGCAAAGTGGTGTCTATAAAAGGATGTGTCCCTTTTAAGTCTAACCCTTTCCGTGTGTGCTTACCGATAAAAGAGCACCAATTTGAAGCATTTGTATCGGATGCCATTAAGGCAGCAGTGAAGGAAGCAGGCCTTTCTTTTTCAGGAAAAGTTTTGTTTAAACCGTTTGATAGAAAAGCCATTAAGGTTGTGTCTGTGCATCACTCGGCTCCATTAGCAGAAATGCTTAAAATTGGCATGAAAGATTCAAAAAACGTGGTGATGGAAGGGTTGATGGTTCCAATTGCGATGGCGCGTCCTTTTTATTTTAGAAAAGAAAGTGCCCTTGATGAATTCCTTAAAGCCAAAATAAAAGAATATGGGCTTGGAGATCTTGGTAATGCAAGACTAAGTGATATGTCGGGCCTTTCCCATCACAATCTTTTATCGCCCGCACATGTAGGACAAATGTTGTGGCATGCATCGCGATGTTATCCCTGCTTTTCTTTGTGGAAAGAAACCTTTGCACTGGGCGGAGAAGACGGCACCGTATCAAAACGTTTGAAAAAAGCAAAGGAGAATGTAAAGGTTTATGCTAAGACAGGTACACTTTTAGGTGTCAGTAATATTGCTGGGTATATAGAAAAAAATGGTCAAAAAACGGTATCTTTTGTACTGATGATGCAAAACTTTACAAAAGAGCCCAGTTTTTACAAAGAACTAAAAGAAAAAATAATCTATTATCTTGCACATATAATTTAGAATTATTATTTTAGATTTGTGTTGTATTTTTCTCTAAAATTCTTTAAAATTTTAGTAAGAATAAGGAGTGGCACATGTCTGTTCACAAAAAAGAACCCCATCGAAGTTGTAGCGGAGCCGATTTACCTCGAAGAGGAATCAGAGCCCCATGCAGAGCAGTTTGTCTGGTCCTATCAAATTACAATTCAAAATAGAAGCCAGGATTCAGTAAAGCTGCGTCGTCGCCATTGGAAGATTACAGATTCAAATGGATTGACCCACGAAATTAAAGGGGATGGTGTTGTTGGCTTAGAGCCCGTTGTTCGACCTGGTGAATCTTTCAGTTATACCAGTGGGGCTGTGTTGAGCGCGCCTTCAGGCATTATGTTTGGTAATTATGAAATGGAAGATCATCAAGGCCATGCCTTTGAGGTTTCTATTCCTGCGTTTTCTCTAGATAGTCCCCACGAAAGCCATAAGCTGCACTAGTAGATGGCCCACTTTCGATCTATTTTTTATCTGATCGGCTGGCTTATTATCATTTTGGCTGTTGCGATGATGCCCTCTGTTTTCTTAGATTTCTGGGATGGTGTACAAGACTATCGTGCCTATCTTTTTGCCCAAGTTGTTATGATCTTCTTAGGTGTTTTGTTTGTGTTTTCAAACAAATCATCTACGGACATTGATTTTGATAAAAGAGACTCATTTTTACTGACAACTTTTTCGTGGTTATTTGCGGTGGGTTTCTCTGCCCTTCCGTTTATGTTGTCTTCTGTGCCTTTGTCTTTAACAGATGCCTTTTTTGAATCGGTTTCAGGGTTAACAACCACAGGGCGACCATTCTGGAAAAGCTTGATCAATTGCCTAGAGGGCTTTTGTTTTGGCGTTCGATGCTGCAGTGGTTGGGAGGAATCGGAATCATTGTGATGGCCCTTACAATTCCTAACAGATATGCGCGTGGGCGGGCTTGAGCTTATTTCAATCGGAGTCCTCTGATAGATCAGAAAAATTTCTGCCACGCGTGGCCCAAATCGCGAAAGTTATTTTTTTCACTTACTTGTTCTTAACGGTAAGTTGCTTTCTTTCTTTATTTTTCTTAAAAGTGGGGTGGTTTGACGCCTTGTGCCATAGCATGACCACGATTTCGACGGGCGGGTTTTCAACACACGATGCATCGATTGGGTTTTTTAAAAGTGCGGCCGTTGAATATGTGTTGTCTTTTTTTATGTGGACAGGGGGCGTTACACAGCTTTTGTTTGGGTATTTCTTAACACGTAACTGGCAGTCTTTTTTTCGTGATGATCAGGTAAAAGCCTATATTCGACTTACTTTTTTCTTTGTAATTCTGATGACGGGGTGGAATTTAGTACACCAAAAAGAAGATGTCTTTGTTGTGATCACAAAATCATTTTTTAATGTTTTATCAGCCATTACAACGACAGGATTTAGTTCGTCTGATTATAGTTTGTGGGGGGGTGTTGGTTGGATGGTTTTCTTTGTAGCCCCTTTTATTGGGGGATGTACGGGATCAACGTCAGGGGGAATCAAGGTTTTTCGGTTTCAGATTCTTTGGCGGGTGACATCAATTCATCTGAAAAAACTACGTCGTCCCCACGGTATTTTTCTAGCAAAGTATAATGGAAAGCAGCTTTCCGAGTCTGTTTTTGATTCTGTTTCTTCTTTTGTAATGCTATTTGCATTTTGTTATTTTATTCTTTGTTTTACTTTGACTTTATTTGGTCTAGATTTTTCTACTGCTTTATCGGCGGCAGGGGCCATGCTGACAAACTTGGGCCCAGGACTTGGCAATCAAATAGGACCAGCAGAGACATACGCTGGGTTTATTGCGCCTATTAAGTGGATTTTATGGGGCGATGGTTTTGGGGCGTTTAGAGTTGGTAACAATCTTAATCCTTTTTAACGCCTGCCTTCTGGAAAGACTAATTGCTTGAACTCCTTACTTTCTTGTGTAAAAAATTTTACATAGGGAGTCTCAAATGAAGAAAAAATAGAAAAAATAATCTTAATAATATTTATGACAAGCATATTTCTGTTCTTTTAAAAGAGGCACGCTTAAAAAAGGGATATAAGATTCAGCATGTTGTTGATTCTCTTAACATTAACGAAGAATTTTTACAGGCTATTGAAGGGGGGACACTTGGGCAAGCTTCCATCCCAAACATATACTTTGGGCTTTGTGCGCTCTTACGCACAATTTCTGGATTTAGATCCATTTTTAACTCTTGATGCCTTTAAGCGGGCCCATAACATTAAAACACATCAAAATCTTGTGGTGCCAAGCGGAGAAGAGCTGCGCGTTGTTGCGCTTTCAGATAAATTGGCCAACCCTTTTTTCGTTTTTATATAACTCTAAAAAGTTATGATTGTAAGTATGGTGATCATGGTGCTTTTTTGTTCTATAGAATTTTTAGCTCTGATCCGCAGCGTTTTCAAAGAGAGGGGCTATCACCCCAGTATGCAGGGGAGCATTTTTCTCGGTAACAGCTTATGATGAAAAAAGTTTTTTTTAATTTTAACAAACTTATACAAATGCTTTTCGTGCCTTTACTTTTTATGGCAGTTTTGGCGCCAAAGGTGTGGGCAAATAGCAATCTTACCATCACAGATATTCGTGTGGGAACAGAAATTGATAAAACCCGTGTTTCTTTTGAAATGAGTTACCCTGTTTCTCTTTATGTTGAAGACAGAGGTGACGGCGTTTTCTTAGTGTCTGGCCCTGAAGACACCTACTGGCGTGTGCCCCCCCAAAAGAAGGTAGAAAAAGGGCCTTTAAAATCTTATGAAATTGTGAGCCTTGATCGAGGAAAGGGGTGCTTGTTGCGTTTCAATCCACACACGCGCCTTATGGGTAGCTTTGGCCGCCAAAATAACTATTTTCTGGATTTAGAAACGAAAGAGCCACCGCCGCCCCAACCGCTGCCCCCACCAGTTGTGGAAGAAGAAGAGCCACTTGATTTACCGGCGCCAAAGCCTGTTGCGCCGACGGTGACGCTGAACCAAGAAATGGTTGTGAAATCAAATGAAATTAATTCTATTGCGGTGCTTCCAAAGCAAGATGGGGCAACATGGATTATTATCAATTCTGATAGAGAAGAGTTTTTTGAATTCCAATTGGTTGATTTTACACAAGAGTTTCATGTGTATTTGCCCAAAATAAACTGGCCAACTCTAAAAAACAGAAGTCCTTAATAGCGGTATTGTCAGATCGTATTCTGTTGATGAATCTAGTGATAAGATGTCTGCGATTCGCATGCAGCTTAGGCCATCTCAGGCCGTTGATGTTGTGGACTTGTTTTCGGCGCCTAATTTGGACGGCACTTTTGATTTTGTTGTTATTCTTGCTAATCGACGTGCAACGCCAAATGAAGTGCGACGTATTGCAGAGCGTCGCATATATATGAAGAAAAATATGCGCCCTTCTTCTGAATCTTTCAAATTTAAACTTCCAGTGGGCTATTATGGAGAGAAAAAAGAAGAAGATATGCCACCATCTAAAAATATACCTTTTTCGGAAACGAACTCTCCAGCACCTGTCGCTCAGGATAAGCCTATAGAAGAGCCTTTGTTTGACCCGATTTCATAAAAACACTTCGGCTTGTTTTTTTGTTTTTTTGCAACTTCTAATAGAAATAAAACGGTTTTTTCTAGTGGAAAAAGCGTGTATAAAATATTACAAAACGCACAAATGAAAACACACAATACTTAAACTCCCGAGAAAAGCTAACATGAGGATAATTTCACTTAAAACAATCATCTTTCTAAGCCGCAATAACTGCGATTTTGGCGGTCACAAAGTATTGGGCATTCCGCGCTCGACAATGTGGGCACACGTAAATGAGTTAGAAAAAGAGTTGGGCGTTAAGCTTGTTAATCGAAAAAAACAGTCAACGAGCCTTACAGAAGAAGCAAAATCCTTCATTCCATATGCGATAAAGCTATTAGATGTGTATCAAGAAGGTATTTTGTCGGCACACGGAAAAGATGCGCAAGAAGTTAAAAGTGAGCTGGTTGTATCTACAACGGCGGCGGTTTCTTCATCTTGGTTGATGCCAAGTTTAAAAGACTTTTTTGAAAAACATCATAACTTGCGCTTAAATGTATTGGCATATGATGCACTTACGAAGCAAGCGCAAAGAACAGCAGATATTTTATTGCGTCCTATGGATGATGAAGAATTAGAAGGATTTAAAAAGATTTGGTATATCCCTTACAATCATGGCCTTTTTGCGAGCCCTGATTATTTGGAGCGCCATGGTGTGCCCAAGTCGCCCGAGGACCTTCTGTCGCACAAGGTGCTGGCGTATGGAGAGCATGAGTTCACCTATTTTGATGATATTAACTGGCATATTAAAGGAAAGCATGGCATTCCTAAGTTGACGCCTTCTATCACGGTGAACTCTACAGTGTCCCTGTTTAATGCCGCAAAGGCAGGGCTGGGTGTGATATCAGCCCCTGTGGAATCAAATGATATCTATAAAGGGAATTTGGTTTCTGTTTTGCCCCAAATCAAGGGGCCCACAATTAAAACATTGTTTTGTATGAGAAAAACAAATAACGTTTCTGCGCAAAATCATATGGAAGTCTTTAGAGAGTTTATGGAAGAATACTTTAAAGAAATTAACGTGAAAGTGCTGTATATAAAGGATGAAAAGTAAGCTGAGCATTGCTGTTATTGGGGGCCATATTGTAGAGTGTTTTGATGTAACGCTCTATGGATTCTTGGCTGTACAGCTGGCCCCACTTTTTTTCCCATCGACAGAGCAGCATTTGCAAACAATGGCGACTTTTGGGGCTTTTTCTGCAGGGTTTCTTGCTCGCCCCCTTGGCGCATTCTTTTTTGGATATGTGGGAGATAAGGTTGGGCGAAAAAAACCATTGCTTTTGAGTATGGTTTTGGTTGCCATTCCTACACTGATTATTGGTTTATTGCCGTCTTATGATGCGATTGGTGTTTTTGCCCCAGTCATGCTGATTTTATGTCGGTTGGCGCAGGGGTTTTTTTACGGCGGCGAACTGGCAGGAGCTAGCTTGTATGTTATTGAAAACTTAGATAAAAACACGATCGGGCGTTACAACGGGCGCATTGTTTCATGGGGTGTGATTGGTGCCGTTATTGCCAGTGGTTTGGCGGCTATTATCAATTTAGAATGTATGCCCTCATGGAGCTGGCGCATTTTGTTTTTGTTGGGGGGCATTGCGGCTGTTGTCATTTTTTTCTTACGGCGACGGTTTCTTGAAACGATAGACTTTAAGAAAGTTCAGCTTCAAAAAAAACATAAAGCTGAGTTTCCATGGCGAACACTTCTTAGGAATCACAAACGCGTTCTTTTTTTGGGTGTATTGGTGTTTGGGTTAACGGTAATGCCCTTTACTTGACAACAGTTTATGGTAATTCAGTTTTCCTTAATGTTTTGGGGGTATACAAAGTCACAAGCCATGCTTCTTAACATGTCTGCTATGATTTTAACGGCAATTTCTATTAATTTATTTGGATACCTATCTGACAAAGTGGGTTTTTATCGGATTTTAGCTGTGGGTATGATTTTACTGCGCTGGTGTCTTTGCCTGCTTTTAATTTACTGAACAGTACAACGGTTTCTTTGGCAGATATTATTATCTTTATTGTTTCGATGAACATTGCGGGCAGTGTTATTAATGGATGCATCAGTGCTTATATTGGCAGCTTTTTTCCCGGTGCAATGTCGATATTCTGGCTTGGCGTTTTGCATGACATTTGGTGCGGCTATTTTAGGGAACAACCCCAATATGGCCCAGTTTCTAAAAGAGTACTTTGATTCAATTTTGGCACCTGGGTTTTTGTTGATGGTTTTGTCGATTCTAACACTTATAGCCCTTATCCATGTTTCTAGAAGAAACAAAACTTACACATAAATTATTCTTTCCGCTATAAAATGTATGTCTGACTTGTCTTGACAAGAATTGAATTTTATGCTAATTCTTAGCACTCACTTATATAGAGTGCTAAACAAAGATTTACTCAGCATAGAAAGGAGATCTCTATGAAATTTAAGCCACTCCACGATCGTGTGCTTGTTGAGCGCATTGAACAAGAAGAAAAAACAGCTGGCGGCATTATTATCCCTGATACAGCAAAAGAAAAGCCTATTGAAGGTAAAGTCGTTGCCGTTGGTAATGGTGCTGTTAATGAACAAGGAAAATTTCACCCGATGACAGTGAAAGCAGGTGATCGCATTCTTTTTGGAAAATGGTCTGGAACAGAAGTCAAAGTTGATGGCAAAGACCTTCTGATCATGAAGGAATCAGACATTTTTGGTGTGATTGCCTAAAAAAGTTTAAAGGAGAATAAAAAATGAGTGCAAAAGAAGTAAAGTTTTCAATGGAAGCAAGAGAAAAGCTTCTAAAGGGCCTAGATACCCTTGCTGATGCCGTTAAGGTAACACTTGGGCCAAAGGGTCGTAATGTTATTCTAGATAAATCTTTTGGTGCCCCACGCATTACGAAAGATGGTGTATCTGTTGCGAAAGAAATATCGCTTGCCGATAAGTTTGAAAATATGGGTGCGCAAATGATTCGTGAAGTTGCAAGCAAAACAAATGATATTGCGGGCGATGGCACAACAACAGCAACAGTATTGGCCCAGGCTATTGCGCGAGAAGGCATCAAGTCTGTTACAGCCGGTATGAACCCGATGGATCTAAAGCGTGGTGTTGATATGGCGGTTACATCTGTTATTGAAACCCTTCAAAAGAGATCGAAAAAAGTAACAACAGACGAAGAAATTGCACAAGTTGCGACAATCTCTGCCAATGGCGAAAGCGAGATTGGTGATATGATTGCAAAGGCTATGGGCAAGGTTGGGAAAGAAGGTGTGATCACCATTGAAGAAGCCAAGTCTATGGAATCTGAACTTGAAGTTGTTGAAGGTATGCAGTTTGATCGGGGTTATTTATCTCCTTACTTTGTGACGAATTCTGAAAAAATGACATGCGAGTTGGATGATCCCCTTATCTTGATTCATGATAAGAAAATCTCAAGCTTGCAGCCTATGTTGCCTGTACTTGAAAAAGTAGCACAATCAGGAAAATCGCTTCTTATTGTTGCTGAAGATGTTGATGGTGAAGCCTTGGCCACATTGGTTGTAAACAAGCTTCGTGGTGGTCTGAAAGTATCTGCTATCAAAGCCCCCGGTTTTGGCGATCGTCGGAAGGCAATGCTTGAAGATTTAGCTATTCTTACGGGCGGTCAAATGATTTCTGAAGAAGTGGGCACCAAGCTTGAAAACGTCACTGTTGAAATGCTAGGTCGTGCAAAGCGTGTGGTCATTACGAAAGAAAACAGCACGTTTGTAAATGGCGAAGGTAACAAGCAAGAAATTGAAGCCCGCTGCAAAGAAATCAAAGCACAAATTGAAGAATCTACTTCTGATTATGATCGGGAAAAACTTCAAGAACGCCTTGCGAAACTTTCAGGTGGTGTTGCCGTTATCCGTGTAGGTGGTGCAACAGAAATTGAAGTGAAAGAGCGGAAAGACCGTGTTGAGGATGCCCTTAATGCAACGCGTGCAGCAGTTCTTGAAGGTGTGGTTGCTGGGGTGGATCTGCCCTTCTACATGCTTCTCAAAGCGCCTTTGATGGTTTGAAACCTGTGAATGATGATCAACGTGTAGGTCTTGAAATTGTACGTCGTGCGATTCAGCACCAACGCGTCAAATTGCACACAATGCAGGTGCTGAAGCATCAATTATAGTTGGAAAAATTCTTGAATCAAAAGATACAGATTTTGGATACAATGCCCAAACAGGAGAATATGGCAACATGTTTAAGTTTGGTGTGATTGACCCAACCAAGGTGGTGCGTGCTGCATTGCAAGACGCCGCATCGGTATCAGGTCTTTTGATTACAACAGAGGCTATGGTTGCGGATAAACCTGAAACAGAAAAAGCCATCTGCGCCAGCTTCACCTCCAATGGGTGGCATGGGCGGTATGGGCTTCTAAACTCGTTAAAACCCTTTCCTTCAAAAAAACCAGGCCAGTGTGTCTGGTTTTTTGAAGATTTATTTGTGATATGTTTTGTAAGTCATAAGATTGTTTTGGAGGTTGGGTTGCATGGAGCTACATTTTTCTTTCTTATTTCTACCCTGTTTTTTTCTCGTTGTGTTGAGTTCATCTAATGACCCAAATGAGCGTTCCTTCGCCCCTTCATCAGACAAGATGGGGCAGAATCTGGTGCACTGAACTAGCCTAGCATAACTAAATTTCAATAACTAAACTACATTTCTTATATTCTTTAAAGGGTTGAGATAAAAGCTATTTGAGCTCATATACAAGAACGATTCTAATGGCAGATTAGTTATTCTAAAGCAGTTTGTTGAAAAATCTGGTAATTTGGTAGTGAGATAAATTATATTTTAATTGAGACTATCTATATCTTTTAGAAATATCAATTAAGTCACATTAGAATATGAAATATTTACTCAAGACATTTTAATAGCACAAAATCTCAATACTTGAACACTACATTACCTAGAGATTATGAAATTAATTGCAGCTTCTAAAGAAGCACAATGAGTATGATAATAACGAGTAGCTGTGTTTTAAAAGGGATCACTTTTTTAATTTCTTTTGTTGTGTTGTTAACCTTTAAAATCCACTGTTTATATTTATAAAAATAATATCGTATCGGATACTTTTCTTTGATATACTTATAAAATAAATCAATCTGATCTTGCCGCTCTCTCTGACTGATCCAGACTTTATTTGGCAATAAAGTCATTTAAGATAGAAGAGCCAAATTTCTCCCAAAGAACTGAAACTTATCATAGATTTTCAAGTACTTCTTGTAATCATGAGCTACCATGTTGTGCTGACTACTATATACTCCAGGTACTAAAGAGGTTAAGATCAAATCGGTATCGGTAAATTCCTTATAATATTTAAGTGCGCTTCCAGAGTTTAAACATGTTAACATGCCTAAAGATTTGTTTTCAGGAAGACCAACAAACAGTATGCCAGGCTCTTCAAGTATCGCACATTTCTTGGCAGGCAAAGGCCTTGCACCATGCCTTATAATCATGGGTCGCCTCAAAAACAGATCCTGATTTTTAATTATTTGTGAAACAAATTTTTGCTAAAACAACCAAAGCATAGTTTACCTTTTATGTAGTTTTCCATAGATTCATTTTGTCTGGAAATCAGACCACTAGATTTTATTTTTAAGTGCTGAGAGGTTCATATTCTTTGTATAGATTATTTTGGATATTCAGAGTGTATACAAGCGTCCCCATTTTTGGGTTTAAATAGTTGTCTGTATTAAAGGAAAGTAACCCCAATTAACAATCTCAGCTTCTGTCTTTTTAATAACCTCAGCAGCAGAAGTCAGGGTATCAGGTAATAACATCATTTTATCTGTTAAAAATAATACATAGTCTCCAGTCGCATATTGTAGAGCAAATTCAAAATGTTCTGGGACTGACAGCTGTTTATCAGGGCTAACAAATAATACTTTATGTTCTTTGAGGCTCTTCTCTATTTTGTGCTTATTCTTTTTTTATAATCAGGGTGGTTGAATTATCCGAAACAATTAATTCAATGTTTTGTATTTTTGACTCAAGGCATACTGAACTGCAAGAGCTAAGAGTTCAGGACGATCTCAGGTTGGGATAATAATAGAAAATTTCACTCTAACTAAGCTTCATCTTTTTCACTTAGCTTTATTGCGAAAAACCGCAGGCAATAAGCCAATCATTTTATTCAATAACCAAAAAGATCTAGTGAGCTTTTTATTAAGTTTCAAGCTATTTATATGGTTAATATATTTTTCAACAATCGCTTGATCATAGTTTTTCATGAAGAAGCTTAATAAGTCCAGGATTTTCTAGATTTTCTACAGCGTTCAAGAAGGAAGAAATTAGCAAATACACTATTTTAATTTTTCCTTTATTAAAATTTTCTTGTAATGAACATTAACAATATTGCTAACAAGTCTATCAAACATAGTTTCTGGATAATAGTGGGGAAGTCTATGGGTTGTTTTAGGAAGGACGTTCAATTATTTGTGGTTTTTGCAAATCGAACTTGCTTTACAACAATTTTAGATGTTGTGATCAATGGTATGCTTCCACAGCTTGCAAAAACCCAATGGGATAATTGTTCCAAAGCACATATCCATCATCTACATTAGAACACTTTAAAAAATTGGCATGGTGAAGTCGCTCGTTACGAATGAATAACCCATCACATCCTGAAAATGATAGCTCAACTAAGCTTGCACGTACTTGATCATAAATCGCTTCTTCAGGAAAAATTAGTCGCCCGTTCTTTCCTACATGAATACTCCCAAACAGAATGTTACATTCTGGATTTGAGAATTGTGAAAGAATCCAATCAAGGTGTTCAAATTGAAATTCATCTTCATCAGAAATCCATGTAACTATTTTTCCGGATGGTAATTTGGACAGTTCCATAAACCCAAAGGTTCCTTGATCTATAGGGGAACGGTAAACTTTTAAGCGAGAATCTTTAATTTTTTGGATTGTGGTCCAGGTGTTATCTGTTAAATTATTATCCCTAACAATCACTTCTATGTCAGAACGTCCTGAATCCAATAAATGGGATATACAATCATGTACAATCTTTGCTCTGTTTCTTGTGAAACTAAGAAAGAAATTGATAGTTGAACCTGTTGTTTCATAAAGACTATCTATTTTGATTGTAAGTTTTTATGACAGAAGTTGTTTGATAATTTGAGAACATATCACACCTAAATTAAAATCAAAACCTATATAACTATTTATCATAATTTGTATTGACCTAGGAAAATACCTTCTTAAGAATGATTAGGCATTTAGCTTATGATCACTAAATTTTTCTATGTGAGACCATAATTGATTAATTTCTAAATATTGCTTCATAAAAGGAAGATTGTCTTTATCAAGCTGCGAAAGAATTTCAGAATATAGACACTTCTTATGTCAGAAAACATTTTGTTTTATTTTCTTCAAATGGGCTATCTATATGTTTTTCATATATGGTTTTTTATTTTGAATTACTGTCACATGAAAAAATTATTTTGTTGCTTTTGAATCGACACAAATAATTGCTCGATTTTTTGTTGTCATTTAACTGAGCAAACCACTTATAGGGAATATCAGTATCAACATAGAAAGTTGACTAGATTTAATTTTTTAAATTTAGTGCGCAAGAAGCGCAATGAGATGAATAGAAAAAACCTCAAACACCCTCCTTTGCATGATATTTTTCAAATGTGAGAGGTTCTTTAAAATGATGAGCTAAAAACTCCCATTTAATAACAATTTCGTAGTGTTGATTTGAGTACAAAGAACAGATTTCATAAAACCACTCAGTTACAAAAAACGTGTAATTTACTCTAAAATTAATTTTATATTTTATTAAATTTTTCAGTAAAACTTGAGCAGATTTAGGATTGTCAGATAAAGGTTTTTCTAAAATAAGTTTTTGGATGTGAGCAACTCTATATTGTTAAATATTATTTCTTCTTGCGCTAGAGGTGGGACCGCGAGCACGAGTAATGAAGATTGGGCTAGCACTTCCTGGTCATCTTTTAACCATACGATACGATCGTAATATTTTTTTAAATCCAATCTTGTTCTAACAAATTCTTGATTTTTTATTGATAATGCAACCGTTCCATATTTATAAAGGAGCGCAGGTAAATGCCCATACAGCCCAAATTTTCCTCCAATAATTCCAGCTATATTAGACAACACTCAAAATCCTCAAAAAGCAAGTTTCTCTATAGTTCAATGATATTGACAATGTTTCCTTTAAAATTATGTTCTTTAAGATAATTCTCTATTTCTGTGGGGATATGCCAAGCAAGGTTAAGGATGTTTTCAACGCTTTCTATTTTTGAAAATAACGTTTCGTCAGAATCAATAGGGATTCTGGTTCCAGGAAGATAAGATCCAATTTTCATGGATCCAGGTTTTTCATAAACAGCTTCAATTGTATCTGCATCTAATGCCAATAATTTCACCAAAATAGCGGCACGTCCTGGAAAAGCTTTTGCGACGATTTTTCCTGTTTTATTAAACATAGCGTTAAGTTTATGTTTTGTCTCTTTTTGCCATTTCGAAATCCACTGTTGCAGATCCTTAAGGTCTTTTCCAAAATGTGCTTCTTTTTCGAGAACAAGTTGAATATCTTCAAGATTTTCTTTCTGAATATCTAGATTTGCACTTGCCATAAAAACACGAATATTTCCTCCATAACGGTGTGGAAATTCAACAGTTTTTAATTCACAGCCCAAGCTTTTAGCAATGTAATGAAATGAAGTTAGGCTATAGGTGCGGGGATGTTCATGATAGAAAGTGTCAAATTGATTCAGCTTAAGTACTGCTCCTAGATAGTGATTTTCGATTACAATCATAGTTTCAGGGGATATAAGAATTTTAAGTGCTTCGATAACCTCTGGTAGGTTCTCGATATGGGCAAATACATTTGTAAATGTAATAACATCAGGTGACCCATGTGTTTTTTTAATCTCCATTGCAGACTGGGGCGAAAAAAAGCCATTAATTATTGTATGGCCCTTACCCAATGCGTCTTTATAAGCATTGGTTGGCTCGATACCAATGGTTTTGGCTCCCTTTTCTTGGAAGAAATCTAATAAGCTTCCATCGTTACACCCAACATCCATAACCAATTTTCCACTTAATGAACCAATGTGTTTATTGGTCGATTCCGTAAGCGCACGCATCCCTTTAAGAACATCGGCTGTAAATCGAGATCGATAATGATAGCTTTTTGGGAATAAATCTTGCTTTGGAATCTGAAACCTTTGATGGGCTGTTTTACAAACTTCGCAATATAAGATTTCGATTGGGTATTCTTTACAAACCCTAGAATCTCCAATTTTTATCAAGTCATCACACATTGGATGAGTGCCCAGATCAAGAACAGGCTCTAAAACAGAGTTACCACAAACCTCGCATAAATTGATTTCATTGATTTGAGACATTATTGTTTACCTTATAGTATTTTTCATAATCTTGAATTTGATTTAGTGTTTTTCTTTTCATATCTGCAGCATCTTTATATGCACGATGCCATTCCACCGTGCTACTTAAGGCAAAACTAAGATCTGTTAAGGGTTTCCAGCCCAACTTACTATTTGCTTTAGAGCAGTCTAATTTTAAAAAGCTTGCTTCGTGAGGATCTTTAGGAGATGTCACGCTGTTCCAGGATGCATCAGCTCCCCAAAGATTACTTAATCGATCGGCGATCCAACCAACTGATTTGACATCAGTGTCAACAGGCCCAAAGTTCCACCCTTCTGCATATGATGAACCTTCTAAATAAAGTTTTTCAGCAAGCATCAGGTACCCCTTAGCGGCTCAAGAACATATTGCCATGGCCGAATAGCGTTGGGGTTTCTTATGGCTGCTAATTTGCGGTTTTCAAAGGCTTTAATAATATCAGGAACCAAACGATCTTCTGACCAATCACCGCCTCCAATGACATTTCCTGCGCGCGCAGTTGCAACAGAAACCCCATTCTCTGCATTAAAAAAAGAAGACCTGTAAGAGGAAGCGACCAACTCTGTGCATCCTTTACTGCTGCTGTAGGGATCATGCCCTCCCATTGGTTCATTTTCTCTATATCCCCAAACCCACTCTTTGTTTTTGTAACATTTATCACTTGTCACTACGACTACAGCCTTAACATTCTCACAGTATCGGACTGCCTCTAAAAGATTTACAGTTCCCATGACATTAGTCGAATGCGTTTCGACAGGATCCTTATAAGAAAGGCGCACTAATGGCTGTGCTGCCATGTGGATAACTATGTCTGCATTTGCACTTTTCATGCTCTCTTTTAATTTGGGCAAATCTCGAATATCTCCCGTAAGAGAAGTCATACCATTGGCTACATCGGCTGCTTCAAAAATATTATCTCCTGTGGGAGGCAAGGAATATCCTGTTAATTTTGCACCCAAGGCTTGGAGCCAAAGTGAGGCCCACCCTCCTTTAAAGCCAGTGTGACCTGTCAGAAATACACGTTTTCCTTTCCAAAAACCCAAGCTCATTCCCAAACCTTCCAAGGGGGGTTCCCTTCTTTCCAAAGAGATTCCAAAAACACTTTATCTCTCAGCGTGTCCATTGGCTGCCAAAAACCATTATGGTAAAAAGCATAGATTTGTTTTGATTGGGCCAATTTTTCCAAAGGATTTTTTTCCCAAATTGTTTGGTCGCCTTCAATTAAATTGATAACGTCTGAAGAAAGAACAAAAAAGCCACCATTGATCAAGGTGTTTTTATCAGCGGGCTTTTCTTTAAAGTCAACCACTCTATTGGACCCATCAATCAGCACACTTCCAAAACGAGCGGGCGGATTGACCACTGTGATTGTCGCCTTGCATCCATGATTTTTATGAAAACAAATAAGATCTGTAATATTAACATTACTTAATCCATCTCCATAGGTTAAACAAAAGTCTTCATCTTTCTCAAGGAAAGAAGCGATTCTTTTCAATCGCCCCCCCGTCATTGTGTCCTCTCCTGTGTTCACTAATGTAACACGCCAGGGTTCAGCATAATGATTATGAACCTCCATTTTATTTTGTCTCATGTCAAAAGTAACATCGGACATGTGCAAACGATAGTTAGAAAAATACTCCTTAATCATTTGGCCTTTGTATCCACAACAAATAATGAAGTCATTGATGTTATGTGCAGAGTACGTTTTCATAATGTGCCAAAGAATTGGTTTTCCCCCAATTTCGATCATAGGTTTTGGCTTAAGGTGAGATTCCTCACTTATTCTTGTACCAAATCCGCCGGCAAAAATGATTGCTTTCATAATATATACTTAATAATTCCTGATTGTACGCATCCAAAAAAATCTCATAATTTTAATGCATTGTCCATTCTTAGATCATGAACATGTAGAGATTTCACAATTGAGGCTAATTCAATTATTAAAAATAGCCACCTCAGCATTCGTAGTTGCCACTTATATGACACACTAGAATTTTTGGACCTGTCAGGTATTGCGCATAAACTAAACTGGTCTACAACTTTCTTTGTATGATTATAATGAGTCGCAAACCATGGGAATGACTACTCCCGGAGCTCACTCAATAAAAAAAGCCAGGCAATTTGCCCGGCTTTTTTTATTTCCTAAATATTTTTTTAAAGCCAAGATTTTTTCTTAGTTTTAGGGCCATAGCTTTTTACCTCTTTTGTATAATCAACGCGGGCCTTAGGTGTGCACTGGAGAAGGAAATATACGGCTTGTACAGGGGACCATTTCATGAGAAGAAGGCTATCATAGGCCATTTTGGGATCCATTTTAATCTGGCCAGAGTCATTCGAAATCAATTGATGTTGCATATTATACAAAGCTTTTCCGGCATGCACATTTGGTGCTAACAAGTAAGTGAGAGAGATAAGTAGAAGTGTTTTTTGAACATGAGAGTAGCCTCCTTGTGTTATTTGATTGAATCTATCTCTTAAGTTTAGCCTATTTATTTTGAAATAAAAACCACTTTTTAGAGACTGTGTATTCCTTGTATAAATTTTTATTGCTTTATTTTTCTACTCGAGAGCTTCTATTTTGTAAGCAGAGGCTTTTCTACGAAAATAGAGCTCTGTATTCATTGTGGATAGATAGGTGACTGGCTGAATTTACAATCTTAGAGACACATATAAAAAACCTACCTTTATATGAAAAAAAACAGGGGATCTCCCTGCTTTTTAATGAAAAAATATAAAAATTTTTTATTTTTTATACAGCTTTATAGTTCGCGCCGATAGAATCGCCAAAACAATATAAAGCGGAATTTGTAAAATAAAGGGGTAAAGGCCAAACTGTAAGGCTTGTGATAGGCCAATAAAGTGGGAAAGCCATAAAACGCCTGAACCATATAAGGCAACATTACCTAAAGTACATCCAAGAATTTGAGACCAAACTGTATTGTACAGGCGTGATACATAGCTTGTGATACTGGCAAGGGGAAGAAAGGCTAGAATAAACCCACCCCGTGTGCCAAGCAAATGCGCTGGACCCCCTGAAAAATTTGATAGAACGGGCAGCCCGATGGAAGCCTCAAATAAGTAAAGACCAACAGCACCCATCGCCACAGAAGGCCGTGCAATAAGACCTAAAAACATAAGGGCGGCGGGCTGTAATGTTATCGGCACGGGGTAGAAGGGGATAGAAACTTGGGCGCTGGCGGCAATAAATAAGCTGCCTATCACAATTTTTGCCAAATAAATCAAAACAGGTTTTGTGTCTACATTCTTGATCAGGTGTGTGTAATTCATGTGCCCCTCCGATGTGGCTTGGCTGGGGGACAAGGATTCGAACCTTGGCTGCTCGAGTCAGAGTCGAGAGTTCTACCGCTAAACTATCCCCCAACGGTCAAAATAAAAACACCGACACGGTATGTGAAATCCGTGCCGGCGTCAAGTTTTTGAAGTAAGTGGGTTAAGCTTCTGTCTCTACCCAGTTTCCAAGAGCATCCACAACCGATGCCTTGCCCGAGATCACCTCTTGGGCAAGTTCAACCAGCTGATAAGCGGGGGTGCCTTCAACAAGGGCACGATACGCAGGCACAATTTTGCCATCTTTCGGCAAGAAAAGGCCAGGGGCACGTGTGTCGCCTGGGGCTTTTTCTTTTTCTGTTCTAACCTTCGCTGCTTTTAAGTATTCAGCCATCCAGTCTCTGATTAACGTTTGTGCCTCAGGCGTTGTGTCTTTAAACAAATTAATAGAGAGGTGTGCCACAGCTTTTCCAGCGCCAACACCAAAGTCACCTGTTTCAGGGTCAAATTTTACAAGTGTTGGTGTTTTTGGATTATCGCCAAGGGCAAGATAGCTAATCATTTTTGTTTTTGATTGATAATCCCCTTCAGGAAGCAGTGATAGAAGGAGTGAAATCAACATCTCAGATTCATATGTCAAAATCTCTGCATATTGGTTGAGGGTTAAAACAACAGCATTGGCAAGGGTTTCGCCATCAGGAAGAACAATTGATCCATCTTCATTGATTGTGACGAGTTTTGAAGATTTTTTCATAACACCTATAGCTAGTTCAGCCTTTTCTTTGAGGTCTCCTTCTAGAAATTCTTGAGCTACAAATTCCACCACGGGAAGAACTTGTTGTACGGCTGATTGTGTGCGCCTTAGGCATCGGCCAAAGCGTGGCCAACACCCTCGTGGTGCGGGTTGTTCGTCTGCACTAAATAGGCGTAATGGCAAAGGTGCTTGGATGTTGGGCGCATGGGTGCCGTTACAGGCGCAGGGGGTTGATCATCATGATTAGCCCCAAATGTTGTTGTGGGCACAAGGTAAAGGGCAGTAAAAAGCCCGGCGAATATAAGTTTTTTAACGTTTTTCATAGTATTGCCTCTCCAATTATAGTTTTAATTATTTATATAATTAATTGTATATTCTTTATTTTTTAATTGGAAGGCGTTCTATTAATTAATATTAAAAAATAGAAGTAAATAAGAGGCAATTTAAGGACGGCGATACTGTAATGCTTCACCCATATGAATGGGATCTACTTGGGGGCTTGCCGAAAGATCGGCAATGGTGCGCGCCACTTTCATAATGCGGTAATAGCTGCGTGCTGAAATGCGAAATTTTTCAGCTGCTTCAACAAGAAGGTTTTTTGCGTCAACAGTGAGTAATGATAAAGTTTCAACTTGTTGATTGGAAAGTTGGGCGTTAAGCGTATGGCTTTTTCTTTTTTTCTGTATGGCGCGTGCATGTGTAACGCGTTCTTTAATGCTGGCACTTTCTTCTCCGGGTTTAAGAGTATTGAGATCGGCGACCGATACGGCGGGGACAGAGACATAAATATCGATGCGGTCAAGAAGAGGGCCTGAAAGTTTTTGTTGATAGGTTTCACCACATAAGGGCGCTTTTCGACAAGATTTTTCAGCATCGCCTAAATAACCGCACGGGCAAGGATTCATAGCCCCCACCAACTGAATGTCGGCTGGATAGGTGACATGGGCATTAGCCCGGGCAATAACCGCTTTTTTGGATTCAAGGGGTTGGCGCAGTGCTTCAAGGGCCCCACGGGCAAACTCGGGCATTTCATCTAGAAAAAGCACCCCTTTATGGGCAAGTGAAAGTTCACCAGGTTGGGCCCGATGCCCCCCACCTACAATGGCAGGCAGGGAAGCGGAATGATGGGGGTCACGAAAAGGGCGGTGCTTTAACAACCCCCCATCTGGAAGTAAGCCGGCGATGCTGTAAATCATGCTGAGTTCTAATGCTTCGTCGGGATTAAGGGGAGGCAAGATGGTGGGAAAGCGTTCTGCCAACATGGACTTGCCCGCACCTGGTGGCCCAACAAGAAGAATGTTGTGCCCCCCTGCGGCTGCAATTTCTAGGGCACGACGGGCCATATGTTGCCCTTTAATATCTTTGAAATCAGCATTCTTATGTTGTGGGGGTGCCACCTTTGGTGTGGGTGGAATAATGACTTGTGTGCCTTTTAAAAAATTAACCAAAGACAGAAGGGAAGGTACAGCTAAAATATCAAGGTTAGTAATCCACGCGGCTTCAGACCCAGCACTGTGGGGGCAGATAAACTTTCTTTTGTTTTGGGCACTTTGAAAGGCGCCTGGAAGAATGCCAGGCACATTCCGAATGCTCCCATCTAACCCTAACTCTCCCATGGCAGTGTAGTCACACAGGTCAGTTGGCAGAACATTCATTGCCGATAGCACACCCAGGGCAATGGGGAGATCATAGTGAGCGCCCTCTTTCTGCACGCTGGCAGGCGACAAGTTAACGGTGATTTTTTGGGCAGGCAGGGCCAGGCCCATTGTATGAAGGGCGTTTCGAATGCGTTCCCGAGATTCTGCCACGGCTTTGTCTGGCAAGCCTACAATCGTAAAAGCGGGCAGGCCGTTGGTGAGATGCACTTGCACCTCAATATCAATGACATTGAGGCCTTGAAATGCAACCGTCCAAACCTTAGAAACCATCAGGGTTGTGCTTTATTTTTTTGGGGGGAATTTCTGGTTTATCTTCAGGCTCCGCCCAAGCTGTTTTTTGCGGTTTATCCATAATTTTATTGTGACGATCTTCCCGCATTTCTTTAAGGGGAGAATCACGCATGCGGTCATTAAAAATTTTCCGTCGTCGTGTTTCATAAAGGGTCATCAACCGTACATAGCTGATTACTTTTTTCACATGACGGGCCTTACGAACAGTTTCAATTACTGCATCCAATTCTTCTTGGTTTTTGGCAATGCCTGTCAGGTATACCACCCCCGGCAGACCGAAATTTCGTAATTACGTGAGCTTACATCGCCGTTCAGAAATAGAAGCGCGTGCAGTTTTGTTGAAATCCATTTGTCTTTTGCGTAAGAACCAAGGGAGCCCGCTTCATCAACAGATATTTCGTTGATTACTGTTTTAACCCCTGGTACTTGCCACGCAAGGCGAATCGCATCTTCTTGCATGGTTTTATTTTGTACAGTTCCTGTTAAAAGAACACGGCCTTCGTATACATTGACATCCACTTTGTGATGAAGCACGTGGCTATGTTCGAAAAAAATAACATTAATACGGGTTTTGATTTCTTGGTCGGTCACATAACCACCGATGCCCCGCTCTTGCGACGTTGTGTCTAAGCTGCCCACACCGGCAGAAAAAAAAGAAATTGGGCTACAACTTGTTAACAAAAAACTAAAAACCGCCCACAGGAAATATTTGTATTTCATGTATCATTCACTCCATAAAACATTCTTAAGGTGTATCGGAAATTGGTGCCGATTGACAAGTAAAACATCGAATCTGACTTTTTTATGTGTCGGGTATTTCTGCAAATAAACAAGTGCTGTGTTTTGAAGACGTTTTTGTTGTTGGGGTGTCACGGCATATGCGGCTTGTTGGTGCGAGCGGCGCATTTTTACTTCAACAAATACAATACAGTCATTGGTTTCTGTAATTAAGTCAATTTCACCAACAGCTGTTTTGAATCGGCTTTGATGAAACCGATACCTTTTTAGGCGCAAATATAATTTGGCAAATTTTTCAGCCCAAAGGCCTTTTTCATAAGTGGTGGGGTTAATCATTTTCATTGCGAATAAGGGCTTGATAAATATCTTTACGGGGCTGATTCAGTAAAGTGGATAAAAGATGTGATGCTTCTTTATTGCCGAGGGCTTTGCCAATTTTTTTTCATGACATCTTCTTTGTCTGTGAAAGGAATTTTCTGACTTGTTTTTGCACCTTCTACAAGAAGGACAATTTCCCTTTTAGGCGTGCCTCTTTTTCAAATAAAGAGATAAAATCACCCAGCGTACGCGGTGATACTTCTTGGAACTTTTTTGTCAGCTCTCGTGCCAAAAACAGCAGGGCGATTGCCCAACACCTCATAGAGTGCTTGCAATGTGCTTAAAAGCTTTGGGGCAGTTTCATAAAAAAAAATAAGCGTACCAGATGTGGCGGATAGAGAAAGAATTTTATCTTTTTTTTTCCTTTTCTTTTGGTGGTAAGAATCCACAAAAATGAAATTCGTTTGTTGGCAGCCCTGATAAAACAAGAGCATGGACGCATGCGGCAGGGCCAGGCATACCATCGACTTCAATGTTTTCTATATGACACTGTCGTACAAGTTTGTATCCAGGATCTGAGATCAGGGGTGTCCCAGCGTCAGACACAAGGCCTACATTTTTCCCTGCTTTTAAAGCTTTCAAAATAGAAGTGCGACCTCTTTCAGTTGATTGATCGTTATAGATATGAAGGGGTACTTTTATATCAAGGTGGGTTAAAAGCTTTTGTGTTGTGCGGGTGTCTTCACAAAAAAGAAGGTCTACGGTTTTAAGGGCATCTATGGCCCGCAGAGAAATATCTTTTTAAGTTGCCAATGGGCGTGCTGATAACAAAAAGCTTTCCTGAAGGGAGTTGGTTAGACATGTATACCTTTGTTCTTTATTTGTTCATAACCTATCAATCTTTTTTTGATGGTTCAATCCTTTGTTTCTTAATTTGACCTTTTTTATGAATAAACATAAAGTATTTTCAGGTGTTTTAATGAATCCACAAAAGTTGACAGAGTATCAGTCGGGAAGTGTGCGCGAGCTTTTTTCCCTTGCGTGGCCTTTGATGATTTCTATTATGTCAGGAAACTTAATGTTTTTCACTGACAGGTGGATTTTGTCTATGTATTCCCTTCACTCTATGAATGCAATTATCGTTGTAAACTCGATCATCAGTATTTTTCAGTTTGCACCCCTTGCTATAACAAGTATTTCAGAGGTGTTTGTAGGACAGTATAATGGTGCCGGGCGTTACAAAGAAATTGGTCGTCCTGTTTGGCAAATGCTGTGGCTTTCTGCAGGACTCATTATTATTTATGTGCCGGGGGCTTTTATCGGTGCTGAATATATTTCAGAAACTTTTCGGGCTGAAGGGCGACCTTACTTTATTTGGTGCATGGCCTTTGCTTATTTTATGCCCATGATTGCCGCCCTTTCAGGTTTCTATGCTGGCCGCGGTGAAGTGAAAATTTTAACAATTTCGGCGGTTATTTCTAACCTCGTAAATGCAGGGCTTTCTGCAGCATTAATTTTTGGTGTAGGCTTTATTCCCTCTATGGGAACCAAAGGGGCAGCCATTGGCACCGTAACTGCACAGTTTTTAAATGTGGCCATTTTATTTTCAATTTTTCTTAAACGTTCGTTTAGAAAAAAATATGGAACACTCAACTTTCATTTTGATAAAAAACTTTTTGTAAGCTGCATCAAAATTGGATTGCCTAGTGGCCTGAGCCATACAGTCGAGTTTGTTTCTTGGAGTATTATTGTTAATTTTACAGCAGCACTAGGGGTGGCGTATGTGACCGTTAACGGCTTGAGTGTCAGTTTTTTTGTGTTGTTTATTTTTTTGGTAGAAGGGCTACAAAAGGCTGTGACAGCGATTTGTTCAAATTTAATTGGTGCTAGCCAAATTCACCGCGTGAAAGAAGTGTTTCGATCTGCACTAAAATTTCATAGCATTACAGCAATCGTTGCTTTCGTACCCCTTGTTCTTTTTTCAGAGCATTTAGCAGCATTCTTTGTGCGTGATGAAGCAATCCTTAGTACATACATGACATCTATGAAAATCTCTTTGTTTTTGTGTGGCTTTTTTGATCTTAGACGGTGCAAACTGGATTATGGCCGGCATTTTAACAGCAGCTGGTGATACGCGCTTTATTCTTAAGGTGAATGTTTTTAACATTGTTTTTCTTTTCTTTTTTGCCTACCTATTATTTTGTCGTAGTCAAAAAATTACCACCTGAAACAATTTGGGCCATCGGTGCGCCTTATGCTTTAGCTGGAATATGTGTATTTTTTTGGCGCTATAAAAGTGGACGATGGAAAAAAAAACTATTGAGACGGGGAAGACGTTATAGCTTCGAGGATTTTTTTTGCCGCATGTGAAAAAAAATATCCGATCGTCAGTATGTCTCATCACAAAAGAATAATAAGCGATGCAAGTGCATTAATTTGTGGCGTTACCCCAAATTTGACACTTGAATAAATCAACATGGGTAATGTTGTGGCTTCGGGACCGCCCACAAAAGATGCCACAATTAAATCATCCATAGATAATACGAATGATAAGAACCACCCAGAGATAAGGGATGGCATTAAAAGGGAATCATAATTTGAAAAAACGCTTTGATAGGGCGGGCACCTAAATCCATTGCGGCTTCCAGCAGTGTTTCATCAAAGCTGACGAGTTGTGCGTGCACAATCGCGCACACGTAGGAAATGGAAAGAGTGGTGTGGGCAAATGTGATAGCTGACTTTGTGCCAATGCGGGGCCATCCAAACCAAGACTCAAGATTGAAAAATAAAAGTAAAAGGCCAAGCCCCATGATGACTTCGGGCATAATAAGGGAAGCGACACCAATACTTCAAAGAGGTTTTTACCACGAAATTTTTTGAATTTTAAAATAATGATGGCTGATATGGCCCCTAAAATTGTTGCACCTGTTGCAGTGATGGCAGCAATTTCTAAACTTGTTAACGTGGCATTTAAAATTTCACTATTCATAAATAGTGCTTTGTACCATTTCATGGAAAACCCTGTCCAAAAAATGACTTGCTTTGAAGAGTTGAACGAAAACATCACAAGACTGATGAGGGGAGTGTACAAAAACACATATCCAATAATAAGAGAAGCTAGTCCAAAGCGAGAGGTTTTCATGCGTGCTCTCCATGATGGAATTTTTAACAATAGTGATTGGCAGCACCATAAAAATAATAAGGCAAATTGCAATGGTAGAGGCCATGGGCCAGTCACGATTGCTGAAGAACTCTGTCCATATTGCTTTTCCAAGAACAAAGTTTTCAGAGCCCCTAAAATTTCAGGAATAACAAATTCGCCGATACAAGGAATAAAAACCAAAGTGCATCCTGCAATAATGCCCGGTAAAGAGAGAGGCAGTGTGATTTTTAAAAAAGTTTTCCATGGTGTGCAGCTAAGATCGGCTGCTGCTTCTAAAAGAGCAGGATCAAATTTGATTAAGTTTGTGTATAAAGGCAACACCATAAAGGGAAGATAGCAATACACCATGCCAATGGTAATAGAAAAACTATTGCCCCAAAAGAGGTAGAGGGTCGCTTATAAGATGTAATTTAATGAGAAAGTGATTAATAAGTCCATTTTTTGAAAGAAGGCCAATCCATGCATATACGCGCAACAAAAAAGATGTCCAAAAAGGCAAAAGAATCAGAAGCAATAGAAAGGGTTGAGTTGATTTCTTAGTGCGCGAAATAAAGTAGGCAATGGGATAACCAAACACTAAGCAAAACAACGTGGCAATGCTGGCTAGTTTAATAGATTGGCCAAGTGCGAAACGATAAAGCTTATCTTGAAAAAGAATCAAATAGTTTTCAAAATCAAAGAAAAGTTGAAGTGTCGACTCTGACCATACAGTTAGATTTTTGTAGGGGGGAATGCCCAGTACAGATTCAGAAACACTGATTTTCAAAATAAGAAAAATTGGAATGAGCAAAAAAATGATAAGCCATGTGTAGGGAACGCTGATCAAAAATTTACTTTTTGATTGGGTCAACTTGTTATGAAATGTTGTGATTAGCTTTTTCATTTTTTAGCTTGTCAGTACAATTGCATTGCCTGGCTTCCATGAAAGAAAAACTGTTTCATCCCAGGTGATAGCCGGTGTTTCTTGACGCTTTTTATTGGGTAGCGTTGCCATGACAATTTTTTTATAGGGTTTTGTTTCAATATAATAAATTGATACGTCTCCCAGGTAGGCAATATTTTTAACCACGCCTTGCACCCAATTGAACTTTTCTTTGGGTTTGGATTTTTGAATCACAACTTTTTCTGGGCGTATGCCGACAGTGACTTGGGCACCAACAGCATGGCCACCCCGTCATGTGTGCTTTGATATTGTTTTTCAGTTCATCTGTTTCAATAATAGTTTCATCACGTGATTCTTCTTTGATAATGCCGTGGAATAGATTCATTGACCCAATAAAGTCAGCGACATACTCACTGTTGGGGTATTCATATACTTCGTTGGGTGTTCCTACTTGGCGAATACGACCCTCTTCCATAATCCCAAGACGTGTGGACATGGTCATGGCTTCTTCTTGATCGTGCGTGACAGTAATAAACGTAACTCCAATTTTTTCTTGAATGTTAACAAGCTCGAATTGTGTGTGTTCGCGCAGCTTTTTATCGAGTGCAGCAAGAGGCTCATCAAGTAAAACAAGTTTTGGTTTTTAATGAGGCATCGGGCAAGGGCGGCACGTTGACGCTGGCCTCCGGAAAGCTGATGGGGTTTTCGAAGGGCGTAGGGTTCAAGTTTAACCAGCGAGAGCATTTCCTTAACCCTATGCTTAATCGCTTTTTTTCCCACCTTTTCTTGTTTTAACCCAAAAGCAATGTTGTCTTGTACATTCATATGTGGAAAAAGTGCATATGATTGAAACATCATATTCACGGGGCGTTCATGCGGGGGTAATTTTGTAATATCAACACCATTGATGAGAATGGAGCCTGTATCCGGTGTTTCAAGACCTGCTAAGATGCGCAACAAAGTGCTTTTTCCGCATCCAGAAGGTCCCAAAAGAGAAAAAAACTCGCCTTTAAATATATCGAGAGAAACGTGGTGCAGCGCGGGAATACCTTGATAGGATTTGCTAATATTTTCTATAGAAATATAAGGCTTGGCAGAGGGCTATGCCAATCTTCAATGTGCGTAAATTTTTGGAGTGCTTTTTTTTTACCATCCCTCTAATATGAATTATTTAGAAAAAGCAACAACAGAAAATATAAACTAACAAAATAATCAGTCACCCAGGCAGATACCCAAGCCGCGTGCCGTACGAACCATAGTGCCGTTTAAATCGACTTGTTGATATGTTTTGATAGCGTCTACTAAATCAACGTCCACGACTTCTCTGTTTTGCCACGCAACCATACGGTTAAACTTTCCTTCAGCAACAAGTTCAACGGCGCGCACCCCAAAGGCGGCAGCAAGAAGGCGATCTTGTGCCACAGGTTGCCCGCCCCCTTTGTACATGGCCAAGAGCAATCACGCGGGCATCAATACCCATTTTTTTGTCAATCTCATTCACAAGAAAGTTGCCAACACCGCCGTATCGTTTTGACCCATCACTGTATTTCACCATGAATGTTTCACCGTCTTTCAAGCGAGCCGCTTCTGATACAACAATCAGAGCAAATCCACGGCCTTCTGACATAACACTTTCGATTTTCTTTGTGACAGAGTTCATAAAAAGGAATTTCAGGCAGCAAGATGACATCTGCCCCGCCTGCAATACCGGCATTTAGCGCAATGTGCCCAGCATCGCGGCCCATCACTTCTAGAACCATGACACGATCATGACTGGCTGCTGTGGGTTGAAGGCGGTCTAAGGCTTCAGTGGCGACACTGACAGCGGTTTCAAATCCAATGGCCTCCGTCAAACCAATGTCGTTATCGATTGTTTTGGGAATACACACAATATTAATGTCACCACGGGAGGCAATTTCATGCATAATTTTAAAGCTGCCATCGCCCCCGGTAATGATCAGGGCGTCTAAATTAAGAGAGTGATAGTTTTTAATGAATTCTTGGCTGCGGTCAATTACCTTGCCGTCTTTCATTTTGTAGGCAAGGGGGTCTCCTTTTGTTGTTGTGCCCAAAATAGTGCCACCAAGGCGCAGAAGAACATGGTTGATGCCATGAAAATCAGAATCAAGTTCGCGATATCTCAGTGGAGATGTCAGAAGCCCATGCCCCCCGCCTTCAATGCCAATGACATCCCAGCCATGGTTAACTTTGGCTGCGTGAACAACAGCGCGAATAGTGGCATTAAGGCCGGCACAGTCGCCGCCGCTTGTAATGATTCCAATTCTTTTTGTCATGTATGCTCCTTAAGATTGCTTTTGAACAATAGGGCAACCCCAATAAAAATAAAACTGTCTGCAAAATTAAATGCGGGCCAATGGTATGCAGCATAGTGGAAATCAATAAAGTCGATTACACCACCATGAAAAAATCGATCTATTATATTTCCGAGTGCCCCGCCTAATACAAGAGATAATCCCCACATACTATCCCGTTTTTTGGCATTGTACAGCATATATGCCACATAAAGAGTTAAAAAAATAATGACAAGGGTAATGACCCAAAAAACCAAAGTTCCTTTATGGTTAAATAACCCAAAGCTGATTCCTTTGTTTTTAACGAAAACAATGGATAAAAACGAAAAAATTTCTTCAGGTAAGAATGGCGCTGATCGAAGAATATATAGTTTAGAAATTTGGTCGAGACATACTGAGACAGAAACAATGATCCATGGAAAAAGATTAAATTTCATAGTGTTCGACAACTTTTGCACATCGCCCACATAGCTGGGATTCAGTAGACACTTCTTCTAATACTTTCCAGCATCGAGAGCACTTTTCACCCGTTGCATGGTGCACGATTGCACCAACATGAGGCACATCTTCAAGTTGATAAGACTCTTTGGGGGACTTCAAAAACAAGGCGCACTTCTGATGTGATGACAAAATCGGCCATATGAATGTTTTGAAAAAGGCTTGTGTCTTTGGGCCCAACATAAATATCAACATGCGCCTCTAAGCTTGATCGAATCATGCCTGCTGCACGCTTTTCTTCAAGGGCGCCTGTAACCACACGACGGATAGCGCGCAACGTATCAAAAGATTCTTCCAAATGGGGTTGCTTCCAACTCGAAGGTGTTTTTTGAAATGTTTCTAAAAAGATACTTTCTGGATAAAGGGTGCACCATGCTTCTTCCATGGTAAAGGTTAAGATGGGCGCAAGCCATTTTGAGAGATAGTGGAAGACGTGATAAAGCACAGTTTGTGTGCCGTGTCGACTAAGACTATCAAGTTGATCACAGTAGAGGCGATCTTTTCGGATATCAAAGTAGAAGGCAGAAAGATCATTGATACAGAACTGATACAGTTCTTTTAAAAATCTCGTGAAAATCAAAATTAAGAATGTGTTTTTCAATTACATTCTCAAGTCGCACAAGCTGATGCAGTACCCATTTCTCAAGAGGTTCAAGTTGGGCATGATCAACCAAATTTTCAGCCTTAAATTCTGATAAGTTGCCTAAAAGGTAGCGGAACATATTTCGAATTTTTCGGTAAATATCCGTCTGACGCGTTAAGATGTTTTCTCCAATACGCAAGTCGTCAAAATAATCAGACGTTGCCACCCAAAGGCGCAAAATATCTACGCCATACTTCTTTACAATGTCTTCTAAATTAATGGTGTTCCCAAGGGACTTAGACATCTTGTATCCCTTTTCATCAACCACAAATCCATGTGTGAAAAGTGTTTTGTAAGGGCTTTTTTTCGGGTTGCGATGCCATGTAAAAGGGATGATTGAAACCATCCTCGGTGTTGGTCCATGCCTTCTAGGTAAAGATCAGCAGGCCACTTTAAGTGGTCTTTCCTTCCAAAGTGAAAGCATGTGATGCACCACTTTCAAACCATACATCTAAAATATCAAACACTTGTTCATAATCAGATGCTTTATATTTTTCCCCTAGAAAATCTTGGGCGTTTTTTTTGTACCATGCATCGGCACCCTCTTTATACATGGCATCATAAATACGTTGATTGACATCATCGTCTTTCAGCGGCTCTCCTGTTTTTTAGAAACAAAAAGAGCAATGGGCACCCCCCAACTGCGTTGTCGCGATAAACACCAGTCAGGACGATTCTTGATCATAGAGGCAAGGCGATTATGGCCTTGTTGCGGATGCCATGAAATTCTTTCCATTGCTTTCAAGGCATCATTTCTCAAGTGTGCATGATCCATATTAATAAACCATTGAGAGGTTGCACGATAAATAAGGGGCGCTTTCGAGCGCCACGAATGTGCATAGCTGTGTTGAATGGTTGTATGGAAAAGCAGATTGCTGGCTTCTTTAAGTGCATCGATGACAAGGGGGTCTGCCTTGAAAATATGTTGTCCACCAAAAAGGGGAACATGGGCATAATATACACCATCACCTCCCATCAATTCAGGCACTTCAAGATTATGGGCTTTTCCAAGCTCAAAGTCTTCTACCCCATGGCTGGGAGCAGTGTGCACCAACCCTGTTCCTTGGTCGAGAGTCACATGGTCACCCACCAAAAATGGCACATTAAAATCATATCCTTGATCGAAAAGAGGATGCTGTGCCTTTAAGTCTTTAAGTTCTTTGCTGGGTATTTTCTGAAGAACGGTATAGGTGTCTTTGGTTGTGTCTTCAAGAGATTTTAATAACGATTCCGCAATGATGAATGTATTTTCTTTGTTTTGCACCAAAAGATATGTGGCATCATCCATATAGGCAATGGCGCGGTTTGCAGGTAATGTCCAGGGCGTTGTTGTCCAGATAAGGGCAGATACTTTTTGGCCCCATTTCTTTTCAGCATCAATGATGGGAAACATCACATAAATTGAAGAAGATGTTTTTTCTTTGTATTCAATTTCTGCTTCTGCCAAAGCTGTTTTTTCAATGACTGACCATTGAACAGGCTTTAAACCTTTATAAAGATGGCCACTCATCAGTACACGGTGGAGTTCTCGCACAATGGCAGCTTCTGTTTCAAAGTCCATGGTCAGATAGATATCGTCCCAGTCACAAATAAGACCAAGGCGACCAAATTCTTTTTTTTGAATATCTACCCACTTTTGGGCAAAGTTGCGGCACTCTTCTCGAAATAATAAAGGAGGCACATCGTCCTTATTTTTTTTTTTTTTTCGGTATTTTTCTTCAATTTTCCATTCGATAGGCAGGCCATGACAGTCCCAACCTGCGATATAAGGCACGCGATGTTTTTGAAAGCGCTTGTACTTAATGACCATGTCTTTCAGTATTTTATTAAGTGCATGCCCCATGTGCAGGTGGCCATTGGCATATGGTGGGCCATCATGCAGGATGTAGGTGGGCCATTCTTTGCTATGGGCATCAATTTTTTTGTGCAGTTTTTTTGTGTGCCATTCATCAATAATTTTCTCTTCTAAAACAGGCAAATTAGCGCGCATAGAAAAAGAAGTGTTAGGAAGAAAAACAGTATTTTTATATTTACTTTGGCTCACGAAAACAAATTTCCTTTCGGATAATAATTCTTCTGTTTATAAGGGGGTCTTTGCGAAAAGGCAAACTACGATGATTCAGACGGGGTATCTTCTGGTGTTTCAGATGTCTCAATGTCATCCATTAAGAGATCGTCTTCTGATGCATCTTCTTCCACAATACGTTCTGCTGAAACAACTTTTTCTGTGTTTGGCAGGCGGAAAACGCGCACACCTTGTGTCCGTCTTCCAGCAATACGAATTTCAGATACACGAGACCGAATCATTTGACCGCCATCTGTAATAAGCATGAGATGGTTTGATTCTGTCACAGGGAAGCAGGCCACGATATTACCTGTCTTATCAGAAAGGTCCATGTTCGTGATACCTTGTCCACCCCGGCCTGTGAGACGGTATTCATAAGATGATGTTCGCTTGCCCGAACCACGCTCGGAGATTGTAAGCAAGAATTCTTCAAGCTGTTGCATTTCATCAAATTTCTCGTCAGACAGAACGATACCCTCCAGATCGTTTTGATCGCCTTCTGCACGCAGGAGGCGTGACCTTTTTAGATATGCATCGCGTTCTTCTGTTGAGAAATTGCCATGATTCAGAATGCACATAGAGACAATGTAGTCGCTGTCTTTAAGTTTAATGCCCCGCACACCTGTAGAATTTCTGCCTGAAAAAACACGTACGTCTGTACTGCGGAATCGAATACACTTTCCATGATAGGTAGACAGGAGAATGTCATTATTTTCATCGCATGTGGCGACAGAGACAAGAGATTCGCCTTCTTCAAGCTTCATGGCAATTTTCCCATTGGCCCGAATATTTAAGAAGTCACTTAGTTTGTTTTTACGCACATTTCCTTTTGATGTGGCAAACACAATTTGCAAATTTTCCCATGTCTCTTCTTCGGTAGGAAGGGGCATAATGGTTGAAATTTTTTCGTCTTTTTCAAGGGGTAAAATATTAATTAATGCTTTCCCTTAGCTGTTGTGCTGCTCATAGGAAGGCGATAGACCTTTAGCACATAAGCGCGCCCCAGAGAGGAGAAAAATAAGATAGGGGTATGAGTGTTGGCCACAAACAGCTGGTCCACGAAATCCTCTTCGCGTGTTTGCATGCCTGATCGCCCTTGCCCACCACGTCTTTGTGCCCTATACACAGAAAGGGGCACACGTTTGATGTATCCAGAGTGGCTGACAGTCACAACCATGTCTTCTTTTGAATAAGGTGCTCGATATCTGTTGTGATTTCGCCTTCAACAATTTCAGAACGACGGGGGTGGGGAACTTGTTCTTAATGTTTTGAAGTTCATTTTTAAGAATGGAAAGTACTTCAGAACGATTTGATAAAATATAAATATAGTGTTCAATTTGCTTCACAAGCGCTGACAGTTCTTCAACGATTTTATCGCGCTCTAAACCAGTTAAGCGATGTAAGCGAAGATCAAGAATAGATTTGGCTTGTTTTTCAGAAAGACGATAGGTTGTGGGTTCTGGCTGGCCATCATCTGCTTCTTCAATAAGGCGAATAACGGGCCCCATGGTATGCACGGGCCAATCGCGTTCGATCAGTTGATTTTTGGCAGTGTTCGAGTCGGGCGCTTTCCGAATCAATTCAATGACAGCATCAATATTGGCAACGGCTAGAGCAAGGCCTACAAAGACATGGCTTTTTTCGCGTGCTTTTTCAAGTTCATGTTTCGTGCGGCGCACAATGACTTCTTCACGGAACCGAACAAAAGCCTCAATCATGTTTTTCAGATTCATGGTTTGTGGCTTGCCACCATTTAGTGCCAACATATTGGCACCAAACGAATCTTGAAGTTGGGTATATTTATAAAGTTGGTTGAGGATCACATGGGGGTCAGTATCGCGCTTGAGCTCAACCACCATACGCACACCTTCTCTGTCAGACTCATCGCGTAAATCAGAGATGCCTTCGATGGTTTTGCTATTTACAAGCTCGGCGATTTTTTCCATAAGGCGAGATTTATTTACCTGGTACGGAATCTCTGTGAAAATAATAGATTCTCGGTCTTTCCCCGTTTGCTCAAAGTGTGACTTGGCCCGGGTAATAACAGAACCATTTCCTGCTTGATAGGCTTTCAGCACAGCTTCTTGTCCCATAATTTGCCCGCCTGTTGGAAAGTCAGGGCCTGGAATATGAACCATCAATTCTTCAATTGAAATATCGGGGTTATCTACATAAGCACAGCAGCCATCGATCACTTCACCTAAGTTGTGGGGTGGAATATTTGTTGCCATACCTACAGCAATACCCCCCGCACCATTTACCAAGAGATTTGGAAACTGTGCAGGCAAAACAGTAGGTTCTTTTGTGCTTTCATCATAGTTGGGCTGGAAATCAACAGTTTCTTTATCAATATCTTCAATTAAAAAATGAGCAGGGTGAGAGAGGCGGGCTTCTGTGTACCGCATTGCCGCAGCAGGGTCGCCGTCCATAGAGCCAAAGTTTCCTTGTCCGTCGATCAGGGGGACAGAAAGCGAGAACGTTTGCGCCATACGAACCATCGCATTGTAAATGGCAAGGTCACCGTGGGGGTGATAGTTACCCATGACGTCTCCAACGACACGGGCCGATTTTCTATAAGGTCGGTTGTAGTCAAGTCCGCCTTCTTTCATCGAATATAGGATGCGGCGATGGACAGGCTTCAGCCCATCACGTATGTCTGGCAAAGCTCGACTGACGATGACACTCATAGCGTAATCAAGATAAGATTTTTTCATCTCATCTGCGAGATTAATCGGGAGAATTGATTTCAGCTCTTCTGTCGACATTCTTTATCCAACAACACGTTTAGAATGGGATATCGTCATCAAGGTCTGCAAAAGCATTTTCAGGGGTTCTTGTCTCTTGTGTCGCTGCTTCTACGGCAGGGTTTTCTGAGCCAGAACCCCGTGCATCCAGAAGTGTGAGTTCTCCTTTGAAACGAGACAAAATAACTTCTGTTGAATAGCGGTCTTGGCCAGCGCTATCTGTCCACTTTCGCGTTTGAAGCTGGCCTTCGAGATACAGCTTTGAACCTTTTTTAACATATTTTTCAATGACGTCTGAAAGTCTGTCATTAAAAACAACAACTCGGTGCCATTCTGTACGATCTTTACGCTCGCCTGTTGTTTTATCTTTCCATATTTCAGACGTTGCAAGTGATAAATTAGCGATTTTAGACCCGTCACTGCTGTGCCTGATTTCGGGATCTTTTCCCACATTGCCAACCAAGATTACTTTATTGATACTTCCAGACATTGATATTCCTTTTTTTACTAGGGTCCCATCATAGTCAATTTTCTGCCAGATCACAATCATTATGATTGGTCTTCCCTTGAATTATGGGGTTATTTTTTTTTCTGGAATCTTATTGTGCAGGATTAAGGGCAAGCCATTTACATGATAAACACAAAAATGGCGGACTTTTTTTGTTGTTTCTTTGAGTTTTATATCTTTTTTCTGGCGGAAAGCAGTACTGTTTTTTTCTCTGGGCATAGTTGAAAAATGACTTTTTCGAGAACGCCATAGTATGTTGTTTTGATCTTGATAAAAATACTTTTTAACAAGGGAAAGAAATATCTTATATGACATAGTGGGACATGAGAAAGACGCCATATTTTTATGTCGTGCGGTAATAGAGAGAGAGGTTATTGATTTGGGTAAATAAAAACACCATTCCCATGGAATTGAATAGGTACATTCGCATGTATATCCTTTCAGCTTTCCAGAAAAGGTGCCTTTGTAATTAACCATACATACTTTTCTTGCAAGCTTCAGGCTTGAGGGATCTGCCTCTAGCGCAGTATGTGGGTGATTTCCAGCAATCTGACACAGTTCTTTTTTTGTTAGTATTGGGCAGCTGACTGAAGAATGTTCAGCAGAAAAAGCTTTAAGGCATATGCAGCTAAGACATAAAAAATGAAGCAAGTATTTCACAAAAACCCTCTTTACATGAGAAAGACTACACCGATTTATGGGAAAGAATCAAAAAGATTATTCAGAGGGTTGTCGTACAATGAAGGGAATATAAGTTTTTCCAAACTTCAAATAACGTAGAAGGTAAGTTTGCGAAGCCTCAATAGTGGTAGGAGAATTGTTGGGTGCTTGTGATGCGCGCTTTCTAAGCATACGCCCAAATCGATTTGTTTGATTTGTTTTCCATATTTTTCCATCTATCTTTTTTCGCGAGTGAAAGGTCAGATCTTGATAATTCAAATAAGAAAGTGCTGGACAAGATGTTGCCACTTGGGTGCGCAACATAATGCCTGTGTGCACCATTTTGGCATACTTAATACTTTTAGCCCATTGCTCAGGCACCTGATACCAGCAGGCAGTGCCGGGGTTTCCTGCTATGGGAAGCATGGGTTCCTTGTTTTCTGTAAAGCAGATTCTTTGTAGTTTTATTTTTAAAAAACGATCAAAAAGAAGAGAGTTAGGCCTAGTCAGAACTGGGCATAAAGGCGCCCTTTCATGGGCCCCTTCTGATGCTGAGGTCCAAAAAGAAAAGATGATAAGAATAAAAAACCTTACTAACATACTGAAATTCATTAAATCCCTGATAACTTCAGAATAAGCTTTTCCATCTTTGAATTAAAGAAAAAATTACATATGATTTTGATGCCATAAATTAAAGCTGATGACAGTCCAAATTTGTGTGCCATAATCGTGGCGGTCTGTTTGATGTTGTTGCCATATTTTGATGGCTTTTTCTTTATCAACAAAACTATTATCGGTGTGTATAATTTCTTCTGCCCACTTTTTTAAGGGGCCTTTTAGCCAAGTTGAAAGGGGAGTAGCAAAACCTCTTTTTGGGCCGCTATAGATGGATTTAGGAACATGCTTTTCTAAAATTTGTCGCAAAAGCCACTTGCTTTCTCCGTGGCGCAACTTTGTATTTGTGGGTAGTTGCCAGGCGCGCTCAACAATTCTGTGATCTAAAAGGGGGACGCGTGCCTCTAAGCCGGTGTGCATAGAAGCACGATCAACTTTTGTTAAAATATCATTGGGCAAATAGTCAATCAGATCCCAGTATTGAAAGTGCTCAAATGGTTCTAGATGTGAAAACCTTTGTTCTGGTTTCAAATGAGGAAGCGGTAGATGGGTAAGTGGAATTTTGTGACTGGTAAGCTTATAATAAAAGTCTTCAATAGAATCTGAACAAAAAACGTGGGCCATTTTTTGTAGCGTCTCTTTTAAATTGCCATTTGCTTGCAGTGCTGATTTTGAGAAATTGTGATTAAGAAGAGGGCTGAGTAATAAAATCATATTTTTGGCGCCTACTTTTAAAAACGGGGGCATTTTAGAAATAAGTGGCCAAAGCTTTTGTACTGCGCGATACCGATTGTAACCCCCAAATACTTCGTCGCCACCATCTCCCGATAAAGCTACGGTTACGTGTTGTCGCGCTGTTTTAGAAACAAGAAGTGTAGGAATTTGGGAGGAATCACTAAAAGGTTCATCGTATGCGGTGTGGGCATCTTTTGCCATATCCAGAGACTCTGCTGTTGTGATGATGGTTTCATGATGATCTGTGCCAAGGTGTGTTGCGATTTTTTTGGCTTGAGGTGCTTCGTTAAAAGCATCTTCTTCAAATCCGATGGAAAACGTTTTAACTTTATTTGGGGATAAAGCCTGCATCTTGGCGGCAATGGTGGCGCTGTCAATGCCACCAGATAGAAAACAACCAATTGGCACATCTGATACCAATCTTTTTTTGAACAGCGTCGGTGATCAGTGTATCAAAGTCACTGATCAACTGATCTGTCGGCACCTGTTTTTTTGCAGGCTGTATGCTATTTTCAACCGACCAATATGCTTTTTTTCGAATATTTTTTTCTTGGTCAACAACAAGAAGATGGCCGGGTTCTAGCTTAAAAATATGTTGATAGATTGATTGTGGGGCAGGCACATACCCTTTCAAAAAATACCCACCTACAGCTTCGTTATCAATATTGAATTTCCAATGAGGGGTTGGCTTTAGGCTTTGTAACTCTGACCCAAAGGCAAATATATTGTTTTGCATGCCCCAGTAAAGAGGTTTGATGCCCAATCGATCGCGCACAAGAAAGAGTTTTTTGGATACTATATCCCACAAGCAGAAAGCAAACATGCCAATTAATTTTTGTAATGTTGCCTCAATGCCAAAGTGGGCACACATCTCAAGAATCACTTCTGTATCTGACTGTGTTTTTAATGTGAGACCGCTTTGTGTTAACGTATCTCTCAAAGATCGATAGTTATATATTTCGCCGTTGTATGTGATGACAAATCGCCCCGAGCTTGACACCATAGGTTGGCTGGCAGCGTTTGATAAATCTATAATAGAAAGACGTCGATGGCCCAAGGCAAGATGTGATTTTGGATCTATCCATGTATCTGCGCCGTCTGGCCCTCTGTGTGAGAGCGCATCAGCCATTTCTTTTGTTTTTGATTTAAGTTGGGGTATGGATTTTTGTTTAGAAAAGTCCCAAATACCCGTGATACCGCACATATAAAACCCTATGATAAATGTCTTTGATTAGTACATCCTTTATTTTCACGTAGAGATAAGCAAAGTCAATTGCCTTTTTTATGAGAGTTATTTATATTCTCAAGAATGAATAATTTTTTAAAGATTTAAGAGAGGCGCTGAGAAAAAACACCTGTGTGGTGGTATATGTCTCGGAGAGATCTTGTTGGTCGGTATCGTCGGACAACCTTGGGTCCTTGGTGGATTACTATTGGAACAGGTATTGGTATCGGCGCCATGGGGACGATTTGGGGCATGTTTTTGGCATAAATTTGCAAGAGTTTTTCCCCTATCTTGGTGCTGGTTACGTTTTGTGGACATTTATTTCTTCTGTTGTTACAGATTCTTCTATGATTTTTATTGAGATTGCGCCGATGTTGCGCTCGATAAAGGTTCCAATATTGATATATATTTTTACGGGTGTAATGCGCCACGTTTATACGCTGTTCCACAACTTTTTATTGTGGTGATTATTTTTTCTGTTTTCAGGATTTATCCTAAGATAGAGACACTGCTTTTTATTCCGGGTGTTATTCTTCTTCTTATTTCGGCTTATCTTGCGAGTTTGATTCTTGCCTTTTTTTGGAGCACGTTTTCGCGATGTGTCACATATTATTAATTCATTTATGACTTTTATTTTCTTGCTGACCCCAATTATGTGGCGACCTGAAATTTTATCTGGAAAAAAGGCTTTTCTTGTTTACCTAAATCCATTTTCTTACTACTTAGCAATTCTGCGTGATCCTCTGTTAGGTCGTGTGCCGGATGTAACTTATTACTATGGTGTGTTTGCAATGATTGGCATAATGATTTTTGCTGCTGTCTATATTTATAAGCGCGTAGCACATCGTATCGTTTTTTGGGTTTAAAATGTCTGTTGTTTCGTTAAAAAAAGTATCCGTTGATTTTCCTATTTTTAATGGAGAGAAGTTTTCCTTAAGAAGTACAATTATCAATAAACTTGGTGGACAACTTGCAGAAGAAAATGATTCTGTTTCTAGCGTTAAAGCTCTCAAGGATATTACCTTTGATGTTCAGAAGGGAGATCGAATTGGTCTTGTGGGACACAATGGATCTGGCAAATCAACCTTGCTTCGTACAATTGCAGGCATCTATACGCACACTTCTGGAGAGCTTCGTGTATCGGGCAATGTTTCAACACTTTTTGACATAGGTTCTGGTTTCAACGATGAAATGACAGGAAATGAAAATCTTTTCTTTGGTGCACTTGTTTATGGGAACTCATTTAAAAAAGCGAAGGAGAGCATGACGGCCATGCAAGAGTTTACCGAGCTTGGGGATTATTTAAATCTACCAATGAGAACTTATTCGCAGGGAATGAAAACCCGTATTGGTTTTGCGGTTGCAACAAATTTCGAACCCGAAATATTATTGATTGATGAAGTGTTTGGGGCAGGAGACAAAGACTTTTTTGAAAAATCCAAAAAAAGAATCGAATCGCTTGTTGAAAAAAGTAACGCATTGTTTTTGGCATCACACAGCGATGATTTGATTAGAAAATTTTGTAATAAAGCCATTCTTATGTCTCATGGAGAGATGAAGGCCTTTGGTGCGGTGGAGGATGTTTTTTCACTATATTATGAAAAAAATCCGGAAGTATAAATGACGATGATGAAGATCAAGCCATTCCGTGGTACACATGATTTGTTCCCAGAAGAGCGATTGAAGCATCTGAATGTTGAGCAGTATGCGCGTTTTATAACATCGCTTTATGGGTTCAAAGAAATCGCAACCCCTATTTTTGAATATCTTGATGTATTTGTACACACACTTGGAGATACGTCTGATGTGGTAAATAAAGAGATGTTTACCTTCAATGACCGGCATGATGATATGCTGGCCTTAAGGCCAGAAGGAACAGCGGGTGTTATGCGTGCTGTTTTATCTCATAAGCTGCAGCATACAGCGCCCCATAAATATTTGTATATTGGGCCAATGTTTCGGTATGAGCGCCCGCAGGCAGGCCGCACACGACAATTCCACCAGGTGGGGGTTGAACATATTGGGGAAGCAAACCCTTTATCAGACGCTGAAATCATAGCATGTGGTCACCGCTTTTTAGAGTCTCTTAAAATCGACGGGGATGTGACTCTAGAAATCAATACACTGGGGGATACGGATTCCAGAAATAAATATCGAGAAGCGCTTATCTCTTTTCTTGAAAAATATAAAAACGATCTCTCAGAAGATTCTTTAAAGCGTTTAGAAAAAATCCGTTACGCATTCTTGATTCTAAAGATAAGAAGGATCAAGAAATTGTGAAAGATGCCCCCGCAACTTGCGCAGTATCTGACGCCTGATTCTCAAAAGTTTTTTGATCATGTTCTGGAAGGAATTACGGCTTTAAATATTCCCTTTAAGTTGAACCCATATTTAGTGCGTGGGCTTGATTATTATGGTCACACGGCGTTTGAATTTAAAGCTTCTAATTTAGGCGCTCAAAGTACTGTGTTGGCAGGGGGTCGTTATGATGGGCTGTCAGAGCAAATGGGAGGGCCGTCACTGCCATCTGTTGGATGGGCTGCGGGTATTGAGCGCTTGGTGATGTTGAGCACGCAACCATCTGAAAAGAAAGAATGTGTGGCCATTATCCCCATGGGACAAGCAGCAGAAGACTACGCTTGGCGCTTGGCTGAAAAATTACGAGATGAAGAGATTTCGATTCATTTAGATTTTGAAGGCAGCTTAAAGTCACGCATGAAAAAAGCAGATAAGAAGGAAGCGATTGCTGCTTTGATCGTTGGAGATGAAGAAATTAAAAGCCAAAAAGTGACATTCAAAAATTTGGTGACGGGAGATCAATCGCTTATCGAAGTTGATGATATCGCGCTTTTCTTAAAATCGATTGGTTCTAGTTAATGTCTTTTTTGCCTAAATTGGAAAAAATGATTGTTCGCCATCAGCAGCTTGAAGATATACTGAGCCAGGGAACGTTGTCTTCTGAAGATTTTGTGAAAACATCTAAAGAGCTTGCAGAATTAAGTGATATTGTTGGTGTAGCCAAAACATTACTGTCTTATCAAAGTGAGATTAAAGATCTTAAGGAAATGATTGCAGAAAGAACGGATGCAGAAATCAAAAAAATGGCTGAAGAAGAACTGCGTACCCTTGAGAAAAAAATACCTGATATTGAAAAACAAATTAAAATTTTATTACTCCCAAAAGATGTGGCAGATGCTAAAAACGCAATTTTAGAAATTCGTGCGGGTACAGGGGGAGATGAAGCGGCATTGTTTGGTGCAACGCTTCTTCGTATGTATCAACGTTATGCCGAACAGCAAAAATGGAAGCTGGAGATTTTAAGTCTTAGTGAAACAGATTTGGGGGGGGTCAAAGAATGTACCGCCACTGTTACGGGGAAAAATGTGTTTTCTCAATTAAAGTTCGAGTCTGGTGTTCACCGAGTGCAGCGTGTGCCTGAGACAGAAACGCAAGGACGTGTGCATACTTCGGCAGCGACAGTAGCCGTGTTACCCGGAAGCAGAAGAAGTAGATATTCATATTGAAGAGAAAGATTTGCGCATTGATGTGTGTTCCGATCCAGTGGTCCAGGTGGGCAATCGGTGAATACGACAGACAGTGCGGTACGTATTACCCATTTACCGACAGGATTAGTCGTGCAGCAACAAGATGAAAATCACAACATAAAAACAAGGCAAAAGCTTTGAAAGTGTTGCGTTCGCGTCTTTATGATTTAGAACGTGAGAAGGTTCAGTCGGCGCGTTCTCAAGACCGTAAGTCACAAGTAGGGTCTGGGGATCGGTCTGAGCGGATTCGTACCTATAATTTTCCTCAGGGCCGTTTGACAGACCACCGAATCAATCTAACGCTCTATAAGCTTGAACAAATTATCAATGGAGATGCCCTTGATGAGGTGATACAAGCACTCATAACAGAAGATCAAGCCGCAAGACTATCAAGTTTAGAGGAGTAATTTATGATTCAGCATGCATCCATAAAAAAACTTGATGACCAGTATCAAGCCCTTTTAAAAGAAAAAAAAAGTATGGGCGTCTAAATGTCCTGTGTCGTTAGAAAGATTGCGTGTGGTTGAAGTGCCCTATTTTTCGTTTGATGGCAAAACAGAATGGGGCCAGTTGGTTGTTGTTATGGATGCCGTTGCGCCGTTTGTGCTGAATATTTTTGAAGAATTGCACGATCGTCAATTTCCTATTTATAGCATGAAGCCCATCGAACAATTTGATGGAAGTGATGATGCCTCTATGGAAGCAAATAATAGCTCGGCTTTTAATTACAGAGAAATTCCTGGTCGGGGGTAATTTCTATTCATTCTTATGGGTTGGCAATAGATGTTAACACCGTTCAAAATCCCTACATGGGAAACGCGTATCTTAGTAAAGAAAAGCCCTGTATGTTGATTGAGGTTTGGCCTAAAAAGGAATTGAGTTTATTAATGATTGCACCAAAAAAAGGGAATGGTTGAACCAATTGTCGAGGTGTTTCATAAATTTGGTTTTCGTGATTGGGGGTGGTTTGTGGAAAGATTTGATGGATTATCACCACTTTCAAACGCCACGTTACCTTGCATTTCTACTCGCTGAAATGACAGCAGAAGATGCAATTACGTTTTTTGAATGGTACGTAGACCACCCTGAAGTTGTTCTTGATGAAGATAATATTTTGAAAGATTATAAGAAAAACCCACAGCATTCATGCAAAAGTATGAAAAATAAAAATGTGAGGTCATCGTGTTGCGTAGGGTTTTCAAAACACGATGTTGGTAAATCAACTTCTTCTTAAAACGGCAAAACAATATCCAGACGTGCTGCGGCATCATTTGCGGGCATTGCTTGGATTTTATTGCAGCGTTCTTCTGAATTTTAATTCAGCACCCTGAATTGGAAATCGCAGAAAACATATCTGAAAAATTTTACAACTTGCGGCTGAATTATCTGGTGGAAAGCCGCTTAGTCGTATTATGAACCAAAGAGAATTTTGGGGACTTAGCTTTTTACTGTCTGAAGAAACGTTAGACCCTCGTCCAGACAGTGAAACGTTAATTGAGGCTGTGTTAAAAATATGCCCGAATCAGAGAGACCCCTCTTCATATTTTAGATTTAGGCACAGGGACGGGCTGTCTTATTATTTCTCTTTTAAAAGAATATAAAAATGCTAAAGGTGTGGCTGTAGATCAAAGTGCAAATGCATTAAAACAGCTGAACTGAATGGCACCCATAATCAGGTTTCAGAGCGTCTTTCTTATGTGGAAAGCAATTGGTTTGAAAATGTAGAAGGAAAATTTGACCTTATTATTTCAAACCCCCTATATCTCGGAAAAAGACTATCAAACGTTGGCAAAAAATGTAAAAAATTATGATCCCAAAACAGCGCTTATTGGCGGGAAGATGGTTTTCAGCCTACCGTGACATTGTAAAAAGTTAGCCCCAATTTCTTAAAAAATGGAGGCATTCTTTTGTTGGAAATTGGGCAGGGACAAGATGAAATGGTAGACTTTCTTTTGCAAGAGTATAACTTTAAAGATATTCAAAGCTTCAAAGATTTGTCAGGGATAGTACGTTGTATTTTAGGAGAAAAATAGGAGAACAGCTCTTCTCAATATAAAGGTTTTTTGATAAGAATTGAAAAGGTAATTTTGTTTATTTCAAGGGGTTATAGGGACACATGAATCTTGAAAAGTACACCGATCGCGTTAAGGGTTTCTTGCAGTCAGCGCAAACATTTGCCCAAAGTGCTGGCCATCAAAAAGCTGAGCCCGGAACACCTGCTGAAAGTGATGAATGATGATGCCCAAGGCATGGTTGCAAGTTTAATTCAGTCAGCAGGGGGGGCACACCTAAAGTTGTCTCCGAAGAACTTGAAAATGCTTTAAAAAAAGATACCAAGCGTTCAGGGCGCTGGCGCCGGGCAAACATACATGTCTCAAGAATTGGCCCGTGTTTTGCAAGAGGCAGAAAAAGCGGCTCAGAAGGCTGGAGATTCTTTTGTAACGCTGGAAATGGTTTTGTTGGCGATGTCTCTTCAAAGCAGTGATCCAGTGGCAAGCATTTTGCAGAAAGCGGGTGTGTCACCACAAAGTCTCAACCAAGCAATCGATCAAATGCGAAAAGGGCGTAATGCGCACTCTGCCAGTGCAGAAGATACGTATGACGCTTTAAAAAAATATGCACGTGATTTAACAAAGGCAGCCCGTGATGGAAAGCTTGATCCGGTGATTGGCCGCGATGAAGAGATTCGTCGCACCATTCAAGTTTTATCGCGTCGTACAAAAAACAATCCTGTATTGATTGGGGAACCGGGCGTTGGAAAAACAGCCATTGTGGAAGGGCTAGCCCTCCGCATTGTGAACGGCGATGTACCTGAAAGTTTGCGGGATAAAGTGCTTTTGTCTCTTGATTTAGGGGCACTGATTGCAGGGGCCAAATATCGTGGTGAGTTTGAAGAGCGTTTAAAAGCAGTGCTTTCTGAAGTGGCCTCTGCTGCGGGTGCGGTGGTTTTGTTTATTGATGAATTGCATACACTGGTTGGGGCGGGAAAAACAGATGGTGCCATGGATGCATCCAATATGTTAAAGCCTGCTTTGGCGCGTGGAGAGCTGCATTGTGTGGGCGCAACAACGCTGAATGAATATCGCCAATATATTGAAAAAGATGCCGCGTTGGCACGACGCTTTCAGCCTGTATTTGTGCCCGAACCCAAAATAGAAGAAACGATTTCTATTTTACGGGGCCTGAAGGAAAAGTATGAACTGCACCACGGGGTGCGTATTACGGACAGTGCTATTGTGTCGGCTGCAACCCTTTCTGATCGGTATATTTCAGATCGTTTCTTGCCTGATAAAGCCATCGATTTGGTAGACGAGGCCGCCAGTCGTTTGCGCATGGAAGTAGATTCAAAGCCCGAGGCTTTGGATGAAATCGACCGCCGTGTGATGCAACTAAAAATTGAAAAAGAAGCCCTTAAGAAAGAAAAAGATGATGCGTCGAAAGACCGGCTTCAAGCTCTTGAAAATGAACTAAAAGATTTAGAATCAAAAGCAGCTGACATGACAAGTACGTGGCAGGCAGAAAAACAAAAGCTTTCAAAAGCACAAGATTTGAAAGAAAAATTAGATCAGGCCCGGAACGATTTGATGAGTGCCGAGCGAAGCGGTGACTTTTCAAAAGCCGGTGAACTAAAATATGGGTTGATTCCCGATCTTGAAAAACAGCTGAAAAATGCCGAGAAAAAAACAGAGTCTGCGGGCACTGCTTTGAAGGAAGAAGTCACAAGCCAAGATATAGCCGCTGTAGTGTCGCGTTGGACAGGCATTCCTGTTGATAAAATGCTTTCAAGCGAGCGAGAAAAACTGGTGCATATGGAAGACGTGTTGCACAAGCGCGTTGTGGGCCAAGAGGAGGCAGTGACTGCAGTAAGCCACGCGGTGCGTCGGGCCCGTGCGGGTCTTCAAGATCCAAATCGTCCCATGGGGTCGTTTTTATTTTTAGGCCCAACAGGGGTGGGGAAGACTGAACTTGCAAAGGCCTTGGCTAATTTTCTATTTGCGGATGACCACGCCATGCTGCGTGTGGACATGTCGGAGTTCATGGAAAAACATGCGGTGTCACGTCTTTTGGGTGCCCCTCCAGGCTATGTTGGGTATGAAGAAGGGGGTGTTCTGACTGAGGCTGTGCGTCGACGTCCTTACCAAGTGATTTTGTTTGATGAGGTTGAAAAAGCCCATCCAGATGTGTTTAACGTATTGTTGCAAGTGCTTGATGATGGGCGCCTGACCGATGGCCAAGGGCGCACGGTTGATTTCAAAAATACACTGATTATTTTGACGTCTAATTTAGGTAGCCAAGTATTGGCTGAGCTAAAAGATAATGAATCCCCAGAAAAAGTGCGTGATCAGGTGATGGAAGTGGTGCGGGGCGCTTTTCGTCCTGAATTTTTAAACCGACTTGATGAAGTTTTGCTGTTCAGCCGTTTGGCACAATCACATATGGGGCGCGTGGTGGATATTCAACTGGCCCATCTTGAGCACATTTTAAAAGACAAAAAAATCACGCTGAACTTAGATGACAAAGCAAAGAAATGGCTAGGTGAAAAAGGGTATGACCCTGTTTATGGCGCGCGTCCATTAAAGCGTGTCATCCAAACGTATCTTCAAAACCCCTTGGCGTTAAAAGTACTAGAGGGTGAAGTTCAAGAAAACAGTACAGTAAAAATTACTGCACAAAACAATCAATTAATTTTTAATTGATTATGCGGAAAAAAGCTTAGGCGTAACGTTTAAAAAAGGGAGCAACGGATACAGATTGATGAGTGCTGGCGAACAGTTTACGGATACGGCTTTTTTAAATGCTTGTGCTGACATGCTGCCAGAGGAAAGCAGCGCTCTTCAAGATCGCTTATTTGTCTATTTCTTTGACACAAACATGGTTGAAAGCCCATTCGATCTTTTAATAAGTACATACAGTAAAATTAAAATTTTTTAAAAAAGCCGGGGATTTTCTTTTTAAGCCGACCCCCGGCTTTAAAAAATTAGTTTTTTTTAGTCATCCTCTGGTTGCTGTCTGATTATCGTTCATCTATCATTTTCTAGTAACGTGATGGAGGCTTATATGAAAATTTTATTTTTAATGTTGGGCATGCTTGCCCCTTGTTTAACCTATGCGGCGGGTGCTCAACAAGATTGGGAAGAAGGCATACCCAGTTGGCAGCGTGTTCAAGAGTTTAGAGCCCATGCTGAAGAATCAAGGCAAGATGAACATGATGGCACACCTATTTCAGCAAACACGGAAGCGGATGGCGCATGGGAATTATTGCGAGAAGCTGACGATCATCGTTTAACGCTTAACTTAGCCTCTTTTTCTTATAGATCAAATCCAGGTGATGAAGCCCTTACAGGAGAAGATCTGTAAGTGCTTTGATTAGCGCCTTGCTTGAGAATGAACATGGGGGCAGGGCTTATTCTCTGAAATGGGGACTTTGAAAGAATTTCTTCAGGGTGCGGACACACCATTTACACCTAAGGAATTGAGCACAGCAATAACAACAGCGATTGAACAAAGTGTTTCCGCGATGGAAAATGTCCAAGAGGAACAACATGGTACAAAAGAATTACTCGCAGCTTGGGGATGTCGCGCGGTCCTTTCTTCTATGCGCTTTATAAGCATGCTACGCGTGTGGAAGAAGAGTAGAAACTTATTTTAAGAGATGAGAACCCCACCTGAAATAGGCTTTTCAACGCCTGTTGTGGTGGGCAGTGTTAAAGGGTATTTTTTGAGGGCACGCACAGCCAAATAGGCGAAGGCTTCGGCTTCCATAAAATCACCGTCCCAACCCAAAGCTTCGGCTGTTTTAACTGGAATGGGTGCCAACACATCAGCGATGCGCTTTACAAGGTGCTTATTGTGACGGCCCCCACCCGTTAAAATATATTGTTGGGGTTTTTGTGGTAGAAAGTGTGTGCCTTTTTCAATACTTTGTGCGGTCATCTCTACAAGGGTGGCCGCCCTGTCTTCTGCGGAAAGCTCTTGAACACTCTCTAAATTAAAATCAAGCCGATCAAGAGACTTTGGCGGTTTCTGAGAAAAATAAGGATGGGTCATAAAGTTCTGTACGATTTTATCATGCACGTGGCCTTCTCGGGCGAATGCGCCATCTTCATCGAATTTTTTTTGTGCTTTTTGAAAAACCCATTGATCAAGGAGGGCATTGCCTGGCCCCATATCAAAGGCAAGCACTTTATTTTCTGCCCCAATCCATGCCACGTTCGAAATACCACCAATATTGATGACGGCAAGGGGCAGATCAAGGCCTTCAGCAAGTGCTTGCTGGTAAAGGGGGACAAGCGGTGCGCCTTCGCCTCCATGGGCAAGGTCGTTTGTGCGCATATTGTATACAACAGGGACACCTGTTTTTTTCTCGTAAAAAGTTGTCCGTCGCCAATTTGCCATGTAGATGGGTCTTTGTATCGTGACGGGGGGCGATGCATAATGGTGTGGCCGTGAAAACCGATCAGATCGATATCCTTTTTAGAAAAGCCTATTTTTTTAATGTATTTTTCAAAGGCTTTTGCGTGCAGTTCTGTTAACTCTTTCTCAACCGCTTGTGTTTCTTTCGTGGGGTGGTTTCACCTAGAATGTTTTGAATCTTTTCTCGAAAAACAGGCGTGTAGGGATAGGTTACACCTTCTTTTTTTGAAAAATTTTTTTGCCGTCTGTTTCAATGGCGGCCACATCAATTCCATCAAGTGATGTGCCGCTCATCATGCCTACGCACCAGAATTTATTGCTCATGCTTTTGATCCTTTCTGATCAAGGCCTCTCCAAGATTTTGAAGCGCTTCTCTTAAATCATCGCCAGGCACGTTTTTTGTTTGCATATGAATTTTATCTTGATCTTCTTGACTGAGACGATAGGTAGAAACGGTAGGTTCTGAAGGCGGCGTTCTTGTCTGGCTTTTCGTTTGGGTAATGCTAATTTTAGAAAACGCATCATACCCAAAAAAAACGATTCACTTTTTGTAAAATCAGGGCTTGCATGTGATAGGCAATTAAAGACTGGCTGCCTGAGGTTGTTTCAAGGTGCAAGGTGCCTTCTTTGTTCTTTCCACGGGGAAAGGTTGTTTTTTAGGAGAAAGGTTTTTGGAAAAGGTATCCCCTACAATTAAAGACCAGTCTAAAATAAGAGACGATAAAAATCCTTCAGATGTTTTGAAAATCTTTTTTCGTGATACGGCCTGTTGCGTTATGAAGGGGTTCAAGACCAAATGAAGTAGATTTCCGTTTGGTCATGGACGTAGCCTTTCACTTACCCAAGGGCACGGAACATTACATCTTGCATGAAATATTTCACAAGAATGCGGTTCAACATTTCTTGAACGAAGTAGATGATGAGGAACAACCCAAGGATGGAAAAATCGATTCCGCTAACAACAGGAATAAAGCGACGAATTTTTTCTGCGGCAGGGTCAATGATACGATGCAGGAATGAATAAATCGATTCAATAAACTGATTCTTTTTATTGATAAGGTTAAAACCATCAAGAAATGAATAATAACATATACAACCAGTGCCCATCGATACACTTCAATGAGAAGGAGCAAAATTTTCAGCAGTGGGTAAATAACAACATCCATGATAACCTCTTTCTTTTTTATACAATACTTATGTCCGGAGCGTCTACGGATTTCATACCCACAACATTGTATCCACAGTCAACGTGATGGATTTCACCCGTTACGCCTGAAGAGAGGGGGCTTAAAAGATAAAGACCACTTTTCCCCACTTCATCTAGCAATACGTTACGACGTAGAGGAGAATTATACTGGTTCCATTTTAAAATATAACCAAAATCACCAATGCCTGAAGATGCAAGTGTGCGGGCAGGGCCGGCAGAAAGTGCATTAACCCGAACATTATATTTACCCATGTCAACGGCAAGATATTTCACACTGGCTTCAAGTGCAGCTTTTGCAACGCCCATTACATTATAGTGGGGCATAACTTTCTCGGCACCATAGTAACTGAGCGTTAAAAAACTGCCACCTTCGTTCATGAGGGGCAGTGCATGGCGGCAGATAGATGTGAATGAATAACATGAAATATCCAAAGCCATTTGAAAGTTTTGCTTTGATGTTTCGTAGTAAGGTCCTTTAAGCTCGTCCTTATTTGAAAAGGCAATCGCATGTACAAGAAAATCAATTTTTCCCCATTTTTTCTTAAGGTCAGCAAAAGTCTTTTCTAAGTTTTTTTCATCTGCCACATCACAGGGAATAAGAAGATCAGAGTTTACTGATTCAGCTAACGGACGAACGCGTTTTTCCAACAAATCTCCTTGATAGGTAAAGGCAAGTTCAGCCCCTTGTTGGTGCAATTGTTCTGCAATGCCCCAGGCGAGAGAGCGATTATTGGCAACCCCCATAATAAGGCCACGTTTTCCTGCCATTAATTTTTCTGTCATGTGTTTACTTTCTATTTACTGTTGCTTCAGGTTTAGGGCGTAACCCAACATAAAGTTTTTGTCCCATACGATACAAGAAAAGAAGAAGTGGTTTTTTTGAACGCGCTTCCTGATCCATTTTTTCTTTTAGTGTTTCTGTTGATGTGATGGGTTGGCCGTTTATTTCTAGAACAATATCACCGGTAAGGATGCCGTTTTTCTCAGCCCATCCACCTTCTTTCACATCTGATACAAGCACCCCTTGAATGGTTGGATTTTCTGCATTGTATCGTTGTCTGAATTGCCATGTTAAAGGTGTAATACCCATATCATAGTTTTCTAACTTGATGTGATCTTTCAAAACATTCTTCGATGTTTTAATTGTAGTGCGATAGTCTTCTTGGCTTTGGAATTCTTGCAGCTTTGCTTTGAATTGTTTATGGGTACCATCGCGCCAAGCATCAATATTAATGACCTCGCCAACGGCAAGCTGACCAATTGTCCGAGAAACATCTGTGGTGTCTTTAATGGGAATATCATTGATTCTTAGAATGACATCCCGTGATTTAATACCGGCTTGTTTTGCAGGCCCATTATCAGTTGCACTGATTACAAGGGCGCCTTCCATTTTTTTCAAATTCAGGTTGTCTGCAATTTCTTTTGTGATGCCTTGAACGCTAATGCCCAGCCACGCACGCTTTACACGGCCGAAATCAATGATGTTTTGAACAACTTTCTTGGCTATATTAGCAGGGATTGCCAAACCAACCCCATCACTGCCCCAGATGACGTGAGAATTGCAAAGTTAACACCAATGACTTCGCCTGCTTCGTTAACCAGTGGCCCACCAGAGTTTCCTTTGTTAATCGATGCATCTGTTTGAATAAACTTGTTAATTAATTGGGACGATGTAAACCCAAGAGAAGGATCGCTTAAGTCACGCCCCTGGGAAGACACAACGCCTGCAGTAAGTGTTGGCCCCAGGCCGTAAGAGTTACCAGAGCAATGGCCCGTTGGCTGCAAGCTTAATTTTTTAGAGTCAGCCCACGTCAACGCGGTTAGCGTGCGTTTGGTATCTACCTCAAGTACGGCCAAATCTGTACCGGCGTCATATCCCATAAGCGTCGCATTTAGAATGCTGTCGTCAAAAAAAAGTCACCTTAATTTTGATGGCATTTTCAACGGTATGATAGTTCGTAACAATATAAGGCTTTCCCTTGAATAAATTACAAACCCTGATCCAAGTGATCCCACTTTGCAGGGGTGCATTTAAAATTTCATGTCCAAAAATATCTTTACGAGGCGCTAAGAACATAAGTGCAATTCTATTCTTAAGGGCGTCTTCATCATTCACACTGCTGAGCACAGCAATACTGACGACGGCTGGCATAGCTTTTTGGCCCACGCTTGTGATAGTGTCTGCTTGGGCTAAATTGTAAATGGCGCCCCAAATAAAAGACACACCATAATGGAATATTTTTAAAGAACATGATTTTAACAATCCAAATTAGCCTATAAATTTATGCGATTGTTGGCAAAAATACAAGCTGAAACAAGAGCGCTTTATATTAAATGAAAATCCAAAAAATTACACTTCCGAATATTAGAAAAATTGTTGCCATTGCCTCTGGGAAAGGGGGTGTGGGCAAATCAACGATTGCATATAATCTAGCCGTAAAATTATCAAAAAAGGTTATAAGGTAGGGTTTTTAGATGCGGATATTTATGGCCCTTCTTTTGCCATGCTTTACAGGGATTCGTCAAAAACCACCTTTATCTGAAAAAAAGTTTATTCCACATTTTGTGAATGGTTTGCATGGCATGTCTATGGGGTTTTTATTAGAAAAAAAGCACCCGTTTTATGGCGTGGGCCTTTGCTTCAAACTGCTTTACGACAACTTTTTCCAAGATGTGGCCTGGCCACCCCTTGATATTCTTTTTTGTTGATATGCCCCCTGGCACGGGAGATGCACATATAACGCTTGGTCAATCTGTTTCTTCAGTGCAGGCTGTTTTGGTGTCAACATCTCAACCCATTGCTTTAGAAGATACGATCCGGTGCTTGAAAACTTTCAAAAAAATGGATGTGCCCATTTTGGGCATGATTGAAAATATGAAAACTTTTGTTTGCCCTGCTTGTAAGACGGAGTTAGACATTTTTTCGGGGGAAAATATGGAAGGTTTGTGCCAAAAAGAAAACATTCCTTATTTGGGATCGCTGCCTTTAGATCCAGCCATTATTCAGATGACGAATCAAGGAAAAGCGATTGATCAGAATGTATCGTTTGAGAGAATTATGAATCGTTTTTTAGAAACGGCCCATATCTAAAAACTTTTGTCGACGACGGGCCACAAGCTGGGTGGGTGTAAAGTTCTTAAGCTCTTTTAAGTGCTTTTCAATCGCATCTCCTACTGACGTGATCGTCGCTTGCAAATGTCGATGCGCACCCCCAACAGATTCGGGAATAATGTCGTCAATGAGTTTTAGGGATAGGAGATCTTGTGCGGTTAGTTTTTGTGCTTCGGCGGCTTCTTTCTTTTTATCAGCGCTTCGCCACAAAATAGAGGCACACCCCTCGGGAGAGATAACGGAATAGATGGCATGCTCAAGCATTAAAACGCGATTTGCCGCAGCAATAGCAATGGCGCCGCCTGAACCACCTTCTCCGATAACACAAGAAATAACAGGAACAGTGAGACTGAGGCATATATCGATAGACTTTGCAATGGCTTCAGCTTGCCCCCGTTCTTCCGAGTCAACACCCGGGTAAGCACCTGCGGTATCCACCAACGTAATGAGAGGAAGTCCAAACCTTTGTGCCAACTGCATAAGCCTTTGGGCCTTCCGATATCCTTCAGGACGCGGTGCCCCAAAGTTATGTTTCATACGGGTTTTAATATCATGGCCTTTTTCTTGGCCAAGAATAACAACAGACTGGCCCCGGAAACGACCAAGGCCGCCAACGATTGCAGCATCTTCGCCGAAAAGACGATCGCCAGATAGTTCAACAAAATCTTCGATAAGTACTTTGATATAATCAACAAAGTGGGGGCGCTCTGGGTGTCGGGCAACTTGCACTTTTTCCCAGGGTGTCAGTTTTTTGTAGATTTCGGCAAGCTGCTTGTCGACCTTCTTTTGCAGGACGGCAACTTCATCTACGATGTCTACATCTTTTGTTTGTGACATCTTGCGGAGTTCAGAAATTTTGTCTTCTAAATCCTGAACTTGTTTTTCAAAATCTAACTCATACATTATGACTGTTTCCCTTTAAAAGACAGACCATTTATGATTTGAAATAAAAGAAAAGTCAAGGCAACGAGGGCGAGGAACCAGGTTTGCCACATGCCAAAGCTTATATTCCAGTACACAAAATACATACCTATCACTGCCATTGTATAGGGGCGATAAGCTGTATTTAACTTATTCATTACTCTATAGAGAAAGTATATCAAAAAAACAAGAAAGTTAGTGCGCCATACGCCCCACTCTCCAGCCATATTTGGAGTGGCCCATTGTGAGGATGTGTGGTCAGCACACTTTCATTAAGGCACACGCGTTGCCCCCAATCATAGTATGATATCCCATCTGGCAGTGTGGTTGATCGCATAATATTGACGCTTTCTTTTCCATAAAAAAAGGCAAAGAGGAGACCCATACTCACTTTCATTTAATAGGGGGCGGAAGCCAAGGCCGTATCCGAAAAAAGGACGGGTTAATGCAATATTTGAGAAAGTTTCCCATATTTGAACGCGATGCTGATAACTATCAGGTAGGTAGTGCATCCACTTAAATAATGTATTTTTATTTATAAAATATTTAAAAATAAAAGGTGCTGATAGTAACCAGCCCCCATAAGCACAAACAGTAGCTTTATAGTTTTCCAGTGATAATAAGACAGCCAAAAAAAACTCCTCCAATCACAGACAGTCTGGCTGCACTTGGCTGTGCTTTGAGTAAAATGAGAATTAAGCTGATGAGAATAAATATATGTGCAAATGTTTTTTGGGAGAGTCGAAACGATCAACTGCTATCAGCATTGTTATGGCAAGGAATGTTAGAATAACAGTTCCACGAATAAAAAGGGCTACGTTAAATCCAGTGTTGTCTGTGATGCATTTAGATGCCCACGCCGGGCCGTATATTTCCCATAGAAAAAAACCGATATAAAATAAGCCGCCGCCCAGAAAAACTTTAGTGACATGGTGGCGTGTATCGGCACTTTGTGTTTGAATACCAAGGGATGTTGCGGCAACAATTAAAGCAAGGCCAACTAAGCGAAGAAGTGTAAACATACTTTCCCAGTTGCGCACGTAGACGCAGAACAAGGCAACTGTGCATAAAATGCCAACCTTTAAAGAAGGGGATAGTATCCATTTTTTAAGAGAGAGGGGCCGCTTTATCATAGAAACGCATGCTTGGGGCCCATCAAAGAGAAAGAACGCAACAAAAAGACTTACAAGAATTCCTTTTCCTTTTAGGGTTGCAATAAGGGGAAGCGAGAAAAAGAGGCCATAAAACCCAAGTTTTTTTATGATGTGCATGCGAACCCCTTAGGCTGTTTTATGTTCAGCGTAGTTGAATATGAAAGATAGCACACCATCTAATTTTTGTAGGCCCATCGGCGTTGTTTTTAGTCGATTCTTTTGAAAAGACAGTAAATTTTCTTTTTCTAATATTTTTATAGGGTGTTTCAAAATGCTTTCTTCCAGTGCATAGCCTGTTTTTTTGGAAAAATCTGTAAGACAGATTCCTTCCTTAAGACGCAACCCCATCATTAATATTTCTTCTGCCTTTTCTTGGGTCGATACAATTCCATCAACATGAACACCGCTTTTTTTATTCTTTATATCTTCAAGCCATTTTTCTGGGGCACGATGTCGTCGCTCAAAGTGCCTTTGATCTTTGTTGTAAAATCTACCGTGGGCTCCTGGTCCAATACCAACATAATCTTCGGCGCGCCAATACGTTAAATTATGCAAACATCTTTCTCTGTCTGATTTTGAAAAGTTTGATACTTCGTAGGCATCAAAGCCATAAGTCTCTGCTACTCTATGAGTGTGTTCAAAAAAAGAGGCGCTTTGGTCGTTTGTTTTCATGGAAAAGTCTCCCCGCGCATGGTGCAGGAAAAAAGGGGTGCCTTTTTCAATGGTAAGTTGATAAAGAGAAAGGTGTGATGATCCAAGGTTAAGGATTTTTTTCAGTTCATCTTCCCAGTGAGAGAGAGACTGCTTTGGCAAAGTATAAATAAAATCAAAACTATGGCGTTTGAATGTTTTCTGTGCGATATCGATGGCATCATAGGCTTCAGCGGCAGAGTGGGTACGTCCTAAGAAAGACAAATCTTGATCATTAAGGCTTTGGATACCTAAGGAAACACGGTTGATGCCTGCTGTGGAAAGACTTTGAAAGTTTTGACACTCGACAGAATTGGGGTTTGCTTCAAGCGTAATTTCAACATCTTCATCGACATCCCAAAGTTTATGTATTTCATTGATGAGTGTGCTGACAATGCTGGGAGGCATGGTGGAAGGTGTGCCGCCCCCAAAAAAAACACTTGTTACTTTTTTTTGAGATGTTTGTTGGTAAGCTGCTTTAAGATCTGCAACAAGCGATGATTCCCACAAAGACATGTCAATTGTATCTCTAACATGGCTGTTGAAATCACAGTAGGGACATTTAGAAACACAAAAAGGCCAGTGAATGTAAATGCCAAATAGACTAGGACTCAATACAAGACTCGATAAATTTTGCGTTGCAAGCTGACGTGCGCTTAGTTTTAATTTTTCTTCTAACGTCATTTCGCCAAAGGTTTTTTGTATCCGTTTGGCATGAAAATCGGATCAAAGCTCATGTTGTTAGAGCCACGTGTTGGCCACACAAGCTCTCCTTCAATGCGTCCTTCAAAAAAAATAAGTGTTGCCTCTGTTAGGAAACTGAAATGCAAGTGTGCACACAAACTCTGCTCTTCGGTCGGGGTGGCTATCAATGGCGACAACTTCGTCATTAATTTTTTTCATGGCATGCGCATAGTCTTTTTGTGGGCCTGCCCATCTTTCCGTGAAAACACCGGGGTGGCCTCCAAGAGCTCTAACACATAAACCAGAGTCGTCAGCTAAAACAGCCCAGTCGCAGTGAGCGCTGCAACTTTGCACTTTAATAGTGGCATTTTCTTTGAAATCTGTGCCTGTCTCATCGGGGGCCTCAAGGTTAAGATCACTAAGTGACATGATCTTTAGGCCGTAAGGCTTTAAAGCAAGCTTAAACTCATCTGTTTTCTTTTGGTTTTTCGTTGCCAGAACAAGAATATCTCCAGACCTAAGACGCATTTTTTTTTTCAACCTCTGCTAAAACTTTCTTTTGATACTTTTGTGATCTCCTTTATACCTGAGTGAGCAAGTTTTAAAAGAGATAAAAAGCTTTTTTCTTCAAAAAGGCGCTCTTCGGCAGTGGTTTGAATCTCTACAATTTTTCCAGAACCTGTCAGAACAAAGTTGGCGTCTACTTCTGCGGCTGAGTCTTCTTCGTAGTCTAAATCAAGGATTGATTGCTCATTATGTACACCACAAGAGATGGCCGCAATTGAATCTGTTAATGGAATTGTTTCGATCATGCCCTTATCCTTTAGATTGCTTAAGGCTTGATAAAGTGCCACATAGGCACCTGTAATGGCTGCTGTGCGTGTGCCGCCGTCAGCTTGTATTACATCACAGTCAATACGTACTTGCTGTTCTCCCATTTCTTCAAGATTGGCAATTGATCTAAGAGAACGTCCAATGAGTCTTTGGATTTCTTAGGTGCGTCCCGTTTGTTTCCCACGAGAAGCTTCACGGTCAATACGGCTGTGGGTAGAGCGCGGCAACATGCCATATTCTGCTGTAATCCACCCAGATCCCTTGTTTTTTAAAAATGAAGGTACCTTTTCTTCCACGCTGGCTGTACAAAAGACATGCGTATTGCCTAGCTTTACGAGACATGATCCTTCTGCATATTTTGAAACACTTGTTTCAAGGGAAAGGGATCGGAGTTGGTTGGCATTTCTTCCGGAAGGGCGTTTCATTATATCGTGGCAGTGGTTGACGTTTACTTATTGGATGACTAAATTTATGTAGTCGTTACTGTAACGATAACGATAATAAAAGTAAAGATTGTAGTTAATGAAGCTTTTAAATCCACGATCATTCGAAATTTTGCGTCACATCGTTGATGCTTATGTGCAAACAGGCGAACCTATGGGGTCTTTGACCTTAGCTGAACGCTTGGGGAATACGCTGTCGTCTGCCACTATTCGAAACGTGATGGCAAGGTTAGAGGATTTTGGCCTACTCTATTCTCCTCATGTGTCTGCAGGACGTTTGCCGACGGAAGAAGGGTTGCGCTTTTTGCTCAAGGGCTTTTAGAAGGCTGTGATTTGCCAGAAGCAGATCGTCATTTAATTGAAGATCGGTGCCAAGAAAAAAATCTTTCTTTAACAGATCTACTCAGAGAAGTATCTGCGGTTTGTCGGGGCTATCTAAATCAGCCGGGCTTGTGATTATTCCCAAAGAAGAAAAAGTTTTAAAACACATTGAATTTATCGCCATTGATACGCGCTGTGCGCTCGCCATCATGGTTACAGAAGAGGAGATGTTGAGAATCGACTTATTGATTTGCCGCATGGCTTTTAGTCAATCGACGTTGGTTGAGGCTTCAAACTATTTAAGTGCCCGATTGACGGGACATACATTGAGCAATGCAAAAAGTCGTATTACGAAAAGAGCTTGCATTGCATCAAGAAAAGCTTGATGCAATGACACGTGAAGTGGTGGAATCAGGCCTAGCTGTGTGGAGCGGTGTGGGAAAAAAGGCCTCACTTATTGTGAATGGTCAGTCTAATTTACTTGACAGCGTGCAGCACATAGAAGAATTGAATGCTATTAAAGATATTTTTTTCTTTGCTTGAAAAAAAAGAAAATTTAGTTAGTTTGTTGGATGCTTCTATGAAAGCAGATGGTGTGCAAATTTTATTGGTGCTGAAAATGATTTATTTCGGCATGTGGGGTGCTCTCTTGTGATGTCTCCTTATGAAAATAAAAGGGAAGTATTGTAGGTGCCGTTGGTGTCATTGGGTCTACACGCATTAACTATGGACGTGTTATTCCGATGGTTAATTACACAGCTAAAATTTTAAGTCGTTTAATAAGTGAGAAGTAAATGAATAAAGAATCATTCGAAAAACAGAAAAAGAAAATATGTCTTCAGAAGAAGAGGCAATAATTGAACCAGAAAAAGATACAGTATCCTCTGATCACGAAAGTGAAGAAGTTGCACAGTTGAAAGACCAGCTTTTACGGACGATGGCAGAATTAGAAAATCTGCGCAAAAGAACGGCGCGTGAAACGGAAGAAGCCCATAAATATGCAATAGCTGGTTTTTGTAAGGGCTTTTTAACGGTTGTTGATACATTAGATCGCGCTCTTGAAAGTGTGCCGGAAGATCAGCGTTCAGAAAATGCCTTTTTAAAAACGATGTGTGAGGGTGTTGATTTAACGCGTAAAGAGTTTTCTAAAGTTTTTAGCCAGTTTGATGTAGAAAAAATTAACCCTAAAGATGAACCATTTGATCATAATCTACATCAGGCGGTGTCTGAAGTGCCTCATGATACGCTATCACCTGGGATGGTTGTCGATGTGCTTCAAGCAGGATATAAGATTGGTGACCGACTTTTGCGTCCAGCAATGGTAACGGTTGCAAAAAAAAAAGACTAGGAGGATTGACCGTTCATTTCTAAGCTTTTGGGTTTTAGGAGAAAAGAAAGCTCTAAACCTGTATATAAAACTATATCCTTTGAAACACACACACAGTCTGTTGATGTGGTCTTTCGTCCGTCTTATCGTGCAAAGTCGTTTCGTCTTACGCATGCAAAGAAAGGCCTTCATTTTATTCTTACGTATCCATCTTACGTGTCAGAAGTTGATGCATTTGAGTTTTTGGGAGAACAGAAAAAATGGATTGATGAAACCTTAAAAGAACTGCCCCAAAAATACAAATTCAATTTGATCAACCTTTCTCGTTTTTGGAAAGGATTGGGTTTTGGTGCGTGATTCTTTGCGTCGTCGGGGCGTGTATCCTGCTGATGGAAAGCTTTTTTAAATCCCTCTTACTTGGATATTGAAAAAGTATTGGTTTCTTTTTTGAAACAAGAGGCACTATCTTTCTTCCAGGAAACCTCAAAGGAATACGCTGAAAAACTGGGTGTTCAGTTTTCTAAGGTTGCTGTTCGGGATAACTCAACCCGGTGGGGAAGCTGTTCTTCAGCACAGCACTTATCCTATTCTTGGCGCTTGGGGTTTGCCCGGTGCATGTTGCCCGGTACGTTGTTGCCCACGAAATCGCGCACATTTAAAATACATGGATCATAGCCCCTATTTTGGGGAAACAGTTGGTCAAATGGATCCTAAGTATAAAAAGAAATAAGTCTTGGCTTAAAAAAGAAGGCTCATCTCTCATGATGACATCTTTTGATTTGCTATGAATTTTTCTGAAATAAACCATTATTTAAGACAGGTTTTTCAGGGCCACTTTCGTTTAAGCAGACGTGTTTCATCTCCGATGGTTTCTATAGAGGGAGAGGCATCGTTTTCCTGTTGCGATAAAGATGTCACTTTATTTCAAGAAAAAGGGGAGTATCTTCTAAATGGAAAGCGCCAGTCTTTTTATCAAGAGCGATTCTTTGTTCTTAAGTCAGATTGTTTGCTTATTCAAAAGCAAGATAAGTCACCGTTACACACTTTTTTTTACCAAGATATGGCACAGGAAATGAGGGATGCTTTTTTTCATACACATGTCTGTGGTCAAGATATATACAATGTGACGATCAAGATTTTTTCCGAGCAGACATTTTCTATGGACTATAATGTTGAATCCCCCACGGACCCTTACGTAGTGACTTCATTGTACAAAAAAGAAAATTAGCTTGTGTTATTTTAGCGTGGTGTTAGGCATGGTTTTAAAAACTTGCCTGTGTAGCTTTCTTTAACCTTGACGATGTCTTCGGGGGTGCCTTGTGCAACAATTTTCCCCCCTTTATCGCCACCCTCAGGGCCCATGTCGATAATCCAGTCTGCTGTTTTAATAACATCTAAATTATGTTCGATCACAATCATAGAGTTGCCTTGGTCAACAAGCTCGTGCAGTACTTCTAACAGTTTCCGAATATCTTCAAAATGTAGACCTGTTGTGGGCTCATCAAGAATATAAAGTGTTTTTCCTGTCGCTCTTTTTGACAGCTCTTTTGAAAGCTTAATCCGTTGGGCCTCACCACCAGACAAAGTGGTTGAGCGTTGTCCAATTTGAATATACCCAAGGCCCACACGTTCAAGGGTTTCTAGTTTGTCTCTTAAATTCGGCACGGCTTCGAAAAAAAGTTTTCCTTCCCGCACAGTCATATCAAGCACATCAGCGATAGACTTGCCCTTATATTTAATTTCAAGAGTTTCACGATTATAACGCCGGCCTTTACACTGATCACATGTCACATAAACATCGGGCAAAAAGTGCATTTCAATTTTCAGCACACCATCACCCTGACACGCCTCGCAGCGCCCACCTTTTACGTTAAATGAAAAACGGCCTGCATTGTATCCCGCAGCTTTGGCGTCTGGTAGTTTGGCAAACCATTCACGAATAGGAGTGAAGATACCTGTATAAGTCGCAGGGTTAGATCGGGGTGTGCGCCCGATGGGAGACTGGTCAATATCAATAATCTTATCAATATATGCTGATCCTTGAAGCTCTTTATGTGCCCCTGGTTTGTCACGGTTTTTGTTAAGAATACCGTTCAAAGCTTTGTAAAGCGTTTCATTAACAAGCGTAGATTTCCCACCACCTGAAACACCGGTAACACATGTTAAATTACCTAAAGGAAAATCAACCGTAACATTTTTAAGGTTATTTTGACTGGCCTCTACGAGCTTAATTTTTTTGTCTTTAAAGCCGGGGCGCCTTTTTGTGGGAACTTCAATTTTCTTTTTACCTGTTAAGTATTGCCCTGTAATGCTTTTTTCATTTTTTTAATCGCACTGGGGGCCTTCTGCCACGATTTCACCACCCAGGCTGCCAGCGTTGGGGCCCATATCCACCACATGGTCTGCCATTTGAATGGCATCTTCATCGTGTTCAACAACAATGACGGTGTTGCCTAAGTCGCGTAAACGTTTCAAGGTTTCAAGAAGGCGATCGTTATCGCGTTGATGCAAACCAATAGAGGGTTCATCTAAGACATACAGCACCCCTGTAAGCCCAGACCCAATTTGTGAAGCCAATCGAATGCGTTGAGATTCACCTCCTGAAAGTGTACCAGATGTGCGTGACAAGGTTAGGTATTCTAACCCTACGCTTTTTAAAAAATGTAATCGGTCTTTAATTTCTTTTAAAATACGAACAGCAATGGTTTTTTGTTTTTCTGTGAGTATATTTTCAAGTTGGGTAAACCAGGTGTGGGCAACTTCAATGGAGAAGTGTGAGACCTCTCCGATGTGAAGATTATTAATTTTTACACACAATGCTTCTGGTTTTAGGCGATACGAGGCACACGTATCACATGCGACACTTGTTTGATATTTAGACAGCTCTTCTCGTGCGCGATCACTTTCTGTTTCTTTAAAACGACGCTCTAGATTTGGAATAACGCCTTCAAATGTTTTTGTGGATTGATGGCGACGGCCATAGTGATATTCAATTTTAATTTTTTCTTTGCCAGATCCGTATAAGAAAATATTTTGTATGTCCTGTGACAGCTTTTTGAAAGGTGTTGTCAGAGAAACATTATAGTGTTGGGCAACGGATTCCAGAACCTGAAAATAGTAATTTTCAAAAGGTCCAAACCAGGGGTCAAGGGCGCCTTCACGAATGCTGAGATCGGGGTTCGGTACAACACGATCTTGGTCGAACACAAGGCGCATACCAAGCCCATCACACGTGGGGCACGCGCCAAAAGGGCTGTTGAATGAAAACAGTCGTGGCTCAATTTCTTCCAAAGTAAACCCGGACTCGGGGCAAGAAAATTTTTCTGAAAAAGTGATTGTTTCTTTTGTGTCGACATTTTCTACATACGCCAAACCATCACTAATTTTTAGAATTGTTTCAAAAGTGTCTGCGAGTCTTTTTTTCAATATCGGGCCGCACAGCAAGACGATCCACTACAACCGATATATGATGCTTGATGTTTTTATTAAGGGCAGGAACATCGTCAATATCGTATAGCTTGTCGTTTATTTTTAAGCGTTGATATCCCTTTTTTTTAGATCTTCGATTTCTTTTTTATGTCCCCCTTTTCGTCCACGGACGATCGGGGCAAGCAGTAAAATTTTTTGTCCCTTCTTTAAGGGTTAGTACCCGGTCTACCATTTCGCTGACGGTTTGGCTTTGAATAGGTTTGCCTGTGGTGGGTGAGTGCGGCACACCGATACGCGCATAAAGCAAGCGCAAGTAGTCGTATATTTCTGTAATGGTGCCAACTGTAGAGCGCGGGTTTTTAGAAGTTGTTTTTGCTCGATTGAAATGGCCGGCGACAGACCTTCAATGGAGTCCATATCTGGTTTTTGGCTGAGTTCTAGAAATTGGCGTGCATAGGCAGAAAGGCTTTCGACATAGCGTCTTTGGCCTTCAGCATAAATGGTGTCAAAGGCCAAAGAAGATTTTCCTGAACCACTGAGCCCTGTAATGACAATGAGCTTGTTTCTGGGTAAGTCTACGGAAATATTTTTAAGGTTATGTTCCCGCGCCCCGCGTACAGATATAAATTTTGAATGCATGGTTCAAATGTGGGGCATTTCTTTATATTCGTCAATAAAGAAAAATCAATATGCTTTCGACGTTTAAATGGTTTTTAATAAAAAGAAATTAACGTATAGTAAAGGGTATAATTTTATTGATAATAGCATGATTTATAAAAACTTCTCCCAAAACAAAAAAAACTTTCTTTCTGACGAAATTAAAACCTTTGGATGGCGACGGTTCACTGATTTTTTATATTTTGCATTAATCCTTGTTGGTCTCAGTTTTTGATGGCTTGTTTATCTTATAGTAGCCATGACGCTTCCTGGAATTTTTAACGAACTTTAGTACAAAAAAAGTGAATCTGATGGGTGGGGTGGGTGCCCACTTGTCAGACTTTTTTCTGCAATTTTTCTCTGTTTCCACATATACACTGCCCCTCTATTAATTACGTGGGGCTCTTACGGCCTGATTGGGCACCCTCTTTCACGTATGAGATGGCGTGTTGCGAGTATGCCGCTTATGCTTTTGTGTTTGACAGGCGGCTTCGCTGGATTCTCTTTAAAGGCAGGCGGTGTGTTAGGTATTGTTTTACAAAAATCGCTTTTATCGCATGTTTATCTTTTGGGAGTGCCATCTCTGCTTGTTTCGACCGCTTTGTTGGTGGTTGGGTTTGGCCTGTTTTTTTCTGTTTTAGGGTGCCGTGGTCTGTATGGAAAAGGGTGGGTGAAGTTATTTTATCTTTTTTAACCAAAGTTTGGCAGCAAGTTTCAGTGTTATATCAAAAGCATCACGTTTCAAAAAAATGTGCATCATGTTACGTCTCCAATAGTTGACGATGAAAAAGAAGACATGATTGAAGAGGAAGCGCTTTCCTCTGAGCCAATTCAAGAAGAGGCGCTGTCTCGACTTACAATAAAGCAATCAACGACACACAAAGAAAAGTGTGCCAGTATCACGTGCAGCACCTACACCTCAGTCAAGAGAGGGATATACCTTTCCATCTTTGGATCTATTGCAGAGAGGTGGCCGCAGATCAGCCCCATTTATCAAAAAGATGCTTTAAAAGAAAATGCACAAAAGTTGAAAAGCATATTAGAAGATTTTGGGGTGCAAGGTGAAATTTCTAACGTGTATCCAGGACCTGTTGTGACACTCTATGAGTTTAAGCCAGCCCCTGGGGTTAAGTCGTCTCGGGTTATTAGCCTTGCAGATGATATCGCGCGTTCAACCAGCTCGGTTTCAACGCGTATTTCAGTGATGCCAGGCGTCAATGCCCTAGGCATTGAAATTCCTAATCCTCAAAAAGAAACAGTCTACATGCGGACGCTTCTTGAACAAGATCAATTTACAAACCCTGGCCACAAGTTGCCCCTTGCTTTGGGGAAAAACATTAGTGGTGATCCGGTTATCGGAGATTTAGGCCGGATGCCGCATTTACTTATTGCGGGTACAACGGGTTCAGGGAAATCTGTTTCCATTAACACGATGATTTTGTCTTTGCTTTATCGTCTAACGCCGGACGAATGCAAATTCATTATGATTGATCCCAAAATGTTAGAGCTTTCTATTTATGATGGTATTCCCCATCTATTAACCCCTGTGGTAACAGATCCGCATAAAGCAGTGATGGCATTGAAGTGGACTGTTCGGGAAATGGAAAGTCGTTATCAGGCTATGTCGAAACTGGCTGTGCGAAATATTGAGGGATATAACAAAAAAATAGAAGAGGCCAAAGCAAAGGGTGAAACGATAACCAACCGTGTTCAAACTGGTTTTGATAGCGAAACGGGGCAAGCAACTTATGAAGAGCAAGAAATTGAATTAAAGGCGCTTCCTTTTATTGTGGTGATTGTGGATGAAATGGCCGACTTAATGTTGGTGGCAGGAAAAGAAATTGAAGCTGCTGTGCAGCGTTTGGCCCAAATGGCGCGTGCAGCTGGTATCCACTTAATTATGGCAACCCAAAGGCCATCGGTAGATGTGATTACGGGCACAATTAAAGCCAATTTCCCAACGCGTATTAGTTTTCATGTAACGTCACGAATCGACAGTCGCACTATTTTGGGAGAACAAGGTGCAGAGCAACTGCTTGGGCAAGGAGACATGTTGTACATGAAGCCTGGTGGTCGTGTGTTGCGGGTGCACGGGCCTTTTGTAAGCGATCGTGAAGTTGAATCAATTGTTCAGTTTTTAAGGACACAAGGCGACCCAGTTTATGAAGAATCAATTGAACAAGAAGAAGCGAGTGGTGGATTTTCTATAGGTGGCGATGGCAGTGGCTCTGGTGATGCGCTTTACGACCAAGCTTTAAGTATTGTGCTACGCGAGCAAAAAGCTTCTACAAGTTTTATTCAACGACATCTTCAAATCGGATACAACAGAGCAGCGCGCATTATTGAAAAAATGGAAGAAGAGGGTGTTGTAAGTAAACCCAACCATGTTGGGAAGCGCGAAATTCTTCTTAATCAGTGATGTGTGTCTTTAGGTTTTGAAACCCAAAGAGATAGAGCAGAGAGTGCACCCCCGAATGCAAGGTATATGGCAGGGAAAAGATCTGCATTAAATGCTTGGGTGCAGTACAAGCAAACAGAGGGTGCTGTGCCCCCAAAAATGGCAGACCCTGTAAAGTAACCGAATCCAACACCTGTTTGTCTTTCGTGGATAGAGAATAGGCGTGCAAGGTAGGCAGAGCAGGGGGCGACAACGCCCATCGCAACTAAGCTTAAAGCAACGCGCCCTATCATGAGTGAAAACACTGTTTTTTCAGACAAAAACCATTTCATTAATGGAATTGGAACAATAATAAGAAGGGTAGATGCGATAAGCATCAGGCGCTTTTCTCCGATTCGATCGCCCAAATGTCCAAAGAAAGGCAACGAGATGCTCCAAAACAATAAAATGACAACGTTGTACATAAGAATATTGGCATTGGAAATGTGTAAGTCAGACGAGAGAATTGTATTGATGTAGATAAGGATCACGTAGAAAGGCAGGTTTGCACCTGCTGCAATTCCCATGGTGGCCAGCAAGTTTCGTTTGTTCTTTTTTAGAATTTCTAAAAGGTGTTTTTTGTTTTTCTCTGTCTTATTTTTATAAGAAGTTTTAAAAAGGGTGTTTCTTCGATACTGTTACGCAAAATCAATATTAACAAACCTAAAACTGCCCCAATCACAAAGACAGCACGCCACCCCATTCTGGATAGTGAGATACAAAGAAAATGCCCAGCAAAGCTTGCCATGGCGGCACCCATAAAGGCGGCCGAGAAAAGAAGCCCACTAAAAGGGCCTTTGTATTAGGGTTTTGCATGTTCATTTAAGAAAATAGCGGCACCACTATTTGCGGCTGCGGCACCAAGACCCTGAACGGATAATAAAATAACCAAAAATGTAGGGCGAGGAAACCAAGCTGGGCGTACCCTGGTAAGACTCCTATGCAGAATGGGAATAGAAATCACTAAGACACTAATTATTAAAGATTTTTTACGACCATACTTATCCCCTATGTGGCTAAAAAAAAATAAGGCCACCTAATGGGTTCATTAAAAACATAGCAGCAAAAAACAAGAAGGGCTTTAAGCTGCGTTGCTTTAAGATCATTATCTGGAAAAATATTGGGGCTATAAGAGTGGCATAATAACCATATAGGACAAAATCAAAGCTTTCTATTGCGTTAATAGAAAGAGCAGAGAGTACATTCTTATATTTTCTGAAAATTGCATTTTACTAAGGGATTTATGACAGCCCTCAGTCCTTGAGTCAAATCATTAGTATGTTTTTGGAGTAGAATATTCTTCTTTGTTTCTAATAAAATACTCCTAGAGCCCCCTAGGAATATGTTATAAACCTTGTGAGGTATATGATGAAGGATAAAAAAAATCTATCCATTCTGAAATGATTTCAGATACTAAAAAAGTCAAAGTCACTTGGAATTCTTCGTTGATAGAAGTGCAGAAACTGTTGGCCGAACACTGAAAATTGTTGAAGAACTTCAAAAGGAAGTTCGGTTTCTAAAAGATGGTCTGCGCAAGGCAGAGAACGAGTATAAAAACGTGGTAGAAAACCAAGTTTCTCGTCGAAAAAAGAAAGATAATTAAGCTAATTTTTCACAGTTGTGTTTTGCTCGGCGTCTTTTTCGGCTGATCTTAGATCCATGCCAAATGTGCTTAAAAGTGGAGAAGCGATAAAGATAGAGGAATACGTTCCAACAGCCACACCAATCAAGATGGGCAAGCTATAATCTTGAATTGTTTTCCCGCCTAATCCATATAAGGCGCTTAATGCAAGTAACGTTGTTGCCGATGTCAAAATTGTTCTAGATAGCGTTTCATTAATAGAAAGATTTAATAGCGCATCAATCTTTTTGCTTTTAAATTTCCGTAGGTTCTCACGAATTCGATCGTAGATAACGACTGTATCATTGATAGAATATCCAATGGTAATTAGAATGGATACAATCGCAGACGCATTAAATTCAAGGCCAAAAACGGAATAAAGACCAAATACAGCCACAGCATCGTGCATAAGTGCAATCACGGCACATACGCCAAAGTGCCATTCGAAACGAATCCAAATATAGATAAGCATTGCAAGCATGGCCCATAAAACAGCTTGTATTGAATCTGAAATAAGTTCACCCCCCATTTTGGGGCCCACATTTTCAATGCGACGATAAGTGGCATCGCTGTTTAAAAGATTCTTGATCTGATTCACAACGTCAAGCTGCTCTTCTTCTGTGCGATTTTTTTGGTCGATACGAATCAGTAGGTCTTGTGGAGTACCAAACTCTTGAAGAAAAATTTCGCCAGCAGTCACACTTCCCAAATCTGAGCGAATCTTACCAATATCAATAGGTGAAGAAAAACGTACTTCCATAACGGTGCCACCAGAAAAATCGATACCGAAATTAAGGCCATTAAAAAAATAAAATCCGATTGAGGTCGCTAGAATAAGTCCAGAGATAATATAGCTGACCATCCTGATGCGGATGAAATCAATATTGAACTTTTGTGCATTAAGATGGATACCACGAAGCATAAGATTTCCTTAAATCGGCAGCGTTGTTTGAGAGCCTCTCATCTTTACCCAAAGATGAATAAGAAGGCGACTAAGTGAAATTGCAGTGAACATGGAAATAAGAATACCAAGTGCAAGGGTAACAGAAAATCCACGTACAGGGCCGTTCCCAAATTGATACAGAAGAGCTGCTCCTATAAGTGTCGTGATATTTGAATCTAAAATTGTAGCAATCGCCCGGTCATAACCAGCACTTAAGGCAGAAAGAGGGGGCATGCCATCTCTGACTTCTTCTCGGATTCTCTCGAAAATTAGAATGTTTGCGTCCACTGCCATACCAAGGGTCAATGCAATGCCTGCAAGTCCTGGTAACGTCAACGTAGCGCCTAAAGCAGAAATGCCGCCAAACAAAAAGACAAGGTTAAAAACAAGGCAAATGTTTGCAATAGTGCCAAAGAGGATGCCGTAAAAGAGGAACATGAAAACAAAAATAGCGACAATAGCAAATAAGATCGCTGTTTGGCCTGCTTTGATTGAATCTGATCCAAGTTCAGGCCCAACTGTTTTTTCTTCCAGAACACGGAGAGGGGCGGGTAAAGCACCGGCGCGCAGAAGAATGGCCAGATTTCTTGCTTCTTGTAATGTAAATCTACCTGTAATTTCACCGCGCCCACCTGGAATAACGCTTTGAATAACAGGGGCACTTACAACTTTTTCATCTAAAATAATAGCAAACGGGCGGCCAATATTTTTTTGTGTTACCTCTGCAAATTTGCGTGCACCCGTGGCATCTAAACTGAAAGTGACTTTGGCTTCACCTTGCGAGTCGACACCGGCATTTGTCAGCATTTCGCCGCTAACCTCAACTTTGTTTTTCACAAGATATGAAGTGGCGTCTCCATCCATACCAGGCAGTAGGGTGTAGCCCGTTGGTGCGCGATTGCCCGCAACTGTTTGTGGTGTAAGTGTGGGGTGTAAGAGTTGAAAGCTTAGTTTAGCTGTTTGTCCTAAAATATCTTTGACTTGAGAAGGTTCATTAACGCCTGGCAATTGAAGTAAAATTCTTGTTTTCCCTTGCCTTTGAAGAGAGGGTTCTTTCGTTCCCATTTCATCAATACGACGGCGGATAATTTCAATGGCTTGAGAGACGGTTGATTCTTGCTTTTCAGAAATATAGCTTTCCGTTGGTTCAAGAATAACTTCCCCATTATCTGTTTTTGAAACTTTCATCTGATGAAAGTGTTTTTTTAGCGTTTCTACAACGCCCTCTCCTTGAGCGGGGTCGTGAAGCTGTAACCGAATTTTATTACCGCGATCGATTTTTAATCCAAAATATCGAAAGCGTTCTTTACGGAAAACGCGCCTGATATCATCTAGCATTGATGCCAAACTATCCCGCAAAAGATTTTTTAGATCAACTTCAAGAAGGATAGAAGAACCTCCCTGTAAGTCGAGCCCTAGGGAAACTTTTTCTCGAGGCAAAAAGTTGGGCAGTGCATTAAGAACGCGACTTGGCAAAAAATGCTGCACCCCATACCATGAGCCAACAAGACAAATTAAAAATATGGTAATAACACGCCAGCGCTTAATGTAATGCATTTTAAAAAATACGCTTTATTTCTTTTTTTTCACTGTCTTTGCAGAAGAAACCATCTCGTCTGCTTCTGTACCTGCGGAAAGAATGGTTGAAACCATTTTCTTGGCAACCATCACAGTTGTGCTGGATGCAATCGAGAGTTCAAGCTCTCCTTCTGATACCTTTGTGATTGTACCAATCAGGCCACCATTCATAACAACACGATCACCTTTTTTAAGATTTGTAATCATATTCTGATGTTCTTTTGCTTTCTTATTTTGTGGTCGAATAACAAGAAAGTACATGACAACAAAAATAAGGGCGAGAGGCAAGATGCTCATAAAGTCGAAACCAGGCTTCATATAGTTTTACTCCATTCTATTGAAAATTTAGTCTGATATATTCCAGAGAAGGTAGCATGTTTAGCATAAGCGCTCAACATGTTTTCAGCTCATGGCAGAAAGAATCAGATGAAAGTTATATTTAATCATTTCAATATAATTTGGGGCTTGTCCATCTTTATCTGAAAGACCATCTGCATAAAGCTCTCCCCAATTTTTGCCCTGTTTCACGCCCAATTTGTTGAACAATTTTGGGGTCTGAAATTTTCTCTACAAAAATTGTCGTAATTTTTTCACGCTTAATTTGCTTAATTAAGTCGATGATACTGTGCACTTTTGATTCAGATTCAGTGCTAATGCCTTGGGGGCAAACATTTGTATGCCATAGCTGTTTCCAAAATAACCAAACGCATCATGGGCAGTAATAATTTTTTTCTTTTCGAAGGTGGAACGTTGTCAATTTTTCGACGAATATATTCATCGAGAAGGGTAAGCTCTTGTAAATAAGCACGGGTATTTTTCTCATAAAATCGCCATTTTTGGGTCGGCCTTTTTTAAGGCATTGGCGATATTACGAATATATATTTTTGCGTGGGGAATGCTATGCCATGCGTGCGGATCTCTGACTAAAGTATCTTCAAAAAACAAGACGTGGGTGAATATACTGTGTGCAAATAACCATTTCCCCTTTGGCACCAGCGCCTTTAATGAGTCTTTTAATCCAGCCTTCAAAACCTAAGCCGTTTATAAAAAATAAGGTCTGCTTTAGAAATTTTTTTAACGTCTTGAGGTGTTGGCTCATAAATGTGCGGGTCGCTGTCGGATGGCACCAGGTTGGTTATCTCGATCCTATCGCCACCGATGCGTTTAACAAAGTCCTCTAAAACAGTGAAAGTTGTGACGGCTTGAATTTTTGATAAAACCAGGGTGGGCCACATAAAGAGGAAGAGAAAAATATAAGAATGTAATTTCATTTTTTAATGATGATTTTCTGTATCAAGCTACCATTTGTGCCAAAAGTTAAAGAGAAGATATAGAACATTCCACATACAAGCACAATAGATGGCCCTGAAGGCCAGTTTTGATAATAAGAAAACATCAGCCCCAAAAGACCCGCAAAGAAAGCAATGACGGCTGATAATATAAATAAGTTCCAGATACGCTCGACCCAAAAACGGGCAGTGATGGCAGGAATCATCATAATGCTTAAGAAAGCAAAGTTCAAGAGACTGGAACCCAGAGACAAGATTTATCACAACAAGAGTAAGGAAGAAGCCATGGTAGAAGGTGCCCCATCCACCGTTCGACTGAAAAAAATGCGGATCAAAGCATTCAATAATAAGAGGGCGAATGATAATGGCGAGCGCAATAAGCGTCAGCGTTGTGATAATGCCCATCAGCATAAGAGACACATCATCAACGGCAAGGGCAGAAACAAAAAGAATGTGAATCAGGTCAATAGAATTTTGCTTGATAGAGATAATCAACACACCCACCGCAAGGGCAATTAGGAAAAACCCTGCAAAACTGGCGTCTTCCTTTAAGTCGGTGTAGCGAGAGACAAGGCCCGATAGAAGCGCAACTAAAAGCCCTGAAATAAAACCCCCAATACCCAGCATGGGTAGAGAGAGACCCGCTAAAATGTATCCAATCGCGGCACCAGGTAAAACTGCGTGCGAGAGGGCATCACCCATTAAACTCATGCGTCTTAAAACCAGTAAACACCCCACAGGTGCTGAGCCAAGCGCAAGACATACACAGCTGACAAAAGCTCTTTTTAAAAAAGTATACTGAAAAAATTCGTTAAAAAATTCTATCATTTCAAGTCATGAGATTTGCAAAGGCCTGGCTGACATTTGCTTTGGTTAATACTTTATCTGTTGGGCCCCAGCCCACACACGTTCTACCAATTAAAAGAGTTTCAGGGAAGTTTTTGCGTACAAGATCAAGGTTGTGTAACACAACTAAAATTGTCTTTCCTTTTTGATGCCACTCTTGAATAATATCGAGCAAGTGGTCACAGGTTTGCGAATCAATTGCAGTAAAAGGTTCGTCTAGAATAATCAAAGATGCATCTTGTACGTAGATACGTGCAAAAAGCATCCGTTGAAATTGTCCACCAGACAATTGATCAATGCGTTTATGCTTTGACTGTTCAAGCCCAACTCTGCAAATCGCTTCTTCAATAAGAAAATGTTGTTCTTTAGTGTATGCTTTAAAAGACCCTTGGTGTAGCCATAGCCCCATACCAATCACCTCGTACACACTTAAAGGAAAGCTGCTATCTACATCGCTTTTTTGTGGAAGGTAGCCTGACTCGCAAATATGTCGGCAGTTGTGGGTTACCTTTCCAGATTTAATTTTGACTTGTCCCTGGATTGCTTTAATTAGTGTGCTTTTCGCACCGCCGTTAGGGCCTGCAATTGCAGTTAAGGTGTTTGGATGAAATGTGCCTGAGAGGTTTTCAAGTGCAACCACCTTTCCATAATGCACAGAAAGATCATGTATTTCTATTTTTTTTTCGGTGTGGGTGCAGCATTACTTGTTGGCCCAATCAATTAATAGCCACAGGCCTATAATGAAAAAAGCTAACAAAGAGAAGACGCATCCAAATGCTGGAAAAAGGGGACATTAAGAAGCCTTTTTCAATTTTTAAAGTCCTTAAGAGCTGCTTCTATGGCGCTATCTATTTTTTGGAAAGTACTTCTGACACTTCTTTCTTTGTTTCAATTTCTTGAAGGATGGCGCTGTGTTTTTTCTGAAAGCGCTCTCTCAAAAAAAGTTTCAAAAGGACCTACTTCTGATGTTTGAAGTGTGCTTAGAAAGTTATGAACGCCCGCGTATAAACTGATAACCTGGTCACCCAGGGGAACAGGTGTGTATTGAGGTTGCTTTAAAAGCTCTGAAAGCAGGTCGCCACGACTTAAAAAGTGCACGTGTTTTTCATCCAGATCAGAAGAAAACTGTGAGAAAGAAGCCATTTCTCTGTATTGCGCTAAATCAAGTTTTAAGCTGCCAGCTATAGATTTGATCGCTTTTGATTGTGCTGATGAGCCCACGCGGCTGACAGATAGTCCCACATTAATAGCGGGGCGGAATCCTTTAAAAAGAGTTCTGTTTCAAGAAAAATCTGCCCATCGGTAATAGAGATAACGTTTGTTGGAATGTAGGCAGATACATCCCCTGCCTGTGTTTCAATAATAGGCAGGGCTGTAAGAGATCCGCCACCCTTTTCATCGCTTAGTTTTGCCGCACGCTCAAGCAACCGAGAGTGCAAAAAGAATACATCTCCTGGAAACGCTTCACGCCCCGGCGGTCGCCGTAAAAGCAGCGACATTTGTCGGTAGGCCACGGCTTGTTTGGATAGGTCGTCATACGCAATTAATGCGTGCATGCCATTGTCGCGAAAATACTCACCAATGGCACAGCCGGCATAGGGGGCCAAAAACTGCAGCGGCGCTGGGTCTGAAGCTGTTGCGGCCACAACGATGGAATATTCCATCGCGCCTTGGTTTTCAAGGGTTTTTACCAGTTGGGCAACAGAAGATCTTTTTTGGCCAATGGCCACATAAATGCAATACACATGATTTTTTTTTTGTCTGCAGAGGCATTATTTTTCTTTTGGTTTAAAATGGTATCAACGACGATCGCAGACTTTCCAGTTTGTCGGTCACCAATAATAAGCTCTCTTTGACCGCGCCCAATCGGGACAAGGCTGTCTATCGATTTAATGCCTGTTTGCAAGGGCTCTTTAACCGACTTTCGATCAATAATACCAGGAGCTTCTCGTTCAACAGGAAGCGTTTCCGTTGTTTTAAGAGGCCCTTTGCCGTCAATAGGGTTGCCGAGCGGGTCAACAACACGGCCAAGCATGTTCATACCAACGGGCACCTCAAGCGTTGTATTGGTGGCGTGTACTTTCATGCCTTGTTGTACAGATTGGGTTTCACCAAAATAACGGCCCTAACAGTACTTTCATCAAGGTTTAGAGCCATTCCTTCTACGCCATTATCAAACTTAATCCGCTCGCCTGCTTTTTTACAGTACTGAGGCCAAAAATAGTTGCAATACCGTCTCCTACAGAAAGTACTTCACCTACTTGGCTAAGCTTCGCTTTAGATTCAAAGCCTTTAATCTTATCTTGTAATGCTTTTGATATTTCGAGTGCACTTAGCGTCATTATTTATCCTAGTTTGATTAAACTATTTAATGTTTTTTCAAGGGTTGCGTCAAGGTACATATCGCCTAACTCGAGTGTGAATCCGCCTGATATATCTTTATTTTCTTTAATTTTTAGCGATACATCTTTTTGTGTTTTTTTTAAGTGCCCGCGTTAACTGCTCTAATAGTGCTTTCGGCAAATCTTCTTTCGAGCTAAATATACAACACCTTCAACAGAATTCGATTCTTTCCGGACGCGCTGTGTGTAGTCTCGCGTAATTTGGGGTAAAAGATCGAGGGCGTGGCAGTCAATAATTAAGCCGAAGAAATGTATAATGACAGAAGAAATACCAGCGGATTTCAAAACCTTTTGTTTTTCTGCCGTACTTGTTGATGGGCATAAAAGAAACTGACGAAAATCACGACTATCTGTCAGAGTAGCTTTGATGCCCTCAAGTTCATGAACGTACATATTTCGTTTATCACACGCTTTTTCTTGAGCAAATAGTGCTTGAGAAAAATTTCGGGCCAATATGTCTTTATTTTTTTTCATGTAGCTTTTTATTGCCTTCTGGATCTACCCATCCAATGTTACCATCCTTGCGCACATAAACCATGTTCAGTTGTCCGTGGAATTTGTTTTTGAAAGAAAAGCAGGGTTCCCAGATAAATCGAGACGCATGACAGCCTCACTCACGGAAAGAAGAGGAATGTACGTTGTAGTTTCGGCAACAATAGCAGCACCGCCTTGGGGCTCATGATCTTCTTGGTCTCTGTAGTTATCCGCAAGCACATATTGCATGGCCATTTCTTCTTTTGAAATGTCATGATTGGTGTGATGTGCTTTTAACTTGTCTTTATATCTTCTAAGATTCTTTTCAAGTTTATGTATAGATTTTTCAAGGGCTGTGTACGGCTCCTCTTCAGATTCAGATGTTCGAATCACAATATTTCTACCTAAATGAACTTCTAAATGAACGACAGTGAGGTATCCAATTTTTTCAATTGTTACATGCGAATCAACGGCATGGTCAAAATACTTCAAGACAACTTCTTTAAGAGAGTCAATGGTTTTTTGTTTTAAAGAGTCTCCTAAATCAATATGTTTTCCAGTTACAAGTACTTGCATCGCAATTCCTTTCGTTAGTTCATGTTAAACTTTTTTCCCAGATAGACACGCTTTGCCTCTTTGCTTTCTATCAATTGTTTTGGTGTGCCTTCGATCAAAATTTTTCCTTCATTCATGATGTAGGCACGGTCAACTAGGTCAAGGGTTTCACGGACATTGTGATCAGTAATAAGCACGCCAATGCCTCGGCTTTTCAAGTGTAGAACAAGTCCTTGAATGTCGTGTATCGCAATGGGATCAATGCCTGCTAGGGGTTCGTCAAAGAGAATAAAGTCAGGCTCGGTTGCAAGAGCACGTGCAATTTCAACTCGCCGACGTTCACCGCCTGACAAAGAAAGAGCAGGGCTTTTTCGCAAATGTGAGATGGAAAACTCTGAAAGAAGAGACTCGAGCTTTTTCTTTTTTTTGTCGATTGGGTCGTTAAGCGCTTCAAGAGCAACCCAAATATTGTCTTCAACATTCATGCCTCTAAAAATAGAAGCTTCTTGGGGAAGGTAACCGATGCCAAGCCGAGCTCTTTTATACATGGGGAAGGATGTAATGTTCTCATTGCCCAGCTTCACTTTACCACTGTCTGGCTTAATAAGGCCGCACAACATATAAAAACATGTTGTTTTGCCAGCACCGTTTGCGCCCAAAAGGCCTACAATTTCGCCTTGCTGAACTTCAATTGAGGCACCACGGACAACAGGCCGACTTCTGAAAGATTTAGTGAGGTTGGCCCCGGACAATACATTCTTTTTTGTTTTGGTCATCGTTTTTACTAAATTTCGTTATCACTAGCAAATTATCACAATTAAGTGACTAAAAAACTAATAGATACGTTGTTTTTAAGTTAGAAAAAAATCCATTGATTTTTTAGTTTCCAAAGCTCTCAACAGCCTTTTGAACAAATAAAAGCTTTTTCTTTTGATGTGATTTTTCTAGTAAAGCTTTATGAACAGAAGAGGCAATGTCTTGAAGAAAGGTTTTCTCAAGTGTTTGCCGCATCTGCTCTTCACTGTCTCTTTCTCTCAAGCTTTGGCTTTTCTTATACCGTTTTCTAAGGGCTGCAATCTCTATTTTAAGTGCTTTTTTTTTTCTTCTTCAATTAAAGAAAGTGTGTCTGCTTTCTCTTTTCTAGTAGAGCCTCTGTTTCAGCAAATCTTTTTTCTTCTGTGCGTAAAATTTGTAAGGCTTCTTCATGCAGACAATCTACTTCAGAAATTTGTTTAGTAATGGTTTCTTTTTTTTTTTTACAAAAGAGAAAAAAGCACGAATGCCCTTTCGGACAACAACACTTAAAAAGAAGAAAAGAAACAAGAACCCAAAAGAGAGGGGTCATGCAGGGGCAAGGCCTCAATCATGGTGCTTATCCTTCTTGTTAGTAGTAGGGGCAGACATTTGAGAGATGACTAAAGATACAAGATCTTGCTTATGTGTCGATAGCTCTTCCAAAACAAGATCAGCTTTTTTCTTTTAGGGTTGCATCAAAAACCTGTTGGGCTTCTTTCAGTGCTTCTTTTAGTTTTTTTTTTGTTCTTTTTCTAAGAGTGCTTGGTGGGTTGTTCTAGATTGTTCTAGTTGCGCAGCAATTTTGATGATTCTTTTTTTGAACAAGGCCTTCTCTTTTTCTTTCGAGCCGTTCAATTTTTTTTTGGAAGGAAGAAATTTCATTCAGTTTGTGGTCCAAATAATTGTGCCGCGCATTCAACCCTTTCTTAAGCTTTGGAACAATCCAAAACTGCAAGCAAACATAGAGTAGGCCAAAAATAGTGCAAAGCCAAAACAGCTGAGATGGAAAATGTGTTGGATCCAGCTGTGGCATGGCAAAAAATTATTTAAACAAAATCAAGAATGCAATCAGCAAGGCGAACAAAGCAACGGCTTCCGTAAGGGCAAAGCCTAAAATACCAATTGAGAAAACGTCTTTGCGTACTTCTGGGTTGCGTGCAACAGATTCAATAAGTGTTGAGAAAATACGCCCAATGCCTAGCCCTACACCCAAAGAGGGAATACTGCTAATCCAGCGCCAATCATCTTTGCGGCTTCTGCTTCCATTTTTAACTCCTTAATTTATGGTCTACACTATCATGAATGTAGGTGAATCGCATCATTTAAATATAAACAAGTCAATACAGTAAAAACATAGGCTTGTAAAAAAGCAACCAAGAATTCAAAACCAATTAATAGGCTGTTTACAATAACGGTTGAAAAACCATAGACACCTAAACTTACTGTAAAAAGAGCAAATACTTTGAGCATGGTATGACCAGCCATCATATTAGCAAACAAACGAACTGACAGACTAATTGGTCGCGACAGGAAAGAAATGAGTTCTATGGGAATCAAAAGAGGCGCCATAATCAGAGGTGCTCCTTCAGGTAAAAAAAGCTGAAGAAATTTAATGCCGTGTCTTAGAATACCAACACCAATTACAACAAGAAAAACAATGCAGGCAAGGCCAAAGGTGAGTATCAGCTGACTTGTAAAAAAGTAAATCCATAGGGAATCATGCCAAGTACGTTGCCAAACAGCACAAACAAAAAGACAGACAGAACAAAGGGTAGGTATTTTTGACCTTTTCCACCTGTGCTTTCTTCAAGTAAATTTAAAACAAATTCGTAAATTATTTCGGCAATAGACTGTGCTGCGCCGGGTACTATTTTCATAGTGCGCGTCCCAAAAATACAAAAGTGTGATAATGCTTATAAAAGCAATGACCATAAACAAAGACGCATTTGTGAACGAAATATCAAGGGAACCAATGTTCAGAGGTAGATACTGGTGAATTTCAAATTGATGAAGAGGGCTTTCCATAGGATATCCTTAGTACCGGTTAAAACCATATCCCATCCTACAAAGACGGCGGTAAACGTTCAAGAGCCCTGCAGCAGATCCTAATATGAATCCAATAATCAGCCCATAGTGTGGAATTAAGAAGTAACGATCAATGAAATATCCTAAAAATGTGCCAACAATAATACAAGACAGCATATCTGTGCTGGCCCTAAAGGCTATTGCCCCAAAAGAAATACCTTTCAATGGTTGAGAAGATTGTGCTTCTTTTTTTTTTTTTTTGCTCAATGGCTGATTTTTTTCTTTTATTTTTTGACTGTTTGTCATTTTTTTTCCAAAATTTTCTAAACGGCCACCTCTTTTAATAAATAGAAGTGCTTCATCGATGTGCTTTTTTAAATCTTTCCAAGGTGTCAGTCCAATAATTTTTTTCTGGCCAATGATACACATCGGAATGGCCTCAATATCATAACGTTTTTCTAAATCCATTCGTTGTTGAATAAGGAATGTTTCAAGTGGTTTATTGTTTTCAGATTTTTTATGTCTTGCAAGGAAACGCCTTGCTTTACAAGTACTGATTTAAGTGCAGAGAGTGGATCTTTTTTAGAAGCCACTTATCTTGGGACTTAAACACATTTGCATACATTTGTTTGGGGTTAGGCATGCCTAAAATAAGCTGAGACGCTTTTAAGTCAACATAGTTGTATGTAAGAGGTATAATGATAAGGCGCACCTTTCCCTTTCTCACATAGTGTTGAGTAATTTTAGGTACGAGTGTTTGGCTGAAATCAGAGCATACATGGCAAGTAGGGGCTACCAACTCTGTAATGGTAACAGGCGCTTTTGGAGACCCAAAAACAACAGATGTGTGATATGTGGACGTTGTCCCATGAGCATGGGAAAAAATGACGCCTAAGGCGATTAATATAAAATAGTAGATACGCATTTCACTTCTTTCAGGGGAACAGTATATCTTAAACAAATTAGAGATCAAATGTTGGGTGTAGGAAGGGTGTATCTATCTACTTAATTCTTTTTCTAAAGATGTTTCAATATTGCTAAGCATGCGACGAATATATTTACGATAGGCCCACATGCTTTTTATGAAACCAACCTTTATGAAAACACTATCTGCGTCATTAGTTGCGCCCCTAATCGAAAAGTTGCGTCGTAGAATACGCAGAATGTCCTGAAAATCATTTCGGTTGAATTGGCCATTTTCGTCTATTGAGAATGTTTTAACGTAAGCCCTGAAAAAAGGATCGATCACAATTTTATGCCAATCTGTCATGCCCACATTTCCTTTGCGCACATTTTGATGTTTTGCATTTCTTAATGTAGAAAATGCATAAATTCTTGTTAAATCAAGGCCTACAGGGCGTGGCTTTTTTAAAGAAAAAACAAATGATTCAGGATCAATGATAATAATATCGTTAAAGCTTCTGAATACGTTATTGCTGTGGAAATCACCATATGTTGCGTGAGAGCGCCCTGTTAAGCGACCATTTTTTCGTGTCATATATTTTTTATGAAGTCTTGCAATTTTTTCTCCAAGAATGCGCATGGTGGATCTGACTTTATTTTCTTGCGCGGTAAGAGACACTTTGTCTTGTGTTTTATCTGATTTAGCAGCGTTAAAAGCTTCTGAAAAACGCTTTAAAGTTGTGAAAACACTTTGCCCGGGAGAAAGGGCAAGACTGAAACAAAGTGTGTTTTTCCTTTTGGCCCTTTGTAATGAAAAGACAATACATCTAGCGCAATCGCAGGGAAAATCTTTGGGGCGCTCAGGGTTCAGCAAGGCGTACTGGTTAAGCATGCTATGACGCAACTCTAGTAAGCGCTTTGCTTCTGTATACCCTCTTTTTAGCTGCTTGATTATATATACTTTTTCAATTCTTTCAGGGATATTCGGCTGGGTACACTTTGAGCTTTCTTTTACCAAAAATAAGCTCAAGGTTTGAGAGCTGACAGCACTTAAAGGTTCAACCTTAAGACACCCGCTGATATTTTCTGATCGACCAAGCAGCCTTCTTTTTGCAAGCTCACGAATGGCGCGACCGGCGCCAAGCGCTGTCATCTTTCCGTTTTTATGTTCTGTTGCGTTAAATTGACTGACTGTTTCTGTAGTTCGTACATGGTTTACGATGGATGAGACCAGAAGGGATGGGTCGTCTGGTGTGTACTTTCTATTTACGGTTTCTCCGATTTCTTCAAGAACTTCCGGCGTACAGTGTCCTTTTTTTAGGCAGTGGTCGACTGCTTTCCCATCATGTGTAAAGCGCTTACCTTTTAAGTTTTTCTTGGCAATACAGCACATGCAAGAACTATCTTGGCGATTATTCCAATAGTATGTTTTACAGCTTGTGCTTTTGGTAAGGGTTTGAATTTGGCCATTAATATTTACGGTGGATCGGCTTCGATTAAAGAAGCTACTTTGTGCAGAATGATCTATCAATAAGCCTACAAGAAAAATATAGAAAATACGCGCGGTCATAAAACCTCCCCTCTACTATCTTGTAATAGAAAGATGTTGATAAACATTTTTATTTTTCATGCATATTAAAAGGATTTTGATTCGAGTTCTTAAAGGCCGCCCACATGTCTTCAGGATGGGTAATAATTTCATAAAGTTGTGGTGTTTTTACAGGTGTCATTTTTTCTTCAATCATTTTTTCAATCACAGAAAAAAGAGGGTCCCAGAAATTTTTATAATTCAAAAATACTACTGGTTTAGTATGAAGCCCAATCTGTTTCCATGTGAGAACTTCAAAGACTTCTTCTAAAGTACCAAACCCACCTGGTAAAATAAGAAATGCGTCTGCTTCTAAAAACATTTGCATTTTTCTGGCTTGCATATCTTGGACAATGCGCAGTTCGTCAGCTGTATGATTAATGTGTTCAAGATCTTTCAAATGTTCTGTGATAATGCCAAGAACCTCTCCTCCTGCTTCATTACAACTGTGCGAAACAGCTTTCATAAGGCCCGTATTTCCGCCACCATATACGAGGCGTTTCTTTTTTTTGGCAATTTCTTTGCCCGTACTATTGGCCAACGTTGTATAAGACTCTTTAAGCCTTGTAGAGGCGGCACAGTAAACGGCAATCGATTTTATAGACATGAAAAAACCCTGTTTATTTAATATACTATTTCATTTTGCTAAAAAATAATCATTTTTTGGAGGTGCTTTTAAAAATTGGGGAATCAGTGCTGAAATGCCATCTGGATACAATGTGTGCTTTTGTAAATCTTTTAGCAACACCCACTTAAATCGGACGCTTTCTTTTTCAGGCTCAGGGAGAGGGCTTGGAGGACTCAATTTGGACGATGTGGCTGAAAAAATGAAATTATATTCATGTGTATGACATATTTTAGAGGTTTTTTCTGGGGTAAAGCTATGTTCGTAAATACCTAGAAGATCACCCACATTAAAATCGAAAGTTGTTTCTTCTTTTTAATTCACGCGCAAGGGCGTGGGCAGCACTTTTCTCCCTCTTCGATATGACCGCCAGGTAAATAAAGGTACGTACCAAATTTAGGATTCCAGCAAAGCAGTATATAGGCGTCTTGCACAATAATAGCCCAGGCGAGATTATGAATGGGAGACATCTTGTGCTCGCGTAAATTTTACCCATTTCAAACTTTTTCAAGCCGATAAGTTGCTTTTGATTCTGGGCAGTAACAGAACAAATGAATCCATTGATTTGTGACTAATGTTTTCAAGTGTGCATGTTTTTTTAAAACAGCCATAATTTGCTTTTTGGATCCTTCAATACATACGCTTAATCGTATTGGGTCATGATAAGGTGTTTGGTCATCTATAAAAAGAGACTGAGTAGGCAGCCCGTGCATAAGATCGCTTGCATTTCCTTGCATAAAGCCTAGTTTTCCAGTTAGGTTTTTTGTGACTTTACTACCCCCACCAAATGTTGCGTTATTAAGCGTGGATAAAAGATATTGACTGTTAATCCAATGGCCCACAATAAGAGGACCTAACATAATAGATTCGAGCACATCTCCAGTACGATCAGCCGACCAATCATAAGAATGCAAAAAAGAACGTCCTTTAAAGTCGACATGCTGCACAGAATCTCTCAGCCCTATGAAGCAAAAGGCATTTTTTGCAAGTCCCCACTCGGGCCTTACTTGAGACCAATCCTCGCTTCTGGTTTTTAAGCTTTGATTGCTGTTTAGGGTTTTTTTTCTGAACACCTTAACCTTTTCTTCAGCCAAACGAATTTTTGGCATAAGAAAGCCGGGGGGAGAGCCATGCAAGATAATTGCTTCTTGCGTGGTATCGTGCAAGCCGCTGAGGAAAAGCGTATTTTTCGGAATATCTAAAGACTTTTTAACCTCTTCATCGTTCATAATTTGAGCCATGATTTGGGCGTTGTCGTTTCCAGGATTTCCTCCACACGCACCACACTGTAAATATGAATCATATGCATTGTTTTCTGTTTGGCTGCCATGGCCAACAAAAACAACATATGGACTCGGTTTTTTGATGCCCACAGTTTTTAAAAAGCTTTTTGCTATTTTTGTTTTTTCTTTAAGAGTTAGGTTTGTGAGATCATAATCGTGATCCAACACAAAGTGCACAGGGTTTATTATTTTATCTCGGCAAGATTTAAAAAAACCTGGAAATATATTTTTAAGGAATGTTGCAATGCCACAATAAGGCCCTAAAGCTTCGGCTGTAAAAAATGGTATTGTAAAGTTGTATTTAATAGAATGATAAAGTGTTTTAAAAAAGGACTTTTCTCTGTGGGAGTTTCTTTTTTCAATATTCTTTCTTAAAACTTTATACTGTGGCGAAACTATAATAGGACAACTTCTTGAGAGCTCTTGTTCTTGAGCATTATATATAGTGACAGGAAGTCCAAAAAACCAGCCATACCCAATGTTTGAATGCCTTCTGCCTCTAGGGCACGACGCATAGGCTCTGAACGTGTATCAATACAGAAAATAAACTGTGCCTCTGCCTCTTGGTTTGTGTTTTTGGATTTTCCTTTGCTGTTTATCTGCGGAATAACTTCTTCTTGATATCGAAGTTCATGCTGAGAGATTTTTTTCAGCAGCGCACTTTGTGAAGAGTTTGATTTTGGCTTGAGTTTCAAAAACGTCTTTAAGGGGATGTCCATTAAGTGTGCGACAATGAGTCGAAATGCAGTGAAAGACCAAAGCCAATCATTTCCAGATTCTTCATTTGATGAATTCCAGTTAAGGTATTGCACATAAGCTTGCCCAGCCAGGCAAAGTGCCAACTAAGTGATGCAAAAAAGGTGTCAGTTCTTTTTCTGATACAGAAAACAGGCTTAACACTTTTTGCGTACATGTTTTAGGTGTGTCTGGTAAGGCGCCTAACCAGTTCAACTTATCGCGTAAATTTTTGTGTAGCGTTTTATCCAAAGCAATGATTTTTTTTGTACGAATAAAAAAAGGAAAATCTTGATAAGGGGCAAGAATTTTTCCGTGTCCTTGGTCAAAAAGAACTTGGCATAACTTAATTGTTTGTCGATTGTATTCTTGAATTTGTGCTGGAAATTGCGCGTACTCAAAAAATGCATACCCTTTTAACAAAGCCTTTTCAAATGGAAGATCTTGAAAGCCCATGAGAGGGTTTACTGCAGCAAGTGATTTGAAAGGAAATCCTGGAGGAATGTATGACCAGGTTTTTTTATGCGCAGCTTCTATTTTTGGGAGAGAGAGTGTCGTCATTAACAATGATAGTCTTGATGTTGTGAAGTTATGGTTTCAGGTTTTGGTTGGCCTGAATTTAGGAAAAACATGTATATGCGGGGCCATAGATTACGATTAATTTTTGGGAGTAGATGACTGAAAGTCTTGCCAAGCCACAGGGCAATAAAAACAGTTAATATGAAGTAGTGAAAGATGTTTAAGGGTTGTGGCGAAGAAAAGGAAACAAAGTGCTCGATAAAATCAACGGTATAGCCATAACTTGTTGCAAACAAAATAACGAGACCAAGTGCTTTTACCACAGCTCGAAAAGAAAAAAAGGCTAGGCTTGTTAACGCGGTTTGAGATAAGAAAACAAATACACAGACACACATAAACAGGTGACTATTTGCAGAAAGAGCTTCCTCGCTGACAATTTCCCAATAAAATGTTGTGCCTATAAGGCCTAAGGTTGTGGCAATAAAAAATTGCCTTATGTCTGGTGAAGGCAGCAGAACCCTTTTTTGTTTGGAAATTGTACTAGATATAAGAAAAAGATGTGCTTTGAAAAGGCCATGCCATACAAGGTGTGCAACCGCAACAGGGAATAGCCCAAGCCCACATTCAACAACCATAAACCCCATTTGTACGACTGTAGAAAAAACCAGCATTCGTTTTACATCGCTTTGAATTAACTTCCAAAAAGTTCCTGCAATTGCAGTGATGGTGCCACCAATAACCAGAAAATATAAAATACTTTTTTCTTGTGTAATAAGAGGGGCAAATCGTACCAGAAGGAAGCCGCCGCCATTAATAATTCCGGCATGCATAAAAGCAGAAACAACGGTGGGAGAATTTAAAGAGCTTTTGAGCCAGCCATCAAAGGGGATGAGTCCAGACTGTGTGAATGCAGTGAGTGTAATCAGCAAAGCACTTATTAAAGTAATCTTGTTTTGCAAAGGTGTGTGAATAATTTCTTGGATAGAAGTTGTTCCTGTTTGATTAAACAAAAGTATAGACGCACAGAGGAAGAACAGAGCACCTAAGATGAAGTTTTTTTGTGCAATGCGTCCTGAGGCTTTAGTGGCAGCCCATGCTTTATTGTGCAAGATCAATCTTGCTAAAATTAAGTTACTAGTAAGCCAAAATCCAACGAAGGTAAAAATATTGTCTACAAGTGTGACAGCAACCAAAGTACAAGTTAGAAGGCTAAGATGAAATAAAACACTTTTTCGTCGGCGGTCGCCAACAAGATAGGTGTTTGTGAACATAAGAACATTTAATGAGACAAATATAATCAAAGCAACCATGATCTTTGACAGCCCATCACAGCGCATAAGAAAAAAGGTCACCAAACAAAATCATGTGTGCAATATCATCTCGATCAATAAATTTTTATTTTTGCATAAATTATTTATGCCCGCCTCATGGGACAAAAGCCAGATTTTTCTTTCTTGGGTGCCGGCATAGCCACCAAAAAGATCCATCAGTTTTAATGACGCGGTGACAGGGCACAACAATCGAAATAGGGTTTTTGCTGTTGGCAGTGCCAATGGCACGAAAGCCTTTCTCGCACCCTACTTTTCGAGCTTGTACCCCATAGTTAGAGGTGTGTCCGTAGGGGATCTCTGTTAACGCTTGCCATGCTTTCTTTTGGAAAGATGTGCCGGTAGGGGAGATAGGGATTGTAAAATTTTAAGGCTTCCTTTAAAGTAAGACAAAACTTCTTGTTCTAAGGTATTTAAGAGAGCCGTTTTTGTGCAGGATAAACCATCTATCCAGAGCGGTAGATTTTTGTGATCGCTAAAATATAGAGCCTTAACATGTGTATCGTTGGCAACCCCAAGCATTTCTCCTAAGGGGGTGCTAAAAAGAAATTTGTTCAAAGACACGTTCAACCTCTTCTGCATCTTTATACTGAATTTGTTTTAAATAATTATGTATGGCGACTTTTGTGGGTAAGAAAAGGGGTGTGGGCAGATTCTCAAAATCGTACCATTGCCAAGACACGCATTTGTCGGGTTCTCGAACAGTGGGTGTGCCGGACTGCCATTCGCAAGAAAAACTAATATTCACATAATGTTTAGGGGCAAAGGCACGGATATTTGTTAAAGAGACAAACTGTATATTTTTGACTTTAAGCCCTGTTTCTTCTAGCACTTCGCGTGCGGCACATGCTTCAAAGCTTTCAAGGTGTTCAAGGTGTCCTCCTGGCAGGGAAAATTCGCCTTCACCGTGCGCACCAAGACGCTTTCCAAGAAGAGCTTTTCCTTCTTTCAACACGATGACACCAATGCCTGTGCGTGGAATTTTATGAGTTTCTGACATGAACTTGATCGTCTTTCTTTAAATTTTTTCTGGAAAAAAATAACAATTTTTTTCAATTACTTCTATTTAAATTTTATTTATCCATGTCGTTTCCTGGGGCAGCTGTCGACCCAGCCAAAATACCGCCATCCACCACAACTTCGGCACCCGTCATATAGGAAGATTCGTCGGTCGCCAAAAATAAGGCGGTGTGTGCTACTTCTTCAGGTGTGCCAAAGCGCTTCATAGGGGTATCTTTCACACACATCTTCATGGCTTCTTCCTTGTTTTCGCCAAGCATGGCATCCCAAAGTGGTGTGAGGATAGCGCCTGGATGAATGCTGTTGCACCGAATGTTTAAATTCTGCTCTGCACAGTAAAGCGCAACTGTTTTAGCATGGTTGCGTATAGCGGCTTTTTTGAGGATGCGTAGGCTGCTGCGGCAGGAATGCCCACCAGGCCAGAACGAGAGGACATATTAATAATGGATCCCTTTTTTTCTGACGCATTGCTTTGATGGCATAACGGCAGCCAAAAAATACACCATCTAAGTTAACGTGATGAACGGCTTGCCAGTCCGCATAAGATGCTTTTTCGGGGTCTTAGGGTCGACCCGTATCAATACCTGTAATGCCTGCATTGTTGACCAACACATCAATGTGTTCATATTTTTTCGCAAGCCGTTCCCAGTTTGATTCACATGAAACATCTAATTCAAAGAAATCGCATTTTAATTTTTTGGCAAGCGCTGTGCCCAAATCTTTGTTTGTGTCTGTAATGACAACATGGGCCCCTTCCTTAGAGAAAAGTTGAGCAATTGCAGCGCCAATGCCCTGTGCGGCGCCTGTAATAATGCAAAGTTTGTTTTTAAGCGCATGGGTGTCCTTGGTAAATATTTTGTAATGATTTTATGGCTGCAGTATGACACATTGCTTGAATTGAGGAAATACACTTTGATGAGGGTCGGCAAGCTTGGCGTGCATTGTTGTAGATTGATTTTTTGCGCAAAATAGATAAAGTTTTTTCATGAAAAATATGGTTAGTGCTTTGGGCTGTGCACCATTTTTGTACAAAATGAATTTTGTGCATACTGAACGCTGTTTGTGAAAGGGCGTTATCGTGTGTGGAATTGCTGGATTTATTCACAGAGAACGGGGCAAAGTGGGATGCCTACAAGAAATGGCCAATGCTATTCGGCGTCGGGGGGCCAGATGATACAGGTGTTTTTGAAGAAAATTATGATGCTAACCATCACATAGGGCTTTGTCACCGAAGGCTCTCAATTATCGATTTGTCATCTAATGGGCATCAGCCCATGATGGATAAAGAGCAACGTATTGTTGTTGTTGTTTTTAACGGCGAAATTTATAATTTTCGTGCTATTCGAAAAGAGCTTCAAAACAAAGGGTGCTCTTTTATTTCTGATTCAGATACAGAAGTCTTAATACATGCCTATAAAGTGTGGGGTATTGATTTCGTGCACAAGCTAAATGGCATGTTTTCAATAGCGCTTTTATGATCGGTCTACAAAAGACTTTTACCTGATTCGAGATCGTATGGGTGTGAAGCCGCTGTACTATATGCTTAGTGCAGCAGGTCTTATTTTGGGTCAGAGTTAAAATCTTTGTGCCCCCACCCTGGATTTGAAAAAAAGATAGATCGACATGGTCTTTCATTGTTTTTGTTTCACGGCTATATCGCAGCACCCCATACAATTTTTGAGAATACATACAAATTGAGGCCAGGCACCTACCTTCACTTTAAAAATGGACGCTCAGAAATAAAAGAGTATTGGTCGGTCGAAGAAGCCTATCAAAAGAGTCGCTTGAAAGATGATGGGCGTTTATCGGAAGAAGACTGGGTTGAAAAAATTTCATCACACCTTGAGCAAACGGTAGAAAGTCGCTTAATCAGCGATGTGCCGATTGGTTGCTTTTTAAGTGGTGGTGTTGACTCTTCTTTGGTTGCGGCCATCATGCAAAAGGTGTCTTCAGAAAAGGTAAAGACTTTTACAATTGGGTTCCATGAGCCGTCTTTTAATGAGGCAGATCATGCGAAAGATATTGCGCGACACTTAGGCACAGATCATCATGAAGCCTATTTTTCTATGGCAGATGCTAAAAACCTTATTCCACAGCTTCCTTCTTTTTATGATGAACCATTTGCAGATTCGTCCCAACTGCCCATGCTTATGTTGAGTCAGTTCACACGCCAACATGTAACAGTTGCTTTGTCGGGGGATGGTGGAGATGAACTTTTTTGTGGGTATGATCGGTATGCGGATGTTTTAAAGCTTAAAAAACTTTCCTTGTTATCGCGTATGGGGCGTCATGTGCCTTTCCTAGAATCTTTTGCGCGTCGTACGTTTTCAAATAGCAAGGTTGGCCAATTCTTTGAGTTAACAGATGATATGGCGATTATTAACTCTGCGTATCTTAACTATTTAAAAACACCATCTCTTATTAAAGATTACGCACCCTGTTTTGATAAAGGGTATGGTGTCGAGGCAGAGGTGCCAACCCATATACAAGAAAAATATATGTTGCTTGATTTGCAGACCTATTTGCCTGACGATATTTTGACAAAAGTTGATCGTGCATCGATGGCTTTTTCTTTAGAGGCGCGGGTCCCTTTTATAGATGATCATACGTTTATTGAAATGTCTTTTGATGTTCCCCTTAATTTAAAGTATAAAGAGGGCGAAAAGAAATATCTTTTGAAAAAGGTTTTAGAGCGCTATGTGCCGCTTCCCCTTTTCGATCGCCCTAAAAAGGGATTTGGGGTGCCGATCAATCAGTGGTTGCGCTCTGGCCTTGGCCACCTGGTAGATGATGCGCTAGACCCTTCTTATGTGCGGGATCAAAACATATTTTCTGAAAGAGAAGTATGTTTATTGAAAGATAGGTTTAATTCAAGTGGGCCGCATATGGCCCCGACATCTTTTTGGCACCACATGAAGAGAGATGGATTTGTTGATAGAACCGTTTGGTATATGATGGTTTTCCAAATGTGGTACAGAGAGTTTATGTAGTTTGAAGGAGCATAAAATGTCATCCATTAAAGTTTCAGTTATCGGTTGTGGGCATTGGGGTAAAAACCTTGTGCGTAACTATGCAGAAATAGGGGCATTGTTTTCTGTTTCTGACCTTGATACTGACCTTGCCAAAAAAGCATCAGATACATATGGGGTACCCCACCTTTCGTTTGAAGAAGTGCTGAAAAGTGACGCAACGGGTGTTGTGATTGCGGCGCCAGCGGCTCAGCATTATCGACTTGCAAAACAAGCTCTTGAGGCTGGGAAGCATGTGTTTGTTGAGAAGCCGATCGCCCTTGATATTGGGCAAGCAGAAGAATTGTGTGCCTTGGCACAAACTTTAAACCAGACGCTGATGGTGGGACACATTTTACAGTACCACTCTGCCTTCATTACCCTTAAAAAATTGATTAAAGAAGGTGCTCTTGGCAAAATTCGGTATGTCTACTCTAACCGTTTAAATCTAGGCAAGTTTAGAGATGAAGAAAATATTTTGTGGAGCTTTGCGCCCCATGACATTTCTATGATTTTGGGCTTGGCCAATGAACTGCCTGAGTCTGTGTATGCAACAGGGCTTTGTCATTTAAGTCCTAATATTCATGATGTGACGACGACACATCTAGAGTTTAAAAGTGGATTAAAGGGGCATATTTTTGTGTCGTGGTTGCACCCTTTTAAAGAACAAAAATTAATTGTTGTGGGTGACAATGGCATGGCTGTGTTTGATGACAGCCAAGACTGGGATAAAAAGCTTTGTACGTACTCTCATCAAATTAAGTGGTTAAATGGACTGCCTTATCCAGAAAAAGCAGATCCAAAACCGGTGCCTTTAGAAGTTTCAGAACCTCTCAGGAATGAGTGCGAGCATTTCTTAGCTGCAATCCAATCTAAAAAGACACCGGTCACAGATGGGTTTGAGGGTGTGCGTGTTTTGAAAGTGTTGCAAGCAGCACAAGAATCCTTGCAATCTGGCCAGAAAAAAAAATTAAAAAATAAGCTGGGAGACGGCGCATTTTTTGCGCACGATACAGCGATTGTTGATGACACAGCATCCATAGGTAAGGGTTCAAAGATTTGGCAGTTTTCCCATGTGATGGGGAATGCACGTGTGGGTGAAGATTGTATTATTGGACAGAATGTGATGATTGGCCCAGATGTACAAATTGGTCGACAATGCAAAGTACAAAATAACGTGAGTATCTACAAAGGTGTGACATTAGAAGAGGGTGTTTTTTGTGGCCCTTCTTGTGTGTTTACAAATGTACACAACCCCCGTGCTGAGGTAGAACGGAAAGATGAATTTCGAGAAACTCGTGTCGAACGAGGGGTTACCATTGGCGCCAATGCAACCATTGTTTGCGGCAACACATTAGGGGCTTATAGCTTGATTGGTGCCGGGGCAGTGATTACAAAAGATGTAAAGCCCCACGCTGTTATGGCCGGCAACCCTGCAAAGCAAATAGGGTGGGTGAGTCATGCGGGTGAAATATTAAAAGATGATTTAAAATGTCCCCGCGAACATCGCTTTTATGAAGTTGATGGAAAGGGGTTCCTCGTTGAAATTTCAAACACTCAGATGATAAAGAAAAGTTAGAAAAATGACACACTCCTCTATTCCTTTTATAGACCTTGTAGCACAGCAAGGAAAGATACGTACCAATCTTGAAAAGGCAATTCTAAAAGTTTTAGATCACGGGCAGTATATTATGGGCCCTGAGATCGAAGAGCTTGAGAAAGCACTTGGCGATTTCTGTGGTGCCAAGCATGTTATTTCTTGTTCGAATGGCACCGATGCTTTGGCTATGGGGTTAATGGCTTATGGCATAGGGCCAGGTGATGCCATTTTTGTTCCTTCATTTACATTTGCTGCAACGGCGGAAGTTGTTGCGTGGTGTGGCGCGACCCCAATATTTATTGATTCTTTAGATACAACTTTTAATATGGATCCTAAAAGCCTTGAAGCAGGTATTCAAAAGGCAAAGAAAGAGGGTCTCTCGCCAAAAGGTATAGTGCCGGTTGATTTGTTTGGGTTGCCTGCAGATTATGATGCCATTCTACCCATTGCAGAGCAAAATAATTTGTGGGTGATGTGTGATGCAGCACAAAGTTTTGGGGCTTCTTATAAAGGAAAGAAAAATTGGAACAATTGGTAATTTAACAACAACCAGCTTTTTTCCCGGCTAAGCCTTTAGGGTGTTATGGTGATGGCGGCGCTGTTTTTACAGATGATGCCGCATTGGCAGAAAAACTGCGCTCGATTCGTGTGCATGGTAAGGGCTCTGATAAATATGATAATGTGCGCATTGGTTTGAATGGACGGCTTGATACATTGCAGGCAGCTATTCTTTTAGAGAAGCTGAAGGTTTTCCCAGATGAACTGCAGGCACGCCAAGAGACGGCTGATTTTTATACAGAGCATTTAAAAGGTTGTGTTCAGGTGCCTTATTTACCGTCAGGATCTACTTCTTCTTGGGCACAATATACAGTTATTTTTGCTGACCCTATTGATCGAAGTGACCTAATGCATCAGTTAAAAGAAGAAGGGGTGCCCACAGTTGTGTACTACGTAAAACCGCTTCACCTTCAAATGGCATATAAAAATTTTCCAACGGCGACGGATGGGGGCTGCCTGTAAGTGAGCGACTTAGCCATAGAGTTTTAAGCTTGCCTATGAGTGGGTATGTGTCAAAGACTGCACGTGAGAAGGTCGTAGCCCGCTTTAAAAAATAATATCTACCCTTTAAATGCGAGTACAAAGATAGCATGAAAGTCGCTTTTTTATATTATTCTAAAAACATTGCATCAACAGTTTTGGATTATATTTTATCTTTTTTTAGACATACTTTTTTAGACATAGAAGAGATCACATGAATTTGAAAATTTTAACAATTTTATTGCTTACTTATAAACACCGAGTTTTTCAGAATGCTTTTTAAAATTAAGCTAAAGCACTTTTTACAACAATAAAATTCATAAATTAAGAGTTATATTTTTTCTAAGAACTCTTGGCTTGTGGGGGGTACTTGTCTTGTAGGCTTTTTGCACTTCTCTTGTCTGAAAATAACAGGGTCAAATTACAGATATCATTTTCAAAAATTCGACAGTTGATCAATTCGATTCTTTATTCACATACTCTCGTTTTGAAGAGCGCCAAAGATACTATGATCAGTTGATCGATGATATGAGAGATAGAGTTGCTAATAAAGAAAACGAAAAAATAAAAATTGTTTTTTTTGGTCTATGATAAATCATTATGGGCCTATGATTTTTTGTATGAGGTTCTTAGAAAGAACAAAGCTTTTGATGTTAGTATTGCCTGTATTCCTTTTTTCTCCTCAAACGTCAGATTTAAGAGATGACCCTAATTGTATGCAAAGGTATCACGCCACACTAAAATTTTTCACTAAAAAAACACACATCTGTTCAACCTTTATTTGATGCAAAGAAAAATGAATGGGTTTCTTTTAAAAACTAAAACCTGACTTTTTGATTTACACAATTTGTAGAGGCAGGTTTCAAAAATTATGAACCTCAGAGCACAGGTAAGTATTGTCTGCCAATTTATATCCCTTATGGAATTATGGCTGCCGCAAATAGAAGTAGTTTCCCTTTTGAAAAATTACAATTTAATAAAGAACAACATAACTTTATGTATAAAATTTTATTGGAGACACCCACACATTTTAAGCTTAAAGAAGAATTTTGTGATCTAAAAGGAGCTAACTCAATTGTGGTTGGTAATCCAAAACTGGATGCTTATCGTTCCTCAGAAAACCATGATCCCTGGAAGAATTTTAAAACTAGGGATCATTTAAAAAAATTATTTGGGCACCACACTTTACTGTTGGGGGGCCTATGAATTCTGCCAGTTTTTATTTGGGTGGTAATTTTGGCACTTTCGACAGAAATTTTTCTTTTTTTAAAGAGTATATTAAAAAGAATGAGAGCATTCTATTTTGTTTAAAACCTCACCCTAATTTGAAAAGAGCTCTGATCAACACGGGTTTCCTGAGCTATGATCAATATGAAAACTATATGAACGAGCTTATTTCATTTCAAAATGTTTTCTTATACGATGAGGGAAGTTATATTGAACTATTTAAACATTCCGATGCTATGATCACAGATAGTGTTTCCTTTCTTTCAGAGTATTTGCCAGCAAATAAACCGCTGCTGTTTTTAGAGAGCGATTGGTATGCTTTTTAATGACTTTGGAAAAATAATTATGCAAGCTTATGAAAATGCCTGGGCAATGATTTTTCATCAATCAAAAAATTTGTTGAGGAAACAGTTGTAAAGGGGCCGATAAAAATAAACAAAAAAGGCAAAATGTTTTAAGAGAAACTTGTCTTCTTCCTTCTAAAACAGCTAGTGAAGCAATTGAGAATATGATAGAAGAGGCCCTTAATTTAAAAAAGTAGTAAAAATTAATTTTTTTGGGAATTAGCTGATGCTTAATTTTTTTATAGGTAAAGAATTACTGTTTTTCTAAAGTGGAGAAAATGGCTCGTTTTTGCTTAAAAGAAAAACCTTCGTGGGAACATATCAAACAATATAATCATGCTGAAGCTCATCCTGACAGATATAGAAATATAATGATCGCTCTTAAAAAGGATTTTTTTTTCCAGTTCTTAAAAATAAAGAAAATGCAGAAGTACTTGATCTTGGATGTGCTAATGGGTGGTTTGATTTTGAAATATGTCCTTATGTAAAAAGAATGGATGCTTATGATTTATCCCCACATCTTATAAAAACTGCAAAACGGCAATCTAAAAAAAAGGCATTCAAAACATTTCTTTTTTACTCAGGATATTGCATCGATATCTATTAAAAAGAAATATGATTCTGTGCTTTGTATGGGGTTATTTACATGTATTGTGGATGAGGCAGTATTTCTATCAACGCTAAAAAGTTCATAGTTGCCTTCGAATTGGGGGTATATATTTTTGCAAAGACTCTCTAAACAAAAATATCACTTCAAAAAGAGACCAAGGTGGATATTTCCATATATACAGGAAAGAATCTGAATATGTTAAAGCAATTGAGATGGTGGGTTTTGAGCTTTTATCTAAGAGGCAGCTTTCTGACACTATTTTTGAACAAGGGATGTTTTCGGGGTCATATGTTTTTAGGAAAATTTAAGTCATGAAAAAAAAATTTATAGAGAAAAAAAATACTAAGATCGACTATAGTTTGGTTGAGAAGGTTTTTGAAAGCCGTTTAAAAAAAAAAAAAAATCCTATCTCTGCGGTTATGCTGCAAAATGATGAGAAAAATAAACTTCCTGAGCAACGAAATAGTTATGAATCTTCTTTTGTGACACAGAACATTTTACCAATGGATGATGCGTTTGTTTTGGATGTGGGGTGTGGTGCTGGCCGAGTGGCTTCAATTTTGCCGAATAATATTGGCGGGTACTTTGGTTTTGATGCTTCTTCATCATTAATTGATAATGCAAAAAAAATATTTTCTTCTGAAAAATTTTCATTTTCTCATATGGGTGTTGAGGAATTTCTGTCTGCAAATGTTTTAGATGTGTCTGTTGATATAGCATTTATTGTTGGATTTTCAATTTATATAAACGACGAAGACTTAATAAGCTTATATCGTTACATTGCTGAAAAGATGTCAGAAACAAGAGGTGCTTATATTTATGTTCGAGAAAGTCTTTCTAGGGAGCTACATCGATTAACATTAAAAGATCATTACTCGAAGGAACTTGATATGCACTACAGTGCAATTTACAGAACGGATTCTGAATACAAACAGCTGTTCAAACCATTTTTGGACACTGGTTTTAAAATTGCGCAGGAAGGCTTTTTCCCTGATGAGCTGCAAAACAGGACAGAGACCGGCCTCAAGTACTACCTTTTTAAGAGAGAAAAGTAGTGAAGACAGCCTTTTTATTTGACTTAGATGGCACGATTACACGCCAAGAGCTTCTCCCCATTATTGCGAGAGAGGGTGGGCTCGAGCAAGAGATAGCGGTGCTAACAAAAGCAACAGTTTCTGGCCTGATACCTTTTGAAGGATCTTTTAAATTACGTGTTAAATTATTATCTGATTTAGATCACAACAAGATTAACGGTATTTTAGAAAATGCTGACCTCTATGATGAGGTTTGTCAGTTCATTCAACATAATATTGATAGCAGTTTTATTGTTACTGGAAATTTAAGTGTGTGGATATCTGGCTTAGCAAAGCGCATTGGTTGTGAATGTTTTTGCGCAGAAGCGGAAATTTGGATGAAAAAAATTTCTTCAATAAAAAAACTTTTGGATAAAGGTTCTATTCCCCAAATTTTAAGGAAACGAGGGTATGATCGTATTGTCGCTGTCGGGGAAGGAATGAATGATGTGTTCATGTTTTTGAATGCAGATATTGGTATTGCTTATGGTGCAAACCCACCAGCCTGCGTCAAGTGTTATGGATGTTTCAAATTATGTTGTTTTTCATGAGAGAGGTTTATGCAACCTATTAAACACGCTGTCATCTTAGCTGCCGGACTTGGATCTCGTTTAGGATTAGATCTGCCAAAATGTTTGGTAGAGGTTCATGGTAAAAAGCTGATCGAATATCAACTCAATCTTCTTAGTGAAATTCCGAATGTATATATTGTCGTTGGGTTCAAAGAAAAGAAGTCATGGAGGTGGCAAAAAAAAGTAAGACCTGATGTGATTTTTGTCAGAAACCCCACTACAAAGATACAACAAATTCTACAGTACCAGTCTTGCAACTGAGTTTGTAAACGCCCCATTCATATTAATGGATGGTGATACTTTGATGCGTCAAAGTTGTTTTAAGGGATTTTATGAAGCTGCGTGCACCTTTCAAGAAAATTTGGTGTGTGTTACAAAAGCACAAACGGAAGAAGCTGTTTTTGTGGAGCTTGATCAAAATGATTATTGCATCAAGTTTGAAACAGAGAATCGCCATGACTATGAGTGGTCTGGGCTTTCCTTTCTTGAAAAAAACTATTTTTTTAAAGATGTGCCAGGTTTTGTATATAAGTCATTTTTGGATCATTTGCCTATTAAAGGTTATAAGATAGACATTTTTGAAATTGATACGCAGAACGATTTGGATTTTGTTTAAAAAATTTTAAAGAGTAGTTTTAGAAAGTTTTCAATGTGCGGCATATTCGGAATTATAAGCCTCCACCAGGCTAAAAACCTCGAAGAAATTTGCTGGAGCATCGGGGCCCCTGATGCTTTTTGGTGAATGGTGGTCTTCAGATAAAAAATCTATTTTGCCCACAGCCGCCTGAGCATTATTGATGTGCGTGCATGCGCCAATCAGCCCATGGTGGGGCCAAGTGGGGCTGTGCTGGTTTATAACGGTGAAATTTATAACCATCAAGATATTCGAACAAATCACCTGAAAGATTACTCTTTTAAAACAGCTTCGGATACCGAGGTGATTTTAGGTCTTTACGAAAAAGTATGGTACCGAATGCCTAGACTACTTAAGAGGCATGTTTGCTTTTTGCTTTATGGGATCCAGCAAAAAATCGTTTGTTTTGTGGTCGAGATCGGTTTGGCATTAAGCCACTTTATTTCACAAAAGGAGACCAAGGTTTTGTTTTTGCTTCTGAAATGAAAGCATTACTGCCTTACGTGGAATCTATTCGTACCAATCAAGAAATATTGCCTGAATATTTAACGATGCAATATACAATTGGTGAACAAACACTGTTTGAGAATATCCATACCCTGATGCCGGGCCACTTTCTTTTGCTTGAAGGTGGTGAAGTAAAAATCAGAAAGTATTGGGATGTCAGTTATGACATAGATCATACGAGCTCTGCTTCTTACTTTACAGACAAACTAGAGCACCTACTGCATGATTCTGTGAATTACCATTTGGTTAGTGATGTGCCAGTGGGCAGTTACTTAAGTGGCGGCATTGATTCTTCATTGATGACTGTTTTAGCCCACCAAAAAAATAAAGATTTTTATGGTGCCTTCCATGGGCGTTTTATGGAATACCCTGGTTATGATGAAAGCGCTTATGCAGAAGATGCAGTAGAGAAAATAGGGAAACCTCTTTATGTGACAGATATTACGTCACAAGATTTTTCAGATAACATTGAGAAAGTTATATACCATCTTGATACACCTGTGGCGGGGCCGGGATCTTTCCCCAATACATGGTTTCAAAACTTGCAGGGCAGCACGTTAAAGTTGTGCTGGGAGGGCAAGGTGGTGATGATGATTTTTGGCGGCTATGCACGGTATGTGATTGCGTACTTTGAGCAAAGTATCCGCGCTGCGATTGAGGGCACATACAAAAATGGCAACTTTGTTGTGACGCCTGAATCGATCATTCCAAACTTAACATTACTTCAGGAATACAAGCCATTGATTCGTCAGTTCTGGAAAGAGGGGTTGTTTGGCCCGATTGACGAGCGTTATTTCAGGCTTATTGACCGATCTGCTGATACGAAAAATGAAATTGATTGGGGGCTATTTGATAAAGAGTCTGTACTACAAAGATTTAAAGGTATTTTTAATGATGGCGCGCGTGTTAAGAAAGAGGCTTATTTTGACAAAATGACGCACTTTGATTTTAAGTGTCTTTTGCCGGCCTTGCTACACGTTGAAGATCGTATGAGTATGGCCCACGGCGTTGAATCGCGTGTACCATTTCTAGACCACCCTTTAATTGAGTTTGCGGCGACAATTCCTGCCAATATTAAATTTCCAGGGGGACGCATGAAAGCGCTGCTAAAAGATGTATTTAAAGAAGAAATTCCCTCTAAAATCCTAAATCGACGGGATAAAATGGGCTTTCCTGTCCCACTAAAAGAATGGTTTGCTGGACCTTTAAAAGAATTTGTGTATGATATATTCTCATCCCAGGCTGCTAAAACGCGTGGATATTATGATCCACTGAAGGTGATAGAAAATTTAGATCACTCTTCGCAGTTTTCTCGAAAGGTGTGGGGATTGTTATCATTAGAGTTGTGGCATCGTACGTTCCACGACAACGAAACAGCGTATAAAAAGCTTGTTTCATCGTAGTTATATTGAGGAAAAAAATGAAAGTTTTTATTACCGGCGGATCAGGATTTATTGGATCTCACTTAGCAGATAGATTGTTAGCCCGAGGAGATCAGGTTCTTGTTATTGATAACTTTTCAACGGGGCGCCGCGACAACTTAAAACCCCACGATAATTTAGAAGTTGTAGAGGATAGCATTACAAATGAGGCCCTCATGCATAAACTTGTATCAGAGTTTAAGCCTGATATCGTTGTTCATGCTGCGGCTTCTTATAAAGATCCGAACAACTGGGTTGAAGATTCACAAACAAATGCAACAGGTACAGCCATTGTTTGCCAAGCCATGGAAAAAGCGGGCGTTAAGCGTATGATTTATTTCCAAACAGCGCTGTGCTATGGATTGAAGCCTTTAGAGCAACCCATTACACTAGATCACCCAATTTTACCTCGTGGTTCTAGCTATGCAATCAGTAAAACAGCGGGTGAAGACTATGTGCATCTTTCTGGTTTAGATTATGTGACATTCCGTTTGGCAAATGCCTATGGCCCGCGCAACATCAGTGGCCCTTTGCCAACTTTCTATAAGCGCCTGACGAGCGACCAAAAATGCTTTGTGATGGATACACGTCGTGACTTTGTTTACATTGATGACATGATCGCATGTATCATGCATGCAGTTGATGGCAAGGGTAAGGGAACGTATCACATTTCTTCTGGGTCTGACTATTCAATCAAAGAATTGTTTGATGCGACAACGAAAGCGCTTGGCATGAAAATTGATGTTGAGGTGCGCGATCGTCAACCAGACGATGTTTTCTCAATTTTGCTTGACCCATCTCGTACGGTGAACGAGTTCGGATGGAAAGTTGAAATGCTTTTAGAGGAGGGTGTTGATAAAACCATTTCTTATTATAAAGAATATGGCATTGAAGAAACCTTTACGCACTTAAAAGAAACGAAGTAAAGTTAATCGGTTTTAGTACACAAATATAAACGCGATGTTTTCTAAACAAAAAGTATTAGTTGTAGGGGTGCTGGCTTTGTTGGCAGCAACCTTTGTTTTCGCTTGCTTGATGAAGGGCTGCTGCTGTTACAGTTGTTGATAACCTAATGTCAGCTGAGGCTGAAAACTTGCCGCGAGATAAGCGCCTTTGCTTTATCAAAGGGTCGATCGCAGATGACCGGGTGCTTCAAAAAACGGGAACAGACTATGACTATGTGTTCCACTTGGCCACTTATCATGGCAACCAATCAAGTATTGCTGATCCTATAGCCGATCATGATAACAATACGATTACAACCCTTAAACTATGTGAACATTTTAAGGGTGTATCTATTAAAAAGCTTGTTTATGCATCGGCAGGATGCACTGTGGCCAAAAAAACATATGATGACGTAGATGCCACAGATGAAGATGCAGAGGTGTCTCTTTATCACGACAGCCCTTATCAGTTTTCAAAAATATTTGGTGAGTTTTATGGAAACTATTACTGGATGAAATTTGAGCTTCCTTTTGTGAAAGCGCGCTTTCAAAATGTGTATGGTCCGCGGGAAATTTTAGGTGCTGGCCAGTGGCGTCACACACCGGCGACGGTTTGGCGGAATGTAACCCCTACTTTTATTTGGAAATCTATGGAGGGCGCGGCTTTGCCCCTTGAAAATGGGGGGCAAGCTTCAAGAGACTTTATTTATGTAGATGACATTGTTGAAGGGCTTGTGTGTTGTGCCTTAAAAGGAAAAGCTGGCGATGTATATAACTTGGCGTCAGGCGTGGAAACCACGATTAAAGAATTGGCCTTAACCATTAATCAGCTTACAGACAACAAAACACCTGTGGCTCTTTCGCCTGCGCGCCCATGGGATCGTTCTGGAAAAAGGTTTGGCTCTACAGAAAAGGCAGAAAGAGATATTGGCTTTAAAGCAAAAACCTCTCTTAAGGATGGGTTGGAAAAAACCATTAAGTGGACGCAAGAAAATAAAGATTGTATTACTTATAACATACAAAAACATTCATACTTTATGAGCGCGTCATCTTAGCAGCCCCATGGTTTTGTGTTTTTTTTCTAGATTAAAACAAGTTTATCAAAAGGCTAATATTTCACTTTTTACACAAAAAGAGCGTAGTAAAATCCGTTCTCATGGCATGGATTTATTACGTTTTTTGTTAGCATTTTGGGTTTTGCTTGCCCATATGCTTCCATGGTTTTCTTATGTAAATCAGAATGACAATAGAGTCATATTCGAAACATTTTTTGTAATACAGTCAGCTCTCATTAAAGTGTTTCAAAAGCACGGGGAAACACATCCTGCTGTTTTAGGTTTTATTTTTTTAAGTGGTTATTGTATTCATCGAAATGGCTTTCGTTTTGGTTTATCCAGCTCCTTCAAAAAGTTTTTTGTGCGGCGTGCTTTTCGCATTTTACCAATTTACTGGTTAGGCATTCTGACGGGCGTATTTCTTTTCTTTAAAAGTTTTGCACAGTCTCCACTTAAAGCAGAGGCTTTATTAGGCACAGCTTCTATAGAAGCTCTTCCTGTTTTGGTAAAGTTTTTTGGCTTGTCTAGTTTTATCCCTGCGCTTTTTAAAGTCTCTTTCCAAGGAAATGGTGTTTTAACAACAGTTATGGTTGAGATTTGGCTGTATATCGCTTACGGATTAGTTTATTTTTTATGTCTCAACAAAATTCCATTAAAAAAAACCGCAGTCATTTTTGGGATGATTTGGGGCCTTTCTTTTTTTGCTTGCTCTTATGCATCCTGCCTATAGAGGGTGGTGGCATAATGGTTCTTTTGCCTCTTTTTTTCTTTGTATTGGTGGATGGGGGCTTATTTTGTTGAATTTAAAGAGAAAAAAAACTTCTTTGTTAAGAAATTTATCATTCTGGCTTTGCTTTGTGTGGCATTGAGCCCATTCATTAAATTATTCATTTTTTCTGAGATTAAAAAAATTTCTATTGCATACTTATTCGGCCTACTTGTTTTGAAGATGGAAAGTATGAAACGAGATATCTCACCTACTCTAGGTAGTTTGGGCCATATTAGTTATTCTCTGTATGCGCTTCATGCGCCTATTATTGTATATTGTTTTTTGGCAGGGATTAATTTCATTTCTACATTTCTTATTTTATTTGTTATTGTTTTTCTTGTTTACACTTTTTTGAATCACCGTTAATGAATTTTGGAAAAAAGAAAGGGTTAAAAAGTGAGTAAAAAGAACCTTTCTTTTGTTGATGATTGGAGCCGTCCCAGGCATGTTTTGATGTGATGTTAAGAAGAAAAAAATCTGTTTTTCTGCACATCGAAAGTATAAGCGATTTATGATGAAGGTTGGTTAAATATGCAACATGCAAAAGCCTCTAAAAAAGAGATTAAAAAGTACTGGAACCGGCATAATGTTACCGACCATCAACTTTTTGGATCTGTAGAAGACAGCGTAAATGCCATGGTATGGCGCGATCACTGCTATTTGTATTATAAAGATTTAATGCCAACTAACAAAGCAGATGGGAAAGTGGTTCTGGATTATGGCTGCGGCCCTGGACACGATTTGGTGGGATTTTCTATAAACTCGAATCCGAAAAGATTGATTGCAATGGATGTTTCTGCACAGTCAATTAAAGAAGCAAAAGGCAGGCTAATGTTTCATCAGAAGCAGGTTGAGTTTAGTGAAATAGATGCTTCCTCTACACACATTCCTTTGGAAGATAATTCTGTTGATCTTATTCATTGCTCTGGGGTTTTGCACCATACCCTTAATCCCAAAGAAATATTGAAAGAATTCCGACGCATTCTTAAAAAAGACGGCGAAATTCAAATCATGGTATATAACTATGAGTCAATTTGGGTTCACCTTTACGTGGCTTATGAAGTAATGCTTAAAGGTGGGTCGATAAAAGACACGCTGCTTCGTAAGCTTTTGCTTAAAAATCCGCCGAGAAGTATGGAAGAAGCTTTTCAAGCAACAACAGACGGCGCCGCTTGCCCGGTGAGTCGCTATTATCTGAAAGAAGACTTTTTAAGTATGCTTCAAGAGGTTGGGTTGAAAGGGCACTATAAAGGTGCTTTTGTATCTATGTGGATGGAGATGAATAGGTTGTCTAAAAGGTTTGAGGCGATTCTTGATAAAAGATTAGACAATTTTAGTAGATCATTTTTATATAACTTAACTTTCGATGAACGAGGGGCCCCGCTCTATAATGGACATGTTGCCGGCATTGGGGGGTGTTATTCAGCACAATATGACTAAGCATAAAATTATTACTGTTATTGGGGCGCGTCCCCAGTTTATAAAAGCCGCAGCGCTTTCAAGGGCATTTGCACAGCACAATGATTTGGAAGAAATTATTGTGCACACGGGCCAACACCATGATGCAGATATGTCTGACATTTTTTTCCAAGAATTAGAAATTCCTAAGCCCCGATATAAGCTGAATATCAATGGGCTGTCCCATGGGGCAATGACAGGACGTATGCTTGAACAAATCGATGAGATTTTATTGAAAGAGAAGCCATCGGCTGTTCTTGTCTATGGTGATACAAATTCGACACTTGCAGGAGCCTTGTCAGCTACAAAGCTACATATTCCTGTGTACCATGTAGAGGCAGGGCTTCGTTCGTTTAATCGGAAAATGCCAGAAGAAATAAATCGTATTTTAACAGATCATGTAAGCACTCTTTTTATTTTGCCCGACGCTGAGTGCGGTGCAGCAATTAAAAAAGAAGGTATTGAAAAGAACGTTTTTCATGTGGGTGATGTGATGTATGACGCCACACTTCATGCAAAATCACGTATTGCTGAGAACATGCAGCTTGAAGAAAAGTTTTCGTTTATAAAAAATAAATATGCTTTATTAACCGTGCATCGAGCAGAGTCTACACATAGCCCACAAGCCTTTAAAGAAATATTTGACTATGTCCATCAGTTTAGTGAATCGGAAAATTTAAAAATCGTCTTTCCCGTGCATCCACGTTCAAAAAAACTTATGGAAGGCTTGTCTGAAAGCGTCAAAAAAAACCTTATTTGCATTTCGCCAACAAGTTATTTTGAAACACAGTTTTTAATTCAAAATGCTGTCTATGTCATTACAGACTCGGGAGGGCTGCAAAAGGAAGCATACTTTCACCAAGTGCCTTGCATCACACTGCGGAGTGAAACAGAATGGGTGGAAACAATAGAAGCAGGATGGAATCGATTGTGGCGCAGTGAAAAGTATGAAGGGCCACAAAAAGAAATTTCTGACTATGGCCAAGGGGATGCGGCCCATAAAATTGTGCAAGAAATCATTCACGATCTAAAAATATCATGAAGACACTTTTACTCTATGCATTTTCCACAAACCTTCTTTCTTATTATGATGATTGGATAGAAGCTTTTGAAGAGCATTCTTTTTTTGAAACAAAAACAATTAATGTTTTAGAAAAAAGGAAAATAGAGTCTATTTTTAAAGAGATTGAAGAGTACCCCCTCATTATTTTGCATCACTCGATGACAGCAGACACGCTTGAGTTTTTGCGCCCTTTTGTTGGTGCGTTGCAACAAAGAAAAGGCAAGCTTATCTCATTTGTTGGCAATGAAGTTAATTTGCCTACGGTTGGCATGGCATCTAAAATTAAGATGCTTTTTAAAATTGCGCCTGATCTTATTTTAACGCAGCTTTTGGAAGAGACGGGCAAATGGCTTTATGAAGACTGTAAGGCATCCCAAGTGAAGTCGCTGCCCCATGCTTTGAACCCTAAAACATTTTATCCAACGTCAGCGCAAAGCAAGCGGCCGATTGACCTCGGCACTCGTTCTGCCCAGTATGGAAAATACATTGGTGATAATGAACGAAATGCCATTCGTGATTTTTTCTTAAGAAAAGCTGATGTTCTCGATTTAAACGTGGATGTAGGGCAGAAAAAGAACGCTCAAGAACGGTTTGATCGAGGATCGTGGCGCGTGTTTCTCAGTGAAATGAAGGGAATGATTTCAACAGAAGCAGGTTCTTTTTATTTGGAAAAAGATGACCGAACAGTCAAAGAAATTACAGACTATATAAAAAGCAAAGAAAAGAAGATTGTTTTACCAACCGGGCACCCATTGTTGCAGAAAGTGGGGAAACTGCTGACGCCTGAAATGAAGAAAAAGGTGCGGCAACTTACGAAAAAATTTCTGACAGAAAGTTATCGTATTGATGAAAGTGCTGACTTTGAGGATATTTATCAGAAGTTTTTTAAAAACAAAAAAAAATGCCCTTTTTATAGCAAAGCTATTTCATCTCGGCACTTTGATGCGATTGGTACAAAAACAGTAAACGTTATGTTTGAAGGGCGCTATAATGATATTTTGACGCCTTACGAGCACTATTTTCCCCTCGATAAAAAGTTTAAAAATATTGATGAATTGTGTGCGTTGTTAAAAGATAATGCTTTGCGACAAAAAATGGTTGATCGTACTTATGACTATGTGATGGAGAAGCACACCCATGCCCATCGCCTTGATACATTGCGGGGCTTCCTAGAATCATGAACTCTAAAGAATCGATTTATATTGTAACGATGCGCCTAGACGTAGGGGGCACAGAAACCCAAATCTTATCTTTGTGCGATGGGTTGAAGAATCAATATAAGATCAAGCTGTTTTCTTTTTCGACAACGGGCCCTCTTTATGCGCGTTTTAAGAAAATGGGCGTGGATGTGCGGGGTATTCATAAGCCATTTTCCAAGAATCGTCTTTGCCTTTTTCTACGGGCAATTAGGGTGTTTTTTAATATTTCTTATGCCATTCTTTTTTTGGATCGTCCCAAAATCATTCAATCTTTTTTGCCCCTTCCTAATTTTTTAGGGGCAATCATTGGGCGCTTATTTAGTATTCCATCTGTGACGTGCTGGCGGAGCTTAACAGGGTACAGAGATAGAAATTTGATAGCCTATAAAATGGATCAGATCAGTCTTAACTTGTCTCGAAAAATTGTTTGTAATTCTCAGGCTGTGCTTGATGATTTAGCAACAGAAATGCCGCATATCAGGTATAAAGCTGATGTTATTTATAATGGGTTAACATTTTCTTCGGTGCCTTTGAAAAAAGACAAACAAGCGCGTTTAAAGAAAAGCCTTGGGCTGCAACCGGGTAATATTGGCATTATTTATGTGGCAAATTTGATTGAATACAAAGGCCATCGTGATTTACTTAAGGCGCTGTCGATACTTTCATCTTCAACATTAAAAAACATAAAGTTGTTTTTGGCGGGAAAGGATGGCGGCATTGCAACCGACCTGAAGCAGTATGCAAAGCAGCTTGGCATTCATAAGCATGTTTCTTTTTTGGGTTTAAGGCATGATGTGCATGATCTTTTACAAGTGATGGATATGGGCGTTATGGCCTCTCATGAAGAAGGATTTTCAAATGCGCTTTTGGAAAAATTAGAGGCTGGGTTAAGTGTGGTTGTCACCGATGTGGGGGGCAATAAGGAAGCCATTAAAGGCTTGCAGCATTGTTTTATAGCGCCTGCAAAAGATCCAGATTTACTGTCAAAAGAAATTCTGAAAGCAACCCAATCTCTTGGGGACAGTGCCTGGAAGAAAAAAAATAGAGACCACGTCCGTGCACGCTTTTCAAATGAGAAAATGGTTGTGGCTTACAAAACCCTTATCGGTAAAACTTCCTAATCTCATCAACAGTTTTCTGGTGCGCGTCAGTGCCAGGTACCACAAACTCAAAGTGGCCTGCATCTCTGACAACGTGAACTTCAATTATATCCCCTGCTCTTTTAGCGTCTTTTTCATATGCTTTCAAAGTCTCAATCGGCACATCTTGGTCAAGATCTCCTCCAATTAGAATTTGTTTGATGTTGAGGGGTAAGAAAGCCGTTGGACATGCTTCATCATAATGCGTGTAATTAACCAGTTTCGTAATAATTTCTCTGCACTCTGGATCATAGTTTTGAAAATATTTTAAGTCACAAACACCTGCTAGACTAACAACACCATGAATAGAGATAGGATTTTTGCGGATCAAAACACTATTTTTGTGAATTTTATATCGACTGGCAGCCCATAACGCGAGATGTCCACCAGAGGAGAATCCAATGATGAGAGTTTGTTTGAGATTTAAATGATATTTTTTTCTAAGATTCGCAAACAATCAATGCCATCGGCTACGTCATGAAAGGTGCCTGGCCACCCACCGCCTTCTTCACCAATTCTTCTATATTCCAAGTTCCAAACCGCGAACCCTTTTTCTACAAGATCAATACAAAAGGGTGCCATAAAATCGGCTTGCCATGGTCATCCAGCATCCTCCGTGAAGAACAATGATAACGGGTGGGCCCTTTTTGTTTTGGGGAGGTATATCTCTCCAAATTGGCTTGGTTCTTGTCCATAAGAAACTTTAATTGCTTCTTTTTTGAAAGGAATGGCCAAAACATCTTGAGGGGTTAATAAGTTTGGTTTTGAAGGGTTTGCGCTTGAATTTGTCATAAGATTTAGGGTTAAAAAAACAAAAACATGGCGGAGAGAGAGGGATTCGAACCCTCGATACGCGATTAACGTATACACACTTTCCAGGCGTGCGCCTTCGACCGCTCGGCCACCTCTCCACATCCAGGAAGAAGATAGTCTATAAAGGCAAGTAACACAATAGATTCCCTTATTTCTTGACATTTTTAATCAACAGCATAAATGTAATCTTTATGTCAATGATTACAATTAAACTTAAAGATGGATCAACGAAGTCCTTTGAGCAAGGCATATCTGCTTTTGATGTGGCCAAAGCCTTAAGCTCTAGCTTGGCGAAAAAAGCCATTGTTGCAAAAGTAGATGGGGCTTTGGTTGATCTTGCAACAGCGCTGACGCAGGATAGCGACCTTGAAATTTTAACACGGGAAAGCCCAGAAGCCCTTGAAATTATTCGTCACGATACGGCACACTTGCTGGCAGAAGCCGCGAAAGAGCTGTATGGCGACGATGTGCAAGTAACGATTGGCCCTGCCATTGAGAATGGGTTTTATTACGACTTTGCACGGGATAAGCCTTTTACACCGGATGATCTCACTGCTCTTGAGAAAAAAATGAAAGAGATTGTTGATCGCGACGAGCCCATTGTGCGTGAAGAGTGGGATCGTGACGAAGCAATTCAATTTTTTAAATGGATGGGTGAACATTATAAAGCTGAGATCATTAGTAATATTCCATCTGGAGAGACTATTTCTCTGTATCGACAAGGTCAGTTTATTGATTTATGTCGGGGCCCGCACGCGCCTTCTACAAAAAAGGTTGGTAAAGCCTTTAAGCTGATGAAGTTGGCTGGGGCTTATTGGCGCGGTAATTCTGACAATGCCATGTTACAACGTATTTATGGCACGGCATGGGCATCTGAAAAAGATTTAGAAAATTACCTTGTTCAGCTTGAAGAAGCAGAAAAAAGAGATCACCGTAAACTCGGCAAGCAAATGGGTCTTTTCCACTTGCAAGAAGAGGCTGTAGGCAGTGTGTTTTGGCATCCTAAGGGGTGGCGCTTGTATTCAATTTTAAAAGAATATATTCGCCAGAAAATTGAAAAATATGACTATCAAGAAGTGAATACACCTTTGATGTTAGATCGAGCCCTTTGGGAAAAATCAGGGCACTGGGACAAATTTCGCGAAAATATGTTTATCGTTTCAGATGAAGATGATCGCACGCTTGCGATGAAGCCAATGAACTGCCCCTGCCATGTGGAAATTTTTAAGCAAGGCACAAAAAGCTATCGTGATTTGCCATTACGTATGGCCGAGTTTGGGCATTGTCACCGGAACGAGCCGTCTGGTGCGTTACATGGCATTATGCGGGTGCGCAGCTTTGTGCAAGATGATGCCCACATTTTCTGTCGTGAAGACCAAATTTTAAGCGAAACAAAATCTTTTTGTGGGCTTTTAAAGGAAGTGTATCAAGATTTAGGGTTTGATCAGTTCTTTGTTAAATTTTCTGACCGACCAGAAAAGCGTGCTGGAACAGATGAAACATGGGATAAAGCAGAAGAAAATTTAAGAAATGCTTTGGAAAAAATGGATATTCCTTATGCGCCAAACCCTGGGGAAGGGGCTTTTTATGGTCCTAAGCTTGAGTTTGTTTTAAAAGACGCCCTTGGCCGTGACTGGCAGTGTGGTACATTACAGTTAGACTTTATTTTGCCAGAGAGATTAGGTGCCACCTATGTAGGGGAAGATGGTAACCATCACCACCCTGTTATGATTCATCGTGCTATTTTAGGGACATTTGAGCGATTTATTGGTATTTTAATTGAAAGCTATGCGGGCAAATTCCCATTATGGTTGGCGCCCCTTCAAGTTGTGGTGGCAAGCATTACAGATGAAGCAAATGCCTATGTTGAAGATGTGGTAGCATCTTTAAAGAAAGAGGGACTTCGTGTTGAGCATGATCTGCGAAATGAGAAAATTAGTTATAAGATTCGCGAACACAGCTTGCAAAAGGTTCCTTATATTTTTGTTATAGGTAAGAACGAGATTGAGAATAGAACGATTGCTATTCGTAAGCTTGGCACACAAGGACAAGAGGTAATGACTCTTGACGATGCTGTGAAACATGTTAAAAATCTGGGCAAAATGCCCCGTTAAAGGAGAGTAAAAATAAGTAAATATATGAGACCCCAGCCGGCAAGCGATGGCCCTCGTGTAAACCAGGCTATCAAAGCAGATAAAATTAGGCTTGTTGACCAAGACGGTGAAATGGTCGGCGTTGTTACTGTGGCTGAAGGCATTGAAAGAGCCCAAAATGTAGGGTTAGATCTGATTGAAGTTTCTCCAAACGCTGTGCCACCGGTGTGTAAGATTTTGGATTACGGTAAATATAAGTACGAGCTTCAAAAGAAAAAGAACGAAGCCAAGAAGAAACAAAAAGTCATTGAAATTAAAGAAATAAAATTAAGGCCTGTGATTGGTGAGCACGATTACTTGATTAAGCTTAAAAATACGCGCAAGTTTTTAATGGCAGAAAACAAAGTGAAAGTTACAATGCGTTTTCGTGGCCGTGAAATGGCACACAAAGAAGTGGGCGTGAAACTTTTAGAGCGCATGCAGAAAGATGTGGAAGATGTGGGCATTGTAGAATCACATCCAAAGCAAGAGCGTAATTTAATAGTGATGATGTTAGGCCCTGCAAAAGGGTAATCTTGTGGTTTTTTTAACGTCTTTAAAAAAAACTGCGGCATTCTACACTTCTTTTTTTAATAAGCATCCTGTTTATGAAAGTTTGTTTCTTGGCACCTTGTCGGGATTTATTCACTTTCCGATCATTGGTATACAGCTTATTCTTTTTCTGACATTGTCTCGATTTATGATGCTTGCTGATGAAGAGCGACCTTTTGTCAGGGGGCTTTCTGTTTTGTGGGGATTTTTTGCCGGTTACTTCTTCACAAGTCTCTATTGGATATCCCGCGCCTTTACTTTTGAGTTGGCAGCGTTTTGGTGGGCAATTCCTTTTTGCCTTTTTGGGTTTCCAGCGTTTCTCGCCTTGATTCCTACAGCGATTGGCCCTTGGTTTGTAGGGTGGTCGTACAAAGCGCCTAATAAATTTTTGCGGCTTATTTTTTTGCAGTTTGGTCAGGGAGAGCACTATGCCGTTGTACGTCTTTTGATGATTGCAACATGGATAGGCACATTTGAGTTTTTGGTAGATGATTTTTTCCCCTGGGCAGCATTTGGCAATACCTGGGCCAGTGTTTTGATTATAGGGCAAACAGCAGCGCTTGGCGGTGTATTTACATTAAGCTTTTTGACAATCTCTTTAATGGGCGCCCCTTATTTGTGGATGACTAAAACAGATACTAAAGGCCGTTTAGTCTACACAGTCGCTGGAAGCGTTGTATTGTTAGGGATGCTGATTTATGGCGGCATGCGCCTGAATCAGGCACTTTTATCAACCACAACAATGATTCGTTTGGTGCAGCCAGGTATTCCAAACCGTCTCACCTGGGATCCTCAAGAACATAGCCAAGATTTAAGGCGTATGTTTGCGCTTTCACGTGCAAACTAAGCCTGTTAATATCATTATTTGGCCTGAGGCTATGGTCCGCTTTTCTCTTGATCAGGGTCGATTTTACCTCAAGAGATGTCACGCTTTTGATGGGGCAATCGGACTATTTAATTACAGGGGCTGTGCGACGAAATCAGGATAAAGTTTGGAACAGCATGTATATTATTGGTCAAAAAGGTGTTCTGGCCCCCCCTTATGACAAGCATCATCTGGTACCGTTTGGTGAATACATTCCAGGACGTTTTTGGATAGAGCGTACTTTTGGCATTAAAAATTTAAGAAAAGTATCCGCGGGTATGCAAGATTTTTCGTGCGGCAAAGGCCCTGGATTCTTTAAAGCAGATAAGTTGCCCCCATTTTCTCCAATGATTTGCTATGAGGCCATTTTCCCTGGCCGCGTTGTGGGGCGTAATGTGCCGCCGACGTGGCTTTTGCATTTGACAGAAGATTCATGGTTTGGCCAGAGTGTTGGCCCATATCAACATTTTCAGATTTCTCGGATGCGGGCCATCGAGGAAGGTGTGCCTGTAGTGCGTGTGGCCAATACGGGTATTTCTGGTGTTATCGATCCCTTGGGGCGTGTTGTTGCGACCATGCCGCTTGGCTATATTGGTTTTATTGATGTAGCCTTGCCACAACCGCTTCCCGAGCCAACACTTGCAAAAACGTTTTATCGATTTATGGCATGGGTTGATGAAAAATCATCTTTAAGTGCATTGGTGTCTTAATGTTTTTTGGACGACGACAGGGCAGGGCAGTGAAGCCTTACAAGCAAAAGTTGCTTGAGGAAAAGTTGCCCTTGATTAAGCTTTTCGTAGAAAATGAATCAATTGTATGCGCTACGCCGTTTGATCATTTTAAAAGGGCTTATTTAGAGATCGGCTTTGGTGAGGGTACGCATCTTGCACACCTTGCAGAAAAAAATCCAGATACACTTATTATTGGTTGTGAGCCTTTTATCAATGGTATTGGTTCGTGTTTGGCAAAAATTGAAGAAAAGAAGCTTTCGAATGTTCGCATTCACGATGGGCCGGTACAAATAATTTTGCCTTATTTTTCACCAGCATTTTTTTCAAAGATTTTTTTGTTGTTTCCAGACCCGTGGCCAAAAAAGCGTCACTTTAAAAGGCGTATTGTGTCAGCAAAAAACATGCAGGAATTCCTTCAGTTGCTAAAGCTAGATGGTGTGTTTATTTTTGCGTCCGACCATGAGGGATATCGAGAGTGGGCTTTGGATGTTTTCCGTGGCTTAGAAGGGGTGAGAATTGTCGCTGAAGGGTTTGAGCCACCATCTGAATGGGTAGAAACTTATTTTCAGAAAAAGGGGCTAAAGGCAGGCAGAGACTCGTATTTTATTACGCTCCAGCAGGGCTTTCTGAAAAATTAGCACCTAGGGTTGAAGAGTGCTAAAATATCGACTATATATGATGTAAGAGTTTTTAAAGCGAATAGGTGATTTGTTATGAGTAAAGTAATTGGAATTGATTTAGGGACAACCAACTCTTGTGTTGCAGTGATGGACGGAAAGTCTGCAAAAGTCATTGAAAACGCAGAAGGTGTGCGGACGACCCCATCTATGGTGGCTTTTGCCAAAGATAATGAAAAACTGGTTGGTCAACCTGCTAAACGACAAAGTGTGACCAATCCTCAGAATACTTTTTTTGCAATCAAGCGTTTGATTGGCCGTCGATTTGATGACCCGCTTACCAAAAAAAAGACATGGAAGCTGTTCCTTATAAAATTGTTGAGGGGCCAAATGGTGACGCTTGGGTTGAAGGAATGGTGAGAAGTATAGCCCCAGTCAAATTAGTGCATTTATTCTTCAAAAAATGAAGGAAACAGCAGAACGGTTTGTGGGCAGCCCTGTGTCTAAGGCTGTGATTACAGTGCCTGCATACTTTAATGATGCACAGCGCCAAGCCACAAAGATGCCGGTAAAATTGCAGGGCTTGAAGTTTTGCGTATCATTAACGAGCCTACGGCAGCAGCCCTTGCATATGGTCTTGATCAAAACAAGACGGGCAACATTGTTGTTTATGACTTGGGTGGTGGAACATTTGATGTTTCTGTCCTTGAAATTGGGGATGGTGTTTTTGAAGTTAAATCTACGAATGGTGATACATTCCTAGGTGGTGAAGACTTTGATAACCGCATCATCAATTACCTGGCCGATGAGTTTAAGAAAGAACATGGGATTGACTTGAAAAAAAAGATAGCATGGCTTTGCAACGCCTTAAGGAAGGTGCGGTGAAAAGGCAAAAATTGAACTTTCAAGTAGTACACAAACGGATGTAAATCTTCCTTTCATCACAGCAGATGCAAGTGGGCCTAAGCATTTAAATGTAACAATAACACGTGCGAAACTTGAGTCTCTTGTTGAAGACCTTATTCAAAGGACAATGGAACCTTGTAAAAAAGCACTTAAAGATGCAGGTATTTCCGCCTCTGATATTAGTGAAGTTGTTTTTGGTGGGCGGCATGACGCGCATGCCAAAAGTGATATCTTCTGTGCAAGAATTTTTGGAAAAGAACCGCATCGCGGTGTGAATCCTGATGAAGTTGTGGCTATGGGTGCTGCGATTCAGGGTGGTGTTTTGCAAGGTGATGTAAAGATGTTCTTCTTCTTGATGTAACACCTTTGTCTTTGGGTATTGAAACTTTAGGTGGTGTGTTTACAAAGCTTATTGAGCGCAACACAACAATCCCAACAAACAAAAGCCAAGTCTTTTTCAACAGCAGAAGACAACCAAACAGCTGTTACTATTCGTGTGTTCCAAGGTGAGCGTGAAATGGCAAATGACAACAAGTTGTTGGGTCAGTTTAACTTGGAAGAAATTCCATCTGCACCGCGTGGAGTGCCGCAAATTGAAGTGGCCTTTGATATTGATGCAAACGGTATTGTGAATGTATCGGCCAAAGATAAAGCCACTGAAAAGAACAACAAAAATTCAGATTCAGGCTTCAGGTGGATTGTCTGACGACGATGTTGAAAAAATGGTGAAAGATGCTGAGGCCAATGCTGAGGCAGATAAGAAGAAACGCGCCTTGGTTGATGCAAAAACCAGGCAGATGGCCTGATTGCATCGACGGAAAAGCAGCTTAAGGAGCATGCTGATAAGATCTCTGATGAAGATAAAAAGAAAATCGAATCAGCGAAAAAAAGATCTTCAAGAAGCTGTGAAAACAGATGATGTAGAAGCGATTACCGCGAAAAACACAGACCCTGTGGAAGCATCCATGAAGATGGGCGAAGCGATTCATAAGGCTGCGCAGGAAGCGGAAGCAAAGGCAAAGCCTGATGCAAAATCGGACGATCAGAAAAAAGATGATAATGTTGTTGATGCTGAGTACGAAGAAGTAAAAAGATGATGCATCTGATGACGAGAAAAAATAAAGATAACGTTTAACCGTGTTAAAGGGATGGTGCTGCCAGTTTTGGCGGCACCTTTCCCATTTTCGAGGGGTTCATGTCTAAGCAAGATTATTACGAAGTTCTAGGTGTGCAAAAAAAGGTGCATCTGCACAAGAATTAAAAATCAGCCTACCGAAAAAGGCAATGCAATATCATCCAGATAAACCCTGGAGATAAAGTTGCTGAGAAAAAGTTTAAAGAAGTTAGTGAAGCCTACGAAGTATTAAGTAATGACCAGAAACGTGCCGCCTATGACCAGTATGGGCACAGTGCCTTCCAAGGTGGTGGGGGTGGCGCCGGCGCTGGAGGCTTTGGCGGGTTTGACGGTCAAAGTGGTTTTTGTGGGTTTGCAGATATTTTGAAAACATGTTTAGTGACTTTGCGAGTGGTGGCCAAAGTCGACAAGAAGCCTCTTTTCGTGGTGATGACTTACGGTATGATTTAGAAATTACGTTAAAGAAGCTTATGCAGGGGTGAAGCAAAGTTTCTTTGTCTAAACTGACAGCGTGCGATGGATGTAAGGGCACGGGGTTGCTGACGGAAGCAACCAGATCAATGTGGCACATGTAATGGATCAGGCCGGGTGCGGATGCAGCAAGGCTTCTTTATGATGGAACGTGCGTGCTCAACTTGTCAGGGTGCTGGTAAGGTAATTAAAAATCCATGTACGTCGTGTCGTGGCCGAGGGCATAAAAAGGGCACCAAAAAGTTACAAGTGTCTATTCCTTCTGGTGTTGAAAGCGGTGTTCAAATTCGCCTGGTTGGGGAAGGAAACGCGGGCACACAAGGTGCCCAGGCCGGTGACTTGTATGTATTTGTGCATATTAAGCCCCATGATCTTTTTCAAAGAAAAGGGGCAGACCTGATGTGCCAAGTGCCGATTTCTATGGTGATGGCTGCAACAGGTGGCAGTATTGAAGTGCCAACCATTGAAGGTGGGCGTGTGACAGTAAAAATACCTGCAGGCACCCAGCCAGGCGATAAGTTTCGTTTGAAAGATAAGGGAATGACTATTTATCGGCGCTCTTCTCGCGGAGACATGTATGTACAAGTGAGTGTTGAGATTCCTAAAAACCTGACGAAAGAACAAAAAGAGCTTTTAAGTCAATTTAACGCCTCAAGCAAAGAAGAAAAGAATCAGCCCGATTCGTTTAATTTTTTTAAAAAAGTTAAAAAATTCTTAGATGATTAAAAGTTCGGCTTTGAACTTATGCCTTATTTTGTGTAGAACATTAGTAAATCAAAGGAGATGTGAATGAGTGTACTTGTAGGAAAAGAAGCCCCTGATTTTACAGCAGCAGCTGTGATGCCTGATAATACGATTAATGAAAACTTTAATCTAAAGACTTATTTAAAAGGAAAAGTGGGTCTTTTATTCTTTTACCCTCTCGATTTTACTTTTGTTTGCCCTTCAGAAATTTTGGCTTTTAACAACCGTATGAAGCAATTCAAAGAACGCGGTGTTGAAGTAATTGCAGTAAGTGTGGATTCGCACTTCACGCACTTGGCGTGGAAAAATACACCTGTTAATGAAGGGGGAATTGGCCCTGTTCAGTTTCCTATGGTTGCTGACCTTACAAAAAGCATTGGACGTGATTACGACGTATTAGTTGATGATGCGGTCACGTTCCGAGGCACTTTCTTAATTGATAAGAAAGGGATGGTGCGCCATCAGTTAGTGAATGACTTGCCTTTGGGGCGTAACGTTGATGAAGCCATTCGTATGGTGGACGCGCTGAGCCATCATGAGCAGCACGGAGAAGTCTGTCCAGCAGGTTGGAACAAAGGCGAAAAAGGCATGGAAGCCACCTCTAAAGGTGTTTCTTCTTACTTAACTGAATTCTCAGAAGAGCTTTAGTTCAGAAAAATCTTGCCCTGGGGATGGGGATACGCTACATTTCCAGGGTCTTACGCGCTCGTAGCTCAATTGGATAGAGCACTTGACTACGAATCAAGAGGTTAGGGGTTCGACTCCTCTCGAGCGCGCCACCACACTTTGGTGTATTCATGTTGAAAAAAAATTCCCTTCTTCCATTCTTGATTTGGCTTGGGTTATCTTTTGCCCACGCCAAAGAAATGTCGTACGAAAAATTTATTCGTGACTTTGATAATCCGGTAAAAATGTTCATCGAGCGGGCATTTAAAACGACGTTTCCTGATCTTGACTCTGTGCGTGTTGCGCACCTTGAGGGTGGGTTTTCCTCTGCTCAAATTTATACGATTTTGCACAAAGACAAAAAATATGTCTTGCGCATTTTGCCAGAAAAATTTGCAATCGAGCGTCGCATAGCCGAGCATGAAGGCCATAAAATTGCGGCATCTTTAGGTGTAGCTCCAAAAGTAATATACGCGGCCCTGAATCTCATATCATGATCATGGCGTATATTGAAGGGCGTGCCCTGACAACGGCAGATATGAAGAACCCAACTGTTTTAGAAAAGTTGCCCGCCAACTGAGAAAAATTATAACTATAAATTGCCGTTTCCTTTCGCGAAGACGCAGAAGGAACGAACAATTCGACAAAAAAAAAAAGCGGATGCGGCATATGCGGCGTACCCGAAAGCATATGAAAAATTGTATAACCATTATGATGAAAACGCACCGGGATGGCCCGGGTGCAGACTGGTTTTTGGGCACGGTGATTTAAACCTTACGAATATGCTGATGACAAAAGCAGGGGACATCTATTTTATTGATTGGCCCAATGCATCTATGGAAAACCGTTTTATTGAGTTGGGTGCACTTACCTTTTGGGCGGGGATGGATACTGCTTCCACAAAAAAATTCCTAACGCATTATTTTGGTGCAGAGCCGACAAAAGAACAACTTAAAGACTTGTCGTGGGGCCAGCGACGTGCTGCATTCTATGTGGCAACAATGTGGCTTAGGTTTGTAGACCCTGGTGCCTATGAGTATACATTGCCATCTCGTCAGAGTGAGATGGATGATCGCTTTAATAGCGTGTTGCGCGACATTCACGACTATCATAAAAAGGGGAAGTGGTGCCCATTGCAAATGCTGCCAAAGGCCAGCGCATTGCCGAGCTTTTAACACGTCAACGGCAAAAAAGAATGGACTATGGACTGTCCAACTTACAAGCTTATAGAGATTGGCCCAATAACTAGTTGGCGTAGTCAAAGCTGAGGCTAACACGTCGATTGTTTGGATAAGGTCCAGGACGGTAACTACTGTAGCTGGCAATATAAAAGCGTTTTGCATCAAGCCCTTTAGAAATCATATATTCAACCACACTGTAAGCGCGGTCGTACCCCATTTTCCAGTTTGATCCAAACCCAGTATCAGAAGGAATGCGTTGCGGGTCGGCGTGTCCTTCAACACGAATAACCCAGGGAAATTTTATGGTTTCAGAAAGGCGCAGTAAGATGCTAATTACTTTATCTAATCCATTTTTGCAGAAGGTGTTAATTGATCGGAAGAAGGGCGGAAGTATGTTTGTTCTCTCTAAAAGAAAGGCGTCCTTTTCTAAGATCACAAGATTATCAGGTCCAATACCGTTGCTGACAATATCATTTAGCTGATAGACAGGCATGGATTGAAGTTTGTTTTCTGTGCTTTGAAGTGTTGCACCGCACCTCCAAGTTGTGAGCGCAATAGATTATTATTTCTGATTTTGTTGTTTAGATCGACACCTAATTTTTTGATAACAGCATCTTTGTTGTAGGGGCTTGTATATTTCCCATCAAGCACAAGGCGATCAAAGATAAGAAAAGAAAGGCCACCTAAAAATGACAAGCAAGGCCAGAGAAAGAAGATTAATAAAAAAGATTGAAATGGTGTTTGCATAAAAGCCCTGTATTTTGAATTACAATTATAATTCAACCCAAGTTGAGACAACTTTATTCCCGATGGTAAGGGTGGCCTGATAAAATTTGCTGGGCACGGTATAATTGCTCGACAAGCATGAGGCGCACCATCATATGTGGCCACGTATTTTTTCCAAAGGAAATCGTATGATGACTTTTCTTTTGATAAGTTCAGGCAAGCCGTCAGCGCCCCCAATCATGAAACAAAATGATTGATACCTGATAAAGTTTCTTGTTCGATAAGGCGTGCAAATTCTGGGCTTGATAAGCTTTTTCCGTGTTCGTCTAAGGCAATGAGCGTAGCGCCTTTGGGAAGTGCTTCTAAGAAATGCTTTTCATAATTCTTTTCGTGGCTTTTTACATCAATTTCTTTAATTTCTACTTTCCATTTAAGGGTTTTAAGTAGTCAAGAATCAAAGCACCTAGGGTAGCAGCAGACTTCAGTTTGCCAGAAGCAATAATGGTTACACGCATGAATTACTTGGCGTTCACAAGCATGGGCATTGTCCACATGCTTTCTAAGTCATACATTTGGCGTGTTTCTGGTCTGAAAAGGTGCACAATTACACTGCCGAGATCTACTAAAATCCAGTCAGAGTTTTCTGATCCCTCTTGCTTAACTTGGCACACATCTTTCGCGCCTTTTTCAAGATGGTCGCCAAGAGCACACAAATGACGTTGGCTGGTACCAGACGCAACCACCATAAAGTCAGCAAATGAAGTTTTATCAGAAAGGTTGATCACAGAAACATCAAGTGCCTTATGATCATCAAGGATTTTGCAAACAGTTTCGACTGAAATTTCACCTTTACTAAAGGTTCTTTTTGTCACAGATCGTAATCTCCTTCAACATACGTTCAGTATAGCTTTTGAAATTTTGAATTCAATTTTATTTTATTTATTAGAATAAAAATAATAAAAACAAACAGATGCAAAGCGCATACTATATTTATCTGAGCGTTGGCGGTGCTTCAAGAGAGGTGCATATGAAAGCAAACCGCTCTTTTCCTTCGTGTGTTACTGTTGAGAAAAACATGCTTTTAGGGCGTACCCAAAGACTATAATTGTCATATAGGGATTGATAAACAACCATTTCTTCTAAAGTTTCTGAATGACGACTAAGACCAATAACTTGGTAATGCTTGCCGCTGTAATGCTGATAGATGCCACGTTTCATTTGTCCTCCAAAAATTTTTAGAAATTTGTATACTTAAGCACAATAAAAGCAAAGGATTCTATAGGAAAAATATTTAAATTTTTTCGATTCTCATGTATAAGAATAGAACAATAAATATAAGGTTTTCATATGTTAAAAAGTATATTAGGCAAGGTGTTTGGCACATCTAACGAACGTGTGCTGCGGAAATACAATGCAACACTTCAAAAAGTAAACGGGTTTGAGCCCCAAATTAAGAAGCTTACAGATAAAGAGTTGCGTGCCCAAACAGATGCTTTTCGTGCGCGTCTTCAAAAGGGAGAAACGCTGAATGACATTTTGCCTGAAGCTTTTGCCACAGTACGAGAGGCTGCGTGGCGTGCGATTGGTCACCGTCACTATGATGTGCAAATTATTGGTGGCATCATTTTACATCAAGGCAATATATGTGAAATGAAAACAGGGGAAGGAAAAACCCTTGTATCCACTTTGCCAGTTTATTTGAATGCCCTTGAAGGCAAGGGGGTGCACCTCGTTACTATTAACGATTATTTGGCAGAACGGGACGCATCATGGATGGGCAAAGTACATGAAATGCTTGGCCTTACTGTTGCCTGTATTACGAACAGTATGAGTGATGAAGAACGTGCGCGTGCCTATCGTGCAGATGTGACTTATGTGACGAATAATGAGCTTGGTTTTGATTACCTCCGCGACAACATGAAGTTTCGCCTTGATGAAGTCGTACAGCGCCCCTTCAACTATGCGATTGTTGATGAAGTTGACAGTATTTTGATTGATGAAGCACGTACGCCCCTTATCATTTCAGGTGCTGCAGAAGATTCTTCAGATTTGTATGTGGCGATTGACACGGTGGTGCGCCAACTTGAGCCAGAAGACTATGAAAAAGACGAAAAGCAAAACAACGTTACCCTGACTGAGGGCGGTGTTGAAAAAGTTGAGAAGTTATTACGAAAAGCTGAGTTGCTGACAAGCCAGTCACTTTACGACTTACAAAACATTGCCCTTGTGCATCATACCAACCAGGCCCTTAAGGCACATACCCTGTTTCATAAAGAAAAAGAATATATCGTCAAAGATATGCAGGTTGTTTTAATTGATGAATTCACAGGCCGTATGATGGATGGCCGTCGATTCTCTGATGGATTGCACCAAGCCTTGGAGGCAAAGGAAGGGGTGCCGATTCAGATGGAAAACCAAACCCTTGCTTCGATTACATTCCAAAACTACTTCCGGATGTATCCAAAGTTGGCGGGTATGACAGGTACAGCTGTTACAGAAGCGTTAGAGTTTGAAGAAACATATAACTTGCAAAGCGTTGATTTGCCAACGAACAAACCCATTGCGCGTAAAGATATGGATGATGAAGTATATCGGACAGAGCGTGAAAAGTTTGATGCGGTGGTGGCGCTTATTCAGGAATGTCAAAAGCGAGATCAGCCTGTTTTGGTAGGGACAGCAAGCATTGAAAAGTCAGAGCAATTCTCTGAGGTGCTGAAACGTCATAATGTGAAGCACAGTGTTCTGAATGCACGTTATCACGATAAAGAAGCGCTTATCATTGCGGATGCAGGGCGACCAGGTGCAGTGACTATTGCCACAAATATGGCGGGCCGTGGGACAGACATTAAATTGGGTGGTAACCCAGATGCACGTATCACCCTTGAATTGGGCCAAATGGCGGAAGGTGCAAAAAGAAAAAAGCGATTCAAAAATTAAAAAAGATATTGAAGAAGCATCTGAAAAAGTAAAAGCAGCGGGCGGCCTGTTTGTGATTGGTACCGAGCGTCATGAAAGCCGACGCATTGATAATCAGCTTCGTGGGCGTTCTGGCCGACAAGGTGACCCGGGGGCTTCTAAGTTTTACCTGTCTCTTGAAGATGATTTAATGCGTATTTTTGGATCGGAACGCTTGGACGGTATGTTGCAAAAGCTTGGGTTAAAAGAAGGTGAGGCCATCACGCACCCTTGGATTAACCGTGCTCTTGAAAAAGCCCAAGGGAAAGTGGAAGCGCGCAACTATGACATGCGGAAGCATTTGCTGAAGTACGACAACGTGATGAACGAACAAAGAAAAGCTGTTTATGAGCTGCGTCGTGATTTGATGGGTGATGTGGATGTCTCAGGTACGGTGAAAGATATGCAGGCAGATGTTTTAGATCATTTGATCGAAACATGTATTCCGCCAAAAGCATATCCAAGTGCTTGGAATATTAATGGCCTTCATGAAGAGGTTGTGCGTATCTATGGCATTGATTTGCCTATCGCAGACTGGGCAAAAGAAGAAGGTATTGCAGACCAAGAAATTAAGCGTCGCCTTGAAACCAAAATTGATGAAGTTGAAAAAGAAAAATTCAAAGATATTGAAACAGAGCCCTTACAACAGCTTCAAAAAAGTGTTTTCTTACGTCTTTTAGACCAGGGATGGAAAGATCATTTGTTATCTTTAGATCAGTTGCGTCAGGGCATTAACTTGCGTGCATATGCGCAGAGAGACCCCTTAAATGAATACAAGCATGAAGCCTTTAAAATGTTTGAAGCGCTTTTATACCGCTTGAAAGAAAATGTTATCTCTGTTCTGTTTCACTTTAAGCTTGAGCCGGAAGATCTTCTTAATGTGATGCCTGATAAACCCCGCAATTTACATGAGGTGCATGCATCTGCTTCGGCGATGGATGATGGACCAAAGAAGCGTGTGCCTATGGGCGAGTTGTCAACAAACTTTGACCCTGAAAATCCTAAAACTTGGGAAGGGCATGTATCCTGAAACAGTTTGTGCCCCTGTGGTTCGGACAAGAAGTACAAGTATTGTCACGGCAAACTGAGTTAGTTTTTTTATGACCCTTTTTATTTTATAATGAACTTAAGATAAAAACTCTGAAAGTGCGGTATCATACCCGTTAAATAAGTGCGCTTTCACAGCCTCTGCCTCGCCGACAAAATCTGTATCTAACTTAACTCTGTTCCCGTATGTTGATAGTTTTTTCTTACGCTTGCGAACTTGAAGTTTAACCCAGGGGCAATCGGTGCCATCTGCAAAATGATCTTTTTCTCACTTCTCTTCCCCCTCGGAGATCGCCCCATCGGAACGTGATGGCATTCAGCACATTTCGAGTGGCCGCCCCTATAGCACCTTCAGTGTATGTTGTGATAAATCTTAAGTGATTTTTTTGCCGATATATTTGTCGAACAACTCGCTTGAAACAGAGTTATATACTCTTGGCGAGCCGAAGGTTACAAGCTGTACTTGTTTTTTTTTCTTTCAAATTAAAGTGATTTCGTAGATCAAATGCACCCAGTTGACTAAGAGCAGCACCAAGGCTGTGTCCAGTGAAAATCACTTTTTAGGCTTTCCTCATCAAAAGCTTCTCCAAATTTCCTAATCTCTTCTGAGCATGAACAGTACATTCCCAAATAACCTGTTTGGCACCCACCTTTTCCTGTACTGCCTGTGCCACCAATTTCTGTGTGGTTAAAAGTAGGTGTTTGTCTTGACGCTGTTTGTAAATCAGCTTTACCAGATTTAAGAACACCTAGGTTTGCTGCAATAAGTTTGCACCCGGCATGGCGACCCATAAGGTTCCTGTGCCATCATCTATGAGATGGCCATACTCTTCTCTTCCGAGACTGGTATCCCAAATATACGAAAAGTATCTACCTTGAAGCGTTTCATTCTTGGTGGGTAAGCTTGCCAGACATTAAGAAATGCTTCTTCTTCAGTGCCATTTCGTGCATAACGGATGGCTGCAAAGCATTTTCTAACTTGCTCTTCGGTTATATTGGTGTCGTGGATACTTGACCACAAGCAACTGGCACTAAGTAATGTAAAAAATAACATTTTAAAGTTTTTCATGTAAGGTCTCCATAATTTACTTACAACAAAAGAACTCTTCACCGATGTAAAGGGTTACAGCAAGTTGAAGTTTATGGATTTTTTCTCTTTTATTAGAATGTTTGAGTCTTTAAGAGAAATGTTTCCTGAAGCTTAATGTTGAGAATATCGAAAGAAAGAAAACATATATTTTATAAAAGACTAAGTTTTCTATTAAGGGTCAGTTTAAGTATATGTTAAGTTGTCCTAAAATCTCGAAAACTCTTGTATATACTTGAAGATGTCGGTATCTTTGCTCAGAATTCAATATATAGAAATAAACGCCCTATGCTTAAAAAATTGTATGTAAAAACGTATGGCTGTCAGACGAATGTGTATGACTCTGACCGGATGGCAGAGCTGCTTACCCCCCTCATGGGTATGAGCTAACCGAAAAACCAGAAGAAGCAAACGTTAATATTGTAAACACCTGCCATATTCGAGAGAAAGCAACAGAAAAAGTTTTCTCTGAGTTGGGCCGGTGGAAGCGCTATAAGCAAAAGAAAATTGACCAAGGGGAAGAGGCCATTCTTGTGGTGGCTGGGTGTGTGGCCCAGGCAGAAGGCGAAGAGATTATGCGTCGGGCACCGTATGTAGATGTGGTGATTGGGCCCCAATCTTACCACGAATTACCGCAAATGGTAGCGGCTGCAAAGCGTGCTATTGAGAAAAAGAAAAACAACCCAGATGCAAAGCAAAACAGGCAAGAATTAATTTGTACAGAATTTCCAGCTGTTTCTAAGTTTGATTATTTGCCATTACCAAATGCAAATAAACAGTTGTCTTCTTTTGTGGCCATTCAAGAAGGGTGTGATAAGTTTTGTACTTATTGTGTTGTGCCGTATACACGTGGTGAGGAATATTCTCGGCCCATTATGGATGTGGTGAAAGATGTAAAACATTTGGTTGATCAAGGGGTGAAAGAAGTCACTCTTTTGGGACAAAATGTAACAGCGTATCACGGTAAAAGCCCCGCAGGTGATGGAGAGTGGGGTATTGCAGCCTTATGCTTAGAGCTTGCCAATATAGAAGGCCTTCAGCGCATCCGATACACCACTTCACACCCCCGTGATATGGACCAAGCCATGGCAGATGCCCATGGGGCGTGCCCTAAAATTATGCCTTTTTTGCATTTACCTGTTCAGTCAGGATCTGATCGCATTCTAAAAGCAATGAATCGCCAGCATGGGCGAGAACGCTATTTCGATATCATTGATATGTTTCGTGAGGCGTGTCCTTCTATTGCTTTCTCGTCTGACTTTATTGTGGGTTTTCCAGGAGAGTCTGAAAAAGATTTTGAAGACACGATGGATCTTGTACGTCGTGTAGATTATGCTCTGGCTTACAGTTTTAAGTACAGTCGACGGGCAGGCACCCCTGCAGCGATTATGGATTTACAGGTGCCTGTTGATGTGCAAAATGAACGGCTACAACAATTACAAACTTTATTAAATCAGCAACAAATGAGCTTTAACCAAAGTTTTATTGGTAAGGAAGTGCCTGTTTTATTTGAAAAATTAGGCACAGAGCCAGGCCAAGTTATAGGTAAAAGTCCTCACATGCAGGGTGTTCACGTGGCAGGAAATTGTGATATTATTGGTACGATAAGAAACGTAAAAGTAAGGGAAGCTGGATTTAAATCTCTTAAAGGAAATTTTTCTTAAAGTGCGAAGGTAAATGCCACACAAACAAAAAGACATCGTTTCTGAAAACGTTATCGAATTTTCTGACAATCGAATAGTGCAAGAACTTGTAGGGTTTCACAACGAATCTCTGAAGTCTTTGGAATCTAAATTGGGCATAAAAATATGTATGCGCGGTAACATCATTACACTTGTGGGCCATCCAACAAAGATTGGAGAGGCAGAATCTGTACTAAAAGGATTATACGAAGAAATCAGAAGTGGAGGGAAAAATATGCAGCAAAAAACAACAGATATCATAGGTGCTGTTGCCACAGGCCTTGGTGACGTAAAAATTAGGCTTAAAACAGAAAACCGCACCATTATGCCACGGTCAAAAAGACAAGCAGAGTTTGTTCAATTACTGCAGCAAAAAGATTTAATTTTTGGCTTGGGCCCCGCGGGAACAGGTAAAACATATATGGCGGTAGCGGTGGGCGTTTCAATGCTTGTTTCAGGGCAAGTAGATCGTTTAATTCTATCACGGCCTGCTATTGAAGCAGGCGAACGTTTGGGTTTTTTGCCGGGTGATTTAAAAGAGAAAATTGATCCGTATCTACGCCCTATTTTTGATGCTTTACACGATATGCTTAGCCCGCAAACACTTGAAAAGCTTATGGCTAGCAACATTATTGAAGTGGCCCCTTTGGCGTTCATGCGCGGGCGTACTTTGTCTCATGCCTTTATTATTTTGGATGAAGCGCAAAATACAACAGAAATGCAAATGAAAATGCTTTTAACGCGTCTTGGTGAAAATGCACGCATGGTGATTACAGGAGATGGATCCCAAATTGACTTGCCTCATCCCCATAATTCAGGTTTAACAGATGCCGTACACCGGTTAAAAGATGTGCCAGACATTGGATTCATGCGGTTTGAAGAAGAAGATGTGGTGCGACACCGTCTTGTGAAAAGTATTTTGAAAGCCTATGACCGAGATTGATTCCCTGCCACTTTGTGATGTATCGTTCCAAGAAGAAAAGTGGGCGCCTTTCCGAAAAGATATTATGCGCCTTTTACCCCAAACGATAAATGCTGTTAGAAACTGCTTCCCTTCATTTTCTGGGGTTGGCCATATTGATATTATTTTGGCGGATAATGAATTCGTACAAGATTTAAACTATCGTTATCGGGGGAAAGAATCGCCCAACAAATGTATTGTCTTTTTCCGCAAGGTGACTTTAAAAAAGGGGCGGAGGTGCCTGAAGATGAATTTGTTTTGCTTGGAGATATCGCCATGGCCTATGATGTCATTGCGGTAGAGGCTAAAAAAGAAGAAAAGACTTTCCTAGACCACTTTTGCCACTTGTTGGTGCATGGCTGTCTTCACCTTTTTGGGATTTGACCACGAAACAGATGAAGATCAAGAAGAAATGGAATCTCTTGAAGTTAAAATCCTTTCTACAATCAATATTGCTAACCCTTATGAGACTTAGTTTTTATGTCGATCATTGCTCAAATCAAAAGTTTTTTAAATTTAAAGATCCCCAAGTTTCCCAAGAGGCAATTCTATCTCTAGATGCAGAAGTAGAAGGGCCAGATCAGGAAAAAATCGAAATTCTAAAAAAATGCTGCCTTTTTTGAACGAACAGTGACATCGGTGATGACACCCCGTGCAGACATTGATTGGATTGACTTGGATCAGCCTTTTCCCAAAGTGCAAAAAATATGTTTTGAAGTCATCACACAACTACTTCCCCCTATGCCAGCATGATTTAGACAAGGTTGTAGGGCGCATCAGTTTAAAGCGGGTTCTTTTATCGAAAGAGGATTTAGAAACACTGAAACTAGAGAAGCATGCCGAGCCTATTATGTTTGTTTCTCCCTCTATGACATGCTTAGATTTAATGATTCGCATGCGGCAAGAAAAAAATCATATGGCGATTGTCGTCGATGAGTTTGGAGGTGTTGACGGTTTGGTGACGCTTTCAGACTTGGCTCAAAAAGTGATTGGTGAAACTGACCCTGATATGGAGCATGACATTGAGTCACCTATACACCATAAAGATGGGTCTATTACAGTAGACGGACGTATGCTTGTTGAAGATTTACAAGAAAATGTGCCGGGCCTCGTCTTGCAAGATAAGGATGAAGATACTGACTCTGTAGGTGGCCTTGTTTCCACCTTGGCAGGGCACATCCCTGCACGTGGAGAGCTGGTGAAACACGGCACAGGCTTAGTGTTTGAAGTGTTGGTATGCGATGCGCGGCGCGTTAAGAAGGTGCGCCTTCATCATGTCAAAGAAGCGATTCAATCGGTGCCTTCATCCCTCTAAGTTTTGAGTGTTACTTCTCCATTGTCGAGGTTAATCTCAAACGCTGGGTTTGTATCAAGGGCGTGTGGCGCATCACGAACAACACCGCCAATTGGGTTAAAGTTCAGTGTAAGTTCATCGGGGTACGTCGTGCCCTTTCCTTCTTTGTAAGCTTCAATCACCTTCACCATCCAAGGAAGTGCTGTGCCAATGGCAGCATTCAGGGTGTCTTGAGGTGCCATATGTTTCGAAAGCGCATTCCGCATATTTTCTAAAACAGCGGGCACGTATGTTGGTGTTGGGGTTGTATCTTCTGACATAGGATCCAGCACCTGCAATACCTGTTCTTTGTTGGGCATTGATTCCCAAGCGGCTAACAGCTCTTTCCCAAGGGCGTCATCACGTACACGCAGACGCATCATCGCAGCCAATCGGGCAAGTACATTACGCGTTGCAACATCTTGAATGCCGTCTAACCCAATCCGTTTTGCACGGAGATTAAGATAGATTTGAAGCGCTTTGTTTGGCGCCATGCCTGCCAAAGCACGCACTGTTTCCATGGCTTCTTCCATGGTTTCAAAGGCATCATCCGTCAGGATGAGAGAGCCGTTTTGTGAAACATGGGCAAGTACGGCGGCAATGTCACAAATATGTGTCACATATTCAAAGTCAAAGTCGGAAGCATCCTTCATGACACCTGTTTCTTTAAGATGGGATAACATTTTTATTGCCGTGCCTTCCACATGCCAAAGATGCCCAAAATGAACAAGCCCCGCATATTTTTGAATGATGTCTTTTTGCTCAGCGCCAAGCTTAACATAAGTGGGGAAAATATCGGGACAATGTTCAAGACACTTTGCCAAAAAGATATCGTGATCACCCTCAGTAACACCGTGGGGTGCGGCGAGATCGCGTGCTTTGGGGGTTTTGCCCAGATCGCCTAAAATAAGATTGGTTTCAATTAAATCGAGGCCATATTTGGAAACAACCTCTTGAACAAGGGCAGATATTTTATCGAAGTTTTTTCGGGTGAGAGGGTGTGTTTTTTGGTTTTGGACAAACCAACTATAGGCAGCATCCCCGCCTTGATTAAAGACATGCAGGCATAAAACACTATGCACAGTGCGCTCAAACTCAATACAATGACGCCCGTTACCTTCTTTTTCCCTTGTGATTTGAACAGACCAGCTGTTTTCAGGAACCCCTTTTTCGCCTTGTAATGTGGCGTTAACGCGGCGATCAAGAAGCCAGTTAACTTCTTCGTATTTTCCAACAAGGCTGCGTGCAAATTGCAGCGTGCCTGCATCAGAGAGATCCAGCGTACTGTGTGCTGCCAAAAAACACCCATAAGCCCCAGAAGAAAAACTTTGATTTTAAACATAGTGTACACCTTTCAATTCTTGTGAGAGGTGTACACCAGAAAACAAAGGTAAATCAACTTTTTGAAGCTCTTTTTATAGGCTTCAAAATTTTGAATAGAAGTTTTGTGCAACGCCTGTATCCATGGCCACTTTTGCAACGACAGGGGCTACGGCAGCTTTTAAGCGTTTGTCTAATGGCACGGGCAAAATATAGTTTTTTCCAAAGACATTTCTTTCTGCCCGTAGGCATCAAGCACTTGTTGAGGCACGGGCTCTTTGGCAAGTGCAGCAATGGCATGGGCTGCGGCAAGCTTCATTTCTTGGTTGATTTCGGTTGCTTGGCAGTCAAGGGTGCCCCTGAAACAAGAAGGGAAGCATAGCACATTGTTAATTTGATTGGGATAGTCAGAGCGCCCTGTTGCCATAATGGCATCTGGCACATGTTCTGCTACCAAATCAGGGCTGATTTCTGGATTTGGGTTTGCCATGGCAAATACAATCGGAGACTTTTTCATCGATTGAATCATCGGCAAATTGAAAGCATCTTTCGCAGAAAGGCCAATCAAAACGTCAGCATCTTTAGCGGCATCTGATAGGCTGCGGGCCGCTGTGTCTTTGGCCCATTTTTCTTTCCAAGGATTCATACCCTTTTCACGCCCTTTGTAGATAACGCCTGTTCGATCAACAACGGTAATATGTGCTTTGGGCACACCACCAGCAACCAGCAAGCCAACACAGGCAAGGGCGCCAGCGCCGGCGCCGTTTACAACCACTTTAATATCGCTTAATTGACGGTTGGTTAAGGTGCACGCATTAATAAGCCCGGCAAGAACACAGATGGCGGTGCCATGTTGATCATCATGAAAGACGGGAATATTCATTTCTTTCTTCAATTGGTCTTCAATCAGAAAGCATTCTGGGGCTTTGATATCTTCCAAATTAATGCCGCCGAAGCTTGGGCCTAAATGCTTTACAGCTGTGACAAATGTATCAACGTCTTCTGTGTCAATTTCCAAGTCAATGCTATCGATGTCAGCAAATCTTTTAAATAAAACAGCTTTGCCTTCCATGACGGGTTTTGATGCAAGGGCACCAATATTCCCAAGGCCTAAAACAGCGGTACCATTTGAAATGACGGCAACAAGGTTTCCTTTGTTGGTGTATAGGTGTGCAGCTTTAGGGTCTTCGCTAATTTCAATGCAAGGTTCTGCCACGCCAGGAGAATAGGCAAGGGCAAGATCTGCTTGCGTTTCCAAGGCAGTGGTAGGCGTTATTTCAAGTTTTCCTGGCTTACCTTCGGCATGATAGGCAAGTGCGGCTGATATATTTTTTTTATTCATTTATTCGTCGCTTTGTTCGTACTTAATCAATACAGTTATTGTTTAATCCTGATATAATGTGTATAACAGAAAACGAAGAAGGTAACCATATGCAGTACATTGATATTCTTTTCTTACTTGTCACTTTAGGAGTGGGATTTGTGCTCTACACACGTCTTGGCCGGCGCACGGGGCAAGAAAAAACGTTTGCCTTTCGTTTAGGCAAAGATGCCGAAGTTATGCAAGGCGATCTATCAAATAAAGCACTGATTGCCATACTGCCTACTGAGTTGACACAGATCAGTGAAATTCAGAAACACGATAAAAAATTTTCTGTTGAGCATTTTTTAGAAAAAATTAAAAGTGCCTTTGAAAAAGTAGTAAAAGCTTTCGTACAAGGTGATAAACAGGCCCTTTCTGCCTTTTTAGAACCCAAACTTTACACCATGTATGCAAAAGAAGTAGACGACCTTAAAGAGAAAAATGTTAAAACAGCTCTAGAATTTTTCCGTTTAATTTCAGCTGAAATTAAGGATGTTCAAACGAGTCAAACAACAGCCCATATTTCCGTACACTTTGTATCAGAACAAACACATGTTCAGCGCAATGAAAAAGGAAAAGTTATTGGCGGCGACGCAAACTTTATCGACCATATCAGCGAGCTTTGGACGTTTAAGCGCGCCATTAAGTCTAAGGGACCTTGGATGCTTTCAGGAATCACCCCTTATGAGGCGACCTGATCTTATTTTTTCTATATTTTACTGTTGGCCATCGGCCTTGTGCTGAGCAGGTGCGGTTCATCAAAACCACGTCGATCATCTTATGTGAAGCCTAGTCAGAATAAACCGCGCTTAGAAAAAGTGAATTTCTATGCTTTGCCATGGTGGCAGAAAGATCAAGGCAGTCCCCAAGCCTATGATGCTTTTAATCGTTCATGCGCCGTGCTGCTTAAAAAAAGCCAGATGTGGCCATGGGGCTTGGTACGACAGGGCGCGACTGGCACCAAGTATGTCGCATTGCAGGCCAACATACATTAAAAGATCCTAAACGTGTGCGGGCTTTTTTCGAGAAAAATTTTACACCTTACCGTGTAAGTGATAACGGCGATCCTGAAGGCCTTTTTACAGGTTATTATGAAAGTTCTTTGAATGGTTCGTTAGAAAAGACACGCCGCTATAAATACCCCCTTTATCGCAAGCCACCCGAATTGATTATGTCGGTTGGAGGCAAGCAAAAGAAGTGGGGTGTGCTGAAGTGGGGGCGCATTGTGCCGTACCATGACAGAGCATCTATTGATAATGGGGCGATCCAAAAGCGGGGCCTTGAACTTGTGTGGGTAGATGACTTTGTTGAGGCCTTCTTCTTACATGTACAGGGGTCTGGCCGTATTACATTGCCCAACGGTAAAGTCATGCGGGTAAGTTATGCGGCATCAAACGGGCATCCTTTTCGATCCATTGGAAAATATTTGATGGAAAATAATATTATGGATGTGAAAAACATTTCTATGCAGTCTATTCGGGCTTGGATGAAACGCGATCCGAAAAAAGCCTTGTGGTTGATGCACAAGAACCCCTCTTATGTTTTTTTCCGAGAAATTAAAGGCGCTATTGGCCCCATTGGGTGTATGGGCGTGCCCGTTGTGCCAGGGCGCAGCATGGCCATTGATAAGCGTTGGTTGCCCATGGGCGCCCCCATTTGGTTTGATGGGTTTCATCCGCACAACCATATTAATGAGCGGCGTTTGATGGTTGCCCAAGATACAGGGGGTGCCATTCGTGGTGTGGTGCGTGGTGACTTTTTCTGGGGCTTTGGTAAGTCGGCTATGGAGCGTGCAGGTAAAATGCGTTCGAAAGGCCAATATTATGTGCTCATTCCAAAAGGGGCGTGGATTGACCGGCGCTATTGCAGATGACGCCAGAAGATAAAAAACTGTGGGACGCTTTTTTGGGTTCGGTGGATCCTTTAAAAAAAGACAAAAAAATAACGAAAAAGAAGAATTCTAAGCATACTGATGCAATCTTCAATGAGAAAGGTCAGGGTTGTGTGTCCCATAAATCAAGCCAAGAAGATAGGACAGAGGATTTTGTCAGAAGCTGCCCGGCAAAAATTTATTCAGGCCAAGATCGGGCGCTCTGTCGCAAAATAAAGAAAGGCACCCTTTCCATTGAAGGGCGCCTTGATCTGCATGGGTATACACAAAAAGAAGCACTGATCGCGCTGCAGAAATTTATTGACCGCCTCTCTCAAAACCACAAGCGCGTGGGGATTATTATTACAGGAAAAGGCCAAGCCTCTCATGCAGATGATACAACGTCTCCGCGTGGCGTACTGCGGCGCCAGCTGCCTCTATGGTTGGCTGATAACAGCTTGTTTCCGCATGTCATTTCACTCAGTCAAGCGTTACCCGAACATGGGGCACAGGGCCTTCTATGTTGAGGTGCGTTCGTTCATTTGAAGAAATATACACAAAATCTTAAACACATAGAATCAAGTGCTGTCTTATTTTTTAATCACAACGAATTTTAGTAATGAAACACTCCCAATTGTTTGTATAGAATAAAAAATGCTACCCTTTTCAGTACGAGAAGAGTAGCATTTTAAATTATTTTTTTGAACAAATACCTTATTTCATCTTAGGTTTTGGAAGAAGAGGCGGCTTCTCTTTTCGTGCTCGTCGTAAAGAGGCTCTTCTTTTCGTAATTTCTTCGAGATCAACTTTATAGACATGTCTTGGTTCAGCAGCCGGTGCTCTTTCTGCCCCCCCTGCAGGTCTAATAATAGGCGGAGGCGATGCTCTCCTAAAATTTGGAGCCGGTCCTGGTGGTGGAGGAGGATTTCCTCCAGAGGTGAAAGAGGGTATTTTATGTTGCTGTTGTGAAGGCTTAGGTTCCGGTGCTAGTGGAGGTTCTTCTTTGGCCGATTCAGCAGAAAGCATGACAGCATCTGCTCTTGCAAATCGCTCCGCTCTTGCCTCTGCTTCAGGGTCTTCTACTTGTCCCCTTCTTCTAAGCCTTTGCTGAAGGGTGTGTATAAAGTCTCTTTGTGCAGCATCTTCAGGCCGGGCAGCTGCTGCTGCTGAACGTTCAGCCCCACGTGCCGGATCTGCTCCTCGCCGTTGTCTGTTGGCTGCAATTTGCGCTTTACATCTTGGGTGGGCATCGTAAACGAAGGTGCCTCTGGCGGCGGTGGCGGCGGTGCCGCTGAAGCGCTGACATAAGAAATTTTATCAGAAATACGCACGAAAAAGCTAAAGTCTTGAAAAAAATTAGAAAATTCATAAAACACCTACCCTAATTAAACTTAATAAGTTAATTATCAATGAATTAAATAAAAAGTAAATAGCTAAGATAAACATGAAAAAATATTTTGAGTGCTTTTATTATTTTTTCTGCATGGGTGGATGGTATATGACAGAAAGAGATGGAAGAAGCTACAAGCACAGCCAAACTTCATCCTTATGGTTCTTTATGTGTGCGTGTTTCGAATAAATGTTTGAAGGGTCTGGTATACTTATTTTACCAGATGTTGTGTTGACAGCGGCGCATGTGTTGGGTTTTGAAGGAGGAGATCAATCTGGGCTTTCTTGTGGGGAAAGGTGCCAAAATCTTGAAGTTTTTTCAGAAGAGGGAAATTTGTTATTTAGTGTGAGAAAGCTTATTTTAATAACGAAAGTGATTTAGCTTTTCTTGTTTTGGAAGAAGAGGAAGGAGCTACAAGCAGAAAGTGCCTATGATAAAATCTGAACGGTACGAAGAGATTGTAAAAATTTTTAATATTTCTGAGGGAGGCAATGTGCCTCGTTTGTCGGGTTCTTTTGATGGTGGGATGGTTGCAACTTATCTTGGATTTGGTGACACGCTTATTCCAACACCAGGTATGAACAGAGAAAACTTGACTGAAGAGTATAAAAGTGGCTTTTGGGCAAAAGCTACACGTGATAAAAAATTAAGAAGCGGTAGGGTACAATTATCTCAGCACTTTGAAAACCAAATTGTTTTTATGCATGGACTGATTTAGATCAGGGCCAGATTTGAGCAATAATTATTCAGCCGCATTGCAACGTGATTCTGGGGCACCCACATTTGTGGAAGCCGTAGAGTCTGACCCACAGATACTAGGAATTGTTTCATCTATAATCGTACCTGATGCACTGTTTCCAAAAAAGGAAGAGTAGTTGGGACTATATTTAGACCCCCACAGGCAAAAAATTTCTTTAGAAAACAATGATACATGGTGGGAATCATTCCTACGTAAAACTAGATTAATAATCAAGAAGTGATTATTAATCTTAGTTAGTGTCACTATCCCAGTTATCGTTGTCTTCTTCATCAGAGGAATGACCATCTATGGCTTGCCTCGTGCTTTTTACCGTTGCTGCTACAAATGCTGGAGAAGGTGTCGCTGCCCCTGCCACAGGAGATTGTGGGCTACTTCTTCTCGGTGCTGCCGCTGCAGGTGTTGCTGCCGCTGGAGATTGTGGTCTACTTCTGAAAAGCCGCCAACAAGGATAGGTGCTGGTCCTGGTGGAGGAGGAGGTGTCACTGCCCTTGCTGCCGCTGGAGGAGGTGTCACTGCCCTTGCTGCCGCTGGAGATTGTGGTCTACTTCTGAAAAGCCGCCAACAAGGATAGGTGCTGGTCCTGGTGGAGGAGGAGGTGTCACTGCCCTTGCTGCCGCTGGAGGAGGTGTCACTGCCCTTGCTGGAGGTGCAGGTGCTGGAGAAGGTGTCGCTGATCCATCTTCTTCGCCCCACTCGCTATCATTACCGCTACTCATCTTCACTCTCATTGTTCGGATTCGGATTAAGTGCGAGGGAGCTGGTGTACAAAAAGTTTTCAAAACTACTGCCTTCTTTTTTTCTGGTGTAGATTTGGGTGTAGATTTGAGTGATGCTCTTCTCTGAGTGCTTCTGCTCCAACTGCTGGTCCTGCTGCCACAGGAGATTGTGGTCTACTTCTTCTCGGTGCTGCGCTGCAGGTGCTGGAGAAGGTGTCGCTGCAGGTGCTGCTGCCGCTGGAGATTGTGGTCTACTTTGAAAAAGCCGCCAACAAGGATAGGTGCTGGTCCTGGTGGAGGAGGAGGTGTCACTGCCCTTGCTGCCGCTGGAGGAGGTGTCACTGCCCTTGCTGCCGCTGGAGATTGTGGTCTACTTCTGAAAAAGCCGCCAACAAGGATAGGTGCTGGTCCTGGTGGAGGAGGAGGTGTCACTGCCCTTGCTGCCGCTGGAGGAGGTGTCACTGCCCTTGCTGCCGCTGGAGATTGTGGTCTACTTCTGAAAAGCCGCCAACAAGGATAGGTGCTGGTCCGGAGGAGGAGGTGTCACTGCCCTTGCTGCCGCTGGAGATTGTGGTCTACTTCTTCTCGGTGCTGCTGCTGCAGGTGCTGGAGAAGGTGTCGCTGCAGGTGCTGCTGCGCTGGAGATTGTGGTCTACTTCGGAAAAGCCGCCAACAAGGATAGGTGCTGGTCCTGGTGGAGGAGGAGGTGTCACTGCCCTTGCTGCTGCTGGAGGAGGTGTCACTGCCCTGCTGCCGCTGGAGATTGTGGTCTACTTGAAAAGCCGCCAACAAGGATAGGTGCTGGTCCTGGTGGAGGAGGAGGTGTCACTGCCCTTGCTGCCGCTGGAGGAGGTGTCACTGCCCTTGCTGCTGCTGGAGATTGTGGTCTACTTCTGAAAAAGCCGCCAACAAGGATAGGTGCTGGTCCTGGTGGAGGAGGAGGTGTCACTGCCCTTGCTGCCGCTGGAGATTGTGGTCTACTTCTTCTCGGTGCTGCTGCTGCAGGTGCTGGAGAAGGTGTCGCTGCAGGTGCTGCTGCCGCTGGAGATTGTGGTCTACTTCTGAAAAGCCGCCAACAAGGATAGGTGCTGGTCCTGGTGGAGGAGGAGGTGTCACTGCCCTGCTGCCGCTGGAGGAGGTGTCACTGCCCTTGCTGCCGCTGGAGATTGTGGTCTACTTCTGAAAAAGCCGCCAACAAGGATAGGTGCTGGTCCTGGTGGAGGAGGAGGTGTCACTGCCCTTGCTGCCGCTGGAGATTGTGGTCTACTTCTTCTCGGTGCTGCCGCTGCAGGTGCTGGAGAAGGTGTCGCTGCAGGTGCTGCTGCGCTGGAGATTGTGGTCTACTCTGAAAAAGCCGCCAACAAGGATAGGTGCTGGTCCTGGTGAGGAGGAGGTGTCACTGCCCTTGCTGCCGCTGGAGGAGGTGTCACTGCCCTTTGCTGCCGCTGGAGATTGTGGTCTACTTCTGAAAAAGCCGCCAACAAGGATAGGTGCTGGTCCTGGTGGAGGAGGAGGTGTCACTGCCCTTGCTGCCGCTGGAGATTGTGGTCTACTTCTTCTCGGTGCTGCCGCTGCAGGTGCTGGAGAAGGTGTCGCTGCAGGTGCTGCTGCCGCTGGAGATTGTGGTCTACTTCTGAAAAAGCCGCCAACAAGGATAGGTGCTGGTCCTGGTGGAGGAGGAGGTGTCACTGCCCTTGCTGCCGCTGGAGGAGGTGTCACTGCCCTTGCTGCTGCTGAGATTGTGGTCTACTTCTGAAAAGCCGCCAACAAGGATAGGTGCTGGTCCTGGTGGAGGAGGAGGTGTCACTGCCCTTGCTGCCGCTGGAGATTGTGGTCTACTTCTTCTCGGTGCTGCTGCAGGTGCTGGAGAAGGTGTCGCTGCAGGTGCTGCTGCCGCTGGAGATTGTGGTCTACTTCTGAAAAAGCCGCCAACAAGGATAGGTGCTGGTCCTGGTGGAGGAGGAGGTGTCACTGCCCTGCTGCCGCTGGAGGAGGTGTCACTGCCCTTGCTGCCGCTGGAGATTGTGGTCTACTTCTGAAAAGCCGCCAACAAGGATAGGTGCTGGTCCTGGTGGAGGAGGAGTGTCACTGCCCTTGCTGCCGCTGGAGGAGGTGTCACTGCCCTTGCTGGAGGTGCAGGTGCTGGAGAAGGTGTCGCTGCTCTTGGTGGAGGAGGTACTCCTGCCGCTGCAACACCAGGGACAGATGGGAAAATGCCAGTCGTTACATAGTATACGGGATTATTTTCTTGTCCTAGACTTTTTGCTTGTATATACGCTATTCTATGGGTCGAATTTGTAGGGTCCAGCCCCACTCTTCGCATCTTTTGTGTATCAGCGGGTTTGTCTCTTGGGTCGCCGACAGCCGCTGCCGCTGCGACACCTGGTCCTGGTGGAAGAATACCAGCTCTACATAGTATACGTGATTATTTTCTTGTCTTAGATTTTTTTGCTTGTATATACGCTATTCTATGGGTCGGATTTGTAGGGTTCAGCCCCACTTTTTCCATCTTTTTTAAATCAGCCGACTTTAAATCAGCCGACTTTAAAGCGGCCTGAACGCTTATGAACGCTAAACATGAAACAAATACTGCAGAGACTAATTTAACATTCTTCTACCGGTCTAAAAAATCTTGAAAAGGAAAATACGATAGCATGCGCGCGGTTTCTAATTCTGGCACGCAGAGAGTCATCAGCGCTTAGATCGAGATCTTTTGGTCCACTTTGATTGTGATTCATAATGGTACCCAAGCTTAATCACACTTTGAGGCGTCCAGTGATGTAAAATTCCTACACCTGGTGCGATCCCAACGACAAACTTTTTATCGCTTCCAGAACCTACATTTGCTTCACCATATGAAATTTTCATATTGCTTCCGTTAATATTTAGGCTTGCATAAATTGCTGTTTTTTCGTCAAATGTCGACCAAATTTAAATTCTGCGCCAAGGGTAAATGACCTTTCTACAGTTAACCTCACATTTTGGTTGATAACGAGTGGGCTCTCCAGCAATATCGGGGTCTACGACATCGATATTAACAGTTTTTGTTGATACTCTTTGGGCCCAACAAAATCTCTCCGATAGGAAATATTTATTTCCTATTGCTTTTGGGTTCCTAAGAAAGCACGACCTATAATAGATTTTTTTGTTTGAGGATGTTTGTTGCTCCTTGGTTTGCGCCATTAGTAGAAAAAATTTGGGCGTTCACGCTTGTAAAAGAAACACCAGAACCTATGCCCCCGTAAAAACCTTCTGGGGCAGATGCAAGTGCTGTTGTTGAAAGCAGAATGGCGCCAAGTGCGCACGATAATTTAGACTTCATAAAACCTCTCCTGTTTATAGTCAAGCCTAACGGGATTCGTGTGCTGATGTCAACACATTCTATGAGAGGTGGGTGATAATTTTTTTAAGGGCAGAGGGAAGATCTTTTCTGTGGACGATCATGTCGACCATGCCGTGGTCTTTAAGGTATTCAGATGTCTGAAAGTTTGCGGGCAGCTTCTCGCGAATGGTTTCTTGAACAACGCGTGTGCCTGCAAAGCCGATGGTGGCTTTGGGTTCGGCCAGTGTGACATCGCCGAGCATGGCAAACGAGGCCGATACCCCCCCTGTTGTTGGGTCGGTTAATAAAACAATATAGGGCAGGCGTGCCTCACGCAGCATTTGCACAGCCACCGTTGTGCGGGGCATTTGCATCAATGACAGCATGCCTTCTTGCATCCGCGCCCCACCAGAGGCAGGCACCACAATAAGGGGAAAGTTTAGTTTGACGGCAGTTTCTGCGGCGGTAACAAGTCCTTCACCAACGGCCATGCCCATGGAGCCCCCCATAAAACCAAAGTCAAACGCGGCCACAACAGCAGACTGTTCGCGTATTTTGCCGTGGGCCACAATAATGGCATCGTCACGTTCTGTTTTTTGACGATAGGCTTTAAGGCGGTCTATATATTTTTGGAATCTTTAAATTTTAGAGGATCTTGCTTGACGGTTGGTAGAGTGATTTCAGTGTATGCACCTTCAAACAGGTAGTCGAGACGCTTTTTTGCGGAAATACGCAGGTGATGATCGCAGTGGGGGCACACATTTAGGTTGTCTTCCAGGTCGCGATGAAACAGCATCTGTTCACAAGAGGGACATTTGTCCCACAAGTTATCTGGCGTGTCTGTTTTTTAGGCGCAATTTTGCCTAGTTTGGGGCGAACGTAATCGGTAATCCAGTTCATCAAACTCTCTATTTTTCAAAAACAAAGGCGATTAAAACAACAAGTTGTCATTTTGTAAGGCCTATAAAACTTTTACCCTAATTTAAAAAATACGGCAACTTTAGGCTTTATACGCGCCTTTGTGCGCGCTGCCAATCATAATTAAATACCTTTAAAAACTCTTGCACTGAAAGGGCATTCATCGTGACAATGCCAAATTGGCGATGTTGCTCTATAGCATTTAAATTCATGTGTGCTGTATTCAATAACAACTGACTTTCATCAATCAAAATATAGGTACCTTCAACGATATGTGAGGTTTTTTTGCCAATAGGGAAATAGTGCAAATCAACCCCATTTTTTCGCAAAAGCGCGCAATTTTTTTCGTGTGCTGTTTTTTTGGATTGGGGTTTGAATGCCATCGTGAGCACTTTGATTTTTACATTTTCTTTAGAAAGTTGTGCGAGGGTCGCCACAAGACCTTCATCGGTTATGTGGGGTGTCATGACCATAACAGAGGCTTGGGCCTGTTTGAGCTTAAATAACCACTGAGAGCGCACATTATCGGGCCCCCAAATAACGGGGCCGCCTTTTGGCAGAACACGCTTGCTAGCCCAATCCATTTTGAAAATGCGCAGCACTTCTCCGATAACGGCTTTGTCATGAATAATGTAACCAAATCCGCGGCATCCTTGAGGGAAGATTCCCTGAGCGCTTGGCGTTAATTTTTCTTTTGTAAACGGAACACCTGAAAAAAGAAGCAAATTATCGTCGACGACAAGATATCGAGCGTTCATATCGGTAAAACCATCTGAAAACGCATTGCCTCGTTGACGAGCGCTGATACGGGGTGCCCGTGTACGAAGAAGCGGTGCATTTCCCTTGTGCTTTCCAACAATGATTTGAATGTGTGCCCCTTTTTCTGCTTGCTGTCCCAGTGCAGCAATGATGTCAGGATCATCTAGCAGCGGAGAGGCAAGGTAAATATTTTTTTTGCTGCGGCGAATGGCTTTGACAAGGGTGTTTTTAGTCAGCACTTTTCCTTGCTGAGGAAAAACAAGTAGGTTTGTCAATTTTACCTTTGGGGAAGGCTTAGAGGTGGCAAGAAAAGGGGTAATTAACCCTAAAAAGAAGACCCCATAGGTATAATTTTTTCATGTATATGCGTCCTTAAATATATAAATTGTCAACAACTAGACACAACATACTTGAATTTTTGACGAACATCAATTATGTTTGTGGCCTGATTTGTGCAGGCGTAGGCACGCTCTCTGCTAAAAAGTATAGAGAGTTGGGCAGCCAAAAGCCGCGAAAAAATTAAAGGAGAAAAAAATGCCCAAAATGAAAACAAACAGTAGCGCTAAGAAGCGCTTTCGTCTTACCGCTTCAGGTAAGGTGCGTTCAACCACTGCCGGAAAAACCACTTTCGTCGTAACCGGTCTCAACGGATGATTCGCGATTCACGGGTACCATGATCTTGAAAGATTGTGATGCAAATCTTGTGAAGCGTCTTTTGCCCAACGGTTAATTTGAGAAAAGGAGATTTTAGATGGCACGCGTAAAAGGTGGGGTAACAGCCCACGCAAGACATAAAAAGTTATTAAGCAAGCAAAAGGTTTTAGAGGTCGCTCTAAAACTGCTTCCGTTCTGCCGTTCAGCGGTTAGAGAAAAAAGTTTACAATATGCGTATAGAGACCGCCGAGCACGTAAACGTCAGTTCCGTGCATTGTGGATTCAACGTATTAATGCGGCTGTACGTCTTGAAGGCATGACGTATTCCCAATTTATGAATGGTTTAAATAAAGGTGGCATTCAGCTGGATAGAAAAGTTCTTTCTGATTTAGCGATCCACCAGAAGGAAGCCTTTAAAGGCATTGTTGAACAATCCAAGGCTGCCTTGAAATAAAAATAACATTCAGTTAAGAAAAAGAGGCCTTGTGCCTCTTTTTATATAATACGATATTGGTTAACACAGAACCCCATTATTAGAGTATGGCATGTCCACATATGATTCATTGAAGGAAAAGGCTTTAAAGTCTTTTAAATCCACAAAAACACTAGAAGCCCTAGAAGAAGCCCGGCTTGAGATTTTGGGTAAAAAGGGCACGGTGTCAGAAGCGATGCGTTCTTTAGGGAAAATGACGCCCGAAGAACGCAGCCAGGCAGGTGCGCGTCTCAATGAGATAAAAGAAGAAATATTACAGGCTTTTTTCTATCCACAAAACAAAGTTAGAAGATGTTGCCTTGGATACGCAGCTTAAGACAGAAAAGCTTGATATGTCTTTGTCTGCTGTGCCAGAAGAAAAAGGGATAGTGCATCCTTTAAGTCATACAATTGAAGAAGTTACTTCTTACTTTATTCAACAGGGGTTTTCTGTTGAAAGTGGGCCCGATATCGAAAATGACTTTAATAACTTTACGGCATTGAATATTCCGCCGAATCACCCTGCGCGACAAGAGCATGACACTTTTTATACGGAAGGGTATTTATCAGATGCCCCGGCTGTTTTGCGGACACACACATCACCCGTGCAAATTCGCACAATGAAAACACAAAAGCCGCCTTATCGTATGATTGTGACGGGGCGTACCTTTCGTTCCGACTATGACGCTACACATACGCCTATGTTCCACCAGATGGAGGGCCTTGTAATTGATAAAGGCATTCATATGGGGCATTTAAAGCGGTGCTTGAAAGATTTTTTTGGCTGATTTTTTTGGTGTGCCTGATTTGCCCCTTCGATTTCGGTCAAGTTTCTTTCCATTTACAGAGCCATCTGCAGAAGTAGATATTGGTTGTAAAAAACAAAAACGCACTGTTAATTGGCGAAGGTTCTGATTGGTTGGAAATTTTAGGAGCTGGTATGGTGCACCCCAAAGTATTAAAAATGTGGGCTTAGACCCAGACGAATATCAAGGCTTTGCATTTGGATTGGGATTAGAGCGTATAGCGATGCTTAAGTATGGCATTCCAGACTTAAGGCAGTTTTATGAATGTGATAAGCGTTGGTTGCAAAACTATGGTTTTGACCCTGTGCGCCTGGTATCCCCATTGTTGAAAGGGAATGCCCTATGAAATTTACGCTCTCTTGGTTAAAAGAACATTTAGACACAACACGTCCGCTGAACGATATTTTGGAAACGTTAACAAATATCGGGCTTGAGGTAGAGTCTGTTACGAATCCGGCAGATCAGTTTCAAGGGTTTCAGATAGCAGAAATTTTAGAAGCTGCACCGCACCCAAATGCCGATCGTCTTCAGGTTTGCAAGGTTAATTCTGGTGAAAAAACGCTTCAAATTGTATGTGGTGCCCCAAATGCTCGCGCGGGCATTAAAGTTGTTCTTGGGTTGCCGGGGGCCTATGTGCCCGCTTTAGATGTAACTCTCAAAGAAACAAAAATTCGGGGTGTGGAAAGCTTTGGCATGTTGTGTTCTGCAAAAGAACTTGGCCTTGGTGAAGAACATAACGGTATTTTAGAAGTAGCGGCTGCGGCAACGGTTGGGAAATCTTATGTTGCCGAGTATGGTATTGATGATCCTGTGATTGATATTTCGGTTACACCTAATCGGCCTGACTGTCTTGGTGTACGTGGTGTGGCAAGAGATCTTGCTGCGGCAGGGCTTGGCACTCTTAAACCGCTATCTATTCCAAGTGTAGCAGGGACGTTTAAGTCTCCTCTGGCTCTAAAGCGTGATGCTGCTGTAGCCGATGGGTGCCCTCACTATATGGGGCGCTTTTTAAAAGGGGTGCAAAATAAACCAAGCCCTGACTGGTTGAAAAAGAAGCTGAATGCCATTGGCATGCGGTCTATTTCTGCCCTTGTTGATATCACTAACTATGTGTCGATTGATTTATGTCGGCCCCTTCATGTGTTTGATGCTGATAAGTTGGATGGGCCGGTCACAGTGCGCCTTTCTAAGAAGGGCGAGTCATTTGTTGCCCTTGATGAAAACACATACGCCCTGAATGAAGGCCATGTGGTAATTGCAGACAACCATCATGTGGCTGCCCTTGGTGGTGTGATGGGCGGAATGGATTCTGGATGCACTTTAGAAACCCAAAATGTACTGTTGGAAAGTGCTTATTTTGACCCTATTCATGTTGCACAAGCAGGCCGTGAAACACAAATGCATACAGATGCACGCCATCGCTTTGAGCGTGGTGTTGACCCGCTTTCAACACAAATGGGGATAGAGCGTGCAACTGACTTAATTCTTAAAATTTGTGGCGGGGCGCCAAGTGATACTATTGAACTAGGGGAACCCCTTTATGCAGCACCGAATATTCCTTTTAAAGGGGAAAACACTTTAAAAAGAACAGGTATGGATATTCCAGATGCAGAACAAGAAAATATTCTGGATTCTTTAGGGTTTTCTCTGAAAAAAGGGTTTGTAACACCGCCTTCTTGGCGTCCAGATGTGTCAGAAACAGCGGATGTTATTGAGGAGGTTGCACGAATTTACGGCTACGCGCATTTGCCAGAGCCTGTTCTGCCTGCAGCACCCCACATCAAATGGCGCCCCGAGAAATCAGCAGAAATTTTAGCACGTCATGCACTTGCCGATCGCCGCTTTATGGAAGTGGTGACATGGTCGATGGTCAGTGAAGAGGACTTTTCTTTATTTGGCGGCAAAGGCACATCAACAAAATCTCGAATCCCATTACGGTTGAGTTGATGTACATGCGTCCATCTATTTTGCCCCATCTACTGCACGCGATTCAGAAAAATACAGATCACAAATTGCGTCCCGTTTCTTTGTTCGAAGTCGGGCCTATTTATAAAGGTCTTCAAGAAAGTGATCAATCGCTTGTCATTGGGGCGGCAAAAACAGGGTTAAAGCAGTCAATGCATTGGTCAAAAAAGATAAAATTGAAGATGTATTTGATATTAAGGCAGATGTGATGTCTTTGCTTTCTACATTTAATATATCCCCAGCAACAACCCAAATATCAACAGAAGGTGTGCCGAGTTGGTATCATCCCGGACGTTCGGCCTGGGTACAGCGTGGGCCTAAAAATAAATTGGCTGTGTTTGGTGAAATTCATCCAAAAATTTTAAAAGCATTTGGTATTAAAGAGCGTGTCTATGCCTTTGAAATGAATATGCAGGCTTTGATGCCGCTTAAAGTTGCGCCGAAGAAGGCATTAGATATTTCTGACTTTCCTAAGGTTGAGAGAGACTTTTCTTTTCTTTTTCCAAGTGAGGTGAGTGCCCAAGATATTGTCAAAACATTCTATAAAGTCGATCCATCCATTACCTTTGTAGATGTTTTCGATGTGTATCAAGGAGAGGGTGTTCCAGACGGTAAAAAGTCTTTGTCCCTTCGTGTTTGTTTTGAATCTAAAGAAAAAACATTTACAGATCAGGAAATTAAGGCAATATACGATGCTGTTGTGACGGCTGCAGAACGTCAATTAAAAGGACAATTAAAGTTATAAACCATGTCTCAGAAAACGCCGCGTACACACATTCGAAATTTTTCCATCATTGCCCATATTTACCATGGAAAGTCGACCCTAGCTGACCGCCTTATACAAGCATGTCAAGGATTGACGGAAAGAGAGCTAAAAGAGCAAGTTCTTGACTCTATGGATATTGAGCGTGAGAGAGGGATCACCATTAAATCACAAACAGTTCGTTTGTTTTATACAGCAAAAAATGGTGAATCTTATCAGTTAAACTTAATGGACACACCAGGGCACGTGGACTTTGCCTATGAAGTAAGCCGATCGTTGGCGGCTTGTGAAGGGTCACTCCTTATTGTTGATGCATCACAAGGTGTTGAAGCGCAAACATTGGCGAATGTATACCAGGCTATTGAAAATAACCACGAGCTTATCCCCGTTTTGAATAAGGTAGACTTGCCAGCAGCAGAACCAGATCGGATTCGTGAACAAATCGAAGATGTCATTGGAATTGATGCAAGCGATGCCATTTTGGCATCCGCCAAAACAGGCTTGGGAACAGAAGATATACTTGAAGCAATTGTACATAAATTGCCAGCCCCAGAAGGTGACGAAAGCCGACCGTTACAAGCCCTTTTGGTGGACAGTTGGTATGATACTTATTTGGGTGTTATTACGCTTGTTCGCATTAAAGAAGGTGTTTTAAAGCCTGGCACCAAAATTAGAATGATGAATACAAAGGCTGTATACTTAGTTGATCAAGTTGGATGTTTTACCCCCAAAGTGCAAAAAACAGAAGGATTGTATCCTGGAGAGATTGGCTATATTTCAGCAAATATTAAACAAGTGGCAGACTGCCAAGTTGGTGACACTATTACGACTGAAAAAGATGGATGCCTTGAGCCACTTAAAGGATTTAAGCCATCAATTCCTGTTGTATTTTGTGGGATGTTTCCTGTGGATGCCTCTGAATTTGAAGTGTTACGGGAAAGTCTTTCTAAGTTGCGTTTGAATGATGCAAGCTTTCACTTTGAAACAGAAAGCTCAGCCGCTCTTGGGTTTGGGTTTCGCTGTGGGTTTTAGGACTGCTACACCTTGAAATTATTCAAGAACGATTAGAGCGTGAATTTGATCTTGATTTAATCACAACGGCACCAAGTGTTATTTACCGCATTCATAAAACGGATGGGTCTATGATAGAGCTTCATAACCCTGCAGACATGCCGGACGTTGTTAGAATTGACTATATTGAAGAGCCTTGGATTAAGGCAACAATTATGGTGCCTGATGATTATTTAGGGCCAACTCTTTCGCTTTGTACCGAGCGAAGGGGCGAACAAGTGGACATGACTTATGTTGGCAATCGGGTCATGGTGGTATATCGCTTGCCCCTTAATGAAATTGTATTCGATTTTTATGATCGCTTAAAATCCATTAGTAAAGGGTATGCAAGCTTTGATTATCAGCTTGATTCTTATGAACGTAGCTATTTGGTTAAAGTAGGTATCCTTGTGAATAGCGAGCCTGTTGATGCGCTTTCTTTTATTTGTCATCGAGACCGTGCAGAATCTCGAGGTCGAGAAATTTGCAGCCGCTTGAAAGATCTTATCCCAAGGCAACTTTTTAAAATAGCCGTGCAAGCAGCCATTGGGGGTAAAATTATTGCCCGTGAGACCGTTTCAGCTATGCGTAAAGACGTGACTGCAAAGTGTTATGGGGGTGACGTAAGCCGCAAACGCAAACTGTTGGATAAGCAGAAAAAAGGAAAAAAGAAGATGCGGCAAATTGGGAACGTAGAAATTCCTCAAAGTGCCTTCTTGGCCGCGCTTAAAAGAGATGAAAACTAATCAAGAAGGTATTTAAACCTATTCAAGGGCATCCGCACAGTTTGCATATGTAATTGGGTGCTTCAAGTAAAGCGTTAAGAAAGACCCACAGTGCTTGCAGAACGCATCTTGCTTATCAGACGACTTCCGACAATTACTGCACTTATACGGATACGAAATTTTTTGAACGGCGCTTTTTAAATGATCAATCACTTTAGAAATATCGTTCTTTTCTTTTTTTGCTAAAGCAGCGCGCAACACAAATGCTTCAGGCACATTTCGAGGGATAAGATGGAGGACACGCTTGGCCTCACCCCATAGTTTCGCATCAATAAAATAGCGGATGAGAATGAGTTGGCTGACAGGGTGGTCGGGCCTTAAATCGTGCAGTTTCCTTGCTTTCTGTGCGCGTTTGATAGGCGTGTTTTCAGACATAAGTTCACAGTAAGTTTCTGCAATAACCCAAGCAGGCATATCATGCCATGCTTTTTCAAGCAGTGTTTGTGCGGCTCTTTTATCTTTATTTTTGAAGAGTGTTTTTGCAAGTTCAGTAAGGTTATCAAGAAACAAGGGCTCATATTCATAGGCTTTTTCCATCATGGCCAGACGTTCTGGTGTGGGAAGCTTAGGGCCTTTTGATAAATTGTGCCATATGTAGGCGTAAATTTCGTTAGCATGTTTCCTAACAATGCCACCTGACTTTGTTAATTCATCTAAATAGAGAAGTGCTTCTTGCCATTTATTTGCGGCAATGTTGAGCTTAAGAGACTGTTTTAGAAACCACCCTTCCCGGCGATATTCTTTTTCCATTTGCTTTAAGATTTTTTTTGCTGTGTCTAAGTCTTTCGCTTTTAAGGCGCTTTCAACTTCATCGTAAAAAGCCATAGGGGCAAAGATATTAAACTTTTTTAGGTGATTTAATGCCACGTTTTGGGCACGTTTGTCCCCAGCTTTTTGGGAGGCTTTCAAAAGGGCAATGCCTGGCAATGCCGATTCAGGCATGAGATTCATGGCTTGCTTTTGCAAGGCTTTGTGCTTCTTTGAAGTTTTCAAATTCAATTGCAGAAAAAGCTTCTGCTAACACTTTGTTAGGTCTTTTTAGATAGGACCCGATATTAAGAATTTCTTTAAAAACCAGATGATGCCTTGCCATCCTGTTCCCAGAATATGAGAGAGAAGAAGCAACGCCAAAATAACAAAAAATAAAAAGGCGACAGATGTTTGTACTTCATACCCAAGCCAGCTAATGGCAAGTGATCCAGGGTTAAAAAAGAAATCCAAAGGAAAACGCAAAAGAAAGCCAAAATAAATATAAAGTATTTTACGTTTTTTGATGTCATGAAGCCCTCACACTTTCAAAACTAAAGTCTCTATTTTCTTGAGAGCACGTTTCATCAACAATCTTTTTTTCAAGCAAAGACTTCAATTTTCTTTGTTTGGAAAATATTCATTAATTTGATCGATTGATTTTGCATGCGATCTGTGCGAATAAGCTCGATCAGCATTTCAAAATTTTTCTTGTTCTCACGGCTTGATACGGTGAAAAAATGTGAGAACAGATGGAGAAAACTATTCTTTTGTGAATAATTCGCTGATTTCACGGGCGTGCGTCGAATTGCTTTTTCAATTTCGTAGGTGGTGGGAATACCCTCTGCAGCATGACGACGGAGTGTTTCAAATTCAGGCGCGTTTAGGGCGCCCTTTAATAAGGTATTCAAAGTGTGTAACTCAATTGAATAGTCTTTGCCATTTAGAAGGCGGCGTTCAATTTTTTGCTGCATGATAACTTTTTGCAAATCGATAGAAACTTTTTTTTGCAAGTTGCTATATGAGGCACCAGAAGAGGTTTCGCTTTGAGACGTTCTGTTTTGCAGTTGTAGAATAAGATTTTTAAGGTTCTTAATTTCTTCATCTTTTTGGGATAGAGAAGATAAGAGCGCTCGGTGATCTTGTCGCTGAATGGACTGATGCTTTAGAGCATCTTTTTTGAAAAAATAACCAAATCCACCTATGAGTAGGATGCAGAAAACAAACAGTGCGATGAAACCAAATCTATTTGGTTTGTCTTTAACTTCGTTCGGAAGTGATTTTGTTTTTGTCATGAAATCAATCTAAGCTAAATTTTTTTTCGAATCTAGCTTAAAGATGTTTCATTGTTAAATAAAACTAATTTTTAGAATTTGGTAAAATTTTTCCCCACGTGGCGTTTTAACTTCGAAGGTATCTCCCTTCTTTTTACCAATCATGCCACGTGCAAGAGGTGCATTCAAAGGAAGTAATCTTTTTTCAATATTCGATTCTTCAACGCCGACAATCTGATATACGGGTTTTTCATTTGTGTCTTCATCTAAAAGCTCTACGGTTGCACCAAATTTAACTGTATCGCCACTTAATTTGCTGACATCAATAACTTCGGCACGACTAATTTTATCTTCAAGCTCATTGATACGGCCCTCTATGAAAGACTGTTTTTCCCGTGCAGCATGATATTCAGCATTTTCTGAAAGGTCGCCGTGGGCACGTGCTTCTTCAATTGCACTGATAACGCTAGGTCTTTCTTCTGTTTTGAGATGCTTAAGCTCTATTTCAAGTTGGGTTAGCCCGCGCGAAGTAAGAGGGATCCGTTCCATGATTATTTCCTAACTGTATTGTTTTAATTGCATTTTTAAATGTAAAGTTTTTTTCAACCAAATCAAGTAAAAACTACTTATACATGTCCCTTCTCTCAAAAAACAAGCTTTAAAATATGTGCGTGCAGCGTCATATATTGTTTTCGAAAAAACTGTATGATAACATTCACATGTTTTTATGTGTTTAAGGAGTAATAAACCTATGGCAAATCTACGTTATAAGATCATTAACGAAACAGGATCTAAATCAATGGAAATGGATCATGGTCTTCGTTCATACATGATCAAAGTTTTTGGATATATGTTCTTTGGATTGGCACTGACAGGCTTTGTTTCCTATGGGGCATTGCACGTGCCTGCGTTACAGCAACTTCTTTTTTCGGTCGATGTAACAGGTCGTGTTGCCCCCTAGTGGTTTTACATGGCTTCTTTTCTTCGCGCAGTTGGGGACCGTACTTTATCTATCGATTCGCATTAATCATATCCGTGCCACAACGGCCCAACTTGTTTTTTGGGCGTATGCTGGCTTAATGGGGCTAACGCTATCCTCCATTTTTTGGTTTATACGGGGGCCAGTTTGATGCGGGTTTTCTTTTATTACATCAAGCGTTTTCGGTGCCATGAGTCTTTATGGCTATGTTACAAAGAAAGATCTTTCTAGGTTTGGGTCCTTCCTATTTATGGGACTGCTGGGAATTGTTATTGCTTCGGTCGTGAACATTTTCCTGAAAAGTACAGGCATGGAATTCATTATCTCTGTATTAGGTGTTTTAATTTTTACAGGGTTAACGGCTTATGATACGCAGCGCATTAAAGAGCTTTATTACGAGCATGATTCTTCAGAGGTGCAGTCAAAAAAAGCAGTGATGGGTGCTTTGGCGCTTTACTTAGATTTCATTAACTTATTTTTGTTTTGTTACGTTTCTTAGGAGACCGACGTTAATTTTCTAAGAAATGAAAAAAGGGGCAGAACTGCCCTTTTTTTTATTGAAAAATGCAGAAAAAAAGTGTGAAGAAAGTTATAGTGGTGATGATTGCAGCAAAGAACACCTCTGCTTGTGTGAGCTTTAAAGACATTGGAGATCGTACCGTTAAAGGGATTTCATGCACTGGAATCTCTTTATTTTATGCCCAGTTTTGGGAAAAAATGTATCGACAAAGGTTGCTAGTTCTTGATCATCGAGCAGTGAAGTTTCTTTGATGTGAGAGGCTAAGATTTTTTATTATAAATCCCAATCATTACAGACACATTTTTGGGCTTGATAGGTAAATACACCCACCTTTTCCAGTTTCTTCCTCTGAAGAGTTTTAAACACAAAATGCATTACATTTGTGTGCTGGAGGTATGGATGTTGTTAAAATAATCATCTGTTGGTCAATAAAAAAGTAAGAAACACTGTTTTAAGTTAAAGAAGTGTGCGTCAAAAGAAATATAATCTCTTTTAACTTCAGATTTTTGTACTCAATAACTTTAAGGGAGGTGTTTTTTTTTCATGGCATGCTTTCTAAGAAGGGCATGTCATAAAGTGGGTAAAACAGACCTAGGAAAATCCATATCAAAATGCTGCCCATAAAACAAAAAGAAGAGGGGGTATATAACTTCTAAGAAGGTTTAATTTGTGTTCAAGCGCATCATGAAAAAGAACCTGATAAAACAAAAAAACTTTGTCCAAGCTTGTTTGACTGTTCCCTGCACGAATCATATCTAAAGAAAGTTGAGGAATTTGACGGTGTGCTGAAAGTGCATCAGAAAAGGCGCATCCTTTTTCAATTCGATATAAAGTTTCCTCAAATTTTTTTTGAAGATGGGGTTGGTAGTTGCTTTGGCACGCCACCTGGAGGCTTTTGCCGTAGTGATGTCCCTGCATCAAGCAAAACACTCATTTCTTTTGAAAACTGATATAAAGAAAGTTGGGCCCGAAACGTGCCAATAATTGGGGCATGCTGTAGAAGCTTTTCTTTTCTCTCTGGCATGTATCGGTTGAAGAAAAAAAGCATGGCAGCCACTGTTAAGAAAATAAATAGGCAGAAAGATAAGTTGTTTTGATAAAAACTATGTATGTAAAAAATGCTGTACGTTGCCCAGCTGGTTTGTGATGAAAGTTCTATAGATGGCTTTAAGAGGGGATCAGGAATTCAAAAAACCCCACAACATTGCACCCATTAAAAGCGCAAGACAGAAGGGGTAGCGAAGGGCCTCCATGATTTTCTTCTGTTGTTTTTGTTGCCAAGACAGGTACTCGATCACAAGCTTTGAAAGCATCTTTTAAGTCGCCTTTAGATTCCCCACAAGAAGAAGGCCGTGAATAATATGTGCTTTATGAGATGTGTACTTCTTAAATGCTTGAGAAAAAAGGCTGGCCCATGGCGACATCGCGTGCCATGTGTTGACATATTTTTTCAACCTTTCGTTGTGATGTCCCACTTTTTTTAATGCAGGCACAAGTTTAAGTCCTGTGTCCATAAGATAAGACATTTGCTGGATCATGCTATGTATGTCATCTGTTTTAGCTTCTTCTGTGGAATCCATGCAGTGGGACAGTAGAAGAGGGGATACATTTGCTGTTCTTGAAAGAACTGCTGTAAGTTTTTTGAAACTAGCTCTGTTCTGTTTGGCCTTCAATAATCTTTTTCATTTTGAAGGCATTTATAGGTGTATTGTGTCATTTATGTGGTCTCTAAGAGCAATTGTACGTCCTCAAAAAAACATATTTCCTTTTTGATGTGAAACAAAGCTTGCTCTTCTATGGTTGGTAACTTTTCAAATTCTTTTTTTGAGAACACGAGAAGCTCAGCGATGGGAAGGCGGCCTAAATACCCCTGATTGACGGCATGCCTTGCAACCTATGGGGCGAGATCCTGGTAGGTTTTATTTTTATAAATAAATGGGTGCGGTTTTTTGCAGGCATGACAAAGCTTTCGATACAGTCTTTGGCCTAAAATGCCCGAAATATTTTCTTTAATATCTGTATCTTGGATGCCTAAATCTTTTTGAGCTGCTGCAAAACGCCCTGGGCTGTTTTTTGTGTGAAGTGTTGTAAATGTCTGATGCCCCGTCATGGTGGCACGGAACACCATTTGGCCGTTTCTGTGTCGCGTGTTTCACCAATTAAAATAATATCAGGATCTTGCCTTAAAAGAGATCGAACCCCTGCTTCAAAGGACAGTTTGCCGTCATCTTGAATTTCGGTTTGTTTTACCCCATTCATACGGTATTCGATGGGCTGTTCAAGCGTTACAATGTTCAGGTGAGGGGTTTGTATGGTTTGTAAAATAGCATAGAGTGTCGAAGTTTTCCCCAGACCCTGTTGGCCCTGTAACGATAAAAGCCCTTCATTCTTTTTGCGTAATTTTGATGATGGCGTTTTTGAGGGAGGGCAAGAGGCCAATTTGGTTAAGGTGCTGAAAGTGCTCTTTCTGGCTTAATAAACGTAAAACAATAGATTCGCTGCAATTGGTGGGATGTGTTGAAACACGTATATCAATGTGTGTGCCTAGATTTTCTCAAACCGTCCACTTTGTGGAAAATGACTTTCTGCAATATTTAAATTGCCTAAAACTTTAATATGCACAACCAGTGCTTTCCATACATTCTCGTGGAGCGAACCAATCGTATACAAATTGCCATCAATCCTATATTGAACATCAACAGTTTGGTTGCGTGGGAATAGGTGAATATCGCTTGCAGACTGTGTAACACCATCTTGTATGAGGGCGTCTAAAAAGTTCTGGGATTGTTATTCCGCTATCACTTTTTGAAATAAAGAGATTGGCTGTCTTTGATAGTAGTGCCTCTATAAATATCTTTTTTGTATTGTGTTTTTCTCTGTGGTAGAGGGGTAAGAGGAACTTCTTCATGCACAAAATGCGCATGCTTTTTGTGGCGAAGTGGTTTTCATGGTCATGCTTTACCTTTTTTGCAAAGCATCTTAATAAAAAACTATGAAATAACAAAGGGAAAAAGAGAGGTGTTTTTAGGAAAAAGCAAGCAAATGTTTAGACTGAAAAGAAGGGAGGGTGCAAAAGGTGTTTTGGCTTTTGATAAGCGACTTTGTAAAAAAGTATGCATTCCTAAACCAAAAGGCCGGCGCAAACCAAGAAAAGAGAAAGTTGGGTCATTGGTATAAAAAAATGAGCATACCCACAGTAGCTTTAAGTCTCCAACGCCTATTTTTTAGGGAATAAAATCTGAAGAAGTGCTGCAACACTCGCCATAAGAAAGGGCACTGTTAAAGGTTTTTCATAAACGGACGTATGTGCAAGACCAAATACGAATAAAATAAAAAGTGGTAGATGAAAAACTTTACGATGCAGAAAGTCGCCAGCGCACAACCAAAGTGAAATAAAAAAAACAGGCCCATGAATGGGGGAAAGGGCCCACTCAAACACTTACTTTACTTTAGATGACTTCTTTTCTTTCGCAGACTTTTTGTTGGCTGCTTCAGCTTCCTGGGCACGGGCTTCTCTCTTATTCGCAAGCTCCATGGTTTCATCAAGATCAGCCTGGGTGCATAACTCCAGCTCTACCGGGTTGCGGGGCTTTAAATTCTTAAAGTTCCAGTGTGTGCGTTCACGAATTTTATCAATCGTATTTTTTCGTTGTACCTACTAGCTTTTATAATTTGGTTATCACTCAGATTTCCACAATTGCGTAGAAGCCAAGAAACAGCGTCTGGCTTGTCTTGTCGACGATTAAGGGGGTATACTTAGGGCCACTTGTACGACGCATTTTGGCAGAAATTTCTTGCTTAAGCTTCAGCTTGTGCAGAGGATCTTTCGTGCCTGCTTCAATTTCTTCAAGTGTCAGCTGGTCTGTTGCAACAGGGTCGACACCAACGATGAATGTTTCGCCGTCTGCCAAAGATTGCACCCTCAAGTGGGTGTAAATGGCAAAAGTCTGCAATTTGCTCGAAAGTAAGTGTAGTGTTATCTAGTAACCATGCGGCTGTTGCTTTTGGCATTAATGGGGCTGCCATAATGGATGTCTCTTAAAAACTTTAACGTTTAGAGTTTTCTCTAACTAAGAGGCCCATATTATGGATCAGGGCCTAATTCGTAAAAGGTATTTTACGAAATTATTTGGAATATTCAAATTTTTCTTGCTTTTTCTAACATTTTTTGACTAGAACATGGAGAATAAATTGCTAAGGAATTGATTATGAAGAAAGATATTCACCCCGATTACCATATGATTAAAGTCGTTATGACGGATGGAACCGAGTACGAAACACGTTCGACTTGGGGCAAAAAAGGTGATGTTCTTACGCTGCAGATTGATCCAAATAACCACCCTGCTTGGACTGGCGTACAACGTCTTCTTAATGCTGGTGGTCAGGTTGGTAAATTCAAAGACCGTTTCCAAGGCCTTAATATCTCTAAAAAATAACTGTAGATGACGCGCGTTATGCGTTGCGATCTTTGTCTTCTTCCTTAAGGAATGCTGCGATTGTGCTGATGGCGTGCGCCAGATCTTCTTTATTAGGGCCTTCAGCCATGATGCGCACAACAGGCTCTGTCCCGGAAGGACGTACAAGTACCCGTCCCCCTTCTTTTTTTAGATTTTCTGAAAGCTTTTCTATTTTATTTTTAACATCGCCTTCTTCCAAAAGTGATTTATTGTGCAATGGAATGTTTTTAATCATCTGTGGCGACAAAGAAAAAGGGGTACAAATTTTGCTTGCCTTGTCACCAGACTGTACCATAATTGCCAAAATTTGAAGGGCGGTTAAAAGGCCGTCTCCAGTGGCACCGTAATCATTTAAGATAACGTGCCCAGAGGGTTCGCCCCCAATATTACAACCATACTTGTTCATGGCTTGCCCAACATGGCGGTCTCCAACAGGGGTTTGAATGACTTGTACGTTTTCTTTTTCGAGATATTTTTTTAAACCACCATTGGACATAATTGTTGTCACAATGCAGTTGTTTTTAAGGCGCCCTTCTTTTTTCCATGCATAGGCAATGGCACCAATAATTTTATCGCCTTCAATGATCGTGCCTTTTTCATCAGAAATAATGATACGATCCGCATCACCGTCAAGGGCGATACCAATGTCTGCTTTTTCTTCTAAAACACGCTCTGCCATTGTTTGAGGAGAGGTTGCACCACAGTCTAAGTTGATGTTACGCCCATTGGGGTCTACCCCGATTGCGATCACTTCAGCGCCCAGTTCCCATAAAACCATGGGTGCAATTTTTTGTAAGCAGCACCGTTTTTGCACAATCGATGACAACTTTCAGTCCATCAAGGCGTTTGCCAGCTGGAAACGTAGATTTAATGAACTCAACATATCGACCTGCTGCGTCATCTAATCTTTTGGCGCGCCCCAAAGTGGTTGCTGGGGAAAGTTTTTTTTGATCAAAAGTTTGGACGAGCTCTTCAATTTCTAGTTCTTGTGCGTCTGTTAGTTTGTAGACCTTCGGAAGTAAAAAACTTTAAGCCATTATCTGTGTAGGGGTTATGCGATGCTGAAATCATAACACCCAAGTCTGCTCGAAGAGATTTAGTTAATAAAGAAACGGCAGGGGTAGGGACGGGCCCTACAAGAACAACATCCATGCCCATAGAAATAAATCCTGACGTTAAGGCAGGTTCTACTAAATACCCAGATAGTCTTGTGTCTTTTCCAATAACGACAATGTGTCTGCGTGGTTCTTTTTGAAAGTAAAGGCCTGTTGCTTGTGCAATCTTAGTTAGCATGCCAGGGGTCATGCTGCCTTTTATTCACAAGGCCACGAATACCATCTGTCCCAAAAAAAAATTTTTTTTTCATGGCCTTACTTACCGTCTTTTTCCTTCTTTGAGTTTGTATCCTTCAAAACAGGAAGAGATGTTTTTTTAACGACACGGTCCTTTTTCTTTTTTAAAGGCTTTAATTTTTTTCCAGAGAAAAGATCTTTAATTTCTTCGCCTGTTAATGTTTCAAATTCAATTAATGCTTGGGCAAGAGATTCTAGTTGGTCTGCATGCTTTAAGAAGTTTTTTTGCAGTTTTGTACCCTTCTTGCACAATCCGGTATATTTCTGCGTCAACAGATCTTGCCGTTTCTTCAGACATGGTTTGTGTTTGTGTTACAGAATGCCCTAAGAATAATTCTTGCTGTGGTGCACCGTAGGTAATAGGCCCCATTTTATCGCTGAGGCCCCATTCAGTTACCATACGGCGTGCAATTTCAGTTGCATATCGAATATCTGAAGACGCGCCTGTGGTGACTTTGCTTTTGCCAAATATTTTTTCTTCAGCAACACGTCCACCCATCGCAACAGCAAGGTCTGCTTTTAGCTTGGCAAGATTCATCGATAAGCGATCACCTTCTGGAAGGCGCATCACCATGCCAAGGGCACGCCCACGAGGAATAATGGTTGCTTTATGAATGGGATCTGAATCGGGCAAATAAAAACCAACAAGGGCATGGCCTGCCTCATGATAAGCAGTGAGTTTTTTCTCTTCATCAGACATGGCAAGAGAGCGTCTCTCTGTACCCATCATGACCTTGTCTTTTGCTTCTTCCAGTTCTTCCATGGTAACAAAGCGACGGCCTTTTCGTGCAGAAAGAAGGGCGGCTTCGTTTACAAGGTTTGCCAAATCGGCACCTGAAAACCCAGGTGTGCCCCGTGCAATAATGCGCATATCAACATCTTCTGCTGCCGTTACTTTTTTAATGTGCACCTTAAGAATTTCTTCGCGTCCATTAACATCTGGTGCGGGCACAACAACCTGTCGATCAAAGCGCCCAGGGCGCAGAAGGGCTGGGTCTAAAACATCAGGGCGGTTGGTGGCAGCCACCAAAATGATGCCTTCGTTTGATTCAAAGCCATCCATTTCAACAAGAAGTTGGTTGAGCGTTTGCTCGCGTTCATCGTTGCCACCACCCACACCGGCACCTCTGTGACGGCCAACGGCATCAATTTCATCTATAAACAGAATGCAAGGCGCATGTTTCTTTGCTTGCTCGAACATATCGCGGACACGGCTTGCACCCACACCCACAAACATTTCAACAAAGTCTGACCCTGAGATACTAAAAAAGGGAACATTGGCTTCACCTGCAATAGCCCTCGCTAAAAGCGTTTTACCGTTTCCAGGAGAACCAATAAGCAGAACACCTTTGGGGATTTGCCCGCCGAGTCTTTGAAATTTCTGAGGATCTCTTAAAAACTCGACAATTTCTTCAACTTCTTGCTTCGACTCTGCAATGCCGGCAACATCTTTGAATGTGACCTTGCCGGTTTTTTGAACCAGCATTTTTGCCTTTGATTTGCCAAACCCAAGGGCTTTTCCACCCCCAGACTGCATTTGTCTGTAAAAATAAACCCACACGCCAATAAAGAGAAGCGTTGGGAACCAGGAAATTAAAATGCTCCAAAAGGTTGATTTGTCTTCATCGCGACTTTTGGCCTGCACTTTAATGCCTTTTTGGGCCAAAGTGTTGGCGACATCTGTATGTTCAGGTACACGGGTTAAGAAAGGCGTGCCGTTTAGGCGGTGCCCTTTGATGGTGTCGCCTCGCATCTCGACATCTTGGATATCATTTGACTGTACAGCTTGTTGAAAAGTGGTGTAGTCAATTTGGTTTCCTTTGGCTTTTGTCGAATGATCTAGAAAATTCTGATAAATAAAAAACAGTCCTGCCACTAATAGCAGAAGAATCAAAAAATTTTTTGATTGGTGCTCATATAAAACTCCTTAAAACGACTGAAAGTGTAGTCTTAAACAAAGAATTCTGCAAGGATAGATTTTTTTGGTGTGTATTGAATTTTCAGTTGATTTTGCTGTTTGAAAACGGCAAAAAAAGGCACGCAATAAACAGTTTCGTTTTGCCAAAAAGTGGCAGTGTTTTTAAGGGTAAAAGCGGCAAGTCTGACTGTACGTGGGCTTTACTTGCGCCCATCCTTTTTCGCCAAGGGGCGCAATCGTGGTTAAGTGGTCTGTTTGTACGGTGTATCTTTGCCACACAAAGTGTGTTCCTTGCTTGAGCATTGTTTTGGCAGCAAGCGCATGTCTGGTGTGATCCAAATTTTATTTTGATATTTGTAGATAACGGTACTGCCAATACAGCATGTGTTTTTGAATCGAGGACGGTCTGAACGTCTTCAAGCCGTGGCAGATAATCTGTTTGTCCGATATGTCGGATAACAAAGCCGAGCGCAAGTTGGTGTTGTACATTTGTGATCGACTTATCTGCTGCATCTTCAAAAGAAGCGTGGCATACCCAAAAGGAGAAAGCGCTAAGTTTTTGCAAGAAATGAAATAGCGTATGCTTCATCTTCTTGGCGTTTTTCTTTAAATGGTGCCATATTTTGATGGGGAAGCCCTTGTTCACGTAAAGCTGCGCGCTTAAAAGAAGTGTTTTTATTGCTTGGGTCTTCAATATATGGATGATCCTCGATAACGGTTTCTAAGTTTTTCTTGGAGATAGATAGCAAAGGACGAAGTAGCCGACAGTGTGCGAGGTATGTGAGCCGACTCATGCCGGCAAGGCCATAATCGCTGCTTTTTTTTTCTTTTCGCATGAGAAATGTTTCAATGTCATCATCCTTATGATGGCCTGTGAGTAGGTGCAGAATATTGTGTTTCTGGCAAGCACGATCAAGCAGGTTATAGCGTGCATGACGTGCCCGTTCTTGAATGCGTGTTGTGGGCTGCTCGGATGGATTCCAACTTAAAACATGCACTGTGTGTCCGCGTGATTTCATCCACTTAGATACTTTTTCAGCCTCTTCAGTAGATGCTTTGCGCAAACCATGGTTCACATGGAAAAGTGTTAACTTTCCATTTTGTTTGCGCACCCAAGCTTCTGCTAGAAACGTGAGTGCAAGACTATCCATGCCTCCTGAAACGGCAACAGCAATGTGGGGTTCTTTTTCAAATGGCCCCAGTGCTTCCATAGAAGCACTAAACGTTTTAAGCAGGCTTTGAGTCACTTTTGGGGACGGTGCATTTGTACTGGCTTTCTGCATCAAAAAGCCGTTGTTTGAAGCTTTGTGAAAGCTCTTTATAAGATGACCGAATCTTTTGGATTGTTACACATGCTTCTTTTGTTTTACCAAGTTGGTTTAAACTGTATGCAAGCAAGAGAAGTATTTCGGGTGCTTCACGTGCGTCGGGAGCTTTTTTTATAAGCCCCTGCAAGGCGTGCAGTCTCCTTATATTTGCCTTGTTTATAGAGTAGATAGATTAAATCTTTTAGCACTTGTGTGTATTTTTCGTGATTAGGGAACCGCTTAGTAAATACATCAAAGGCCTTTTCTTTCTCAGAGTCGGCAAGAAGCTGTGATTCAGTTTCAAGAAAAAGGGCAAAAGCATCAGCAGACATCAGTATTAAGGCGTGCATCAAAAGATGCTTTTTCTTGATTCTTAAGGCTGTTTTCAAGGGTAGTAATATGCGTTTCTAGCTTTGAAATGTGCTCTTTCAATGTATCAACTGTATCCTGCTTCATTTTAACAGTGTGCGACAACTCTTCCAACTTACGCGTCAGTGACATAAGTGTTTCTTCAAGCTGGTTGATGCGCTCTAAGGTTTGTTCTTGATCTGGATCAACATTAGCGGGCGGTGTTAGGCCTGCATCGGTAAAGTCTTGGTCTCCCAAAGCGCTTGTATACAAACTTTTGAAGAAGATGCAGATCTTTTTCGATACGGCGGATGTTGGCGTCACCCATTTCTACGGGGCGTTTGAATGGCCCAACATTGCGCAAGTAAAAGTTACTAAGAAAAGCTTTTTAATCATATTTTCCTCTAAATAGTTTTTGAAAGTAACATAAAAAGCTAGTTCAGACCACATTTTTTCTTTTAAATCGTGAAGCCATTTCGATAAAGTTGGGAATCAAAATTTTGTGAGTTTCAATGTTAGATAAAAAAATACAACCCTGACTGTAACAGAAAATGCATTCTATAAGCTATGGGAAAAAGAAAAGCTTTCACCCCTTCAAAGAAGGGAGACCCCTATACAATTATTATGCCCCCTGCAAATGTGACAGGTAATCTGCATTTAGGGCATGCACTTACGTTTACACTGCAAGATGTTTTGGTGCGTTTTCATCGTATGTTGGGGCGTTCTGTTTTATGGCAGCCTGGCACCGATCATGCAGGAATTGCAACACAAATGGTGGTTGAGCGTGAATTGCAGAAGGAAAACAAGAAGCGACAAGACATGGGGCGCGAGGCTTTTTGAGCCGTGTGGATTGGAAAGAAAAGTCAGGCGGTGCAATTATTCATCAGTTAAAGCGGCTAGGGGCGAGCGCTGATTGGTCGCGTGAGCGGTTTACGATGGATGACCGTTCGAATGAGAATGTGCGTCAGTGCTTTGTGAAGCTTTATAAAGATGGATTAATTTATAAAGATAAGCGCCTTGTGAATTGGGATGTTAAATACCAAACAGCTATTTCTGATGTCGAGGTAATTCAAAAAGAAATAAAAATCCAAATTTTATTATATTGCCTATCCACTTGCTTCGGGAGAGGGACATATCACCATTGCCACAACACGCCCAGAAACTTTGTTTGGGGATGTGGCGGTTGCTGTGCATCCAGAAGATGAAAAATATAAAAACTTAATTGGGCAAAAAATTATCATTCCTGTTTCTGGCCGTCGGATTCCGATTATTGCCGATCATCATAGTGACCCTGAAAAAGGAACGGGTGCCGTTAAAATTACGCCTGCCCATGATTTTAATGACTTTGAAGTTGGCCAGCGACATGATTTGCCTTTGTACGTTATTTTAGATGTACACAACAAACTATCTGGAGAGTTTGTTCCAGAAGACTATCAAGGGCTATCTTGTGATGTGGCACGTAAAAAAATTGTCGATGCGTTAAATGAAACTGAACAGCTTGTTAAAGTAGAAACCCTTACCCATTCGGTTCCCCACGGGGATCGCTCTGACCTTGTGATTGAACCACGACTGACAGATCAGTGGTATGTCGATGCCAAAACGTTGGCACAAAAAGCAATGCAGGTTGTTCGGGATAAAAAGACCGTTTTTGTGCCTGAAAATTGGCTTAATGTTTATTTTGAGTGGATGGAAAATATTCAGCCTTGGTGTGTGTCACGCCAATTATGGTGGGGGCATGAAATTCCGGCATGGTATGGGCCAGATGGCGATGTTTTTGTGGCAGAGCATAAAAAAGATGCCTTGAGAGAAGCTAAAGAAAAATATGGAAAAGATGTTGATTTAAAACCTGAAACAGATGTTTTAGATACATGGTTTTCTTCGGGGTTATGGCCAATTGTGACTTTAGACGGGTTTGAAAATGATCCTGTTTTTCAAAAAGCGTTACCCAACCAGTGTTTTGGTGACAGGGTTTGATATTATCTTTTTCTGGGTTGCGCGCATGATGATGCTGGGGCTTTACTTTACAGGTGATGTGCCTTTTAAAGAAGTGTATATGCACACTTTGGTACGTGACTCTAAAGGCCAAAAAATGTCTAAATCAAAAGGGAATGTGATTGATCCTTTGTATCTGATTGATCAGTATGGGGCAGATGCCGTACGATATACATTGGCGTCCATGGCTGCCCCTGGTCGTGACATTAAATTGGGTGAAGATCATGTATCAGGGTCTCGAAATTTTACAACGAAGATTTGAATGCTACACGCTATGCGTTGATGAGTGGCGCTGCTTGGTCTACGTCATACAGCCCAAAAAAATGTTGCACATCCTTTGAACCAGTGGATTATTGCCGAACTTCAAAATTGCCAGGATAAAGTAACAGATAGTTTGAAAATTATCGTTTTCACGAGGCCTCATCAACAATTTACCATTTTTTATGGGGCACGTATTGTGATTGGTATCTTGAGCTTACGAAGCCTTTACTTGTGGAATCAGATTCAAAAAAAAAAAAAGAAACCCAAGAAACAATGGGTGGGGTTTAGGAATCTTGATGCATATCATGCACCCAATCATGCTGTATATTAGCGAAGAGATCTGGAAGTCTCTTTGGGGTGAAGGGTTGCTGATTTCTGCTGATTGGCCCACCTTTGAAAAAAGGGATTACCAAAAATCACAACAAGACATCAATTTTGTGACAGAGATGATCGGCACCCTTCGATCTTTGCGTGCAGAGCTGAGCATTGCAACAACACATCTTTTAGAAGTGGGGATGAATCGCATTTCTCAAGAAATGCTTTCGGTTGTTACGACAAACGCCCCTATGATTCAGCGACTTGGGCGCGTTAAAATTGTGCCAGCTGTGCAAGAAGAAAAAGCCGTTGAAGTCGTTGTTGGACGTGAGCCCATACTGGTTGATGTTGCGGATGCTTTGATGCAGCGGCTGAGGAAAAACGTCTTGAAAAAGAGTTGGCTCGAATCGAGAAAGAGCTTGAAAAAGTAGAGCAAAAACTGGGCAATAAACAGATTGTTGAAAAAGCACCGAAGGAAATTTAGACGAACTGTACACGCGCCAATTGCGGTTTACAAAAGAACAAGCAGCCTACGAACAATCACGAGAAAAATTGAAGAAGTTTTTATAGACTAATAAAGTTATTCCTTTTTTAAAAACATTCTAAAATAACTGGGGCGCAATACACCTACCAAGCGGGCGCAGCCCAAATAAAGTGATGAGCCCATGAGCAAAACAGCAGGCACAAGCAGCCATGGAGAAGGGCTGAGAGCACGCACCGCATTTTCAAAATATGTATAAAAAATAAAAAATAAACCAATAAAACAAGGACGGGAATAATCACTTTGCGTGCATACGTGTGCAGGTGCGATGAAAAGAAAACAGTTTTTTTCTAACCAAAAGCACACCTAAAATGATTGCTTGTGTCCAAGCTGCAATGCTTGTGGAAAGGGCAAGTCCCACATGGGCAAGAGGGTTAATTAAAAGCAAGTTCAAGGTGACGTTAAGACCAACAGAGATAATGCCAATAATCATAGGGGTGCGGGTATCTCTGTTTGCAAAAAAGCATGTGCTAAAAAGCTTGATCAAAATATACGCAGGCAACCCTGACGCAAGCGCTTTTAAAGTATTGGCTGTGGGAATAATATCATCCACTTTGAATCGGCCATGGGCATAGAGATTCTCAACCAAAAATGGAGCCAGAAAAATTAAGCTGATCATAGCGGGGAGAGAAAGAGTAAAGGCACTTTCAAAAGAGACAGTTTGCAAATCTTTTGTGGATTGAATGTCTTTCGTGCGTATGGATTTTGATAGAGTTGGAAGTAATACGGTGCTTAATGCAATACCAATGACACTTAAGGGAAGTTGAGAGAGCCTATCTGCATAACTCATGTATGAAATGCCCCCTACTTTTAAATAAGAGGCAATCATGATGTCGAGAAAAAGATTAATTTGTACCACGCTTGACCCCAAGGCAGCAGGCAGCAGGACTTTTAAAAACTTTCTTGTTTGGGGGGTGATTTTTGGTTTTTGAGGGCGCACAAAAAGGCCTGAAATTTGGCAAGGCACAAACACCCATAAAAACTGTACGACACCACATCCTAGAACACCCCATGCAAGCGCATACCCTGGCGAATCAAGGGTGGGGCTGAGGTAAATAAGGGCGCCAATAATGAACAGGTTGCCTGCCGCTGGGGATGAGGCTGCGGCCACAAAACGTTCAAAAGAATTTAAAATACCACTAAAAAAAGCTGTTAAAGAAATAAAGAATAAAAATGGAAAAGTGATTTTAGCAAAACTTACGGTGAGTTTTAAGCGCTCAGGCGTTTGTGTGAGGCCACGAAAAAAGAGGGGGATGAGGTCGGGCAGAAAAAATTCAACGATAAGAACAAGGCTGACGAGGGCAATGGCTAAGAAAGAAAAAATATTTTGGGCAAACTGCATTGCCGTTTTTTGACCGTCTTTAGCAAGCATTTGTGAAAATAAAGGCACAAAAGATACATTAAATGCACCTTCTGCAAAAATACGCCGAAAGAGGCTTGGGATTTTAATGGCAATGCCAAGGGCATCACTGACGATGTTTACACCAATGTAGTGTGCTTGAAGTGTTTCGCGTATAAAACCTGTAATACGACTAAGAACTGTGAATCCGCTAACGGATAAAAATGATCGGATAAGTTTCATAAAATCCTTCTTACATAACTGCCTAGATACTATTTAGACTCTATAAAGAATGCAAGACATTGTGCGGGCTTATTTTAGCTGACACCAATAAGGTGTGTGGTCTGACGGGCGTGTCATACCCCGTAAATCGCGATCAACGCCAACAGCGGTGAGCTTCTGTTTAGCGTGGGTGGAGGCAAGAATGTGATCAATGCGCAGGCCCCAGTTTCGATGCCAGGCACCGCTGCGGTAATCCCACCAGGTGTACCAATCTTCCTTTTGGCATTTCTCTTCTGGATGCAGATCACGCAGTGTATCTGTTAATCCCAGGGTTAAGAGTTGGTGAAAAATTGCACGCTCTTCAGGGCTTACAAGCACAGACTCTTTCCACTTTTCAGGATCATGTACATCGGCATCTGTTGGGGCAATGTTATAGTCGCCACCAATTAAAAATGGCTCTTTTATGTTGCAATACGTGTTCAAGGTGCAAGCATAGGTGTTTGTAAAAGGATAGCTTGTATGAAAACTTTTCGCTGCCGACTTCTGACCCATTGGGCGCATAGAGGGAAGCAACACGCACGCCTCCTGTAAAAGCTTCAATGTAGCGTGCTTGCGGGTCATCAAAATTTGGTAAATTTGTTGTGATATCTTCAATAGGGAATTTTGACAAAATGGCCACACCGTTAAATGTTTTTTGGCCATGCAGTGCAATGTTATACCCTAAGTCTTCAATAAATTCGTGGGGAAAAGCTTCGTTAACGCACTTTAATTCTTGTAAAAGAATGACATCTGGGGCAGAGGTTTTTACCCATTCTTCTATAATGGGAAGGCGTGTGCGAATCGAGTTAACATTCCACGTTGCTATTTTCATAAACCGAAAGATCCCCCACATCCACAAGATTCAGATGCATTGGGGTTCACAACCTGAAAATAAGAACCAATAAGTTCTTCTACATATTTTAATTCGGAACCTTCGAGGAGTGCGAAAGAAGTCGGGTCAATGACAACTTTTGCGGTCTCTTCAACGATCACAACGTCATCGGGATTTTGGTTGTTTTCGAGATCAAGTTTGTACTGGAAGCCAGAGCATCCACCAGAAATAACAGTAATTCGTAAAAACTGTCCTTTTTTTTCATGGATATCTTTTAGCTTTTCTTGTGCAAGTTGCTCGATTTTAAAAGAAGGTTGCGTCATATTAATTTCATACTTAAATTACCGTGCTTCAAGTCTAATTTGGATGTATGTATAGACAAAACGTCAATTCATATTGACCAAAACACTAAAGTTCTGCGATTATACGACATTGGAGTATTATTATGCAAGAAAGTCCTTGGCAACCAGAAAGCCAACCAAATCAAACACGTCTTCGTTGGTGGTCGTCACGCGTAACGCTGGTTCTTGTGCTGGCCGTTGCCGTTATTGCTGCATTGATTTTTTTCTGGAACATGATGATGACGCATACGGATGAGTTGGATGAAGCCAACATCCCTGTCATCATGGCAGAGTCTGTTTCAAAAGAATACCCTCAAAAAGATAAAGAACGCGAAGGAGATTCAATTTACAGCCTTATTTCTAAAGAGAAAGAAGGTAAAACGGCTTTGGTGGTTGAAGACGAGCAGCCCGTTGTTGAAACAGCGCCTGACCTTTCTTCAAAGCCTGTAACAGTTCCTTCAGAAAGCAAAAATGAAGTGATTCACATGGAAGAGAAAGCCCCAAAATCAGCGTATCAAAAAGAATTCTTTTTGCAAGTTGGATCTCTTCCCTCTGCAAAAGAAGCAGAAAAAGAGCTGAAGCGACTTAAGTTTAAATTTAAGACACTTCTCTCTGAATGGGGTGTTGATATTGTACAGAAAGATTTAGGAAAAAAAGGTGTTTTCCACCGTATACAAGTTGGCCCCTTTCCTTCAAAAGAAAAAGCACAGGCAACATGTAAAAATCTTTCAAAGCAAGGTGGGGCTTGTTTTTTAATTTATTAATGCGGGATGGGATGCATGCGGTGAAACTGACCATGCAGGTGATACATCATCCTTTAAACAAAGTGAGAGTTTAATGCTTATATTACATTTGATTAAAAGTAACGTCCCTATTTTTGGTGCAATTCTTTTTGGGTATCTAGCTTCTTATTTCCATATGCTAGGTAAGAGAGCCACGTCTGTTTTATCAGACTTTGTATTTCTTGTGGCATTACCTTGTATGGTTTTAAACCAGTTTTCTAAATATTCTATTGATAAAATTTTTAATTTTTCATACATGGCTGTAGTGATTACAGGCAGCATTCCCCTTGTTTTTATTGGCTGGCTTGTGGCTAAGAAAGTTTTTAAACAGTCGCTTGGTGAAATGGCTTTAACAATGATGACATCGGGCCAGGTGAATACAGCCTTCTTGGCGATTCCTATCTTTTTACTGTTCTTCAAAACAGTATCGCCTGTTGTTATGGTTACTGTTTTTCAGCAGCTTATTTTGGCGCCTACCATTTTGGGTATTATTGAATATGCTTCACAATCTAAGAAGTCAGGATTTGGCGGACTTTCATTTTTAAAAGAGTTACCAAAAGCAATTATTAGAACACCTATTATTCCCGCTTCATTAGTTGGGTTTATTTTTTCATATTTCCACATTTCTTTTCCATCTACGATATCGTACTTTCTTGACCTTATGGGGGAAAGGTGCAGCGCCGATTTCTTTATTTGTATTAGGTCTGTCTCTAGAACAAGACAAGATTAGTATTCATAAAAGCGATCGAAAAGAGGTTATGATACGTCTTGCGCTTAAAAAACTTTTTGCATCCCCTTGTTGCCTTTTCGATTGGAAAATATATTTTTGAGTTAAACCCTTATTGGTTGCTTACGGTTTCATTGATGGCAGCTATGCCAAGCTCAAGGACGTGTGCTTTGTATGCACAACGATATGGTTTAAATGTGCAAATGGCGAACACTTTGATTGTGCTTTCAACCTTTATTTCTTTTGCAGTGATCAACGTGATTCTGTATCTATCTGGCGATGTTGCACTCTTAATGCAGGGCAGTTGCGGATAGCATTTCTTCAAAAAGATGCTGCCAATTGAGTGACGCATCAAGTTGAATAAAGGCGGCCCCCATCCCAACAGCAGCGCGGTGCATTAAAATAAACTCTTGGGGAAGGGCTACTTTCCCTTGCGCTTTTAGGGCTGATAAAATATCTTTGGCCAACTTTTTTCCTGCATCAACGGTGTAAGATTCATTAATTTTTTGTACTTTGTTTTGGATAATAGGGCCATAGAGAAAGGCAGACCAATGATTAAGTGTTTCGGCAAGGTCTTTACTTAAGCCTTCAAATCCCCACAGCGCATAAGCCTCTCTGCAGTCTGTTTTTTTATGTTTAAGATTTTGATAGAGAAGCTTTGTACCTTCGAGAAACGTGTCCGAAAATTGTCGCACACATCCAAAATCAAGCAATATGACGTCACCTTCTTTTGAAAAAAGAAAGTTGCCTGAGTGGGGGTCGCCGTGCAAATACCCCTTACTGTAAAGTGGATAATACCATGACCAGAATAAGTGCTTGGTTATTTTTTTTCGAAAGGCATGGGTTTTTTCTTTTTGAGCTTCGAGAGGATGTCCATCCATCCATGACATTGTAAGCAGTCGATCTGTAGAAAGGGCATGAATGACTTCAGGCACATGGATGTGGTGATAAGGCATAAATATATTTTTAAAAGTGCAGATATTTTTAGCCTCATGAATATAATCAACTTCTTCATACAAATGTTTTTTTGTTTCCGAAAAGAAACCCTCAGTTTTAAAAGTTCCACCTTGCGCTTCATAGAGGGTAAGAAGAATTTTTAGTTGATTCAGATCTGATTCTAGAATCCCTGCCATGTTAGGGTACTGTAATTTGCAAGCAACGCTTTTACCATCAACGGTTGTGGCTTGATGAACTTGCCCAATGGATGCTGCAGCAGTGGGGTTTAGGGAAAAATCAGAGAAAAAATTTTCCCAACTTGTGCCTAACTCACCCCGCATACGGCGTTTTACAAACAAGGGACCCATGGGAGGGGCTTGGGTTTGCAGTGTTTTTAGTATAGCTGCATATTCTTCTGGAATGATGCCGGGCACCATTGACAACAGTTGGCCAACTTTCATTAAAGGGCCTTTAAAAAGGCCAAGTTCGCGGACAAGTTTTTGATAGAACTGTGGTGTATTTCCTTGAACGTGTTCCTTTGCCAAAGTGGCCAGTAAAGCGGTGTGTCCTCCATACCGCTTCATACGCTTCAATAAAGTATTTTCATCCATTAAGAGAGGTCTTCAAGCTCGTCAATCATGGTTGAAACAAGGTTTAACCCTTGATCCCAAAAGTTAGACTCTGTGGCATCTAAATTGAAAGGTTTCAGCAAGTCCTTATGGTGAAGGGTGCCCCCTGCAGAAAGCATGCTGATGTATTTATCTTGGAACCCATTGGGCGCTTCTTGGAAGCGCATATACAGTGAATTCACTAGACAATTCCCAAAGGCATACGCGTAAACATAAAAAGGAACATGAAAAAAGTGGGAAATGTAGCTCCAGTAATAGGCATAGTTTCCGCTTAATTCAACATAGGGTCCAAGGCTTTTTTTGTGTTTCCATCCAAATGTCACAAATTTCCTCTGTCGATAATTCGTGATCGCGTCGGATATCGTGGAACTTGTGCTCGAAAAGAGAGAAAGATATTTGGCGCATAATTGAATTCAACATGTCGCTTACTTTACCGGCAAGAATAATTTTGCGCTCTTCTTTGCTTTGTGTTTTTGAAAGAAGAGACTGGAACGTTAGCATTTCACCAAAGATACTGGCTGTTTCTGCAAGTGTGAGGGGGGTGTCTGCCATTAAATATCCTTGCTTTGCAGAAAGAACTTGGTGAATGCCATGTCCAAGTTCGTGGGCAAGCGTCATAATATCCCAAACTTTTCCTTGATAGTTTTGCAGAATATAGGGGGTGAACAGAAGGCACCGTAGGGTGCGAAAAAAAGCACCACTATCTTTTCCAGGTCGAAGTGCAGCATCAATCCAATTCTTGTCAAAAACTGTTTCCCAACTTTTGCCATTTCTGGTGAAAATTGATGATAGGCTTCAAGCACAATATCCCTTGCTTCATCCCAGCTGTATGTTTGCATTTTTTGTGTGGGAAGAGGCGCATTACGATCCCAATAATTAAGCTTTTTCTTTTCCAAGCCACTTTGCCTTAAGCTTATAAAACCGGTGACTTGTTTTTTGATAGTTGTTTTGGACACTTTTAAGAAGTGTTTCGATCACCTTATCCTCTACGTGATTTTCTCGGTTTCGTGAAGCCACGGGGCGATCATAGTGATGCCAGGTGTCGGAAATTTGTTTCTCTTTTGCAAGCGTGTTGAGAATCAGTGAAGATTGGCGACTTATTTCTTTTAATTTTTCTCCAAAAACAAGGCTTGATTCTTTGCGAAGGTTTTCATCGGCTTCGAAAGAGAAGTTAAGAATTTCTGTGCAAGAGTATTCTTTTCCCTGAAAGGAAAATTTTAAACTTGCAAAAGTTTCGTCGTATAAGCGCACCCAATTACTTGAAGCGGGTAGGCTGAGTTCGTGAAAAAGAGTTTCTGTTTTCTGATCAAGTTGATGTGGTTTGAAAACGCGTGTGTCACTAATCCAGGGTTTGTAGAGTTTTAGATCAGCGGATTCTTTATAAAACTCATTTAAACTCTTATCGGAAATTTGGTTGATTTCTAGGCAAAAGAAAATCATCTTTTTCGAAAGATCTGCCGCTTTTTCTAAAGCATGCTGATAAAAGCTTGCGCCCTTTTTATCGTTCATATTTTGTGTGTAGATAAGCACAGCATAGCTTGTAATAAATGAAAGCAATTCTGAGATGCTTTCATAGTCTTTGATGGCGTGATACAAGTCCTTACTTTGAAGTTTATGAATGTTGCCTTCATATTTTTTGCAGAAACTTTCTATCCTTTTTGAGAGGGCTTTAAAGTCTTCTTCAATTTTTGGATCGCTGGGACTTTCATAAAAGTCTGTTAAATCCCAAGTTGGTGCTTCAATCTTTAGCTTGCTTTTTTCCATTTCAATACCTAGCTTTATGTTATGAGTACACAGAATACCTTTATGAATGAGGCATTACAAGAAGCAAAGCATGCGTTTGAACAAGGCGAAGTGCCTGTGGGCGCTGTGGTTGTGAGAAACAATGAAATTATTGCACGTGCTTCAAATAAAATTATTACACTTAAAGATCCTACGGCACACGCAGAAGTGATAGCGATTCGTGAAGCGGCAAAGTCTTTGGGGAATGAGCGTTTAATCGATTGTGATTTGTATGTGACGCTTGAACCTTGTGCCATGTGCGCTGGAGCAATCTCGTTGGCACGGGTACGTTCTGTTGTTTTTGGTGCGCTTGACTCTAAAGGTGGGGGTGTTATACATGGCCCACGTTTTTTTGAACAAGAGACATGTCATCACCGTCCTCATGTTGAATCGGGTGTACTGGCACAAGAATGCGGACAGTTGCTGAAAACATTTTTTCAAAATTTAAGGCAAAAGAAACGTGACAAGATTTAAACTGACAATTGAATATGATGGCACCCCATTTTCAGGGTGGCAAAAACAAGATAATGCGCCAAGTGTGCAAGAGAATATAGAAAATGCCATTCAGCAATTTTCCCATCAGCCTTGCACCCTATATGTTGCAGGACGAACAGATGCAGGGGTGCATGCCCTTGGGCAAGTTGCACACGTTGATTTACCGGATAATCTCGATGAAAAAACAGTGATGCGTGCCGTTAATCACTTTCTCAAAGATGTACCCATTTCTATTTTAAGTGTTCAAAGCGTTACAGATGATTTTCATGCGCGCTTTTCTGCTGTGGCACGCTCTTATCGATATAGGGTGATGAATCGTCGGGCAAAGCTTTCTTTAGAAGAGAGAACCGAGCGTGGCATGTTTCTTTACCCCTTGATTTTACTTCTATGAAAGAGGGCGCGCGTTATTTTCTAGGGCAGCATGACTTTACATCATTTAGAACGGTGCATTGTCAGGCCAAAACAACGGTACGCACGATTGATATTTTTAATGTCAGCACCGATAAAGACGAGATTATTTTTGATATTAAAGCACGCTCATTTCTGCACCATCAAGTGCGAAATATGGTGGGCACGCTTGTTGATATAGGTAAGGGCGATTTCAGCCTAAAGACATTCAGTTTATGTTAACGGCAAAAGATCGATCGGTTGCAGGCCCCACCGCGCCTGCTGAAGGTCTTTACTTTGTTTCAGTATCGTACCCATAAAAAACCCCAGAAGAATTCTTCTGGGGTTTTTTGAAGGGTTTTGTTGTTGAACTAACCTTCTGATTTTGTCAGTGCTTTGAACTTTTGCTCAATCCAAAGACAGAGAAGATCCATCCAATGACAACGATAACCAAGATTGGTGCAATGATGTGAACCAACTGGTAAAGGGCGCTGCCTGCAAAGGCTGTGAGTAGACCCATTTGGATATAAGATCCACCTGACTTACCACCGCGTCCACCAATGACATCAACTGCGGCCTTACCTTTAACCTTAAGTTCTGGGTCAAGAGGAATATAAGCCATTTCCTTTGTTGGGTCGAAAAGTGAATATTTCACAGCTTTACCAAAGGCATTCACACCAAGACCAAGGAAAACAGCAAACACAATAAGTTCTCTGTTCATCAAACCTTGTGAAAGGGCTTCTTTGATTTTTAACCCTTCTGGTAGAAGTGAGTTGTTGTGGAAGACAACACCAAAGAAGATCAGAATTCCTACCAACAATACGCATGGTGTAATCAGGGCAGCAGTACGCCAAGAGAAACGGCGTAAAATGTTGCTTCCGATCAACATCAGGGTAATGGCAATTACACCTGTTACTGTGGAAAGTCCGCCCATAACAGCGTTGTATTCATTCTCTGTTGGGAAAGCGAGTTTGATTTGCCCTTTCCACACACCTTCAAAGATGTTGATGGAAACACCGTAGGAAAGAACAAGAACAGCCAAAAGACCTAAGTAGCGAGATTTCATGATGAACTTTAAGCTTTCACCAAGAGAAAGTTTCGCTTTTTTCTTCTTTTCACCCATAGCTTCAGGGTCATAGTGACGCTTGTCTGTTAGAACATTTCTGTTCATCCAGTAGAACGTGTACAAAAAGATAACACCAACAACAAAAACCATACCCATCAAGTACTTAAGACTTAATGACCATGCTTCTGATTGAGAAAGTCCCATGGTAGTTGTTACTTTTGAAAGATAGTATACAGCCGGACCAGACAAAAGAAGGCCGAAGTTTCCAAGGAAACCAAACATTCCATAAAATCTTTTCGCTTGAATCACAGGCGTAATGGCGTTTGCAAACTGCCAGAAAAGAAGGGAAAGTACAGCACTACCCCACAGTTCTGAAAGAATGTAGAACACACTATATGTCCAGTTACCCACAATAGGGATAATCCAGTGAAGGCCAGGGTACATGGCTTGGTATTGACTGATTGTGTCGGGTGTCATGTGGAAGACTTCACGCAGTGGATAGATAATGAATGCGAATGAAACGAAAAATATTAGGAAGGGAAGGGCCGTAATGTAGAAAAGACCTTCTCTTTTAAAAATATTTGCTGCTTTCGTATACATAATCATAAATAAAATCGCAGAAAATGTAACACCAATTCCTTTTAGGAAGGCAAGACTTTCAGCGCCTGAACCTGGTGCTGTTACAACAAGAGCGTCTTTTGTATCGCGAAGAATGGTATAAATCACCAAAACGCAAAACATAATAAGCCCCATAGGCAGGAACTTCTTTAGTTCGTGATTATGAATGGGCCATACGATGGACCGCCAGCCTGTAAACTCTGATTTGGATTCTTTTTTTGTGGACATGATAAACCTTAATTAGTTTGTTAGTAATAATTAACGAGACGTCAAAAAAACGGAAAGGCCGAAGCGCAGTCCATATGAAACCATTGTCATAAAAAATATTGAAAAGTCAAATTCAAACCAGGCCAAGTATAGTAATGCTACTATGATTTCGGCAAATTAAGCATTTTTAATTTCTTCGCGCACCACTTTTTCAACAATGGGCTCAACGTTTTCATCACCCACTTTTCAATAGAAATATGAAGTGATTCTCTTTGATAAGGTCTGGCAAAAAAAAATTCTTTGTTTTTCGCTTCTTTCCCCACGTTCTTCGCGTCAGCAGACGTGGCAGATTTTAGAGGTGAGCGAGCGGTTTTTGCAGCACAAGAACATTGTCACCTCCTGCTTCAGTGTTTGTGGATGAAGGCTTTTCTTGTCGCTAATATGAGGAATATCCGAAAAAGAAGCTGACTTTTTCTTGGCAGCTGAACTTTTTCCAGAAGGCGTTGGAGAGGATGGGGCCTCTATATTCATGATTTGGCGGATAGAGTCAAGAATATCCTCCATGTTTTCTTCTATATTGTCGTCAGACAAAGGAACCGTATTTTTTTTGGTTGGTTTCAGAAGTCATTTGTTGCCTCGGCTTGTTTCATTGTTTTATTTGATAATATTTGATCATTGATGCGTTGATCATGACTGATATTTATACCCCAGAAAGGCATTTGATCATAGTCTGATTGTGGATCGTAGATAGATACGTTTAGATCTAGATTTGGTGCAGTGAGTTTGCCGAGAAGGGCTAAGAGCTTGTAGGCAGACAAAATAACGTTTTGTTCAATTTTAACAAGTTCAACTTGCGCATTTGAAAGCTCTTGCTCTGCTGTTAGTACATCGAGGGTTGTCTTGCTGCCAGACAAGAACTCTTCGTTGACAGTTTCAAGCGCAATTTTTGAAGCTTTAACTTGTGACTCGAGCTGCTTAATTTGCGCCCGTGCCGCCTCTAAGGCATCCCATTGCTGACTTACTTGCTCCATGACATTGCGGCGTTCGTAGATTGCCTGTAATCGTTTTTGAGCAGATGTGTACTTCCTTTGTCGAATGGATGCTTGTGTACTGCCTCGGAAGTCAAGGGAATAGATAGCGTTGCTTTGGCTTCAACCTGCTCACGCCGTGTTTTTCCGTGCCCTGGTAATATGAGCGTTTATCCCATTGATCGGTTAGCTGCCTTGATACCGTTGCACTGACGTCGAAAGAAGGAAGAAGGCCGCCAAAGGTTTTATCAGCTTCTGCGTGTGCTGCCTCTGCAATAGCGTCTTGTTTTTTAAGAGTTGGGCTTACTTTTTAAAGCAATTCGCACAGCCTCAGATTTAGAGCTAGGCAATAATTGGTCAGGATATCCGGGTTTTTCTAGAGGACCATCCACAGTGAGGCCGGTGGTTTTACAAATGTTGCTTTTGCAATTTCTGCTTCAGACAGTGCAGTGATCACTTCTGCTTTTGCTTTATCTAACTTGGCTTGTGTTGTGGCAACATCGTATTGCGTCAGTTCACCAAATTCATATCGATTGCGCGCAACTTCAAGCTGCCTCTCAAGAACTTTCTGACTACCTTTCTTTACACGGAAAAGCTCAAGCTTTGTTGATAGGTCGATAAACGTTTGAATTGCTGAAAAAAGTGTATCACGGGCTGTTGTTGCATATGTTGCAATAGCTGCTTCAAGAGCTTTTCTTGTGCCCGAATATTAGCCATGGTTGCCCCACCACTGTAGAGGTTTTTGTTGCAGAATTAAAGCGCCTTCTGTTGAGCCTGATCCTGTGTTTGCGTTTGAATCAGATCGTGTGCCAGTAGAAGTAGCGCCACGACTTAAAACACTGTGACCTGAGGTGTCTGTATAAGAGATGCTTGCAGATGTTTTTGGTAACCAGTCTCTTTTGGCGCCGCTTAAATCCATTTGAGCCGCTTTAACAACATATTCGGCCGTAATCAATGGACTTTTGCTTGTAGGCACCTTCTAAAGCGTGTTTAAGTAAGATAAGGTTTTTTGACTGGGCCTGTTTTTGGGGTGGGGTGCGTCTAAGGCTTCGCCTGGTGTTTTTTCATCTACATTTTCAACAATGGGTTCTGTTGATTCTGCCAACTGACCTTTAGGATCTGTTGGATGGGGTTCAGACGTGCTGACATCTTCCACAATTTGATCTTGTAGTGGCCCCATTTTTCTTGAGTTGCCACTGCGTCCAAGTTGGGGAACACTTTCTTTTTGTGCTTTGTTTATGCTTGCTTTCCCTTTGGATGCAGAGTAGGTATTCCCCTGTATTTGCAATAATAGCAATTAAAAGGGTGCTATAAATAAGCTTCATTACATTTTTCATAATTACTTGAGCCTTAATAGAAAAATTCACAGACAATGATACATACCTTTAACTATCATGTGAAGACGTTTATCATCTTGAAAATCGTGCTACTCTAGTATAAAAAAAGAACCCATGTCTACACACAAAACAAGAAAATACATTCTCTTATTATAAATCAAGCAAAGATGAGATATCTCAATGCTGTGCGAAAGGGTGTAAAGAATCAGGGACGCATCGTGTTTTATTAGATTTGAATAATCCTAAAAAAGTAAACTATATGTGTTTGGATCATATTAAGGAATACAACAAAAACCTTAATTACTATGCCAATATGACAGCAGAAGAAATAGAGTCTGAAATTAAAGCCGACACAATTTGGCGCAAACCAACATGGCCTTTTCGTGGGGATATGCGTAACTTTCAAAGTGCCCAAGACTTTTTTGGTGTGTTTGAAGGTCGTCCAGGCCCTATTGAGGAAGGCGGTCGAAAAGAAATTTGGCCAAGTGAGGTTGCGGGCGCTGCAAAAGTTTTGGGCGTATCTCTGCCCGTGGAAATGAATCACTTGAAAAAAATATATAAACAAGCGGTGAAAGAGTATCATCCAGACTTACATCATGGTAAAAAAAGATCGGGAAGAAAAGTTAAAAAAATTAATATTGCCTATAAAATTTTAAGTAACTTTATTAAAGATGCTCAATAAACAAAAACTAACGCTTACTTTTTTTTGTATTTTCCTTAGCCTTTTTCTTCTACTTTTTTCTTTCATCCTATGGATTGCTTAATAACAACGAAGGGCTTTATGCCCAAATTTCTTGGGAGATGGTTGAAAGTGGTAATTGGACGATTCCTCATTTGAATGGTGTGCCTTATATTGAAAAACCACCGCTTTTATATTGGCTGATTGCTTTTCTTTTAAAATTTTTGGAAATCCGTTTGGGTTGCGCGTGCTGTGCCGGCAACATTGGGTGCAATCACCTGCTTTTTTGGTATGTCAATTTGAAAGAAATAATCGGGAAACAATTTATTTCCCTGGCATTGTGTTGGCAAGTTCAGCCGGGTTTTTTTTGTTTTTTCTCGGATGGTTTTTTTTTGATGTTGGTCTAACGTTTTTCTTAACGGGCACGCTGTTATTCTTTTGGAAATACTTTAATCTTAGAAAAAAATTATATCTTCATATTTCGGCACTTTTTCTTGGTGGGGCTGCTCTGTTTAAGGGGTTTGTGTCAATTGTGCTTGTGGGGCTTGTTGTTTTAACTTTCTTACTTTTGGAAAAGAAATTAAAGCTTCTGCTTAAGCTATTAAACCCTGTTTCTCTACTTCTTTTTCTTTTGGTGACAGTGCCGTGGCATTTGTTGGCTGCGCAACAGGAGCAAGGGTTTTCTTGGTTTTATTTTATAAATGAACATATTATGCGGTTTCTCGATCAACGAATTCCAAAGGATTATTACACAGGACCTATTTATTATTATATACCCCGACTTATTCTTTATTTTTTGCCTTGGGCGTTTATTTGGCCATTTCTTAAGCGATTTCGGTTAGCCAACCAACCTTTGGGGCGTTTCTTGCTGTGTTGGTTCTTTTCATTTTTACTCTTTTTCTCCCTATCGCGTGCGAAAGCGAACTACTACATGGTTGTGGGCATGCCCCCACTTGCCTTATGGTTTGGGCTGCTGTTGGAGGGTGTAAAAGGCAGATATAAGATACTTGTAGGGGGTGCTTCTATTTCTGCTCTTCTTCTTTTTGGGGGCCTTTACTATGCCCGGCATAAAGAACCTGAGATTACTGTGAAAGACTCGGTCGCACGCCTTGATGTAACGCGTAACGTTTTCTTGTATAAAAGATTTGAAGAGCTATCTTCTCTCCCCTTTTATTTAGGGCGACCTGTTCTGATCATTCATTCTGAAAGTCGAGACTTGTGGTACGCACAGCAGAAAATGCAATACTCCCATTTGTTTTTAGATAAAAATGTGTTGGATTCAAGTGATGCTTATGTCTATGTTTTGAAACGTGATTTGCTTGATTTTGAATCTTGTTTCAGGCGAAGATCGTCTATAAAGATTTTTTCTGCACCAAAATATGTGGTTTACTGGTGTAGACATAATTAAAAAGGAGCAAACATGAGTAGCACGAATATCCTAAGTAATTTTAGTATTTATTTTAAGAAGCGTTTATTAATCATTCTTCTCTTTGGATTTTCAAGTGGGCTGCCATTACTTCTTACACTATCTACGCTTTCTTTTTGGTTTTCAAAGGTTGGCATTGATAAACGTACAATTGGTTTGTTTGCCTTGGTAGGCATGCCTTATGTTTGGAAGTTTTTGTGGGCGCCTTTCTTAGACCGTTTTAAACTTCCTTTTTTGACGAAGGTATTGGGCCGCCGCCGTGGATGGCTACTTTTTGTCCAAATCTTACTGGCGCTTTCTATTATTATGATGGGGCATAGCCAACCAGAACAGAATCTCTTTCTAACTGCGGTATTTGCTCTTTGCGTTTCTTTCTTTTCTGCAACGCAAGATATTTTAATTGATGCCTATCGTATCGAATCCCTTGACCCATCAGAGTATGCTGCAGGTGGGGGTGTTGAAGTTTTTGGTTATCGTTTAGGTATGATTATTTCTGGGGGTGTTGCACTTTCCTTATCGGACACATACTCTTGGGAAACCGTGTATCTTATTATGGGCTTCTTTATGGGTGTTGGTATCTTGACCACATTATTTTGTAAAGAACCGGCTTCTTCTAAGCAGTTAGATCTTTCTTCAAAGACTTTAAAATCAATGGTTATTGATCCGTTTTTAGACTTCATTACCCGACCCGGTTGGTATTGGGTGTTAGCCTTTGTTCTTCTCTATCGTTTCGGAGATAACCTGATTGGCCAAATGGCAACGGTCTTTTACCAAAAACTCGGCTTTACGGGCACAGAAATCGGTATGGTGACCAAGACATTTGGTATTTGGATGGTTGTGTTTGGAGGCCTTTTAGGTGGTGTGATTGCCAAGCGTATTGGGATTATGAAAACATTGATGGTGGGTGGTATTGCCCACGTGATATCAATGGTTTCTTTATTCTATTGGCACTCCATGGACACTCAATGCCTTACCTTTACGGCACTATTATTTCAGAAAATCTTTCAGGTGGTGTTATGACCAGTGCTTTTGTTGCGTATCTTTCAAGGCTTTGCAACCTTAAGTTCACAGCAACACAGTACGCATTATTCACAGCAATCATGGCAGTGGGTCGGGTGTTTGTACAGTCAACTTCTGGATTTCTGGCAGAGCGATTTGATTGGATCGCATTCTTCTTAATTGCGAGTGCTGCGGCACTGCCAGGACTGATTTTGCTATCTTATTTGATGAAGCGCTTTCCTATTGAAGAATAGTTTTAAGTTTTACTATTGAGACGTAGCTTTCTTTTTTTTGGAAGCCTGATAAACGATATAAATGCCTGCACCAATCACAAATGGTGCACCTAAAAGCATTTCTTTACCTAGTCGTTCGCTCCATCGGAAATAACCAATGATGCTTGTCCATATGATCAAAGTGTAGAGTAGAGGGGCAACAACAGACACCGGGGCCAGGCTGTATGCTTTCACTAAAAAAACTTGGCCCACTGCAGCAAGGGCGCCTAAAATAAATAGGAAAATGTGATTTTCCACCTGAATCGGTTGCCAGCAAAAAGGCACAAAAAAGATAGATAGAAGCCAAATAATAAAAGTGTGATACAGCACTGTTGTGACGGGGTGATCTTTTTTGGACAGCATGCGTGCCATGTTGCCAATGATTGCTTCAAGAAAGGCAGAGGTAAGACCGGCTCCTACACCAAGCAGTGTTACTTTTCCAGAGGGGTGTGCCATAATGAACACCCCAAAAAAGCCTACGAAAACAGCAATCCATCTTTTTAAACCAACCTTTTCTTTAAGAAGTGGGTAAGACAAAGCCGTGATAAATAAAGGAGAGGCAAATACAAGAACAGTGCTATCTGTCAGAGGCAAGGCATCAAAAGAATAAAACATGGCATACATGCTAAAGAACCCAATGAATCCCCGTAAGATTTGCAACTTCAGCTGTGTTGTGCGAATCAGGTGCATATTCTTGGTGGTAAAAAGAAAACCTAGAATACAAATAAGAACCCATGAGCAGCGGAAAAAAACAATCTGCATGACATGGTTTTCTTCGCCAACTTCTTTAATGAATGCATTGCCCATGCCAAAAATCATCATCGTTAAGATCATGAAAAAGGCACCCATGTAAACTTTTCTTTTATTTGACTTAGGTGTTGTTGGCAGAATTTCTTTAGTCACTTTCTATGGTTCCTGGGTTTTGAATGAGGTGATAATCAAGGGTATTTTTTAATAATTTCTCTAAACGTTTTTTGTGGGCGTCAATCTAGGTATTTTTTGCATTTTCAATAGAGGAATGCGTTCTTTTACATCTTCATATGCTGCACCAAAATGTGTTGCGGAGGCAGCGGTTTCCACTTTTGCCTTTTCAGCAAAATGCGCATATTTTTCGTATTCCTTCATCACTGAAATAACTTCTTGTGCGGCATCAGCAATGGAAAGGTTGTTGTTTGGGTTGCCAATGTTGAAGATACGACCGGAGGCCGCGCCGTTTTCATTTTCAATCATTTTCACAAGGGCAGACACCCCATCACCAATAAATGTAAAGCACCTTTTTTGCTTGCCGCCGTCCATAAGCTTTATAGGGCGTTGATAAAGGATATTGTTAATGAACTGAATGATGGCACGAGAAGAGTTTTCTTTTTAGCAAAAAACATCATCCATTTTAGGCCCCTAACCAGTTAAAAGGCCGGAAGAGGGTATAATCAAGTTTTTCGTGGATACCATATGCATAGATGACACGATCTAACATCTGTTTGGCGCACGAATAAATCCAGCGTTGTTTGTGAATAGGTCCTAAAACGAGATTTGATTTTTCCTCATCAAAAGGGGTGTCTGAGGACATACCATAAACTTCAGATGTAGAAGGGAAAATAATGCGCTTTTTATATTGAAACACACCATAATGACTTGAAGGTTTGATTCAAAATCCAGCTTAAAAACAAGAAGTGGATCTGAAACGTAAAGGGCTGGATTTGCAATTTGCAATCAATGGCAAAACAACATCGGCTTCTTTTACCTTTTCTTCTATCCACTGTTCGTGATCAAATAAGTCGCCTTTTTAAAGTCAAAATTTTGATGGCCAGGCATTCTTCAAGCTTGTGGTCAGAGACATCAAATCCAGAAACATGCCAATCTTTTTCACGCAGAATTTGTTCGGTTAGGTTGCTTCCGATGAAGCCATTTGCACCAAGAATGAAATTTTTTGAACATTTACTTTTTGTCCTTTTCTAAAGATGCGTCTTGTATAATTTGACGAATTGTATAGCGACGTCGATTAAGGGCTTGGTATATGCGTCCTACATATTCGCCAATGATGCCAATACCCATAATGGCAACGCTGATTAAGAAAATAATGATTGCGATAAGCGTGAATACACTTCTTCTGCTTCGGGGCCATAGATCAGGCGACGGCCAAGCATGTGAAACACAAGGGTAAAAAGCTAAGCCCTGATACTACCATGCCAAAAAATGTAAAAAATTGAATGGGAAGCATAGAAAAGTTTGTGGCCAAGTCAATGGCAACACGAATAAGTTCGTACATGCCGTACTTTGAGTCACCATCTTCACGTGCATCATGACGTAGCCCCACTTCGGTAGGGTTTTTTGTGCCATTCTCCAGGCAAGAACGGGAATAAAAGTGGATGATTCTGTACCCTCAACAATTTGATCGACAATCGAGCGGCTGTAGGCGCGGAACATACATCCTTGATCGCGCATGCGTGTGCCTGTTAATGCAAAACGAACATGATTTGCAAAACGAGAGCTAATGACGCCAGACGTGATCACTTCTTTTAAGCGATAACTGCCTACCACATCGTGTCCCTTTTATATAGGTCTAACAACAGGGATTTCTTCTGGGGGTTTTGTAAGTCTGCATCCAAGTTAATAATAACCTCACCGTTTACTTGTTCGAAAGCCGCCATAATTGCCATGTGTTGGCCATAGTTGCCACTGAAATCAATAACACGCACATGCTTTGGGTATTTTTTTTGCAAGTTTCTAAGAATATGAATGGAGTCATCTTTACTGCCATCATTCGTGTAAATGACTTCATAAGGTTCTTTTATTTTTTCAAGAACGGTCATAAGTCGATCGGAGAGTTTTTGCAAACTCTCTTGCTCGTTATAAACAGGGATTGCGACGGAAAGATATATTTTTTTCATGGGTTTTACTTTAACACTTCCTTCAAAGATTCTATTACACGGTTTTGCTCATCATCAGTCATTTGAGGAAAAAGGGGAAGACTAAAGATGTTGTCTGCAATATTTTCAGCAACAGGGCACATGCCTTCTTTAAAGCCAAACTGTTTACGATAAAAAGAGAATAAATGTGGTGCTTGCCAGTGTAAACCAAGACCAATATTCTTTTCTTTCATTTTTTCTATGAGCTTGTTTCGATCTATACCAGCAATTTTTGGTTCAATTGTGGGTGCATAGAGGTGCCACGCATGATTGTGGTCATAGTTGGGGGCTTTAGGTAGGCTTAAACACGCGATCCCCTTTAATGCTTCTTGATAAATGGCAACACGTTCTTGTCTGTTTTTTATAAAGCCATCCAATGCTTTTAGTTGATGAATACCAAGGGCAGCTTGTATATCCATCATGTTGTATTTAAAGCCCGCCATATTGACGTCATAAAGTTGAGATCCATCTTTCGCAAAACGATTCCAGGCTTCTCGGTTAATGCCGTGGAAGCGGGCCATGGGCACAAATTCTTGCATGGCTTTGTTTGACGAGGATAAAGCACCCCCTTCACCTGTTGTCATATTTTTATTAGGGTGAAAGCTAAATACTTGTGTATCGCCAAAGCTGCCTATTTTTTTGCCCTTGTATTCTGTGCCAATGGCGTGGGCTGCATCTTCGATTACCCGTAAGTGATGCTTCTTGGCAATATCATAAATGCGATCTAAATCTACAGGGGCGCCTGCAAAGTGAACAGGAACAATAGCTTTTGTTTTAGGGGTAATGGCTTTTTCTACCAAATCACAATTTAAATTATAGGTGCCAGGCTCAACGTCTACAGGTACAGGGGTGCCTCCTGCTTGTACAATTGTGTTGTAGGTTGCGATAAAGGTAAAGGCCGTTGTAATGACTTCATCGCCTGGGTGTAAATTTAGTGCAGCTAGGGCTAAGTGCAGGCCTGCTGTTGCAGAGGATAAACAGGCAACATAGGGTGTGCTCACATAGGCGGCCAAGTCTTCTTCAAATTTTTTAACGCGTGGGCCTGTTGTTATCCACCCTGATTTTAGTGTTTCAACAACCTCTTCGATTGCTGCTTCAGAAAGACAGGGTTTTGCAAACGGAAGAAATGAATGATTTTTTGTATCCATTTTAAAAACTTTCTACAAGGATTATGGGTTGTTTTTACAAATTAATGTGTAGTCTTCGTGTAAAAAAGATTCACGTTTTTTTTGAGTGGGAAAAGGAATTTCAATTGCACGAGATGTTTGTGCAATCACACATACATTTCTTTTTTCTGCCCAAAATTTTTTAAATCCATTATTAGTAAGAAACGTTGTGCTACGAGGAGAGATTTTTTTCCAAAATCAAGTTCACCACTCCAATTAATAATTTTCACAGTGCGATTTAAATAAAAGGAAGATCTTGTGGATAAAAGCCATAAACCACAACTTCAGTAGCAGGGGATTGATTGCTTTGAATGTATTCAGCAAAAGGTTTCATGCTGGTTTTTTGTAAAAAAGGACCAACAGCATTGACGATGTAAAGAAAGCTGATTTGAGTGATGAGAATGACGACAAACCCCCATTTGGCAAACTTGCTGTAACTGAATAAAAGAAACAGAATGCTGCCCGTACATAGAAGTGGTTTTAGGGTATTTAGATATGGCAACAGAGCTTCATATAAATCTGGATCATTTCTTAGCTGCAGGAAATGTGGAATGCCATAGGCGAGTCCCCATGAAATGAAGGTATATCCCCATGCTTCAATTTTATAAGATTTTTCATTTTTAATGATGTATGAGACATAGCGTCCGACAACAACCGCGGCAGGAAAGAAAACAGGCAGAATGTAGGGGATTAGTTTTGAGGAAGAGAAAGAAAAAAACAAAAAAACGAATGAAAACCAAATAATATGAAAGGCTTCTACATCATATACCTTCCAATTTTTTATTTTGAATGGGATAAAATTTTTAGTCGCTTTTGGTAGGAAAAAAATCCAAGGTAAAAACCCAACTATGAAGATGGGAATAAAAAACCAAAAGGGCTGGAAGCGCCGATGTACGGTTGTAAGGTATCTGACAAAGTGTTCATGAAGAAAATAAAAGTCAAAAAACTGGGGATTTTCTTGTGAAAACAAAATAGTGCCAAAGGCACAGCGATAAGAAAAAAATGTAGTTAAATTAGTGGGGAGATAAAGTGGCGCAAATGTGCCATTTATTTAATAAAATAACCCACAAACCAATAATGCCCAGAGGGAATACAATACCAATCAACCCTTTGGTAAGAACCGCTAAACCCGTCGTAATTGCAGTGATTAAAAGATGAAAACGTCTTTCTTTGCCGGGGGATAGCTTTATGCCAACAATGAATGAAAATAAGCCAGCCGCAATCAATACGCTAAAGACGAGATCAAGCAAAATAATACGGCTGAGGGCAAAGTATAAAGTTGAAGTTGCAAGAACAGCTGCACTAATAAGCCCCGCACTTCGGCTAAAAATCCGTGTGGCAAAGGCATAGCAAACCAGGCACCCTAAGAGAGCAAAAAAAGCAATCGGCAGACGCATGGCAAATTCAGATGTGAAGCCCAATTTTAAAGGGGCCGCTTCCAGACAGTATACGAAAGGGGGTTTTTCAAAGTATTTCAGCCCATTCAGGTGTGGGGTGACATAATCTCCTGATACTACCATTTCTCTTGGAATTTCAACATACCGGCCTTCGTCAGGAGAAGATAAAGGGCGACTGCCAAGCCCAACGAGAAAAAGAACCCCTAAGCCGATGATTAGAAAAAGATAATCTAATTTAGGTGCAGGGTTCTTGTGAATCACTTTTCATCCTTTGGTTTCATGGTTGGAAAGGCGATGACATCACGAATACTGGGTGCATTGGTTAAAATCATTGTAAGTCGGTCCACTCCAATACCAAGGCCGCCAGTTGGAGGCAAGCCGTGTTCCAATGCATTCAAGTAGTCTTTATCCATATGTTGGGCTTCTTCGTCACCTTTTTCTCTGTTTTTTACCTGAGCTTCAAAGCGCTTTCCTTGTTCGATGGGATCATTGAGCTCAGAAAACGCATTGGCCACTTCCCATGTGTTGATGTAGCTTTCAAATCTCTCCGTAAGACGGGGATCATCTCGGTGTACTTTAGCAAGTGGCGAGATATCTAACGGATGGTCTGTTACATGAATGGGCTGAATGAGAGTAGGCTCAACTTTTTCGCCAAACACGGCTTCAATTACTTTCCCCCAAGAGTCGGCCCCTTCAAGAGGAATGCCGCCAATTTTTTTGGCAGCCTCTCTGGCGTCTTCCACACGTGTGATGGTGCTGAAATCAACCCCTGTCTTTTCTTTGACGAGTTCGATCATCGATTTTCTTGGCCAAGGTGATGATAGGTCGATTTCGTGGTCATTATAGATGACTTTTGTTGTGCCATTTGCTTTCAAGGCCGCATTCTGAATGATTTCTTCGGTAATCTTCATCATATCAGTGTAATCAGCAAATGCTTGGTATAATTCCATCATGGTGAATTCAGGATTGTGGCGGGGTGATATGCCTTCATTCCTAAAGCATCGATTAATTTCAAAAATTTTATCAGAAAGGCCACCGACCATTAGCCTTTTTAAAAAAAGCTCTGGTGCAATCCGCAAATACATGGGGAGATTTAATGCATTATGATGTGTTAAGAAAGGTTTCGCAGAAGCCCCGGGGATGAGATGAAGCATAGGGGTTTCAACTTCTAAAAAGCCTTTTTCTGCTAAGAAGGTACGCATAGATGCAATAATGATGCTGCGCTTTCTAAGACGATCGCCACTTTCTTTATTTACGATAAGGTCAACATACCTTTGTCTATATCGTGTCTCAATATCTGTGAGTCCATGATATTTTTCAGGCAAGGGCAGCAGAGACTTTGACAGCACTGTTACCTTTTCATTGTTAATTGTAAGCTCGCCCCTTTTTGTGCGGCGAATAGGGCCCGAAACACCAATCCAGTCACCGATATCAAGTAACTCGAGGGTCTTGATTATGTCTTCCGAGAGCGTTTTGATGGAGGAGAAAATTTGAATGGCACCCGTCACATCATGTAAAGTCTATAAACATGCCGCTGTTGCGAATAGCGCGTATACGCCCTGCAACAAAAACAGTTTCATTTGTTTCCTGACCGTCTTCAAGGTGCCCGAACTTATCGTGCAATTCTTCTGTTTTGTGTGTTGCGTCAAAGGTATAGGGATACGGGTTCATCCCCAGTGCGCGCATTTCATTGGCTTTTTTAAGCCTGACTTCTCTTAAATCTTTTTCGGTTGTACTCATAATTTTTTTCTATGCTTCTTCTTTCAAGAGAGATTGTAGTTCTCCAGATTCAAACATTTCCTTCACAATATCACAGCCCCCAATAAATTTGCCACGGACATAAAGTTGTGGAATGGTGGGCCAATTACTATAATCCTTAATACTTTGGCGTAGGTCGGGGTCGGCAAGCACGTTAACGTCCTTAAAGGGAATGCCTAGGTTTTTAAGAATCTGTACAACGATACTTGAAAAGCCGCACAACGGGAAATCGGCAGTGCCTTTCATGAATAAAACAACTTGGTTAGATTCAATATCTTTCTTTATTTCATCAATATATTTTTTTTGATTCATGATGCTTACTCACACGCTTTAGTTTTGACAGTAATGGCATGAAGGACGCCATCGTCGATGTGCGCCTTGAGCACGTTATACACCATTTGATGTTGCTGTACACGGGTTTTTCCATTGAATAATGTCGAGTGCACGGTTACTTCAAAGAGGTATCCATTTCCGTGAGGGTCACCTACAGCGATATGACTCTCGGGAAAGTTTTCACTCAATAATTGCTTAATACGAACTGCATCCATAAATATTTCTTTCTAAGCTAACCCTCTGCAGCTTCACGTATTTGCAAGGCACTTTTTTTCTCTGCTTCAGTTGTTTTTTGATAGCGTCCACCTAAGTTATCACTAAGAAATTTTTCAGCAAGGGCATAAAAAGACAACCGATTTTCAGGGCGCACAAAACCGTGTCCTTCATTTGGATAAAGGGCATATGTCACGGGAATTTTGTTTTTTTTCATTGCTTCAACAATTTGATCAGATTCTGCTTGCTTCACGCGTGGGTCGTTGGCGCCATGCCCAATTAATAGTGGTTTAATGATGTTTTGCACATAGTTAATTGGAGATTTTTTCATCAGCACAGCGCGCCCTTTTTCTGAGTAAGGATCGCCCCCGAGTTTTATTTTAAACATATCGATAACAGGCTTCCAATAAGGAGGCAGACTTTTATAGAGCGTAATTAGGTTTGAAACGCCTACGATATTCACCCCACAAGCAAAAACATCAGGTGTCATTGTAAGGCCAACAAGAGTGGCGTACCCACCATAACTTCCCCCCATAATGGCGATTTTTTGAGGAGCAGCTATTTTTTGTGTCTTTAGCCAATTAACAGCATCAATGAGGTCGTCGTGCATTTTCTCTGACCACTCACCATCGCCTGCGGATACGAATTTCTTTCCGAAACCTGACGACCCTCGGTAGTTGACGCTCAAGACAGCATATCCACGATTGGCAAGCCATTGATGAAGGGCATCATATCCCCAGGAATCACGTGCTTCGGGGCCCCCGTGCACTAAAAGAACGGTTGGAACAGCATTTCTTCCATCAACTGTGCATCCTTCGGGAAGTGTTAAATAACTTACGAGTTTGAGTCCATCTCGCGCTTTGATTTCTATAGGGTGCATTGGCTGAAGTGGAACAGATTCTAGCGCCTTCCTATTAGAAAAAAGGTGGGTCATGGCTTGTGTCATTCGGTCATATACATAGTAGTGCACAGGCTCCGTGTCTGTGACGTAAGCAACGATCCAAATTTTATCTTTCTGATCGGATGAAATGACACTTGGAAAACCCTTGCGCGCTTTTTCCAAGACTTCAAAATCTTTTTTATATCTAGAGTCTAGAAGAACTCTGTGTGGTTTTAAATAATCTTCACTATACCAAACGGGGGTTTTTTCTTGCGTATGAAACATGATGCGTGCTTCGGCTTTTTGAGGCGCAATAATTTCTTTTGTTTCCTTGGTTTCAAGATTCATTAAAACAAGTTTTGCCAAGTTTGACTCTCGGCTGTCTTTCATGTAGACAGACTTCCCATCCTTCGAGAGCAAAACAGGCCCTGTGTTTGAGCTGTCCTCATGGCTAAAGGAGATAAAGGGCTTCCATTTGTCTGCATCTCGTTTGTACCAATTTGTTCGGCCCTCTTGATCCATTTTCATGACGAGCTGAAGGTTGAGGTCGTCATCGGCCATAAATCCGATATATTCATTGTTTTCGTAAACTTTAAGCAAGCTATTTTTAGAGAGATCGAGTAAGTAAATATCGTGATAATTTGGAGTGCGATTATTGATACCAATTAAGAATTTTTTTGGATGCTTTTCTGAAGAGTGAATAAAGGTTACTTGAACATTTTTTTGGTCAACATGTGTTTTAATGCTTCCTGTTTTGATGTTGATAGAAAAAAGCCGCCAATTTTCATCGCCATCTTTATCTTGTACATAAAGGATGTGTTCATTGTCATAAGCCCAGGCGTAATTAGTGATGCCTCGACCTTTATCATGTGTAATGCATGTATCTGCTTTTTTACCATTTAATGGTTTTAGCCAAATATTCAATACACCATTTTTTGGGGCCACATATGTGAGATGCTTTCCATTTGGGCTTAAGCGAACCATCGCTTTGTCGGGGTTTCCAAAAAATGTTTCGCGTGGGATAAGAGAAGTGCTGTGCATTTTATATACTCCATAAATAACGACTGTTAGAAACAATAAGATTGTCACAAAGAGTGCTTTAAATTTGTGTGACATTGTTTATGATTTTTTTAAATTGTTCGAAATTGAGAGATGCGCCACCAACAAGAACGCCATTCACATGGCTTGACTTTAGAATTGATTTAACATTATCGGGTGAAACAGATCCCCCATACAAAATGGGGGGGATGCTTTCAAACAAGTTAGCGATAAAAGCACATGTGTGCTCAATTTCTTCTATTTTGGGCACCTTTCCTGTGCCAATAGACCAAACCGGTTCATAGGCAAGTAAGAAAGGTACGTCTTTGTGGGGTACGGACTCTTCTACCTGACTTTTTAGGATGGAAAGTGTTTTTTGTGCCTCGTATTCAGCAAGTGTTTCCCCAACACATATAATGGGAAGTAGGCCAAAGAGGCTTGCTTTTTCTGCTTTTCTTCGCACTATATCGGATGTTTCCCCGTGGTGTTTTCGTCTTTCAGAGTGCCCAACGATAACAGAAGTGCAGCCAGCCATTTTTAACATGTAAGGGCTTATTTCCCCAGTAAAAGCGCCTTTTTCTTCGGCTGCGCAATCTTGAGCGCCTAGAAAAATAGAGCTATTTTCTAGAATTTTTTGTGCAGACTTAAGAATAGTAAAAGGAGGGGAAACAATACATGTTGTATGACTCTCAACTTTCAATTGAGATAGGTTCTTCAGAAGATCAAGACCTTCGTCATCACCTAAGTTCATTTTCCAGTTGCCGACAATAAATTTTTCCATAGCTTAAAAATTTTGTGTATGGTAGTTAACAATTTTTAAGTTTTATGCCATATGTGGCATCAAAAATCTATTTTAAAGGTCGTCAATGTTAAAGTTTTTAAGAGATAACGCTAATTCTTGGATTATGAAAATACTTCTTGGCATTCTTGTGCTTAGTTTCGGTGTTTTTTGGGGAGTAGCTGAATTTTTCAGATCACCATCTGCTGCAAATAACGTGGCTACAATTGGCAGGCTTTCTGTTTCGAAGCAGGATCTTGTGCGCTCTGTTCAGCAAGAAATGAATAGAATCAACGCGCAGCTTAAAGGGCAAAACATTACGTTTGCACAGGCGCTAAAGTTTGGTCTTGTTTCTCAAACGCTTGTACGCATCGTGAATGAGATTTTGATCGAAATGTTTATGAAAGATACAAAGCTGACGGTAAGCGAACAAGCGATTGCAAACCTTATTTTGCAGACCCTGTATTTAAAAACAGTGCTGGACAATTTGATAAAATGCAATTCAAGCGTGTATTGGCAGCCAACCAATTGACAGAAGCGGCCTTTTTTAAAAGCAGGCAGCGTGCTTTAGGTCAAATGAATTTGCTATCAGCCCTTCGTGTTGGTCAAACCGTTCCTGCTTCTCTTGTATACCCGCTGTTTCAAGTAATGACACAAAAAGAAAATTTGACGTTGTAAGAATTGATGCGCAAAAAATTAAGGTTCATCCTAGTCTAGAGGCCCAAAAAGACTTCTACCAGCAGAATGCAAACCGTTTTTCGGTTCCTGAGTATCGCACTGCTCGTGTGGTTATTTTGGATCCGCAATCTTATGGTGAGCATGTTTCTGTTTCGGAAAAAGAGTTAAGAGAGTATTACAACGGTAACAAAGAAACACTCACATCGCCAGAAACACGTTCGTTTTCTATTGCTGTATTTGATACGAAAAAAGCGGCAGACAGCGCGCGCTCTACCTACGTAAAAACGAAAAGTGGCATTACTTTTGAAAAACACGAAGCAATGACACAAGATGTTTTATCGCCAGAGATTGGGGCCATTGTTTTTACGCTGAAAAAAGGTGACCTTTCGTCTGTTAAAAGTTTTCAAGGAAAGTACGCTTTGATAAAAGTTGACCGGATTGTAGCGGCCCAGACAAAGTCATTTTCAGATGTTAGGTCAACGCTTGTATCTGATGTGCGTCGCCAGAAAGCTATGGAGGCGATTGCAAAAACTGTTTCTAAAATTGAAGAAGGCAGCAACCAGGGCATGTCATTTTTAGAGATTGTTAAGAATTACAAGCTAAAAGCGAAGCAATTTACACTAGATCATTCAGGTGTTACGGAAAAAGGCCAAAGTGCAAAACTTGCATCCGATATTGTAAAAGATATTTTTTCACTGCACGAAGGTGGAGAAAATCAAATCACAGAACTTGCAGATGGTACATCTTACCTTGTGTATATTGAAAAAATATCCCCTACACGTACACTAAGCTTTAAAGAGGCGCAGCCTAAAGTAGAGAAAGAGTATGCTAACTTTTTTTTTTTTTTTTCAGCAGAAAAGGCAGCTGCTCGTGCAGCTGAGGACATGTCTAAAGGTGGAAAAGTGGTTCCTACGGATGCAGTTTCTTTCTTGAAGATTGGCCTCGTTTCTCTTTCAGATCAGAAAAAGAAAAGCACCGTTCCTGCCCGCGTACTGTATCAAGGATTTGCGCAATCAAAAGGTGTGTCTTCTGTAATCAAAGAAGGAAGCCAAATATACGTTATTAAAACAACGGATGTGCAAAAAATAAAAATTGAGAAAAATATTGGACTCTACAAGGCGTATCGTGAAGATGTTGGTCGTGCCATTTCTCAGTCGATTTATATTGGCTTTTTGAGAGATTTGAAAAAAATCTATAATCTTAAGATTAATCAACAAGCTTTAGAAAGCCTTGTGTAACTAGGTCAAGACGTTTCTTGAATCCAACACGTATTAGTGATAATGAAGTATGAGATGTTTATGCGATTTGTATAGACTAATCAGGTTTAGGGTTAAGAAATGACAGACAAGACACAATCATCTGGTGGCGACAAATCTCTTTACTGCTCGTTTTGTGGGAAGAGCCAGCACGAGGTGCGCAAGCTGATTGCCGGACCTTCTGTTTTTATTTGCAATGAATGCATCGATTTGTGTTCTGACATTGTTGTAGATGAAAAGAAAGAAGGGTTCCTTGAAGGCGAGCAGGCGATTCCTTCTCCTTCCTCAATTCGAGATACGCTTGATGAGTATGTGATTGGTCAGGACCAGGCAAAAAAAATTCTATCGGTTGCTGTCCATAATCATTACAAGCGCCTTTCTCATGGTTTAGACAAAACAAGTGACGTTGAACTACAGAAGTCAAACATCCTTGTTATTGGAAGCACTGGATCTGGAAAAACCCTTTTAGCCCAAACTTTAGCGCGTATTTTAAATGTTCCTTTTGCAATGGCAGATGCAACTGCGCTTACAGAAGCGGGTTATGTGGGTGAGGATGTTGAGAACATCATCCTAAAACTACTACAAGCGTCTGATTATGATGTGGAGCGTGCGCAACGGGGCATCATATATATAGACGAGGTGGATAAAGTAAGTCGTAAGTCAGAAAACCCTTCTATTACGCGCGATGTTTCGGGAGAGGGCGTGCAACAGGCTTTGCTTAAAATGATGGAAGGTACTGTTGCGTCTGTGCCGCCACAGGGAGGGCGTAAACATCCCCAACAAGAATGCTTACAAGTTGATACAACAAATATTTTGTTTATTTGCGGGGGTGCTTTTTCAGGGTTAGAAAAAATCATTGAAAAAAGAACTGACAAAGCTTCGATTGGCTTTGGCGCAAAAATGAAAAAAGATTCATCTGAGTGCACCAAAGAATTTTTGAAGCGCGTTGAGCCAGAGGATCTAGCAAAATATGGGCTTATCCCTGAATTTATTGGAAGATTGCCTGTGTTAACAACTTTAGATGACTTAGACGAGGCTTCTTTGGTGAAGATTTTAGTCGAGCCTAAAAATGCGCTTGTAAAGCAATATCAAACCCTCTTTAAGATGGAAAAAGTTGACTTGCAATTTTCTGATGAGGCCCTCACGGCAATTGCGAAAAAAGCATTGGAGAGAAAAACTGGTGCACGAGGTCTTCGGTCAATCCTTGAAAAGTTGCTGCTAGACGTTATGTTCGAACTTCCTGGAAACGAAGTTGAGCAAAAGCTTGTTGTCACGAAGGGTATGGTTGATACTGGCAATGCTATTTTACTGTGTCCTCAGAAAAAACCCTGTGCAAAGCAAGCATAATCCACCACATATAAAGGTTTTAGAATGATCATCAAAAAGGAAAAACTACCCCTTTTACCCCTTAGAGACATCGTTGTTTTTCCAGGAATGATGGCAACGCTTTTTGTGGGACGATCTAAGTCGATTATGGCGCTTGAAAACGCCATGTCTATCGACAAGCGTGCATTGTTGCTCGCACAAAAAGATGCGTCAGTGGATGATCCCTTAGGTAAAGATTTATACAAAGTGGGGACTGTTGGAGAAATTACCCAAATTGTGAACTTGCCAGATGGTACGGTTAAAGTTTTGGTAGAAGGCCGTTATCGTGCACGCGTGCAAAGTGTTGTCTTTGAAGACGGATTTTTGAAAAGTGAATCAACCAAAATCAAACCACAGATGGTTGATGAGGAAACTTTGTATGTTCTTGATAAGATTCTGATTAAAGAGTTTGAAGAGTACGCAAAATTTAATAAAAAAATCACACCAGAGTTTATGAGTTCATTCCTTGGTATGGAAGACTATGAGAAGATTGTTGACTCTGTAAGTGTGCATTTATCTTTGACAATTTCTGAGCGCCAGGACCTTCTAGAGGCTGTTTCTGTGAAAGACAGGCTTGAAGTTTTGTTGTTTTTTATTCGGCGTGAAACAGATACTCTTAAGACAGAAGAAAAGATTCGTGACCGCATCAAGTCACAAATGACCAAGAATCATAGGGAATACTACTTACAAGAGCAGCTAAAGGCGATTCAAAAAGAGCTTTATAACGAAGATGGAAAAGACGAAATTTCTATCTTAGAGAAAAAAGTGAAAAGTGCAGGCATGCCTAAAGAAGCACATGAAAAGTGTGAGGCGGAGCTTAAAAAGCTTCGTATGATGAATCAATGTCTGCAGAGGCAACTGTTATTCGGAACTATATTGACTGGATGATTGACGTGCCTTGGAAGAAAGCGCCTTGGAAAAAGATTGATATCCAAAAAGCAAAAGAAAAACTAGATTTAGACCACTATGGTTTAGAAAAAATTAAAGAGAGAATTGTCGAGTTTCTGGCTGTACAAGAAAGACTTGGAAGGCCTAAAGGCCAGGTTTTGTGTTTCGTTGGGGCACCGGGTGTGGGTAAAACTTCTCTTGCCCGATCTATTGCGACAGTGATGAAGCGTCCCTTTGTGCGTGCTGCGTTGGGAGGGGTGCAAGATGAGTCTGAAATTAGAGGACATCGACGAACGTACATAGGGTCAATGCCAGGAAAAATTATTCAAAGCATGAAAAAGGCAAAAGCGACAAACCCGGTTTTCCTGCTTGATGAAATTGACAAAATGGGTTCAGACTGGCGCGGAGACCCTTCTGCAGCATTGCTTGAAGTGTTGGATCCTGAACAGAACAACGCGTTTTCTGATCATTACTTGGAAGTAGATTATGACCTGTCGAATGTGATGTTTATTGCGACAGCCAATACGCTTAATTTACCAAAACCACTGATGGATCGTATGGAAATTATTCGTATTGAAGGATACACAGAAGAAGAAAAAATTGAGATTGCTTCTCGCCACTTAGTTGAAAAGCAAAAGACAGAAAATGGCCTTGCGCAAAGTGAGATGTCTATCACGCGAGAAGCGATTCGTGACATTATTCGCTATTACACACGTGAAGCTGGTGTGCGTGGGTTAGAGCGTGTGATTCACAAACTTGCGCGTAAAGCCGTGGCTTCGATGATTATGGGCAACGAAAAGAAAATCTCAATTGTGCCCAAAAATCTTGAGAAATACCTTGGTATACAGAAGTTTCAGTTTGGTATGTCTGGTAAAGAAAAGCAACGTGTAGGCGTTACAACAGGCCTTGCCTGGACAGAAGTTGGTGGCGATTTGCTTTTGATCGAGGCTGTAAAATCCCGTGGACGTGGAAAGATTACAATTACCGGAAAACTTGGTGAAGTGATGCAGGAATCTGTTCAAGCTTCGTTTAGTTTGATTAAATCCAAGGCGGATGAATTTGGCATCGATATCAATCAGCTTTTGAAAACAGATTTGCACGTGCATGTGCCTGAAGGTGCAACGCCTAAAGATGGCCCTTCTGCAGGTATTGCAATTACTAGTTCTTTGGTGTCTATCCTAACAGGTATTCCTGTTGCATCAGAAGTTGCGATGACGGGTGAAATTACGCTTAGTGGCACAGTATTGCCTATTGGTGGGTTGAAAGAAAAGCTTCTAGCTGCACAAAGGGGCAATATTAAAACAGTTGTGATTCCTCAAGATAATGTCAAAGATCTGGAAGATGTGCCAGATGAAGCCAAGAAAAAGCTAAAAATTGTTCCTGCAAAAAATATTGATGGTGTTTTATCTGCTGCGCTTTGTCGTGCGCTTAAGCCCTTGCACGCCGTTGAGCGCAACAAAGAAGGCCTTACGACTTTTATAGGGTCGACACCTTCTAGTGCTGAGGTATTGTGCACTTCTGATTCAAAAAAGTAATTGCTGAATTATAATATAATTCTTTTTCCTTCTCGTAAGATAGATTCTGCATCTTTGGTGTACGTTCCATCTTCATTGTGGACAACCATGCCTTTATGAATAGCACTTGGCTTGGTGACTGATTTTTGTGCTTTTATCAGAACTCTTTTAGATGGCGTGTTTTCCTTTGGCCATAGGGGAAAAAGGGTAACCCCTCCAAAACCATTAAGAGATTGAATAATCACTTCTATTTGTGCAGTTGGATAAATGCAGTAAATAAAGCCGCGTGGCTTTACAAGATTTGTACATAGATGAATCCAATTTTTTGAGGGAATTACATGGTTTTTGGCCAGCACAATATTTCGATTAGATGAAGGAGATGAGTTATTAAAATAGGGGGGGTTTGTAACTACGTGATCAAAGGTTTGTTTTTCATAGGGGGGAGAGGAAATGTCGCCTAAGGTAAACTTACACTGTGAAGCAAGATTGTTTTTTTTTGCATTTTCTTGAGCCAACATAACAAGCTCTTTTTGGATATCGATGCCTTCGATTTTTATATTTGGAAATTGTCTGGCAAGACAAAGGCTTACCACCCCAGTCCCGCAACCAACTTCAAGAACACTGCCTGTGCTTATGTGTGGAAAAGCACTTAAAAAAACAGCATCGCTGCCGGATTTAAACCATTCTTTCGATTGATAAACCTTTAATTTTCCGTTAAGAAATAGATCAGTGGAGATCGACGGAGGTAGGTCTTTACTTAGCGCCATATAATAGCCTTGTTCTGGAAGTATTTAATGATTAAAACAAGAACGTATAATAGTTTTTCCGACTCTCTACTGCAAGCAAGAGATTATTTGTCTAAAGATTTGGAAGAAGTTAATAAACTTATTCTTAGCAAGCTTTCTGATAAAGTACCCCTTGTCAATGGAATGGCTGGATATCTTATTCAGGCTGGGGGCAAGCGGTTGAGGCCTATTTTACTTTTACTTATTGCGCGACTATTTTCCTATAAAGGCATGCGCCATATTAAGCTTGCAGCCGCCATTGAATTTATTCATACGGCCACATTACTGCACGATGATGTTGTCGATAGAAGCACACAGCGGCGTGGCCGTCCCTCTGCAAATGCTATTTGGGGAGATTCTTCGTGTATCTTAGTTGGCGATTTTTTGCTGAGTAGGGCCTTTGAGTTTGTTACAGATGATGGCTCGTTAGAGATTATGGAGGTGCTCTCTCGGATGACAACATCTGTTGCGGAGGGAGAGATTATGCAGTTGGGTGCAATTGGCAATTTAGAGTTGGAAGAAAAAACATTACTTTCAGATTGTTGAATCAAAAACAGCTTTCTTTTTTGAGGCCTGCTGTCATATTGGTGCAACGATTGCCAATATTTCGGAAAGAGAAATAGAACAGGTCCGTGAATATGGCCAGAACTTTGGCATGGCCTTTCAAATTCTAGATGACTTGCTTGACTACGATTTAAACCAAGTAGACGCAATTGGTAAGGATGCCGGTCGTGACTTTCAAGAACGATGTGTGACACTTCCATTAATTGTTCTTCTTGAGCGCGCAACTCCATCTGAAAAAGAAGAAATAAAAAATATTTTTAAAAGCCCAAAGCATGAAGAAGAGCATCTTGAATACATTCAAAAGCTTATACGGCGTTACAATGTTGAGAGAACAATTTTAGGTTATGCCATTCCCTATGTGAATCGAGCATTATCTAGTTTGGAAAGCCTACCCACATGCCAAGAAAAAAGAGTTTCTCCAAGGATTTATCTCATTTACTTCAAGCAGAAAGTTTTAATTTATCTCTTGTGATTTTATGACCTTTCAGGCATTATCCCCATATTAATTAATAAAGGAGTTTTTATGCACTTTATGCGTATTGTATTTTCATTTTTGTCTGTTTTAGTCTTTGGTTTTTTGCGGAAGCAGATGTTGTTGTTGCGAAGTTTGATGGCGGATCTATCAAGCTTCAAGAGTTAAAAGATTTTCAACAAAATGGCCCTAAGCAAATTCAAGCGGTGCCCTTTGACAAGATTTTTGCGCCCTTAAGAGATCAAAAACTTATTGAAAAAGTGATTGAGTCAGAAAAAGTAAAGGCTAATCTGTCTAGTGATGCTGAAGTCAGAAAAATGCTTGATGAAGCAAGAAAAGCAATTGAAATGCAGGTCTTTTTGAAACGTGCGATTGAAAAGTACATTACGGATGACAAATTGCGCCCACTTTACACGCAGCTTGTGTCTAAATTTAAAGGCCAAAAAAGAATTTGAAGTAAGCATCATTGTGCTTGATAGCAAGGCAAAAGCAGATACGGCTATGAAAGAGCTGAACAGCGGAAAATCTTTCTCTGATGTTGCGAAAAACTTACTCTATCGAAGCAAATACACGTGCACAAGGTGGACGCCTTGGCTTCCTTCTTGTCCCTGCAGTTGACCAAGTTCTGGGCCCAGATGTAGGCAAAGCTTTAAAAATTCTCAAAGACAATGTGCATAGCCGACAAGTTATCAAGAAGGGTGATCGCTTTATGATTGTACGCCGTGGCAGCTCACGTGCGGCAACACCACCAAGTTTTGAAGCAGTAAAAACACAGCTGAAATCTATGTATTCAAAAGACAGCTTTGCTTGACTATTTGAAAGACCTTTCAAATCGTGTGAATGTTGAGGTTTATACTATGGATGGTAAGCCAGACACGTTCAAACTGAAGGACCCTAGGAAATAATTAACGCAACGAAAACTAAAAAAGGCCCCATGTTGGGGTCTTTTTTTATTTAAAAAAGCTGTTTTAAGTAATGCTCTCCGCGCTGCAACCCTGCTAAATTGATTTGATGTTCGAGATGGGGAAAAATATGCAATTCGGTTGAGAATCTTTGTTTCCTAAGATAGGTATAGGCTTCTTCAGATGCTTCTTTGGGCACAACGAGATCTCTTTCTCCATGGATTAGGCACGACGAAACTTGCATATTTTTTGGCGCGTGTTGTCCCAAGTACAGGCCCCCTGAATACGCTATAATACCCTTACATGTGTCCTTAAAAAGAAGACCTGTAGCGAGGGCAAGCATAGCGCCTTGAGAAAACCCACAAATAGCTGTTTCTTCGGGCGGGATGCTATACGCATTTTGCAGTTTTGTTAAAAAGCGCTGAATATCGGGGGCGACTTTTTCAACGCCTTTATCAAGGTAAGTGGGCGTTAAATCTCCCACCTCAAACCACTTGAAGCCATCAACTTCGGTCATTGGTTCGGGCGCATCTGGAATGATGAAAAGGCAGTTGTTAATAGACTGTTTCCAAAAATGTGCCATAAAGAGCAAGTTTTGACTGTTGGCGCCATAGCCGTGCAATATGAGTACAAGATGTTTGGGTTGACCAACACATGATGATATAAGGTTATAATTGCCAATGTTTGACTTTTGAATGGGCACTATGCTAGTCCTAGTCTAATCTTAAGATTAATCTACTTGGATGGTACATGGGTTTAAGTTGCTTGGGAAGTTTTTACTGTTAAGCAGTGAGAAAGTTATTTTTTAATCAGGGAGAAAGTGGATGAAAATAAAGGTTCAAGAAGGAAAAACATACTTTTTATGTTCGTGTTCTTTAAGTGACAAGTATCCCTTTTGTAACGGTACTCATAAAGGGTCTGAAAAAAGACCGATTCAATTCAAAGCAGAAAAAGACGGCACCATAGAGTTTTTAAACAATGAAGAGATTGTTGAGGCATAATGTTTCAGAATTTATCTGAAAGATTGACACATATTTTCAATGGCCTGCAAAGACGAGGGGCGTTGACAGAGAATGATGTGAATGAAGCGATGCGTGAGGTGCGTGTGTCGCTTTTAGAGGCAGATGTTGCCCTTCCTGTTGTGAAGTCATTTATTGCGCGGGTTAAAGAAAAGGCCGTTGGCGAGAAGGTTATTTCTAGTGTGACGCCTGGGCAGCTTGTGATGAAGATTGTGCATAATGAGCTGAAAACCGTTTTAGGCTCAGAAACAACAGGCTTAAATTTCTCTGTTCAGCCGCCGGCTGTGTTTATGATGGTTGGCCTTCAGGGCGCAGGAAAAACAACAACAACGGCGAAACTTGCTAAGTTTTTAAAAGAAAAGCACCGCAAAAAGATTTTTATGGCGTCTCTTGATATATATCGCCCTGCAGCAATGGATCAGTTGCAGGTTTTAGGGGCATCTATTGACGTTGACACATTTCCCATTGATGCACACCTTTCTCCAATTCAGATTGCTGAGAAGGCTTATCATGAAGCAAAAATTGGTGGATATGATGCTGTATTTCTAGATACGGCGGGCCGTTTGCATGTTGATGAAGTGCTGATGGACGAGTTAAAAAGCGTTTCTCGTGCTGTTCCGGTGACTGAAACATTGCTTGTTGTAGACTCGATGACGGGCCAAGATGCAGTGCGTATTGCAGAATCCTTTCAAGAGGCTTTGGATCTAACAGGTGTTATTTTAACCCGTCTTGATGGGGATGCGCGGGGTGGTGCCGCCCTTTCAATGCGTGAAGTAACGGGCCAGCCAATCAAATTTTCTGGGGTTGGAGAAAAGCTTGATCAATTAGAGGTTTTTCACCCAGAAAGGGTGGCTGGACGCATCTTAGATCAAGGAGATGTTATTTCTCTTGTAGAAAAAGCTGCAGAAACAGTTGACAAAGAAGCCGCAGACAGGCTAAACAAGAGGATCGAAAAAGGCTCGTTCGACCTCAACGATATGGCCACTCAATTGACCCAGATGATGAAAATGGGGGGAATGGGTGCCCTGTTGAAGATGTTGCCAGGTGCCCAGCAGCTTAAAAACAAGGTGTCTGAGACAGGATTTGATGACAAAATGACTAAGCGTCAAGTGGCGATTATTCGGTCGATGACACCCAAAGAGCGGCAACACGCGAAGTTGATGAATGCTTCTCGGCGAAGAAGGGTTGCTGAGGGTTCTGGAACGACTGTTCAAGATGTGAATCGCCTTTTGAAACAGTACGAGGGCATGTCCAAGATGATGAAAAAGATGGGCAAGCTCAACAAAAAAGGAATGTTAGGAAAAGGGTTAGGTAACCTTTTTGGTTAAAGTAAGGAAAAAAATATGGCTTTGAAAATTCGTATGGCAAGGGGTGGTTACAAAAAGCGTCCCGTCTACCGCGTAGTTGTGACAGACTCTCGGAATCCTAGAGATGGTCGATTCATCGAGAAACTCGGTACACATAATCCTTTGCTTGAAAGTTCAAATACAAACCGCTTTGTTGTGAATGAAGAGCGTGTGAAGTACTGGTTGTCAGTTGGTGCAGTTGCATCTGACCGTGTTAACAAGTATTTGGCAGGTATGGGCATTCAAGACCTCTACACAAGAACAGAGCGCCCAAACAAAAGCAAGCCAAAGAAAAAAGCCCAAGAACGTTTAGAAGCGCAGCTTGAAAAGAAAAAAGCAGCGGAAGAAGCAGAAGCACAAGCAAAGATTGATGCAGAAGCACAGGAAAAAGTAGCAGAAGAGGCGACACAGCAAGAAGATGCGCCTGTTTCTGAAGCGCCTGCGGCGGAGCAGTCTACAGATGCTCCTGCTGAAGCACAATCGGAAGACGCTCAAGAAACCGCAGAGAGTGGTGATGATGCGGCGCCTGCAGCGGAGAGTGAAAACACTGATGCAGCTGCGGAAGAAGAAAATTCTTCTGATTCATAAAAGCGTGCATGAAGGGGCGCTTATGCTGCCTGAAAAAAAACTATGCATTGCTTCTATATCGTCGGCACATGGGATTAAGGGCCACCTTAAGGCACGCACCTTTCTGGCCGATCCTCAGGATATTAATCAATATAAAGAGCTGTTTTTTGAAGATGGCCAACCCTTTTGCATAAAAAAAGTTTTGCAGGTGAACAAGGGTTCGGTTCTGATTGTTGCTGTGGGTGTGACGGATCGCAACCAGGCTGAGGCTTTAAAAGGGAAAAAGCTTTTTATCGATCGCGACCAACTGCCTGATTTAGAAGATGACACGTACTACCATACTGATCTTGTGAATTTAGAAGTGCATAACGAGCATGGTAAAAAAGTTGGTCACATCAAATATGTTCATGATTATGGCGCAGGACCTATCTTAGAAGTATATAATCCAGAAACACAAAAAAGTGTTTTGGTGCCGTTTCGAGATGAGGTTGTGCCCAGTGTTTGTATGGATGCACGTATTGTTGTTGTGCAAAGTACGTACCTGAAAGATTTAGACTGATGCTTCACTTCAACATATTTACACTTTTTCCAGATATGTTTCCTGGTCTTTTGGGTACATCTGTTGTTGGCCGGGCGCTGGGGCATCAATGGTCTCTTGATGTTGTGCCTATTCGTGAATTTGCAACAGATAAGCATCAAACGGTAGATTCCCCCCCTTTTGGCGGTGGCCCAGGAATGGTTATGCGGCCAGATATTATTGATGCTGCTTTGCGCTCGGTTCCATCTGCACGGCGTGGCCAACTTATTTATCTAAGCCCCAAAGGTTGTCCTTTAGACCAAGATATGGTAAAAAAACTGTCGAAATCGCCTAATTTAAGCTTGCTTTGTGGCAGATATGAAGGTATTGATGAAAGAATCATTGATACGTGGGACGTTTTAGAAGTGAGTATTGGTGATTTTGTTTTGTCTGGCGGAGAGCTAGCAGCCATGTGTTTAATTGATGCATGTGTACGCGTTCTTCCTGGTGTACTGGGCAATGAAAACTCGTTTCGTGAAGAGAGCTTTGAGGATTTTCTGTTAGACCATCCCCATTATACCAAGCCAAAGGTTTGGAATGGTAAGCAAGTTCCGGACATTTTGTTTTCGGGACACCATGCAGACGTGAAGTCTTGGCGACTTGAACAGTCGAAACGCCTTACTGAAAAGAGGCGCCCGGATTTATGGAAAAAGTATTTAGATAATAGTTAGGTTTTGTGATGAACATTTTACAGCAGATTGAAAAAGAATTAATCGATAAGGCAGAAGCAGGGAAAAAAGCACCAGAATTTGCCCCTGGAGATACTGTAAAAGTAAATGTAAAAGTTGTCGAAGGAAACAGAGAACGTCTTCAGGCTTTTGAAGGCGTTTGTATTGCACGCAAGAATGCTGGCATTAACTCTGCTTTTACTGTGCGCAAAATTTCTTACGGAGAAGGTGTGGAACGTGTTTTCCCTTTGTATTCTCCTAAAATCACCATTGAAGTTGTTCGCCGCGGATCTGTAAGACGTGCGAAACTTTATTATCTGAGAGACCTTCAAGGTAAAAAAAGCCCGTATCCCCGAGAAAAAAAGAGGTTTGGGTCGCTTTTCTCAACCAAGCAAATAAGCTTCTCACTGATAAGTTTTCTAAAACCTTAGTTGGATTTTTAATATGCCTTCGTTTATAGTAAGGACATGACAAATCCAACCTTTTCATATTCTTTTTAATGCCCGCTGTAACTGAGCATTTTCAAAATGTCTCACAAGTTACTGTGCCTGGTATTGATGGTCGTTTAGGTATTTTGCCTCGTCACGCGCCTATGATTTTTTAAGTTGAAATCGGGTGTTGTGTCTATGCAGACCGGTGCTGGTAAAACTGAGCATTTTTTTGTGTGGGGTGGCATTGCCTCTGTTAATCATCGGCAATGTAACATCGTGACAGAATACTTATACTGTTTTGGATGAGTTAGATCCAATGGTCTTAAGTCAAAAGCTTAAAGGGTATCAGTCGGATCTGCTGGGTGTGTCGCTTGAACAAGAGAAGGACAAGCTGAACTACAAAATTGCAATTACAGAAGCCATGCTAGCAGTTTTAAAAGAACATCAAAAAGGCGCTTCTTAATGTACGATCAAAATAATATCTTCGCTAAAATCCTAAGGGAGAAATTCCTTGTAAAAAATTTTACGAAGATGATGTGGTGCTTAGCTTTTACGACATTAATCCTCTTGCAGAAACACACCTTCTGGTCATTCCCAAGGCACCCTATTTTTCGTTTAAAGATATGGTGCGTCGGGCGCATGCAGATGAAGTGCATCGCTTTTTCCAATCTCTGCAGAAAGTCGTTGATAAAATTGATCAAAATCAGCAGGGACACCGACTTTTAACCAATGAAGGATCTTTCCAAGAAGTCCCACATATGCATTTCCACTTACTGCTTGGCAAAATGCATGGACAGATAAATTAGTTATGTCTGATTTAATTGACCAATTTATTGAGATGCTTGCCGCCGAAAGAGGCTTGTCAAAAAATACCCAAGAGTCTTACCGCCGAGACCTTAATGCATGTTTGGTGTTTTTAACCCAAAGGGGTGCTGCATTTGAAAGCACACAAGATGAAGACTTGCGTGCATATGTACAAGCTCTTTTTGATAAGGGGATGCAGGAAACCACCATCATGCGGCAAATTTCGGCCATGCGGCAGTTTTTTCAATTTTTAATTGCTGAAGAGATTTGTGCGGATGACCCAACTTCGCTTCTTTCACGGCCAAAGGCAAAAAAACCATTACCAAAAATTTTAAATGAAGGTGAAGTCGCGACTTTATTGCAGTGTGCGGCGAATGATCACACGCTTGAAGGCGTTCGATTGCTTGCTTTGTTAGAAATTTTATATGCGTCAGGGTTGCGCGTATCCGAACTGATTGGTTTATCGCATGATACGATCAAAGTGCATGATGAAATAATGATTGTAAAAAGGCAAAGGAGGGAAAGAGCGTATGGTTCCCTTAAATTCCCATGCTATTCGTGCTATTCAATCCTATTGGAAGGTGCGTGATGCGTTTTGCCTAGTACACAAAAAGCATCAACTTGGCTGTTTCCATCCTATGGTAAACTTGGTCACTTGACGCGGCAGCGCTTTGGGCAGCTTTTTGAAGCAATTAGCAGCCCAGTCAGGGATTGACCCTAAAAAGGTATCGCCCCATGTTATTCGGCATGCTTTCGCAACACATTTGTTGAATGGTGGCGCTGATCTTGTCAGTGTTCAGGCCATGCTTGGCCATTCAGATATAGCAACAACCCAGATCTATACCCATGTTATGCACAAAAAGCTGGTTGAGGTGATAGAGCAGTGCCACCCTTTAAGTTATAAGAAAAAAAATTGAGTCTGGAGCTTGATTCAACTAGCATATGAATATGAAGAACGTAATGCGTATTATAACAATTTGTGCCATTCTTGGCTTTGCTGCTTATGGCATTTTTGGTGCTCCAGGCTGGGTTGTGGTGCAACCACAAAAGCGATTTAAGAAAAAAGATAAGTTCTGGCAGATTCAAATTTCTAAAGAAGGTGTGCCAGTTATATATTTGATTCAGGGCGGAGACCCAACGGTGCGTGTTTTTGAAAAAGGGGTGCCGTACCATCATCTGATTCCTCTTTCCCCCATGGCATGCGTGTTGTGTCTGACGTTGCTTTGGCTGAACCCTTAGAAGGCAAAGGGCAAGTTGTGTTTATGGGTGACAAAGTGCAAAAGCGGATTTTCTATTTTGTGCTTGGCAAACACCGCATTCGCGAAATTCCTTTGCACCCTGAGGTGCCAACGGCATATAAAGATTTTATTGCCCATTTGCACCCGATTCCAGAGTCACTACGCCATTTTTAATTTTAGATACTTGGATTCTATTCAATGAAATTTCTTGATGAAGCAAAGATATATATAAAAGCCGGCGCGGGCGGCAATGGATCCGTGAGTTTTAGGCGTGAAAAATTTGTTGAGTTTGGGGGCCCTGATGGGGGCGATGGGGGCCGAGGCGGCGATATTTTTTTCTTGGCTGTTGATAATTTGAATACTTTGATTGATTTCCGGTATCAACAACATTTTAAAGCCGAGCGAGGCGAAGGCGGCAAGGGCCGCAATCGTTCAGGAAAAGGGGGCGCACCGATCGAAATTCAGGTGCCTGTTGGAACGCAAATTTTTGCCGAAGATAAGGAAACTCTTATTGCTGACATGGATGTTTCAGGAAAACGTTTTTTGATTGCCCGCGGCGGCAATGGCGGCTTTGGAAATGCCTATTTCAAATCATCAACAAATCAGGCGCCGCGTCATGCAAATGAAGGGTTATCAGGCGAAGAGCTTTGGGCATGGCTTAGATTAAAACTTATTGCCGATGTGGGGCTTGTTGGGCTGCCAAATGCAGGCAAGTCTACATTTTTGCACACTGTGACAGCAGCACGGCCAAAAATTGCAGACTATCCCTTTACAACACTGCATCCACAGCTAGGGGTTGCTTATGCACAAGGCCAAGAGTTTGTTTTGGCAGATTTGCCTGGTCTGATCGAGGGCGCTCACGAAGGTGTAGGGCTTGGGACGCGCTTTTTGGGCCATGCTGAGCGCTGCCATGTTTTGTTGCATATGATTGATATCAGCGGTGAAAGTGTTGAAAACGATTACCGTCTTATTCGCAAAGAAATTGAGTCGTACGGAAAGGGGCTGTCTGAAAAGCCCGAAATTATTGTACTGACTAAAAAAGACTTGGTCGACACGACGGTATGTGATGAGAAAATAAAGGCAATTGGGTCATTTTCTTCTGAAAAAGTGTTTGCAATTACAAGTCAAAAGAAAAGCGATATTTCGCCGTTATTAAACCTTTTGTTAAAATTTATCAACCATCAGTAAAATATGAACTATTTTTGTTTTTCCTAAAGCATTGTGTTAAAATCAGACGCAAGTAATAACAAAACATTAGGAGGAACTATGAAAAATAGTCTTATAAAATTTGCCCTTTATCTGTGTTTACCTGGATTAGTGTGTGCGGCAACATCTACGATGCGCATGGCTACTGAAGACGAAAGAGACCATCGTGGTAGATTTTATGGTAATGGCTTTGAAGAGGATCATATGGGTGTATATTATCGCGGCTCATCTCGCTCTGATGCTTTCCGGGAACGCCTTTCTCAAAAGACGCTTTAGGGTTTGTGGCAAAACCCAAAAAGAAAAAAAATAAACCTTGATCCAGAGATTCGGGATCGTTCTTCTTCGACGGGTTCCTCTTCTGGTTCGAATAGCTCTTCGGACTCAGAGTAGCTAAAATTTTCTAGGCTGTTTTTTTAGGGTCTCTTCTGGCCATGCCTTCTTCTGTCAATTATTTTTCTTATATTTTTTATTTAAATCATAATTATCAAATACTTATTGACTAAGTAAAAATCAATAAAATATCATTAAATAAATAAGTTAATTAATTAAATAATATTTTGGGGAAGGGGCTTGTTTAAAAAAGTATATAAGTTTTTACTTTTTTTTATTTGTTTTTTATCTATTTTATATAATGGAATTTCAGCCTCTCGCGAAGAGCATGGGCTTACGGAAGACCCTATTCTTGGGCTTTTTTACCGAAGTGATCGTGGTCAGCACGCAGTAGACCCGCAGATTTTCTTAGAACGTAACAAGCCTGTAGAGATTACTCAGCACGCGGCTTCTTTTCGGGCGCAACATCATTCAAAAAAACTAAAAACGGTGAAGCCTAAAGATGGGCGTGTCGCTGAGCTTTTATCAGATGATGTAGCCTCAGGTCAAAGACTGGCAGAGGCCTATGATGATCGAGGTGTCATGGGCTTTTTCTTTAGTGCGGGGGGCAGTAAGCGTGGCAGGCGTAGGGCTATTTCTGCCCCTGACAAGCTTGCAATAGCGACCCCTAAAATGTCAGCACCAGCGCGTGATAACGTAAGTCGAGAGCAGGTTCATGTTATCAGAGGCGGTGAACATGTTGAGGAAAGTTTCGTTATTGGGGCAAAATATAAACATATTGAAAATCCAATAGATTCTTTTTACCCCAAAGTTGTGAAGCTTGAGATGGATCTTTTGGATGATAAAGGTGAAGTGGTGCGTACGTATGTTGGCAGCGGTGTCATGATAGATGAATATCATGTGCTTACGGCCGCACATAACTTGTTTTATCGAGCCTATAAAACGGGGCCATCTGTTGTGCGGGTTTACCCTGGTCGTGCAGGTGAAGATATCCCACATGCGGCAGAGGCAGTAACGTTTGTGGTGCACCCAGGATATGTATTAGGTAGCGAAGAGGAATATAAGGGGTGTGATCTTGGCCTTATTGTTATTGATCAGCCTATAGGCGCAAAAGTTGGATACCTTCCTTATCAAGTTTTTTCTGATGATGACCTAGTAGGAAAATTATTGCATGTGGTGGGGTATCCGGCACTTATTCATGAAGAGGCTGAGGCAGAAGGGCGCCCCAAATTTAAACAGTTGACTGGCCAAGACATGTATCACATGAGTGGCCTCGTAAATAAAGTGATCGGTGGTCATATTTACTATTTCTTAGACACTTATGGTGGCCAAAGCGGCGCGCCCGTTCTAAAAGAGGTTGCGCCTGGGGAGTTTGTGATTGTTGGTATTCACACATATGGTGGTAGTAAAGAAGAGGGTAACTTGGGAACACATTTGTCGCCTGACAAAGTTGAATACATTGATCGCTGGAAAGAAGAGTATGTGGGCGGAGAGTTAAGTAGCGATGAAGAAGATGGAGGGGAGGAAGAAGAGTAAAGTCTTTTAGAAAACTTCTACATCTTTTCATTTCATAATATATACATTAGTACATACATTTTCTTGACAATAGAATGCTAAAGAACTTACTTTTCCAAAAAAGGATTGGTAAATTTATGTCGTACGTTGGCGGTGTTTCTAAAGAGCAGTTAAAAACCATTATCGAGCGCATTGAGCGCCTTGAAGAAGAAAAAGCAGGTTTAGCATCTGACATTAAAGAAGTTTATGCGGAGGCGCGTGCGAATGGGTATGACGTAAAAACACTCCGCTCTGTTGTGAAAATCAGAAAAATAGACTTTGATGATCGCCAAGCCCAAGAAGAGATGTTAGATTTATATCTAAATGCGCTGGGCATGCTTCCAGGTGGAACGCCTGCAACATCAGAAGATGCTGCAGAAAAAAACAGAGGACATGTTAGAGCGCGCCTAATAAGGAATTTATATGGGTGGGCTTCTGACATTGGATCAATTCTTTGGGCGTATGTAGATCATATATTGCTCTTGCTTAAGTCGCTGGCAGACAGCCAATTCTGGTTAAACCTTCTTCATAAATATAAATACTGGATTGTTATCTTAGGCGCTTTACTAGAAGGGGAGATGGTGCTTCTTCTGGCTGGTGGTGCGGCATTTCATGGGTATATGAATGTACATATGGTGATGCTTATTTCGTTTTTGGGGCACTATTTCACGATAACCTGCTATTTTTATCGGACGCACCTTTGGAAAGCGTCTTTTAAACTTTTTCCCCCTCTTGGCATAAGCGTATTTCAAAGGTAAGTGATCTTATTCATAAATATGACAACCTTTTTATTATGAGTTTCCGCTTCGTTTATGGGTTGCGGACAGTAACCCCATTATTGTGTGGTAATAGCCGTATTGAATGGAAGCGCTATGCATTGCTTGTTTCTGTGTCGGCTTTAATTTGGGCCGTTGTTGTGGCTTACTTGGGGTATACTTTGCCATGGCGCTGGATGTAATTATCGCAGACTTTGATAAGTATAAGGTGTATTTAGGTGCCGGCCTTGTATTTATTATTCTAACTATTGGCGGTGTTATTAAATATCGTAGATATATTAAAGAAAAACGCAAAAAAATAGGCTTGTTCTTATCCTATAAAGTTTTTAAGAATAAATAGTATTATTCCACTCGCACATAGTCCTGCGACCACGTCATCAAAAAATAACGCTGATCGTGTTTTCAACTGACTGCCACCAAGGGCATCAATTTTGCAAATTGGCCATGGCTTCAAAATATCAAAGAACCGGAATAAAAGAAATGCAAGCAGGATGAGGAGAGGATTAGTCCCTGCGCCAATAAGGGCGATCCACTGCCCCAAAGCTTCATCAATCACAACCTCTTTAGGGTCTTTTTTTTTTGTGTGCTTTAGATATAAGGGCACAAAAAATAACGCTTAAAATAAAGGCAGCCCCAATCAAAGCATATGAGGTATTGGGCGTAGCCCAAAGATAATGGGCAAGTATCCACAGTAAGACGGCGCCCAGTGAGCCTGCGGTGCCAGGTGCTTTAGGGGAAAGGCCCAGGCCAAACACAGTGACAATTGTTTTTTGAAATCATTTGCATTACTCTGTAGTTATAGCATTTGGTTGTATGATTTAAAATTTTTGTGTTTACATAATTTTATAAGTTTCATAGTTTACAGCGTAACTGATTCACAATTTGAAACATTAATTGTCAGAATTCGTCTCATAAATGAGCCCTATTTTTGCTATATGTTTAAGTAACAGATTGGGCGTCCGTAGCTCAGCTGGATAGAGCGTTGCCCTCCGGAGGCAAAGGTCAGAGGTTCGAATCCTCTCGGACGCGCCAGGGCAAAAATGAAAGAGAACAATTTTGACAAAATCACATACCCCCATTCCCTTTATTGATTTAAAAGCACAGCAGCGCGTTATTCGCCCGCAGGTTGATCGGGCGATTCAGAAAGTGCTTGATCATGGTCGGTATGGTTTTGGCCCTGAGTGTACAGAGTTTGAGCAGGATTTATCAAACTTTACAGGCGTAAAGCATGTTTTGGCCTGTTCAAACGGTACAGACGCATTGACGATGCTGTTGATTGATTTAGATATTGGCCCTGGTGATGCCGTGTTTGTACCGGCGTTTACTTATATTGCCACCGCAGAAGTTGTGGCTTTGCGTGGGGCGACCCCTGTTTTTGTAGATGTAGACGTAGATACCTTTAACATGGATGCCGCTGACTTGAAAAAAGCGATCAAGGCAGCACAGGAAAAAGAATTAAAATTAGCGGGAATCATTTCTGTAGACTTGTTTGGCCAGCCGGCGGATCATGATGCCATTGCAGCTGTTGCAAAGTGTCACAATATGTGGGTTATCAGTGATGCGGCGCAAAGTTGTGGGGCACTTTATAAGGGGAAGTCAACGTTGTGCTTTGGGCTTGCCGCGACGACAAGCTTTTTCCCAGCTAAGCCTCTGGGTGCATATGGGGATGGTGGCGCTATTTTTGTACATGATGATAAATTAAAAAGACGGCTTGAAAACATTCGTGTGCATGGTCATGGGGTTAATCCAGCATCCGTTGAAAGTTTGGGGTTGACGGGGGCGCCTTGATACAATTCAAGCTGCTATCTTGCTTGAAAAATTAAAATATTTCCTACTGAAATTGAAAGTCGTCAAAAAGTGCTGATATCTATAACAATGCTTTTGAAAAAAGTAGTTCATGTACCCCGCATTGCAGAGCAGCGAACCTCGGTTTGGGCACAGTATACTATGCGTGTGAAGCATGCAAAACATCGGGATGCACTGCAGGATCATTTGACAAGTCTTGGTATTCCGACAGCAGTTTACTATAAATGCCCTTTGCATGTGCAACGTGTTTATCGTCATGGTCTTTTAGATCGGCATTTGAAAAATACAGACCAGCTTTCGGATACCGTCATTAGTTTGCCGATTCATGGTTATTTAAGAGAGTCTGTTCAAAACCAAATAATTGATGGTGTTTTAGGCTTTTTTAAGAAATAAATTACTGGGTTTTCGGTTGACATTTTTTTCCAAATATCCTATTCCCGATTAAGAGTGGAATAAGTGTACGAGGTGATTTGTCTGATTTGCCTTACGTCTTATTTGTCCGGAGGGATGGCCGAGTGGTTAAAGGCAGCAGACTGTAAATCTGCCCGTGTATACGTACGTAGGTTCAAATCCTACTCCCTCCACCACCCTGATTGTGCGGGTGTAGCTCAATGGTAGAGTTCCAGCCTTCCAAGCTGGCTGTGTGGGTTCGATCCCCATCACCCGCTCCATTTTCGCACAGAGCACTCGGCAATGGTGCATTGAGCAAGTGCCGTAATAGTGCACATTTTTACTGTAAAGGCGTTTAAGCGCTTTAACAAAGATAACAAAAGAAAGAGAAGAGAGAGATGGCAAAGCAGAAGTTTGAGAGGAAGAAGCCGCATTGTAATATAGGAACGATTGGGCACGTTGACCATGGGAAGACGTCGTTGACGGCAGCGATTACGAAAGTATTGGCTGAGCAGGGTGGGGCTGAGTTTAAGGCGTATGATCAGATTGACGCGGCGCCGGAAGAGAAGGCGCGTGGGATTACGATTTCAACGGCACACGTAGAGTATGAGACGGCGAACCGACACTATGCGCACGTTGACTGTCCTGGGCACGCAGACTATGTGAAGAACATGATCACGGGTGCAGCGCAGATGGATGGTGCGATCTTGGTTGTGAACGCAGCCGATGGACCGATGCCACAGACGAGAGAGCACATTGTATTGGCGCGTCAGGTGGGAGTACCTGCAATTTGTGTATTCTTGAACAAGTGCGACATGGTGGATGACCCTGAGTTGTTGGACTTGGTGGAGATGGAAGTACGTGAGTTGTTGAGCAGCTATGACTTTCCTGGAGATGATATTCCTGTGGTGCGTGGATCAGCATTGTGTGCATTGGAAGATAAGAGCCCAGAGCTTGGTAAGAACGCTGTTTTGAAGTTGATGGAAGAAGTAGATCGTTATATTCCACAGCCGAAGAGAGAAGTGGATAAGCCATTCTTGATGCCTGTTGAGGATGTGTTCTCTATTTCAGGACGTGGAACAGTTGTGACGGGACGTATTGAAACAGGTGTTGTGAAGGTTGGAGAAGAGTGTGAGATTGTGGGACTCCGCGACACACAGAAGACAACTATCACAGGTGTAGAGATGTTCCGTAAGTTGCTTGATAGCGGTGAAGCTGGAGACAACGTTGGACTTCTTCTTCGTGGGACGAAGAGAGAAGATGTGGAACGTGGGCAGGTTATTTGTAAGCCTGGAAGCGTGAAGCCCCACACGAAGTTTAAGTGTGAAGCGTATATTTTGTCGAAGGAAGAGGGGGACGTCATACGCCGTTCTTCTCGAACTATCGACCACAGTTTTACTTCCGTACAACGGATGTGACAGGACAAGTTGTGTTGCCTGAAGGCACAGAAATGGTCATGCCTGGAGACAACATCACGATGGATGTTGAGTTGATAGCGCCTGTTGCGATGAGTGAAGGGCTTCGATTTGCGATTCGTGAAGGTGGTCGTACGGTCGGTGCCGGCGTCGTCGCTAAAATTATCGCTTAAGGCTAAAATGGCTTTTTAGGGTGATTTTCTTGACGATCGCCCCTATTTTGTTTATGAAGGAGCGTAGCTCAATTGGTAGAGCGTCGGTCTCCAAAACCGAAGGTTGTGGGTTCGATCCCCTCCGCTCCTGCCATTTATGAAAGGGAAGGATTAGTGTTAAGTCCAGTAGAATTTGTACAGCAAGTAAAGCGGGAAGTGTCTAAAATCACATGGCCAACGCGCAAAGAAGTCGTTGTAACGAGCATTATGGTTTTTGTTTTGGTTATGCTGGCAGCTGGATTTTTTCTGTTAGTTGATCAAGTCTTGGTGCGACTTGTGAATTTTGTTTTAGGATTAGGAGCATAATTGTGGCTCAGCATTGGTATGTAATAAACGTTCATTCTGGATCAGAAAAAAAGGTTGCTGAAGCAATCCGTGAAAAGATTGAGGAGAGCAATCTTCAAGATAAATTTTCTGAAGTACTTGTGCCAACTCATGAAGTTCTTGAAGTGCGTCGTGGGAAAAAGACTATGGCAGAGAAGAAATTCTTCCCGGGCTATGTCTTGATTAAAATGGAAATGAATGAGGAAACTTGGTACTTGGTGAACAGTACTTCTAAGGTGTCTAAGTTTCTAGGAGCAAAAGGTCGTCCTTCGCCTATCAGCCAGGCCGAAGCCGAAAGGTTGCTTAACCAGGTTGAAGAGGGTGCAGGCCCTGCGGCAGCATCTCATGAATCCTACGAAGTGGGTGAACAGGTACGTGTTTGTGATGGTCCTTTGCGTCGTTTAATGGTCTTGTTGAAGAAGTGGATCAAGAAAAAGCGCGCCTTAAGGTAACTGTTTCTGATTTTCGGGCGCTCGACGCCCGTTGACTTAGACTTTGGCCAAGTGGAAAAAGTCTAATTTTAGTTGTGGGAGGCCTGGCCAAGGCTGCACCACGAGCTCTTAATTTAAGTAAAAGGAGAAAAAAAAATGGCAAAGAAAATTTCAGGTTATATTAACCTGATCATTCCGGCGGGTAAGGCAAACCCTTCACCGCCTGTAGGTCCAACGCTGGGTCAGCGCGGTCTGAATATTATGGAATTCTGTAAGGCGTTCAATGCTCACACGCAAAGCGTAGAGCCGGGTACTCCTATTCCTGTCAGTATCACAGCATTTGTAGATAAATCGTTTACGTTTATTACGAAAACACCGCCAGCTAGCTTTTATCTAAAAAAGCAGCAAAGCTTAAAAGTGGATCGAAAATGCCAGGTCGTGATGTTGCGGGTAAAGTGACAATGGCTCAGGTAAGAGAAATTGCTCAGGCAAAAATGGAAGACCTTAATGCGATTGATATTGATGCAGCGGCAGAAATGATTAAGGGCTCTGCGCGCTCTATGGGCCTTGAGGTGATGGAGTAAGAGAATGGTAAAAATTGGAAAACGCTTAGAAAAAAGCATACAAAGGATTTGATCGCTCAAAGTCTCATTCAATAGAAGAGGCTGTGAAAATTTTAAAAAAGCTGTATCAGGTCAGACTAAATTTGATGAAACAGTAGATGTTTCAATGAATTTGAACATTGACTCGCGAAAGGCTGATCAGCAAGTGCGCGGTGTTACTCAGCTGCCTAACGGGCTTGGGAAGACAGTGCGTGTTGCTGTTTTTGCTAAAACAGATAAGCATGATGAAGCAAAGAAAGCAGGCGCAGATATTGTTGGCGCAGAAGAGTTTGTAGAAGAGGTGGCAAAAGGCAAGGTGGACTTCGATCGTTGTATCGCAACACCTGATATGATGGCTCTTGTTGGTAAGTTGGGTAAGGTTTTGGGGCCTAAGGGGCTTATGCCAAACCCTAAGCTTGGAACGGTAACTTTTGATGTTGGTCAAGCCGTGAAAGCGGTTAAGTCCGGTCAGCTTGAATACCGTGCTGATAAAGAGGGTATTGTTCATGCGGGTATTGGAAAAGTAAGCTTTTCTGAGAAACATATTCAGGAAAATCTTTCTTCTTTCATTTCTGCTGTTGTTAAAGCCCGTCCATCAGGTGCTAAGGGAACATTTGTAAAGAGTATTTCTCTAAGTTCGACGATGGGGCCCGGTATCCGTATCGACCAGTCAGCTACTGGAAAGTAAAAAACACTTGCATTCTGTGCATAGCTTGTATATAGACATGTACAAGGTGGTGAAAATCGTTCATTCGCCTTGCATGTCGAAGATTGTGGGAGCCATCTTGTTGGCTTAAACTTTTCCCGCATGAGGCAGGAGAAACAGTTTTTATGCGTTTCGCATATTCCGTCTCCTGTTTGGCCGGCACTTATTTGTTGGAGACGAAAATGAATCAAACACAAAAAAAAAGAGTTTGTTGCTGACTTAAGGGGTACCCTTTCTGATGCAAACTTACTTGTTATCACAAACCAAAGCGGCTTGACTGTAAGTGAGTCAACCGAGCTTCGTGCAAAAATGCGGGAAGCAGGGGCGCGCTATAAAGTTGTAAAAACACATTGGCACGTTTAGCTGTTGAGGATACGAAATTTTCTTCCATAAAAGATCAACTGAAAGGGCCAACAGCTGTTGCTTTTTCAGAGGATTCGGTTGCGGCGGCACGTGTTGCTGTAAACTATATGAAAGATAACCCTAAGCTGAGCATTGTTTCAGGCATGTTAGGGGAAAAAGTTCTTGATATAAATTCAATCAAGGATTTGGCAAGCTTGCCATCGTTGGATGTATTGCGTGCGAAGATTCTAAGTGCTCTCCAGGCGCCGGCTATGAAAATTGCGACAGTTATCAACAGTCCTGCCCGTAGCCTTGCATGTGTGATTGCAGCACGGAAAGAAAGCTAATTTTTAGGAGACGAAGGAGAAAAAAATGTCTGACTTAAATACAATTGTTGAATCATTATCGAAGCTTAGTGTTCTTGAGGCATCTGAGCTTGTGAAATTGCTTGAAGATAAATGGGGCGTTTCTGCAGCAGCGCCTGTAGCTGTTGCAGCTGGTGCAGCTCCTGCAGCTGGTGGTGACGCTAGTGCAGCAGAAAAAACAGAATTTTCTGTTGTATTAAAATCTGCTGGCGAAAGCAAAATTAACGTTATCAAAGAAGTTCGTGCCATTACTGGTCTTGGGCTAAAAGAAGCGAAAGATCTTGTTGAGGCCGCACCTAAGCCACTTAAAGAAGGTGTATCTAAAGAAGATGCTGAAAAGCTCAAAGAACAACTTGAAAAAGCAGGGGCAACTGTAGAGCTTAACTAATAGGAGTTATGCTTGAACTGTCTCTATAGCTCAAAATGCAAACGCACGTTACCGCCCGCATGACGCAAAGGTAACGTGCTTTTGCCTTATCATCGTCTAGGTTTAAATGAGGGGAAGGAATAATTGAACATGTCACAGACTGCTGTTCGTCGTATTCGCAAAAGTTTTGGAAAAATCACTGAGGTTGCACCGATTCCAAATTTGATTGAGGTGCAAAAAAAATCATATGAGGCATTTTTACAGTTTGACGTATCACGCCAAGATCGGAAAAACAAAGGGCTTGAAAATGTTCTTCGTACGGTTTTCCCGGTAAAAGATTTTGCAGGTTTGTGTGAACTTGAGTACGTTCACTATGACTTTGACAAACCTAAGTATGACATCGAAGAATGTCGTCAACGTGGATTGACTTATGCGGCACCCCTCCGCGTTTCTCTGCGTTTGGTTGTTTGGAATGTTGACCAAGAAACGGGCGCTAAGTCAGTGCGCGATGTAAAAGAGCAAGAAGTTTACATGGGGGATATGCCCCTTATGACAGACGATGGTACATTTATCATCAATGGAACTGAGCGTGTTATCGTGTCGCAAATGCACCGTTCTCCTGGTGTGTTTTTTGATCATGATGATGGAAAAAGCCATACGTCTGGTAAGCTTTTGTTTGGTGCGCGGATTATTCCTTACAGAGGTTCTTGGATTGATCTTGAATTTGACCCTAAAGACTTGCTTTATGTTCGTATCGACCGTCGCCGGAAAATTCTTGCGTCTACACTTCTTTTTGGCGCTTGATGGCGCCGTAACTGAAGTTGCTCGTGAAAAGGCTGTTAAAGCTGGCAAAGATTTGCCTCTTGAAGATGTGCACGGTATGACCCGTGAAGAAATTCTGAAAAGCTTCTACGAAACCCTTGTTTATGAAAAAGGTAAGAAAAAAAGGAACATGGACATGTCCTTTGATGCCTGCCCGTTTCCGTGGAACAAAAATCTCTAAAGACATTATAGATGCAAAAACAGGTAAAGTTATTCTTGAAGAAGGGGCAAAAGATTACCCCGCGCCAGCTTCAGAAACTGGAAGAAGATAAGCTGCGCCTCATTCATGCAGATGATTCAGACTTAGAAGGGGCGTACATTGCTTCTGACCTATTTAATAAAGATACTGGCGAAGTACTTCTTGAGGTAGGACAAGAAATTACTAAAGACAAGCTAGAAGAAATTGATGCCCTTGGCATTAAATCACTTCCTGTGTTGTGCATTGACCATATTAACGTTGGCCCATATTTGCGTAACACGTTGATGGCAGATAAAAACAAGAATCGTGTTGACGCGCTTGTTGATATTTACCGTGTGTTGCGTCCGGGCGAGCCCCACCCTTGAAGGGCAGACAGCCTTTTCCATGGATTGTTTTTGATGAAGAAAAGTATGACCTTTCTCCTGTAGGGCGCGTTAAAATGAATGCGCGACTTGGTTTTGATTCTTCAGATGAACCTGGTGTTTTGCGCAAGAAAGACATCATCCAAATCATGCGTATTTTGATTGGGTTGAAAGAAGGTAGGGGCGAAATTGATGATATCGACCACCTTGGCAACCGTCGTGTGCGCTCTGTAGGTGAATTGCTTGAGAACCAGTATCGTCTTGGTCTATTGCGGATGGAGCGTTCTATTCGTGAACGCATGGGATCGGTTGAGCTTGAGAATATCATGCCGCATGACCTTATTAATGCAAAGCCTGCGTCAGCTGCCATTCGTGAGTTCTTTACGTCTTCCCAGCTTTCTCAGTTTATGGACCAAACAAACCCTCTTTCTGAAATTACGCACAAGCGGCGCTTATCAGCCCTTGGGCCTGGCGGATTATCTCGTGACCGTGCGTCATTCGAAGTGCGTGATGTTCATCCAACGCACTATGGTCGTATTTGTCCAATCGAAACACCGGAAGGTCAAAACATTGGTTTGATTAACTCGCTTGCAACTTATGCGCGTATTAACAAATATGGTTTTATTGAAACGCCATACCGTAAGGTGACAGAAGGAAAGATCTCTGATGATGTGACTTACCTTTCAGCCATTGATGAGGGCAAGTTTGTGGTGGCACAAGCTGACTCAGACATGGATGCGTCTGGCAAGTTTACACAAGACTTTGTAAACTCGCGTGTGCGTGGGGAATTTGTACCTATGCCATCAAAGCAAGTTGATTTTGTGGATGTATCTCCTAAGCAGCTTGTTTCTGTGGCGGCGTCCTTGATTCCATTCTTAGAAAACGACGACGCAAACCGTGCTTTGATGGGATCAAACATGCAACGTCAGGCTGTGCCATTGCTGCGTGCGGAGGCGCCTATTGTTGGAACGGGTATGGAAACCAATGTGGCGCGTGACTCGGGTGTGGCTGTGGTTGCTAGGCGCTCGGGTATTGTTGACCAAGTGGACGCACAACGTATCGTTGTGAAAGTCACAGACCCTGAAGAAATTAAACAGCAAGGTGTTGATATTTACACATTGCAGAAATTCCAGCGTTCGAACCAGAATACATGTATCAACCAGCGCCCTTTGGTGAAAGTAGGTGAGCATGTGTCAGCTGGTGATGTGATTGCTGATGGTCCTTCAACCGATAAGGGTGAGTTAGCCCTTGGACGTAACGCATTGGTCGCGTTTATGTCTTGGAACGGGTACAACTTTGAAGACTCGATCATGATTTCTGAGCGCATTGTGAAAGATGACGTCTTTACTTCAGTTCATATTGAAGAATTTGACATTATGTCACGTGACACCAAGCTTGGTGCAGAAGAAATTACTCGTGATATTCCAAATGTAGGTGATGAAGCTCTTAAAAACCTAGACGAAACAGGTATTGTTTATGTGGGTGCCGAAGTTAACCCAGGGGATATTCTGGTTGGTAAAGTAACGCCGAAAGGTGAAACGCCTTCAACGCCTGAAGAGAAATTGCTTCGTGCGATCTTTGGAGAAAAAGCGTCTGATGTGCGAGACAGCTCTTTACGCTTGCCGCCGGGTACAGCTGGTACCGTTGTTGATGTACGGGTTTTCTCTCGTCGAGGTATTGAAAAAGACGAACGTGCTTTGGCCATTGAGCGTGCTGAAATTAACCGTTTGGCCAAAGACAGAGACTCTGAGAAGACAATTCTTGAGCGCAGCTTCTATGGGCGTTTGAAAGAGCTCTTGGTTGACAAAAAAGCCGTTAAAGGTCCAAAAGGTCTGAAATCTGGCACAAAAGTTACCGAGTCTACATTTGAAGAGTATACAAAAGGTCAGTGGCGTCAGCTTGTTGTTGATGACAAGAATGTGATGGATACGATTGAATCTCTAAGCAAACAGTTTGACCAAAGTATTGCTTCTGTGAATGCGCGCTTTGAAGACAAGGCTGAGAAAGTACGTCGTGGTGACGAAATGCTGCCTGGTGTTTTGAAGACAGTTAAGGTTTTCGTTGCTGTGAAGCGTAAATTGCAGCCTGGTGACAAGATGGCTGGTCGTCATGGAAACAAGGGTGTTATTTCGCGTATCACGCCGGTTGAAGATATGCCACACCTTGAAGATGGAACTCCGGTGGATATTATTTTGAACCCACTTGGTATCCCATCTCGTATGAACGTAGGGCAAATTCTTGAAACTCACTTGGGCTGGGCCTCTGCAGGTTTAGGCAAGAAAATCAATAAAATGGTGCAAAGCATCCAAAAGGGAGAAATCGATATGAAGAAAGCCCGTCCAGAAATCAAAAAGATTTATGGAGATGATGCTGCGTCTGAATCTATCGACTCTATGAGTGATGCTCAGCTTGTGAGCGTGCTTTCGGATGTGAAGGCTGGTGTGCCTATGGCAACGCCAGTATTCGATGGTGCCTCGGTTGAAGATGTGGCGGAACAGCTTGAAAAAGCTGGGCTCGATCGCTCTGGTCAAGTAACGCTATTTGATGGACGTACAGGTGAACCGTTTAATCGTAAGGTGACTGTTGGATACATGTACATGTTGAAACTCGACCACTTAGTGGACGATAAGATCCATGCCCGTTCAATTGGTCCATACAGCTTGGTTACACAACAGCCATTGGGTGGTAAGGCACAATTTGGTGGTCAAAGATTTGGTGAGATGGAGGTGTGGGCGCTGCAAGCTTATGGTGCGGCTTATACACTTCAAGAAATTCTTACCTTTAAGTCAGATGACGTTGCAGGGCGGACAAAGGCCTATGAGGCAATGATTCGAGGTGATAATGGCTTTGAATCGGGTATTCCTGAGTCTTTCAATGTTTTGGTTAAGGAAATTAAGTCCCTTGGCTTAAATATTGAGCTTAAGGAAGAAGAAGTTAGTTAACGAGTGAAAGGCGCAGTGGAGAATAGTGATGAATCAAGCACTTGAAAAAGTTTTTGGACAGGTTTCTAACCCCAATAACTTCAATGAAATTAAGATTTCAATTGCCGGCCCCGAGCGTATTCGTTCGTGGTCTTTTGGTGAAGTAAAAAAACCCGAAACGATTAACTATCGAACGTTTAAACCAGAGCGGGATGGATTATTTTGTGCGCGTATTTTTGGCCCTGTGAAAGACTATGAATGTCTGTGTGGCAAATACAAGCGTATGAAATACCGTGGTGTTGTATGTGAAAAATGTGGTGTTGAGGTGACCTTGTCTAAGGTGCGTCGTGATCGTATGGGCCACATTGACCTTGCAGCCCCTGTATCACACATATGGTTTTTGAAGTCGCTGCCAAGTCGTATTGGAATTCTTTTGGATCTCGCTTTGAAGGACTTAGAGCGTGTTCTTTATTTTGAAAACTATATCGTGACTGATCCAGGATTAACGGCGTTGAAAAAAAATCAGCTTCTTAGTGAAGAAGAGTTTATTGAAGCGCAAGATGAATATGGAGAAGACGCATTTCAAGCTAGAATTGGTGCAGAAGCATTACAAGAAATTCTGTCTGCACTAGATTTGAAAAAAGAGCAAGCAACCCTTCGCGAAGAGCTGAAGGAAACAAATTCTGAAGCACGTCGTAAAAAGATTATCAAGCGTCTTAAAATTGTAGATGCATTTATTGAGTCAGGATCGCGACCTGAATGGATGGTTTTGACGGTTTTGCCTGTGATTCCACCCGAATTGCGTCCATTGGTGCCTTTGGACGGTGGTCGCTTTGCCGCTTCAGATTTGAACGACCTTTATCGTCGCGTCATTAACCGAAACAACCGTTTGAAGCGTTTGATTGATTTGAAGGCGCCAGACATCATTGTTCGAAATGAAAAGCGGATGCTGCAAGAATCTGTTGACGCTTTGTTTGACAATGGACGTCGTGGCCGGGTGATTACAGGCACAAACAAGCGCCCATTGAAATCGCTTGCCGATATGCTGAAAGGAAAGCAAGGGCGTTTCCGTCAAAACTTGCTTGGGAAGCGTGTAGACTATTCAGGGCGTTCTGTGATTGTTGTTGGACCTGAACTGAAACTTCATCAGTGTGGGCTACCTAAGAAAATGGCCCTTGAACTTTTCAAGCCGTTTATTTATTCGAAGCTTGAACGGTATGGTATTGCGCCCACCATTAAAGCTGCGAAGCGCATGGTAGAAAAAGAACGCCCAGAAGTTTGGGATATTCTTGAAGAAGTGATTCGCGAGCATCCTGTTCTATTGAACCGGGCACCAACACTTCACCGTCTTGGTATTCAAGCCTTCGAACCTGTATTGATTGAAGGGAAGGCGATTCAGTTACACCCGCTTGTATGTACGGCCTTTAACGCTGACTTTGACGGTGACAACATGTCTGTGCATGTGCCGCTTTCTATGGAAGCACAGCTAGAAGCCCGTGTCTTGATGATGTCTACAAACAATATTTTGAGCCCTGCGAATGGTCGCCCAATTATTGTTCCAACGAAGGACGTTATCTTAGGCTTGTATTACTTGTCTATCGAGCGTGAGAAGCAAAAAGGCGAAGGTATGATGTTCGCTTCTATTGGTGAAGTAGAACGTGCTTTGGCTGATGGTGTGGTGGATATCCATGCAAAAATTTGTGCGCGCTATCAAGGGATTGATGAAAACGGTAATCCAAAAGTTTATCGTGTTAATACAACGCCAGGCCGGATGATTTTCTCGGAAATCTTTCCGAAGCACAAAAACCTAAACTTCCAAATGATCAACAAGTTGATGACATCGAAAGAAGTCTCCTCTTTGCTTGACTTGGTGTATCGCCACTGTGGGCAAAAAGAAACGGTTATTTTTGCAGACCAAATGATGCGCCTTGGCTTTAAGTGGTTAACGCTTTCAGGTATCTCTTTCGGTAAGGATGATCTTGTGATTCCTTCTCAGAAAAAGACGTTGATTGATGCCACTCAAACAAAAGTATCAGAGTATGAACAGCAGTATCTTGATGGTTTGATTACCCGTGGTGAGAAATACAACAAGGTTGTTGATGCTTGGTCTCAGTGTGGTGACTTGATTGCCAACGAAATGATGCGAGAAATTGCAACTGTAGAAGATGACAAGCCGATCAACTCGGTGTACATGATGGCCCACTCTGGTGCGCGTGGTTCGCCAGCGCAGATGAAACAGCTGGCGGGTATGCGTGGTTTGATGGCTAAGCCTTCTGGTGAAATTATTGAAACGCCAATTATTTCAAACTTTAAAGAGGGGCTTTCCGTTCTTGAGTACTTTAACTCTACCCATGGTGCGCGTAAGGACTATCAGATACCGCTTTGAAAACAGCAAACTCAGGATATTTGACGCGTCGTTTGGTGGATGTTTCTCAAGACTGTGTCATTACAGAAAAAGATTGTGGCACAACACAGGGCGTCAAAGTGCAGTCTGTTATGGATGGTGGTACGGTTATGATTCCTTTGAGCGATCGTATTCTGGGTCGTGTGCCTGTAAACGATATTGTTGATTTGCAAAAGGATTCTGTGCTTGTTAAAGCGGGTGAAATCATTAACGAAGAAGCCGTTGAAAAAATTAATCTGACAAATATCGATCAAATTATTGTTCGATCGCCTTTAACATGTGAAGCTGATTATGGAATTTGTGGTTCATGTTATGGACGCGATCTTGCCCGAGGCACGCCTGTTAACAAAGGTGAGGCTGTTGGTGTAATTGCGGCTCAGTCTATTGGTGAGCCTGGAACACAGTTAACGATGCGGACGTTCCACATTGGTGGTGCAGCCCAGGGTGCAGCTGAAGAATCAAGCTTAGAAGCATCAAATGAAGGTAAGATTGTTCTGAAGAATAAAAACGTTGTTTCTTCTAGTGACGGTGCGGCTGTTGTTATGGGTCGCTATACTGAACTTGCGATTACTGATGAGAATGGTCATGAGAAATCATCAAGACGTCTGATGTATGGTGCAAAACTTCTTGTAAAGGAAGGCGATGTTGTAAAGCAAGGTCAAAAGCTTGCGACATGGGATCCGTACACTATGCCGATCTTGACAGAAAAAGAAGGTGTGGCGCATTACGTTGATTTGATTGAAGGGGTTTCTCTTCAACAAAAAGTGGATGACGACACCGGAATTTCAAGTTTAGTTGTTGTTGATACTCGTGTCCAGCAGGCAAAAAAAGAGAACATCAAGCCACGTATTGTGATTTGTGATGCAAAGGGCAATCCATTGACGATGTCTAATGGCCTTGAGGCGCGTTATTTCTTACCTGTTGATGCGATTATCAGCGTGGAGAATGGTCAAAAAGTTAATGCGGGTGAAGTTTTGGCAAGGATTCCAAGAGAATCTTCTAAGACACGCGACATTACGGGTGGTTTGCCACGTGTAACAGAGTTATTCGAAGCGCGCTTGCCAAAAGACTATGCCATTATCGCTGAGTGTTCTGGCCGTGTTGAATTTGGAAAAGACTATAAGTCGAAACGCCGTATTTTGATTGTGCCTGAAGATAAAACTGAAGAGCCTTTCGAATATTTGTTACCTAAGGGACGCCACTTAACGGTTCAAGAGGGAGACTTTATCCGAAAGGGTGATTTGTTGATGGACGGTAAGCCAGCTCCGCATGATATTTTGCGTATTTTGGGCTTGGAATCCTTGGCAACATACCTTGTTTCAGAAGTTCAAGAAATCTATCGCCTGCAAGGTGTGCGCGTTGATGATAAGCATATCGAAGTGATTTTGCGTCAAATGTTGCAGAAAGTAGAAATTAGTGATCCAGGTGATTCAGCCTACGTTGTAGGTGAAGAAGTAAACCACCAAGATCTTCTACAAGAAAATGAGAAGCTTGAGAAAGAGGGCTTGCGTCCTGCGAAGGGCATGCCTGTCTTGCAAGGTATCACGAAGGCATCGCTTCAGACGCGATCATTTATTTCGGCAGCATCCTTCCAAGACACAACGCGTGTCTTAACAGAAGCGGCTGTTTCAGGGAAGTCTGACCGACTGATTGGTCTGAAAGAAAATGTGATTGTAGGGCGTCTTATTCCAGCTGGAACTGGAAGTTTGTTGCGTGATTACAAAAAAATTGCCCGATCACGAGATGATCAGTTTAGGGTGAAAGCGGAGCCTGAACCGGTGGCGCCTTCAGCCTAAGAAATCAATCTATTCATAAAAAAGGGGGCTTTTGCTCCCTTTTTTATTGTTTTTTTCTCTTTTTTTGCAAGGAGACCCCTTGACGACAGCATGGCGAAACCCTATTATGCCACAACTATTAAGTAGTTTTTCTCTCAAAGTTGCGTTTTCCGTGGCCTTGAGATTTTCACTTTTTAAAAAGGAATACTATGCCGACGATTAACCAGTTAATTCGCAAATCTAGACGCCGTCCGTCTGAACGCAGTAAATCTCCCGCATTAGAGCGGTGCCCTCAGAAACGAGGTGTGTGTACACGTGTTACAACGATGACACCAAAGAAACCAAACTCGGCTTTGCGTAAAATTGCACGTATCCGTTTAACCAATGGATATGAAGTAACAGGCTATATTCCTGGTGAGGGACATAACTTGCAAGAGCACTCTGTTGTCTTGCTGTGTGGCGGCCGTGTAAAAGACTTGCCCGGTTGTCGTTACCATATTGTTCGTGGTGCCTTGGATACGCAGGGTGTTAAAGATCGTAAACAAAGACGCTCCTCCTATGGGGTCAAGCGTCCAAAGTAGGAGTAATCCATGTCACGTCGTCGCGCTGCAGTTAAAAGAGAAGTTCTGGCAGACCCCAAGTTTGGGGATAAAATCGTCACAAAATTCACAAGCAGTCTTATGCTAAAAGGCAAGAAATCTGTTGCAGAATCCATTATTTATGGTGCTCTTGATATCGTGCACTCTAAATCAGGCAAGGCACACTTGGAGGCTTTCCATGAGGCTTTGGGCAATGTGAAGCCTTCTGTTGAAGTTCGCTCACGTCGTGTGGGTGGTGCAACTTATCAGGTTCCTGTGGAAGTGCGTGCAGATCGTTCACAGGCTTTGGCGATTCGTTGGATTATTGATATGTCACGTAAACGTAATGAGCGAACAATGACAGAGCGTTTAGCGGCTGAATTGATTGACGCTGTTAACAATCGTGGTGCTTCTGTGAAGAAGCGTGAAGACACACACAAAATGGCCGATGCAAACCGCGCCTTTGCGCATTATAGGTGGTAAGTATGGCAACGCGTAAGGTCGACATTACTAAGTACCGCAATATTGGCATCATGGCCCACATTGATGCGGGAAAAACCACAACAACTGAACGTATTCTTTTTTACACCGGTCGGTCACACAAGATCGGGGAAGTCCATGACGGTGCAGCAACAATGGACTGGATGGAGCAAGAGCAAGAGAGAGGGATTACAATCACCTCTGCTGCGACTACTTGTTCTTGGAATAATCATCAAATTAATATCATTGATACCCCTGGTCACGTTGACTTCACAATTGAGGTTGAGCGTTCATTGCGTGTTCTTGATGGCGCAGTAACTGTATTTGACAGTGTGGCGGGTGTTGAACCTCAGTCTGAAACTGTATGGCGCCAAGCCGATAAGTACGGTGTGCCGCGTATCTGTTTTGTAAACAAAATGGACCGTATTGGGGCAAACTTCTTCAGATGTGTTCAAATGATTGAAGATCGTTTGGGTGCGCAACCGCTTGTTGTGCATCTTCCTATTGGTGCTGAGTCTGAATTTGGCGGATTGGTCGACCTTGTTAAGATGAAGGCAGTTGTGTGGAATGACGAGTCTATGGGAGCAAGCTATACTCGAAGATATTCCGGCAGACCTTCAGGATCAGGCTAATGAGTATCGTGCTAAGTTGATTGAGCAAGCTGTTGAGATGGATGATACGGCTCTTGAGAAGTATCTTGAAGGGGAAGAGCCTTCTGAAGAACTTTTGAAGAAGTGCATTCGTAAGGGAACAATTGGCTTGCGTTTTGTGCCTGTTTTGTGTGGGACGGCCTTTAAGAACAAGGGTGTGCAGCCGCTTCTAGATGCTGTTGTTGATTATTTACCCTCGCCTGTTGAGGTGCCTTCCGTAAAAGGTGTTGACCTAAAGGGTGAAACGGAAATGACTCGGAAATCTTCCGATGATGAGTCTTTTTCTGCGCTTGCGTTTAAGATTATGACGGACCCATTTGTTGGGACGTTGACATTCATACGTATTTATTCGGGTATTCTTCGTTCGGGTGATCAGGTGTTGAACTCGATCACAGAAAACAAAGAGCGCGTAGGTCGAATGCTCCAAATGCACTCGAATAGTCGTGAAGATATCAAAGAAGCGGTTGCAGGTGATATCATCGCTTTGTGTGGATTGAAATCTGTAACAACAGGTGAAACCTTATGTGCGCCACAACACCCGATTATTTTGGAAAAAATGGAATTCCCAGATCCAGTAATTGAAGTGGCGGTTGAGCCAAAATCTAAGGCAGACCAAGAAAAAATGTCGATTGCTCTTGGGCGTCTTGCGGCAGAAGATCCGTCTTTCCGTGTGAGTGTTGATCATGAATCTGGTCAAACAGTGATCAAAGGCATGGGTGAGCTTCACCTTGATATTATCGTTGATCGGATGAAACGTGAGTTTAAGGTTGAGGCAAACGTGGGGGCGCCACAGGTTGCTTACAGAGAAACGTTGACTCAGCCTACAACGGTTGACTATACGCACAAAAAGCAAAGTGGTGGTGCGGGGCAATTTGCCCGCATCAAGCTTGAATTTGAGCCATCTGAGCCAGGCGAAGGATATCACTTCGAAAGCAAAATTGTTGGTGGTTCTGTTCCAAAAGAATATATCCCAGGTGTTGAAAAGGGTCTTCTTTCGTCTATGGCGGCTGGCCCTGTGGCAGGGTTTCCTGTTATTGATTTCAAGATTCGCTTGGTTGATGGGGCTTATCATGATGTTGACTCGAGCGTTATGGCCTTTGAGATTGCGGCCCGTTCCGCCTTCCGTGAGGGGGCTGCCAAAGCCGGGCCAAAGTTGCTTGAACCTATGATGAAGGTTGAAGTTGTGACGCCTGAAGAGTATATGGGAGATATCATCGGAGACCTTAATAGTCGCCGTGGCCAGGTAACTGGTATGGGAGACCAAGGCAATGCGCGTGTTGTTTCTGCAATGGTGCCATTGGCAAGTATGTTCGGATATGTTAATACTTTGCGTTCAATGAGCCAAGGTAGAGCGCAGTATACGATGCAATTTGACCATTATGAGCAAGTGCCGCAAGCGGTAGCAGAGCAGGTTAAGGAATCTATGAGCGCATAGGTAACTGTATTTTAATTTTTTGGAAACTGAAAGAAAGAGAAGAGAGAGATGGCAAAGCAGAAGTTTGAGAGGAAGAAGCCGCATTGTAATATAGGAACGATTGGGCACGTTGACCATGGGAAGACGTCGTTGACGGCAGCGATTACGAAAGTATTGGCTGAGCAGGGTGGGGCTGAGTTTAAGGCGTATGATCAGATTGACGCGGCGCCGGAAGAGAAGGCGCGTGGGATTACGATTTCAACGGCACACGTAGAGTATGAGACGGCGAACCGACACTATGCGCACGTTGACTGTCCTGGGCACGCAGACTATGTGAAGAACATGATCACGGGTGCAGCGCAGATGGATGGTGCGATCTTGGTTGTGAACGCAGCCGATGGACCGATGCCACAGACGAGAGAGCACATTGTATTGGCGCGTCAGGTGGGAGTACCTGCAATTTGTGTATTCTTGAACAAGTGCGACATGGTGGATGACCCTGAGTTGTTGGACTTGGTGGAGATGGAAGTACGTGAGTTGTTGAGCAGCTATGACTTTCCTGGAGATGATATTCCTGTGGTGCGTGGATCAGCATTGTGTGCATTGGAAGATAAGAGCCCAGAGCTTGGTAAGAACGCTGTTTTGAAGTTGATGGAAGAAGTAGATCGTTATATTCCACAGCCGAAGAGAGAAGTGGATAAGCCATTCTTGATGCCTGTTGAGGATGTGTTCTCTATTTCAGGACGTGGAACAGTTGTGACGGGACGTATTGAAACAGGTGTTGTGAAGGTTGGAGAAGAGTGTGAGATTGTGGGACTCCGCGACACACAGAAGACAACTATCACAGGTGTAGAGATGTTCCGTAAGTTGCTTGATAGCGGTGAAGCTGGAGACAACGTTGGACTTCTTCTTCGTGGGACGAAGAGAGAAGATGTGGAACGTGGGCAGGTTATTTGTAAGCCTGGAAGCGTGAAGCCCCACACGAAGTTTAAGTGTGAAGCGTATATTTTGTCGAAGGAAGAGGGGGGACGTCATACGCCGTTCTTCTCGAACTATCGACCACAGTTTTACTTCCGTACAACGGATGTGACAGGACAAGTTGTGTTGCCTGAAGGCACAGAAATGGTCATGCCTGGAGACAATATCACGATGGATGTAGAGTTGATAGCGCCTGTTGCGATGAGTGAAGGGCTTCGATTTGCGATTCGTGAAGGTGGTCGTACGGTCGGTGCCGGCGTCGTCGCTAAAATTATCGCTTAAGTAATTGTTGATTGACCAAAGGGTCTGAGGAGAAAAAATGGATAAACAAAAGATTCGCATCCGCTTGAAGGCATACGATCATCGTATGTTGGATCAGTCTGCGCATGAGGTTGTGGACACTGCAAAAAGAACGGGTGCACTTGTGCGGGGGCCAATCCCCATACCGACGGCTATCCAGAAGTTTACAGTGAACCGAGGGCCCCATATCGACAAAAAGTCTCGCGAACAGTTTGAGATTCGTACACACAAGCGTGTACTGGATATTGTTGACTGGACGCCTCAGACTGTTGACGCCTTGATGAAGCTAGAGCTTTCGTACGGCGTTGATGTTGAGATTAAGTTATAGGATGAAGAAAATGAGAACTGGTTTAGTTGCAGAAAAAATTGAATGACCCGACTCTTTGATGATCAGGGAATCATGTGCCTGTCACTGTTCTTCGTGTTTCTTCATGTCGCGTTGTTGGTCAGAAGACGCTTGATAAGCATGGTTATAGTGCATTGCAAATTGGATTTGGCGTTGGCCGACCTAAGTCTATGACAAAAGCAGAAAAAGGCTTTTATGCAAAACACAAGTTTGAGCCGAATAAAGGCATTCGTGAGTTTCGCGTTGATGAAGATGCGATGGTTGAAACAGGCACGCAGATGCATGCAGAGCATTTTGAAGCAGGCCAATTTGTAGACGTTGTTGGCACATCTTTGGGTAAAGGCTTTGCTGGCCCAATGAAGCGCCATAACTTTGCGGGGAACCGCGCCTCACACGGTGCTTCTCTTTCGCACAGGTCTCATGGGTCTACGGGTCAATGTCAGGATCCAGGTAAAGTCTTCAAAGGCAAGAAAATGGCTGGACATTTGGGCTCTGAACGGGTAACTATTCAAAATCTTAAAGTTGTTCAGGTTGATTCTGAAAAAGGACTAATTTTTTTGAAAGGCGCCGTGCCAGGGCACAAAGCTGCCAATGTGCTCATTCGGGACGCTATTAAAAAAGCAAGGAAAGCAATTCAATGAAGTGGGATACGAAGACATTAGATAACAAAAAGTCAGGCTCGATTGAATTGAGTGATGGCATTTTTGGTGTGCCCGTCCGCGCTGATATCATTCACCGTATGGTGCGATGGCAGATGGCTAAGGCACGTTCTGGATTCCATCAGTCAAAAGAAATTTGGGCTGTTCAAGGAACAACCAAAAAACCTTTCCGTCAAAAAGGAACAGGTAATGCACGTCAGGGGAGCCTAAGAGGCCCACACATGCGTGGCGGTGCCGTTGTATTTGGTCCTCACAAGCGTGATCACGGGTTCGATTTGCCTAAAAAAGTTAGGAAGCTTGCTTTGAAAACTATTCTTTCTTCTAAAGTTTCTGATGGCTCTCTTGTAATTGTGGATGAGCTTAAAGCATCAGAACCGAAGGCTAAGTCATTAAAGGCAATCATTGATAAAAATGGTTGGGTTTCTCCTCTATTTATTGGTGGTGAAGCACTTGATCAGAATTTTTGCAAGGCATCAAAGAATTTGCCTTATGTTAATGTACTCCCCCAGCAGGGTGCGAATGTATTAAGTATCTTGAAGTGCAAGACATTGGTTTTGACAAAAGATGCAGTACATCACCTTGAAGCGAGGCTCGGATGAAAAATAGAGTATTTAAAAAAGTAAGCGATGCGGCGGCTTATGAAATTGTGCGCTCTCCGCTTGTGACAGAGAAAGCGACCTTCTTAACGCAGAATAACCAGTATTCGTTCAAGGTTGATGCGCGTGCTAACAAGAATGAAATTGCAGAAGCTGTTGAGAAAATTTTCAAAGTTGATGTGCTTTCTGTGAACACAGTAAAGGTGCAAGGTAAGCAAAAAGTATTTCGTGGACATCGTGGTGTTCGCTCTGACTTTAAGAAAGCAATTGTGCGCTTGAGACAAGGCCAAACCATTGATGCGAATGTTGGAGTTTAGAGATGACATTAAAGACATTTAAGCCAACAACCCCCTCAACGCGTCAGCTTGTTATTGTTGATCGCTCTGAATTGTGGAAGGACGCCCTGAAAAGTCACTTGTGACGGGTAAATCAAAGACGGGTGGGCGTAACAACCATGGTCGTATTACATCGCGTCGTCGTGGTGGTGGGCATAAAAAGCTTTATCGTATGATTGATTTTAAGCGCTCTAAAGTTGATATGACTGCAACTGTTGAGCGCATTGAGTACGACCTAACCGGACGTGCCATATTGCCCTTCTTAAGTATGAAGATGGCACACTATCGTACATCGTTGCCCCTCAAAAAGTGGCTCAAGGCGATGTGCTGTCGTCTGGTGAAAAAGTTGAAATTCGTCCCGGTAACGCTATGCCGCTTGCGAATATTCCTATTGGTACGATTGTGCACAACGTAGAAATGAAGCCTGGTAAAGGTGGTCAGCTTGCGCGTTCTGCAGGTGCTTATGTGCAGTATGTAGGTCGTGATGGTGGGCGTGCGTTGATTAAGTTGAACTCTGGTGAAGTGCGTCTTGTCCCACTTAACTGTCGTGCGACAATTGGTGCTGTTTCTAACCCAGATCAAAAAAACATTAACCTTGGTAAGGCGGGACGTTCTCGTTGGTTGGGTAAACGCCCTTCTGTTCGTGGTATTGCTATGAACCCTGTTGATCACCCGCATGGTGGTCGTACAAATGGTGGTCGTCATCCAGTAACCCCATGGGCGAAGCATACTAAGGGAAGAAAAACGCGTTCGAACAAGACGACAGATAAGTGGATCGTGTCGCGTCGTAAAAGGAAGTAAGAGGAGTTAATTGGTGTCACGTTCAGTTTGGAAAGGCCCATTTGTAGATGGTTATCTACTAAAGAAAGCAGAGAAGGTACTTAGTTCTGGCCGTAAAGATGTGGTTAAAACTTGGTCACGTCGCTCAACGATATTGCCTCAGTTTGTGGGTGTTACGTTTGGTGTTCACAACGGGAAAAAGTTTGTACCTGTATTTGTAACAGAAAACATGGTGGGTCATAAGTTGGGTGAATTTGCTCCAACACGTACTTACTATGGGCATGCGGCCGATAAAAAGGCGAAGAAAGGCTAATTATGAGTAAAAAATCTTTACCCAGAAGACTGGCTGATCATCAAGCAATTGCTTCGGCGAAAGTTATTTGTACATCGCCGCAGAAATTAGGTTTGATTGCAGGCTTGATTCGTAATCTTCACGTAAACGAAGCGTTGGCACAGCTTACGTTTTCTAAGCGCCGTGCGTCTGGTGAAGTAAAAAAAGTATTGTCATCTGCTATTGCAAATGCAGAAAACAATCATCAGCTTGATATTGACCGCCTCTTTGTGTCTACGGTTGAGGTAGGGAAGGCGTTTACGATGAAGCGTTTCCATGCCCGTGCGCGTGGCCGCGGCGGTAAAATTTTAAAAACATCAAGTAATATGAAGATTGTGGTTGAGCAACGTGAGGAGTCGAAGTAATGGGTCAAAAAGTTAATCCAATATCATTACGTTTGAAAGTAAATCGTACGTGGGACTCTCGTTGGTATGCGGGTGACAGAGACTATGCGACTTACTTGGCGCAAGACTTGAAGATTCGTGAGTATATCTTTAAGCATCTTGATCAAGCAGCTGTTTCAAAGGTTGTGATTGAGCGCCCAAATAAAAAAGCGCGTGTTACGATTTATTCAGCGCGTCCTGGTGTGATTATTGGTAAAAAGGGTGTTGATATTGACACGCTTAAGAAGGCTCTAAACAAGATTGTTGGAACAGATGTAACGCTTAACATCCTAGAAGTTCGCAAGCCTGACTTTGATGCACGTCTTTTGGCCGATTCAATTGCGCGTCAGCTTGAGCGTCGTGTTTCTTTCCGACGCGCTATGAAAAGAGCGGTTCAAACTGCTCTTAAAGCAGGCGTTGTTGGTATTCGTATTAACTGCTCTGGCCGTCTTGGTGGTGCAGAGATTGCTCGGATGGAATGGTACCGAGAAGGCCGTGTGCCTTTGCATACACTCCGCGCTGATATTGATTATGGTGTATCTACAGCCTTTACCACCTATGGTGCTTGTGGTATTAAGGTCTGGGTTTACAAAGGTGATATCATGGAACATGACCCTATGGCACAAGACCGTAGAGTGCGTGAACATGTGGTGAATAGATAGAGGAAAAAGATGTTAGCTCCGAAGCGCACAAAGTTTAGAAAGGCCTTTAAAGGCAGAATTCATGGTATGTCTAAGTCTGCCACGAGCCTTGATTTTGGAAATTATGGCCTTAAAGCGACGACTGCAGAACGTGTGACATCACGTCAAATTGAAGCTGCGCGTCGTGCGATTACGCGTCACCTAAGACGTGCTGGTAAAGTTTGGATTCGTATCTTCCCAGATGTGCCTGTTTCACAGAAGCCAGCAGAAGTACGTATGGGTAAGGGGAAGGGTTCTCCTGAATACTGGGCATGCCGTGTTAAGCCTGGTCGCATTATGTTTGAAATTGACGGTGTTGAAGAAGATTTGGCGCGTGATGCCTTAACGTTGGCGGCGGCAAAGTTGCCTTTGAATACGCGCTTTGTAACCAGATAGTGGAATTTTGAGATGAAAATAGCAGATCTTAGAAAGAAAAAAACAACTGACTTGGAAAAGCTTGTTGTTGATATGAAGAAAGAGCTTTTCAATCTTCGTTTTCAAAAAACGACAGGTCAGTTGAAGAATGCTGCCCGTATCAAAGAAGTACGTCGCACGGTTGCGCGCGCAAAGACGTTAATAACAGGGCAGGTGCGAGAAGCTGCTGCTAAGAGTAAGAAAGCGTAGGGAAAAATGTCAGCACGTGTACTAAAAGGAATGGTTGTTAGCGACAAAAGCGATAAAACAGTTGTTGTTCGTGTGAGTCGTCGTTTTATGCATCCGATTTACAAAAAGTATATTACGAAATCAAAGAAGTTTTCGGCACATGATGAAGCAAATGCATGCAAGCTTGGTGATATGGTCAGCATTCAAGAATGTCGTCCTATTTCTAAAAATAAAAGCTGGCGTGTTTTGACAGAAGAGAAAAAGGCTTAGGTGTTGTTATGATTCAAATGCAAACAAGTTTACAGGTTGCAGATAACTCAGGCGCGCGTCGCGTTGAGTGTATTAAGGTTCTTGGTGGATCTAAGCGCAGAACAGCATCTATTGGTGATGTGATTGTAGTAACTGTGAAGGAAGCAATCCCGCGGGGTAAAGTTTCTAAGGGAACAGTGCACAAGGCTGTGATTGTGCGTACAGCACAAGGCATTAAGCGTAGTGATGGAACGAAAATTTCTTTCGATACGAATGCGGCTGTTCTTTTGAATAACCAAGGCGAGCCTATCGGCACACGTATTTTTGGCCCTGTTACACGTGAGCTTCGTGCCAAAAACTTTATGAAAATTATTTCACTAGCACCTGAGGTTCTATAATGCGTCAAAAGTTTCATGTAAAAAAAGGTGATCACGTTATCGTCACAACTGGTTCTCATAAGGGAAAGAAGGGCGAAATTACAAGCATCATTAAAGAGACGCACCGTGTCATCGTGAAGGGTGTGAATGTTGTGAAGCGTCATATGCGTCCGACGCCGGCGAATCCGAACGGGGTGCTTGAAAAAGAGCTTAGCATTCATATATCTAATGTATCGCACTTTGATGCGGATAAAAAAGCCGCTTCTAAAATAGGGCGGAAAGTTGATGCTAAAGGCAAAAAAGTTCGTTTTTTAAAAAAGTCAGGTAAAGAGTTAGGTTAATCAGATGGCAAGGTTGCGCACAGTATATAATGAGAAGTTACGCCCAGAGCTTGTAAATCAGTTCTCATACAAAAGCTCGATGGAAGCTCCTGTTTTGAAGAAAATTGTTTTGAACATGGGGCTTGGTGAGGCTGTAAGAGATAGTAAGAAAATTGATTCAGCTGTCGCTGACTTAACAGTGATTTCAGGTCAGAAACCCGTTGTTACGAAAGCACGCAATTCAATTGCAGGCTTCAAAGTACGTCAGGGAATGGACTTGGGGGTTAAAGTTACCCTTCGTGGTACACGCATGTATGAGTTTTTGGATCGTTTAGTAACAATTGCTTTGCCGCGTGTAAGAGACTTCCGTGGGGTTTCACCAAAAAGTTTTGATGGTAAAGGGAACTACTCTTTAGGTATCAAGGAGCAGATTGTTTTTCCTGAAATTGATTATGATAAAATCGATCAGATTCGGGGTATGAATATTGTTCTTGTAACAACGGCAAAATCAAATGAAGAAGGCCATGCACTGCTTAAAGGCTTTGGCATGCCCTTTGTGAAGTAGGAGATACAATGGCAAGAAAAGGTTCCATACAAGTTAATGAAAAGCGCCGTCAACTTTCTGCTGCGCAGAAAGATAAGCGACTTGCTTTAAAGAAAGCTGTGTATGACATGGTAGCCTCTGTTGATGAGCGTTTCCAAGCTTCATTGAAACTTGCAACGCTTCCACGTTCTGGTGCGCGGATTCGTGTGCGTAACCGCTGTGTTGTCTCAGGGCGCCCACGTGGTTACTATCGTAAACTGGGCTTGTCCCGTATTGCTTTGCGTGATCTTGCTTCTATGGGAGCAATTCCAGGCATGACCAAATCAAGTTGGTAGAAAAGGTTTAGAAAATGACAATGACAGATCCAATTGCAGACCTCTTATCACGTATGCGTAACGGGCACCGTGCTCGTAAGGCTGTGGTTGAGTGTCTTTATTCTAAAATTGGCAAAGATATACTTGATGTTTTGAAAGATGAAGGGTACATTCGGGCCTACAAAGTGAAGGAAATCCGCGCTGGCGTATCTCGCATTGATGTGGAGCTTAAGTATTACGAAGGTGAGCCTGTTATACAGACTTTGGAACGGGTATCAAAGCCAGGTCGTCGTACTTATGCGTCTATCCAGGATTTGGACCGTCCATCGAATGGACTAGGTATTTATGTTCTTTCGACGTCTAAGGGTGTTGTATCAGATGCTGCTGCAAGAAAAATGAATGCGGGTGGCGAAGTTCTGTGTCGGGTGTTTTAAAAAGGTTTATAAATTATGTCACGAGTTGGTAAAAATCCAGTTTCTATTCCTGATGGGGTCACGGTTGACCTTATGGTGTCTGAAGGCTTGTTAAAAGCAAAAGGTACTGTGGGTGAGCTTTCACTTGGTATCCATGATATGGTTTCCGTGAAGGTTGAATCTGGTGCTGTTTTGGTTTCTCCAAAAGGGAACTCTAAAGTTGCTCGTTCCATGTGGGGAACAACACGCAGTTTGGTTGCGAACCTTGTTGAAGGTGTGCACAAGGGTTTTGACATTGATTTAGAAATTGTGGGTGTTGGTTATCGTGCGGCTGTGCAAGGCCAAGATCTTGTTTTGCAACTAGGTTTTAGCCACGAAGTTAAATATGCAGTGCCTCAAGGTATTTCAATTAAGTGTGAGAAACCAACGATGATTAAAATTTCTGGGGCAAGTCGCCAACTTGTTGGTCAGACGGCTGCAGAAATTCGATCTTTCCGTCCGCCTGAGCCATATAAAGGTAAAGGCATTAAGTATGCTGATGAACGTTTACTCCGTAAGGAAGGTAAGAAGAAGTAAGATGACAAGTAAAAGAGCTTTATATTTACGTCGACAAAAAAGAAACCGTTATGCGGTTAAGTCTTCTATGAAAGTGAAAAAACCACGTCTATCGGTTTTTCGCTCGAATCAGCATATTTATGCGCAGATTATTGACGACGAAAAAGGAATTACAGTTGTTTCTGCATCTACAATTGATCAGACTCTTCGCTCAAGAATTAAGAAGGGTTGGGACGTAGAAGCGGCAGAAGCCCGTTGGTAAAGAAATTGCAGAACGATGCAAAGAAAGCTGGTGTTGGCGGTGTTGTTTTTGACCGTGGCCCATACCCTTACCATGGCCGTGTAAAGGCATTGGCAATGGGTGCGCGCTCTGGCGGATTAGATTTTTAGTTTAAGGAAGAACCATGACCCGTGAAAAAAGTAGAAAAAGCAGAAACCGGTATTGTTGACAAGCTCGTCGGTATCAACCGTGTTGCAAAAAGTTGTAAAAGGGGAAAAAACTTTTCCTTCTCAGCACTTGTTGTTGTTGGTGATACGAAGGGCCGTGTGGGGTATGGTCTTGGTAAGGCAGCTGAGGTGCCTGATGCGATTCGTAAGGCAAATGATAAAGCTCAAAAATCTATGATTCGTGTTCCTCTTCGCGAGGGGCGCACTGTGCACCATGATTTGCGTGGTCACTATGGTGCCGGTAAGGTTGTGATTCGTTCAGCTGACGTTGGAACAGGTATCAAGGCTGGTGGGCCGATGCGTGCTATTTTTGAAGTGCTTGGTATTCATGATGTTGTGGCAAAGTCTGTGGGCACAGCAAACCCGCACAACATGATCAAGGCAACGTTTGATGCGCTGAAAAAAGTTTCATCTCCGCGCCAGATTGCGGCGCGTCGTGGAAAGAAGATTGCCGAAATTGTGAACAACCGTGAAACTTTGTCTAAGACGGCAAAGGGTGAAGAGGCCGCAAATGAGTAAAAAAATGATTTCTGTTCGGCAGACTGGAAGCCCTATTGGGCGTAAAGATTATCAAGAACTTTGTTTGAAGGGCCTTGGGCTTGGTAAAATGAACAAAGTTGTGCAAGTTGAAGACACGCCTTCCGTTCGAGGAATGATTAAGAAAGTTCATCATCTTGTTCAGGTAAAGGATTAATAAAATGACAATGCAGTTAAACAAAATTCGTGACAATCAAGGTTCAACTGCTCCACGCAAGCGTGTGGGGCGTGGTATTGGATCTGGTCTTGGAAAAACTTGTGGTCATGGACAAAAAGGACAAAAAGCACGTTCTGGTGTTGCCATTAAAGGCTTTGAAGGCGGTCAAATGCCTATTCAACTTCGTGTGCCAAAGCGTGGTTTCAAGCGTGGGTTTGTGCGTGGTGACCAAAAAGAAATTTTAAACTTGGGTGCTTTGCAAACTGCGATTGATGCAAAAAAAATCTCAGCTGCTTCTGTTATTACGGCATCACTTCTGTCGAAGGCAGGTTTGATTCGCAGCGAGAAAAGCGCTGTTCGAGTTTTGGCTAAAGGTGAATTTAAGTCTAAAATCACTCTAGAGGCTGATCATGCATCCAAAGCGGCCGTTACAGCTGTTGAGAAAAATGGTGGCGTAATTAAGCTTTCTCAGCCAAAATCAGCGACACCTAAGTCAGAAACAAAAGAATAAAATCGATAATTTTTGTAAAGGGTTAACATGTCTTCAGCGGCAGAGCAACTGGCTTCAAATTTAAATTTTGGTCTTTTTTCAAAGGCAGAAGAACTTAAGAAACGCATCTGGTTTACGCTAGGTGCGCTTATTATTTATCGCCTTGGTACTTATATTCCCCTTCCTGGCATTGATATGGGTGTTATCACCTCAATTGCTAAGCGAAATGCATCAGGCATTCTTGGGATGGTTGATATGTTTTCTGGGGGTGCCTTGTGGCGTATGACAATTTTTGCCCTAAACATTATGCCGTACATTACGGCAAGCATTATTGTGCAGCTGTTAGGGGCTGTGTATCCGGCTTGGCAGTCTTTGCGTAAAGAAGGAGAATCTGGGCGTAAAAAACTTAACCAATACACCCGATATGGGACGGTTATCTTATCTTCTGTTCAAGCGTTTGCATTAGCAAAAACCCTTGAAAGCCAGCAAGCTGTTCTTGATCCTGGCCTATTCTTTCAAATATCAACAGTGATCACTATTGTGGGTAGTACGATGTTCCTTGTGTGGCTTGGAGAGCAAATCACATCACGTGGTATTGGGAATGGTATTTCGTTGATTATCTTTTCGGGTATCGTTGCAAACCTGCCTCAGGCCGCGTTGAAAATGATAGACTTAGGCCGTGAAGGTGAATATCACGCAACCTTTATTCTTTTCATCTTGGCGCTTTTGGCTGCCATTATTGCATTCATTGTATTTATTGAACGTGCACAGCTGAAGTTGGTGATTCAGCAACCCAAAAGACAGATGGGGCAAAAAGTGTTTGGTGGTGAAAGTTCGCACTTACCCTTGAAGATTAACAATGCAGGCGTAATTCCAGCCATTTTTGCAAGCTCTCTTTTGTTACTGCCCATGACTGTTTTGGGGGGGCTTGATGTGCAAAACGAATGGTTGCAAAAAATTATTTTTCACATGCAACCAGGGCGTCCTATTTACATTATTCTTTATAGTTTGTTCATTACATTCTTTGCGTTCTTTTATACGGCGCTTGTTTTCAATCCTGAAGAAACAGCTGATAACCTTAAGAAATCAGGCAGCTTTATTCCAGGTATTCGCCCAGGGTCTAGTACAGCCGAATATCTAGACTATGTTTTGACACGCTTAACGGTTGTGGGTGCGGCTTATCTTGTCGCTGTGTGTATTATCCCAGAACTGATCAAAGCAAAATATGCGCTTCCATTCTATTTAGGAGGCACAAGCTTATTAATCGTCGTAAGCGTAACCATGGATACGGTGGCACAAGTGCATTCTCACTTGCTTGCGTATCAGTATGAAGGATTGCTCAAGAAGTCACGGTTTAATCTCAAGAAACGTTAGAATGCCTAAGTATATTATCTTTATAGGCCCTCCCGGGTGCGGTAAGGGGACGCAGGCGACTTTGCTGCGCGATAAGCTGGGTTACGACCACGTTTCAACAGGCGCTGTGCTTCGGGCGGAAATTGAGGCTGGTACACCTCTTGGCAAGCAGGCAAAGGGGATTATTGAAAAAGGCGGCTTCATCGAGGATTCTTTAATAGAAGATATGCTGGTGTCATACTTAACAGAGAGATCAGATCGACCAGGCTTTATTTTAGATGGGTTCCCGCGCACATTAACCCAAGGCAAGTGGTTTGAGAATTATTTGAATCATTCAGGCAGCCAGCTTGAAAAAAGTGATTTATTTCTTTCTGCCAGAAGAAATTTTAACAAAAAAGACTCTCTGGGCGCTTTACATGTGCGCAATGTGGTGCTAGTTATAACCATTATTACAAAAAGCCCAAGGTAGATAATGTCTGCGATGCATGTGGTCATACCTCGTTTTCTAAAAGAAAAGATGATGATATTGCGCATGTGGGTGAGCGGATTCGTCTCTATAACGAGCGAACAGGTCCTCTTCTCCCATTTTATGAAAAGACAAGCTTTTTGGTAAAAGTAGATGCGATGAGGCGTGTGGAAGACATCTTCACAGATGTTTCTCATTCCCTGAATTTGTAGAATAGACTTGACTATTCCTTATTTTCTCTATAGAAATTTTGGAAGTCGTAATTATATTTAAGTTGTTTAAGGAGTTTAAAGAGTGGCTCGTATTGCTGGTGTGAACGTCCCAACCAAGAAAAGAGTTGAGATTGCCCTGACTTACATTTATGGAATTGGCAAAACCAAGTCTGCGGAAATTTGTGTGAAGGCTAAGATTAAGCCTGAACAAAGAATGCATGAATTGACCGAGTCTGAGTTGTCAACGATCCGAGATATTATTGACCGTGACCATCAGGTTGAAGGTGACTTGCGTCGCTTTGTGTCGATGAACATTAAACGCCTTGTTGACCTTGGGTGCTATCGTGGTTTGCGTCACCGTAAAGGCTTGCCAACAAGAGGGCAGCGTACGCATACGAATGCACGTACACGTAAGGGTAAAGCGAAACCAATTGCTGGCAAGAAGAAAGCGGTATAAGGAATTTAGAGAATGGCACAAACAGGAACTACCAAATTGCGGCGTCGTGAAAAGAAGAACATTCCTTCTGCTATGGCGCACATTAACTCTACATTTAACAACACAGTTATTAATATTACAGATCTTCAGGGCAATACCATTGCTTGGTCGACAGCTGGTGCAAACGGATTTAAAGGTTCTAAGAAATCAACACCATTTGCTGCCCAGATTGCTGCTGAAAACGTAGGTCGTAAAGCAAAAGAGCATGGCGTTAAAACACTGGCTGTTCAGGTAAAGGGGCCTGGATCTGGTCGTGAGTCAGCTTTGCGTGCACTTTTAAGTGTTGGCTTTACTGTTTCTGCTATCCGCGATGTAACACCGTTGCCCCACAATGGTGTGCGTCCGCGTAAGCGTCGTCGCGTCTAGAGTCATAGATTTTTTCAAAGTGCGGGAGTTTAAAGTGATACAACAGAACTGGCAAGAACTAATTAAACCAAAAGACATTCAACTTAAGAATATCGATAGTGATGGCAAGATTGCGCGGCTTATTGTTGAGCCACTTGAGCGTGGATATGGGTTAACCCTTGGAAACGCTTTGCGTCGTGTATTGCTGTCATCTATTCGTGGTGCTGCAGTCACACATGTACAAATTGAAGGTGTTGTGCATGAATTCTCTTCTATTCCTGGTGTGATGGAAGATGTGACCGACGTTATTTTAAACCTTAAGTCACTTGCGATTAAGTTGCACTCTGACACTGCTAAGAAAATTCATCTTACGCACAAAGGTGCAGGCGTTGTAACAGCTGGTATGATTAAGACGGGTTCAGATGTTGAAATTATGAATCCTGATCTTGTGATTTGTCACATGGATGAAGGTGCTTCTCTTTCTATTGAGATGACAGTTGAAAACGGCAAGGGGTATGTTCCTGCTGCGCAACACCGTACAGAGTCTACCCCTGTGGGCATGATTCCGGTTGACTCTCTTTTCAACCCTATCAAAAAAGTTGCGTGCCATGTTGAAAATACACGTGTTGGGCAGGTAACGGACTATGACAAGTTGATTCTTGACATCGAAACAAACGGTACGGTTAAGCCTGAAGATGCTGTTGCACTTTCTTCACGTGTACTACAAGATCAATTTGCGCCGCTTATCAACTTTGACGATCCTGTTGAAGTGCAAGAGCAAGAGAAAGAAAGTAAGCTTCCTTTCCCACCCGCGTTATTGCGCAAGGTTTCTGAGCTTGAGCTTTCTGTGCGTGCGGCAAATTGCTTGAAAAACGATAACATTATTTATATCGGTGATTTGGTTCAGCGTTCTGAAGCTGAAATGCTTAAAACACCAAACTTTGGACGAAAGTCTTTAAACGAAATAAAACAAGTTCTTGTATCCATGGGCCTATCTTTAGGCATGGATGTGCCCAATTCCCACCAGAGGACATTGAAGGGCTTTCAAAGAGAATTGACGACTCATTTTAAGCGAGGAGAAATACAATGCGTCATAAACTATCAGGTCGTAAGCTTAATCGGACATCGAGCCACCGTAAGGCCATGTTTATGAACATGTCGAACTCGCTTTTTGAGCATGAAACAAATTAAAACGACATTGCCAAAAGCGAAAGACTTGCGTTCAATTGTAGAGCGTTACATTACAATGGCAAAGAAGGACCCTCAAAGCCTTCATACACGCCGTACACTTCTAAGTCTTGAACAACAACAATGATGTTGTGACGAAGCTTATCACAACTTTGGCAGACCGTTATAAAAAACGCCCAGGTGGGTATACACGTATCGTGAAAGCTGGGTTCCGTTATGGTGACTCAGCACCAATGGCTGTGATTGAACTTGTTGATCGTCCGAGTGATGTTGTTGTGAACAGTAACGATGCTTCTGCTGCTGCAGGAAAAGTGATTGATCAAAATCCTAAAGAAACTGTTGCGTCAGAAAGAAGGCTTCTTCAAAAAAAAGCTGCGCCTGCTAAAAAGAAGGTTGCCCTAAAAAATAGGTCGTGCAAATTTAGTTTGAAAAACCCGCATGTTTTGCGGGTTTTTTATATTTAATGGTTGCTTTTTAGGTGCATGGTGGCGTTATGCTAGTGAATGTGGCCTGGAAGCCTGATTTAACCGTTGATAAAAAGCAATATTTTTAAAATGAACGACACACCTAAACATCAATCAGCCCAGTATTCTCATTATGATGGGGCTGCTGCACTTTATGATTCTTATAATGAATCTCGGTCTTTAAAGACAAACAAAGTGCTTGAACGGGTGTTAAATGCGGCTCAGGTGAAAACTGTCTTAGATTTATCATGTGGAACAGGATCCCAAGTATTTTACTTGGCGGACAAAGGGTATCAAGTTGTTGGCATTGATATAATAATAAAATGCTGGAAAAGGCCGCCAGAAAGCCCAGGAGAAAGTTGATAGGCGTATCTCTTATGTGTTAAGAAGGGGATATGCGTACAGCGCACCTAGGGCGCTTTGATGCAGTGATTACAATTTTTAATGCTGTTGGCCACCTGACGATAGAAGACTTTGGACGCGCCATGCACAATATCTATCAAAACCTTAATTCTGGCGGGATATATGTATTTGATATATTCAATCTAGAGTGCCTACTTTGCCACGACAATATTAAGCAGCTTACAATTGATTGGGAGGTAAAAGAAAAAGACAAAATTCATCGTCAAATTCAATATAGTGTCGTCACCTCGTCAGGGATTCTTTCTTCCTATACCACGCATCATCATACACACAAGAATGGGCAAGTGTTTATTAATAGAGAGGCACAAACTCTACAAGTTTACAGTTTGAAAATGCTAGAGCGCATGCTTCAGAAAAATGGATTTTCTGTTTTGCAAACACTAGATATAGAGGGTGGTGCTTTTGTGCCTAAAGATAGCCAGAGATTATTAGTGGTTGCACAAAAGAAGAAAAAATAAAATTTATATATAACAGTTGTTTATTTTGAAGATCTAACATTTATTAAGAAGTCATTAATTTACATAATAAATAACGTTACTTTTTAGTTCAAAATCTTCTGTTTTGTCCTTGTTTTCCATCACATCGAGTCTTTCAAACAAAGAGTCCTCTTTTTCAGTGTTTTCCTTGTTTTTTTTGCGAAAATGTCGTTGACTAAACAGGAAAAAACGCTCTTATTAATACATAACTTAAATTTAATATTAACTATTTAAAGAAAGAGGCCATAAAGTGACTAAAAATGAATTGATCGCTAAGGTTGCAGAAAATGCAGGTTTATCAAAAGTTTCAGCTGCAAAAGCAGTTGAAGGTGTATTTGACTCTATCGCACAAGCTCTTAAGAGCGGCAGCGACGTACGAGTTGTTGGTTTCGGTACATTCTCTACTGTAAATCGTAAGGCAACTGAAGGACGTAACCCCCGCACAGGTGAAAAAATCAAAATCAAAGCGGCACGTCTTCCAAAGTTTAGAGCAGGAAAAGGCTTGAAACAAGAAGTTGCTAACTAATTAAAGCACTTTTGTATTGAAGCAAACGCTTTTATTTGCTATACCAACTTTTGTGGTGAAGGGCGATTAGCTCAGCGGTAGAGCGTCTCGTTTACACCGAGAGGGTCGGCGGTTCAATCCCGTCATCGCCCACCACATTACCCCAAATAGGGGGTGTAGCTCAGTTGGTTAGAGCGCCGGCCTGTCACGCCGGAGGTCGCGAGTTCAAGTCTCGTCACTCCCGCCATTCATTTGGCACGTTTCCCTAATTATTTCTTAATTAAACTTAAGCTTCCTTTCTATTGAAAGGTGGTTTTTTCATGGGGCGTTTTGGTAGGGTGGAGGACTATTTTTCTATATTTTTTATAATTATTAAAATCTTTTAGAAATTTTCTTATTAACATCTGTATTGGTTTAATATAAACGAAAAAAACCAATAAATCATGATGAATCTGGTCGCTCCAATATATTAAAGGACCCCTATGATGCTAAAAAAAATAATTTTTTAATACTTTATTACTGTTTATTACTGTTTCTTTTTCAGCAACTGCACAAATGGATAGGGTTAAGGCTATGCTGGAAGAGCATCTTGCACAGCGGTTAAAGGCCCAAAGTCTACATCCAGAACGCCCTCTCTATGTGGGAAGTGCACCGCTTAGTGCTGATGCATCACGCTTATTCGGGCATGATCCTAAAGCATATAAAGGGGTGGAAGCCATTAGGTGGGACGCTGTTCAAAGGTTACGCTTAAGAGAAGGTCCCTTGGGTGAATACCATAAAAAAATGATTGCTATGGCAATGGCTGATTCAGGGACTTTTTACGATGATGCAGTTGCTTTACTGAAACGTGTTGCCCCGCATGAACACATTCCCCCTAAGGCCTGTGTTTTAGATTTATATTATGCCATCATCATTCAACAGTTTCGCACAGGCCCGCTGGATGATCATGAAGCGAGCATTTTTGACCATCTTCCTGATGCAAAGCGCCACCGAAGTTTAGATGCTTTGGCAAAGGCGAACGCCCTTTGGGTGCGATTTAAAACATTAGAGGGTTTAGGGGGGCAGTTAGACCAATACGTAGATAGGTTTTTTGATCAGCCTACGGATATGGAGTGGTCCAGTTCAATAAATAGTAGTGCACAAGATGCTTTGTGGGACCGTGTGCAAGAGAGTGAACTTCCACTTTTTCCATATTTGACAGAGGACCCCTTTAGTATTGCGGGTATTACCTTTGCGTTTTTGCACGGTGTGGGGCGGGGGATTGGGCCGGGGTGCAGTTGTGGATCATGATCACTTTCATATGGAGGCTTACAATGAGGCGTTAAGGTTTGATGCTTTTGTAGCACATTCCTTGGAGAAGGCGCTTGATTTAGGTGTGAGTGGAAAATTATTTTTAGATGCTGCAGACACACTATTACAAAAACGCTTTTCTGCTGTTTCAGGCATCGAAAAGCATTTGTTTTGGCAAATGGTAAAAGAGGCAGATCCGCGTCTGAAAAAAATTGCCAATACAGGTCTTTTCTTTCTGGTGCATGAAGTGCCAGGGCATACACAAGAAATGTATGAAATGCAGCACCCGTGGGATGTTATTTTGGCACGCATTTCAAATGCAAAAAAAGCAACCTTAAGTATCTTTGAAGATGCTTCTATTAATACAGACCCAGAAACGGGGTTATCACTTTTGTCTGATAAAGAAATGTTTGAGCGTTTGCTGCCAGCGCTTGCCAGTGAAATGGATGCAAAACTTTATACGTCTTTCGTTGAAAGTGATTCTAAAACAAGGAAACGTTCACTAAATAGAGACGACCTAGAAGCATACTTAAATAAAAACATGCAGGGTATTAAAATGAAACGCACAAAATGGCGCATTGATATGTGGGTAACCTTTAACAATGGAAAAAGTTCTTTATGTGGGCCAACCAACGGCTGCGCTAGCATTAAGTCTAAACGATGATTTCCGCAGGCTGCTGTCAGGGGCTGGGTTTAAGGTGCCTAAGCCCACATTTAACGGCGATATGACACAAAACTTAGAAACTTTGCATCAATACAATAAGGATATGAGACAAGCAATTAGAGGGTTTTATGCCGATTTTGAAGACTGGGCAAAAATGCGCTTATTGGCGACTTCTCGCGTACTTATGTTGCTGAGGCAGAAGATCAATTAGGCAGACATATAGTTAAATGGACTAGCTACGAAGGAACAGAGCGTCAAGCAGAGGTTCCTTCAGACATGCAAAATTTGCTGGACGATTTAGTGGAAGAAAAGCAAGCAGCAGGCGCGAGTTTCTGGGAACGGATTGAAGCGTTTAAAGGCTCAGCGTGATTTTATAGTGATTTTGTAATCCAGCCACCACCCAAAACGCGGTTTTCAGCATAAAATACGGCTGCTTGGCCGGGGCTGACCCCATATTCAGGGGTTTCAAGGGTGATGGTTGCTTGGTTATTAGATAGAAGCTGAATTGTGCCTTGAATAGGTTTTTGGCCAGAGCGAATTTTTAAAGAGCAAGGGTAGGGCTCTTCAGGCATAGTATCGCCAATCCAATTTAATCGGTTTACAGAAATTTTTGCTGCGCCAGGCATGTTTTAGGGCCAATCACCACTTCGTTCGTATCAGGGTTTAACCGTACAACATAAAGAGGTTCTTCAGAGCCACCAACGCCCAGTCCTTTTCTCTGGCCAATGGTGTAATGGATGATGCCAGGATGGCGCCCTAGGATGGTGCCTTTCACATCAACAATATTGCCAGGTTCAGTAGCCCCTGGGCGTAACTTTTAACAACGTCAGCATAATTCCCGTTGGGTACAAAGCAAATATCTTGTGAGTCAGGCTTATCGGCAATGGCAAGGCCAAAGCGCTCTGCGTGCTGGCGTGTTTCTGCTTTTGTTAAACCACCTAAAGGAAAGCGCAGGTAATCAAGCTCTTCTTGCTTGGTGGCAAATAAAAAATAGCTTTGATCTTTTGATGCATCAACGGCTTGATGCAGTTCTGACCTTTTCGGGCCCTCCACGCGTTGCACATAATGACCTGTGACAAGGCAATGCCCCCCTAAATCGCGTGCCGTGTGCAAAAGATCTTTAAATTTAACTTGTTGGTTGCATTGGATGCAGGGAATGGGTGTTTCACCCGTAAATAACTGTCTGCGAAGTCATCGATAACCTGCTGTTTGAAAACGGATTCGTAATCAAGCACATAGTGGGGAAAGCCCATCTTCTCTGCAACTTGGGCAGCATCGTAAATATCTTGCCCGGCACAGCATGCTTTTGATTTGCCTACAGCCATGCCATGATCATAAAGTTGCAATGTGATACCCACAACATCATATCCCGCTTCTGCCAATAGAGAAGCGGTAACTGAACTATCAACACCCCCCGACATGGCAACAACCACGCGTGTGTCTTTAGAGGGGAGAGGAAACCCAAGATTTGTCCAATTTAATGTTTGCATACCTTTCTATATGGGCTGATTAGGGAAAAATTGCAAGAATTGACGTATACAGCCCAAGATAATATTTGCACTTTTTTATGCTGTAACCATATATAGTTTATGAATTTTTTTAGAGAGAGCGTTATGAAAATTAGTCATCTTTGTTTTTTTATTTACAGTTGTTTTCTGTGTTTGGGGATATCAACGGCTGCAACGGGTGAGGATGACGTGCAAGAGACGCGGCATGTATAGTCACTCATCAATCATTTATTGACCGTGTGCTGGACGAGGCTCGTGCAACACGAAACAAAAAGTGGGAACAACTTTTAAAAGCACAACTGGAAACAGAGCCTTCCAAAGCACCATTCTTTATAAGTGTTGGCATCAATCATCTTTTAGGCGAAACAGGTATTTTTAAGGCTCTTGAGCGATATGGTATTCAAAGTACTGGCATTACGCAATTAATGGCAAACGGGGATTGGCGCCCCATTTAGTTTAGCCAATATGGCCGTGTCATCTTTTAGGTACGGTGTGATTCAAGTCTTCTAGAGTATCATGTTTTGTGATACAAAAAGAAGCTATGACGATACCTAACTTTCTAACGATAGGCCGGATTGTATTATTAGTGCCCTTTGTGTGGATGTTTTACATTGACGCACCTTGGGCAAATTGGGTTGCGGTTTTTCTTTATCTCACAGCTTGTGTGACGGATTATTTTGATGGGCAATTAGCCCGTAAATTAAATGAAACATCGCGGATGGGCACATTTTTAGACCCCATTGCAGACAAGCTGTTGATTTCAACAACGGTGCTGATGTTGGCTGGCACTGGACGGTTAGATGGCTATGCAGCTTTGCTGCCAGCCCTTATTATTTTAGCGCGCGAGATTTTTATATCGGGTCTGCGTGAGCATTTGTCTTCGGAAGGTGTACAAGTGCCTGTAAGCTATTTGGGAAAATGGAAGACATTCATTCAGATGATTAGCTTATCTTATTTGTTGGCAGATGGACCCAAGAAATATATCTGGGGGTTCCATGAGCTGGGGGTTGTTCTGCTTTGGGCAGCTGCCATTTTATCGGTTGCGTCGGGGTATATGTACTGGCGTAAAACAAAGTCGGTTCTTCAAGACTAATGCGCCTTGCTTTATTTCAACCTGAAATTCCTCAAAATGTGGGAACGTTGCTGCGCCTTGGAGCATGTTTAAATGTGCCTGTTGATGTGATCGAGCCGTGTGGATTTTTATTATCTGATAAGCGTATGAAGCGCGCTGGCATGGATTACATGCAACATGTAGACTGGACACGGCATTCAAGCTGGGATGACTTTCAACAAAAATACACAGGCCAGCGCCGGATTGCCCTTGATATAAAAGGTGAGGCCGCCCATCATCATTTTTCTTTTCGCCCAGATGATATTTTATTATTGGGGCAAGAAGGGGAGGGCTTGCCTGACGCTGTATTTAATGCCTGCGATGCCCGGGTGGTGATTCCGATGTGCCCCGATGTGCGATCGCTGAATGTTGCGGTGGCGGGCGCTATAGTGTTGAATGAAGCTCTTCGACAAACACAGCAATTTCCAGTACACCCATCTTTGGAGGATTAGGCGATGGCAAAGGCAAAAACACTGGTGATTCAACCCCTTCAAGGTATTGGAGATTATATGTGGTTTGTGCCGCATCTTCATGCGTTGGCTAACACAACGCCAGAGAAAAAAATTTCTCTATTAACGCGCCCACGATCGTTTGCAGACCAGTTGTCGGCAGAAGACCCTATGATTGATGATGTTATTTGGCTTGAGATTAAAAAAGGGCAGCATGACGGTCTGTGTGGTTTGTGGCGTCTTGCCCAAGTGCTTCGCAAAAAGAAATATACCAAAGCTTATATTTTACATAGTCGGAGTTTGCGATACCCCCTTTTATGTCGTATGGCAGGTATCCCTAAAATATATGGCCCAGGTATGGGCTGGCAGAAAGTACTGTTACATGGGGCAAACACATTTCTTCGAAAAGAAGATCAAAAAAAACACCCTATCCAACGCGCCACACAGGTGATTAAAAATCATGGCCTGTCTTTAGAGGAATCATCTGGGTTGCACCTTGGGTGGGCTGAAAAAGAAGCAGAAGAGTTTTTAGCTTCCATGAAGCCCCCTTATTTTGCTTTGTGTATTGGTTCAAGTGAAGCTCAGAAAAAATGGCCTATGGAATACTATATTCAATTGGCAGAAATGATTGCACACAGAAAAAAAGGAACGATTCTTATTTTGGGCGGCCCCAGCGAAGTGGTCGAGGGAAAGAATATTGAAATGGCCTTGAACCATAAAAAAAATCCCGGCTTTTTTTTTGTGTCGGGCGACTTGCGGTTTACTCTGGGTGTTTTAAAGAAGGTTGCTTTCATTGTTGGCAATGATACAGGGTAACCCATGCAGCCCCACGTTTGGGTGTTAAAGGGCTTGTGTTATTGGGACAAAGTCAAGTGCCTATCCACCATTACACAAATTTAGAAGGTTTTAAGCTTGAGTTCGATACAAAAATTCCGGCGTTAAATGCGATGGATAAAATTGATCCTAAAAAAGTAATGAGTGAGCTTGTTCGTTTAAAGTGGTTTTAATTTTTCAATCTTTTTTAAATTGAAGGAATCGATTCTTTCTAATCATTGTGCGCCAATAAAAGAATTATATGTTTGGCATAAATTAAAGGGAAATGTCATCTGAAAATATTGTATTATATTTCTTAAGATAGAAATACAATAAAACTTAATGCATAGATAGATAATTTTTTGTTAAACAAACACTTTTTAAAGTCGTTTGGCTTTATTAATAACTTTCGGAACTCTTTTTTTGTTCATCTGATAGCCTATTAAAGCGTAAGTTCAAATTTTTAATTTTTGAAGAAGGAATGTAATGTAGAAGAATGTTTGCATCATCTTTTCCGATGTTACAAAACGTTAAACTTAACGATGTAAGATTTGACTGAGGAAGAGCTTTTTGAGGAGTTCCATTGCACTAGGGTCGCCAAGAGTAGGAAAAGGATGGGATATACTTAACGACGTAAGGTCTGACTGAGGAAGAGCTTCTGCGAGGAATTTCATTACATCAGGGCCGAGATTAGGCCTGCTTAAGGTTAACGATGTAAGATTTGACTGAGGAAGAGCTTTTGCGAGGAGTTCCATTGCATCAGGGCCGAGATTAGGCCTGCTTAAGGTTAACGATGTAAGATTTGACTGAGGAAGAGCTTCTGCGAGGAGTTTCATTTCATCAAAGCCAAGATCAACCCAGGATAAACTTGGAGCCTCTACGAGGGGTTTCACTTTATCAAGGGAGCAATCAATCCGGCAAGTATAAGAATTACTTATGAGGGATAGTGTCATTTTAAGCTCGCCGATCGGCGGGGTGGATTTAACTGTGTACGTAATTGAGCAAGAGCCTCTGCGATAAGCGGCACTGCTTTAGGACCGACAATATTCAAATTCAATGACTCAGGGAGCGGAAAACCAAATATTTGATATAGGAGTTCGAGATCAGACTCAGCTAAATGAACTATCGTCGGAGGGGCAGGAGGCTCCTCGTCAGACGACTCATCATCTGAGTCAGACGACTCATTTGCCGCACTACGCATTGCCGGCGCGGAGGCGCTGCCGCCATCCGCCTCTTCACTCATGTGTGTGTGAAGCCTGATGAACAGAACAATATACCCCATAATATTAGTGTAAATACCCTAATGGGTGTCGAAACATCTCCGCCTTAAGTGTCATAGAAAATCTCATACCTTATTCTTTTTTTGAACTGTAAAGTATTAATGCTACTTATTTTTATCATCTTCTATCGCACTGTATAAACTATTTTTTTCAAAATCAATATAAATCATTTAATAGAAAGATAAAAAGGACTGTTAAGTGTACAAGAATTATGTATTGCATTGATGCATGTGTTCGCATCGAAAGTGTGATTTATCTTTACGCCTAGAAAATTTTTCTAATAATTCCTCTTTTCTATGCCCGCTTTTTTTTATAAAAAATGGCCTATTATAGAAGGCAATGACAAAACGCATATTACCAAATCTTTCCCTTGAAAAAGGCATTCAGGTTATTTCTGGCTATGTTAAGAAATTAACGTCGTCTCCGGGTGTTTACCGCATGCTGAATGGGGACGGCGATGTTTTGTATGTGGGCAAAGCCAAAAACTTAAAGAAGCGGGTATCAAGTTACACGCGGCCTCAAAAGCAAACGATTCGTATTCAGCGAATGGTGGCGATGACAGAAAAAATGGAATTTGTCACGACACATACCGAGGCAGAGTCGCTGTTGCTTGAAGCGAATCTCATTAAAAGCTTAAAGCCGCGTTATAATATATTATTTAAAGACGACAAATCGTTTCCTTATATTTTGCTGACAAAAGGTGATCTTCCTGCGCGGCTTGTGTTTCATCGAGGGACAAAGTCGGGCCCTGGCACTTACTTTGGGCCCTATGCTTCGCGTCATGCCGTGTGGAAAACATTGGATACCTTGTCGCGTATTTTCAAGTTACGTACATGTACCGATAATGTGTTAAAAAATCGGTCGCGCCCATGTTTGCAGTATCATATTAAGCGATGTTCGGGCCCCTGTGTGGGGCGCGTTACAGAAGCAGAATATGATGAACAAATTGCTCAGGCACACCAATTTCTTTCTGGAAAAACACAAGTACTTCAGAAAAAACTTGCCCAAAAAATGCAAGCTGCAAGCCAGGCACGTCAATATGAATTGGCGGCTGAGCTGAGAGACCAAATCGAAGCACTGACCAAAACGCAAGAAGCACAGGGCGTTCATATTCAAAGTGTGAACAATGCCGATGTGGTGGCTGCGAGCCGAAGCCAAGGAAAAGTGGCTGTACAGTTATTTTTCTTTCGAAATGGGGCGAATCATGGCAGTCGCACGTTCTTTCCGAAACACAGCCCCGAGGACACCGATGAAGATGTGCTAGAGGCGTTTTTATCGTGGTTTTATGTAGATCAAGAACCACCCCTTATATTTTTGTGAACCGTAAGCTGGGCGATCAAGAAATGCTTTCTGAAATGTTGGCACAAAATGTGCGTCATGGGGTGACGATTCGTATGCCGCAAAAAGGTATTTTGGCCCAGCTGGTGAAGGATGCCGAAAAAAATGCGGCCGAAGCGTTGGCACTAAAACTTTCGGACCGCCTTTCTACAGAAAAATTGTTGCAGGGCGTGGCTGTTGCCTTTGGGCTGGCGTACCCCCAAACGCATCGAGGTTTATGATAACAGTCACAATTTAGGGCAAGATGCCTATGGTGCCATGATTGTAGCCACACCCGATGGGTTTGATAAAAAATCTTATCGGAAGTTTGGTATCAAAGAAACGGCACACCATCAAGATGGGGGGCAATGATTATGCCATGATGCAAGAAGTGTTAACGCGCCGGTTTAAGAAAGTTGAAAATAATCGCCCTGACTTGGTTATTTTAGATGGGGCCCAGGCCAACTTTCAGCTGGGCTTGAAGCCATGGCCGCTGTGGGCGTAACAGATATTCCTGTTGTGGCCATTGCCAAAGGGCCTGAGCGCAATGCTGGGCGTGAAAAGTTTCACATGACAGGCCGTACATCTTTTATGCTGCGCCCCGATGACCCCGTATTATATTACTTGCAGCGTTTGCGGGATGAATCGCACCGTTTTGTTATAGGGGCCCATCGACAAAAAAAACAAAAAACTGTTCAAGGATCAGCCCTGGATGAAATTCCCGGCATAGGGGCCAAGCGCCGTCGTGATTTATTACAGCACTTTGGTTCATTAAATGCTATTGCGGGGGCGGGCGTAGAGGACCTGAAGAAAGTTGATGGTATTAGCGCTAAAACCGCCAAAACCATCTATGATTATTTTCATTAATTTTTTCTAAAAAATAAAATATCATCATTTATTTGAATTATATAAATTAAATTATTATTTATTAAGCATGAAAATTATTTTTTGCTTTTTATTACTTTTAATGTGTTCTGTTGCGAACAGTGCGATGTGGGGCCGATCTCAGCCTGTTTCTTTAATGGAAATTTGGTGTGGACTGGATATTCGAAAAAAACTTTTGCCTCGCCAGCACTTACTTGTTGGGGCTTCTCGTGAAATTATTTATGCAACTGAGAAAGGCCAACCTTATCCTTTAAATACAACGTGTGTTGAGGGAGGGCTTTATCTTACAATGATGCGTGCTAATGAAGATGGTGCAAAGTGGTGGCAGCAATTCGCACATGAGCAATGGGCAAGTTTAGTGCAACGCTGTAGGTTTATTTCAGAAAAAGATAGAGGAATGGTTGATGCTTTAAATAAGTTTAAGGAAAAACTCACCACAACTACCATATCGTCTGAGGCACTATTTCGTGAACGCTACAAAGGTTCCGTTTTTGCGCAGCCTGAAGAAGAGTCTATGGAAGGATGGATTGTTTTTGCGAGTACTGTAGACCCATGGTCTAAGACTTTTCAGAGTTTTGATATTGAAATGTTTATGTCTGTTTCAGCTTCTCCACGCCTTCCGCTTGCGCTTCATATTGGTATTGCGCGCTCCTTAAATTATCAAGGTGAAAAACACTCTAACCTTTCTGTAAAATTACATGAATACGCTTATCAGGTACTTAATAATACCCCTGGTCACAATAAGCATCAGGGATCTCGATACATTTTTGTGCGACCCCTTAGGGTTATGTGTGACATTCTTCTTCGGGCACTGCCAGAAGGTACGGTCAGTGTTGGCACCAAAGAAACATAGGGAATTTAGGCCAGGAAGATTTAGATAAAGATAAAGTGAGTTCAAAAGCGTTAGAACTTTTCCAAAGAAATAGGAATTTTTAACAGTGCATCCAAATGCAAAGTGTTTTTTGTGCGCCAATTATTTCTTGTGAAGGAGGGGGCATTAACATTGAAAATCTAGAAGAAGCAGGCGTTGCACCTAAATATGTGTTAAGCAAGGTCGTGACAGAGTTCTTAGAGTGGACCCCAGGCCGGTGTGAGTTTGAAGATTTTGAAAAGGCTTTTGTGGTTGGAGAAGAAAATCCACATACCCGGCCCTTGGGTTTAGTCATTAATGCCACAAAAGCTTTTTCAACTGCTTGATTACAGTTTTATTGGCCTAGACGATGGCTGAGGGCGGCCTCTAGAAAGTCATCTATTTTTCCATCAAGCACGCCTTGGGCGTTACCCTTTTCTACACCTGTACGCAGATCTTTCACCATTTGATAGGGGTGCAAAACATAAGATCGAATTTGATGCCCCCACCCAATGGCTGTTTTTGAATCGGCCTGTGTTTGGGCGGCTTCTTGTTTTTTTTTTGCAGTTCATGTTCATACAAACGGGCACGCAACATTGTGTAGGCCTGGGCGCGATTTCGGTGTTGCGAACGGTCGTTTTGGCACTGCACCACAATGCCTGTGGGGATATGTGTGATGCGAATGGCACTGTCGGTTTTATTGACGTGTTGCCCGCCTGCGCCCGATGCCCGATAAGTATCGATGCGTAAGTCTTTATCTAAAATTTCAATGTCAATGGAATCGTCAATAACGGGTATACCCAAACGGAAGCAAAGCTTGTGTGGCGTTTTGCATTTGAATCAAAGGGGATATGCGCACAAGACGGTGCACCCCACTTTCAGTTTTAAGCCACCCATAAGCCTTTTCACCCGTAATTTCAAAGGTGATGGATTTAATGCCAGCTTCTTCACCGGGCACTTCTTGCATCAACGCGGCTTTATAGCCCCGGTCTTCACACCACCTGAGATACATGCGTGAAAGCATTTCGGCCCAATCTTGGGCTTCAGTACCGCCTGCACCCGCATGAATTTCAAGAAAGGCAGAACATCCATCTGCCTCATCAGACAGCAAACTTTCCAGCTGTGCTTTGTTAACGTCTTTCTGCAGTGCAAAAATAGCTGCTTCACCTTCTTGAACGGTTTCGGCATCATTTTCGCTTTCCCCCATTTCAATTAGTAGTGTGGCTTCTTCTAATCGAGATCCAAAGTCAGTGACTGTATTCACTTTTTGTGAAAGGGTAGTGCGCTCTTGCATCAACGCTTGTGCTTTTTGGGCATCATCCCAAAAGTCAGGGGGCCTCTGCGGCCTGGTTTAAGGTTTGAATGCGTGCATGGGCGTTATCCCAGTCAAAGATACCTCCGAAGGAGGGAGAGAGAGTGTTTGATTTCGGTGACGATTTGGTCTATTTCTGTACGCATCCCCTATTTATAGGGGGGCAAACACAAAACATCAAGCTTTAGTCGCCAATGGACATTTACATTCTTCAGTTTTTAAACCTTTTTCTGCTTAATTTTATGAACTTGATTAGCCCGGGGCCTGAAACGGCTTTGATGCTGCATAACAGCAGTTATTATTCGCGAAAAATTGGGCTTTACACAGGCCTTGGCATTGTGACCAGCAGCTTAATTCATAAAACGTATATAGTTTTTTAGGGTTTGGTGCATTTATTTCAAAAACGCCTTGGTTGTTTGATGTGGTGAAATATGGCGGCGGTCTTTACTTGATTTATTTGGGTGTGCGCATGCTGTTATCGAAAAGTAAAATTGCCAATGCAAATCCTGATGAAAATGAATACATTACCCGCCTTAAAAGCATAACGCCTTTAAAAGCCTATAAGATGGGGTTCACCATTGATATTTTGTGCCCGTCGGCATCACTTGTGTTTATCAGTATCGTGGCGGCCACTGTGGCCCCTGAAACGCCGCTGTGGGTGCAGCTTATTTATGGGGTAATTTTGATTTTAACGTCGCTGACATGGTATACACTGCAATCTTTTATTTTCTCTCATGGATGGATTAAAAAGTTTTGGAAAAATCAAGTGGATGGCTGAACCGGCTTATGGGGGCTTACATGCTGTATTTTGCGGCCAAGCTGATGATGCGTACGCTTTCTTAATTTTTTGTTTCAGTGTATTCAGAATTTTGTTAAATTAAGGCTATTGATTTTTTCAGGGGATTTCATGCGTTTTTTTCTACTTTCTTTTTTACTGTGTTCAGTTCTTTTCGTTGACGGTGCTTTTTGGGGCTCTGGCAGTGTGTCAGGGCTGTAAGTGAAGCCAAAGAAGTAACAGGTATTGTCAATTCGAACTCGGAGATTGCCAATAAGTTGCGGACAAACCTTTCGATGCTTGCCGGAAAATTGAATAGCTTTGGGGGGGCCACGCCAGGCTCGCTAGGAGATAAAAACAAAGCACAACAAATTGCGGCCACTATTGACTCTGTCGTTAATACGATTATTGGCACGTCTGTTTTGTCTTCAGTGCAAACAGCGGAATCTATTAAGGGCTCAATTAGCACAAATTCTTACTTAAGTGCCCTCTTTATTCAGCAAAATGGGAATGTGAGTGTGTGGGAAGCTTATATTTATCCGCCTGTATTAACCCACCTCATTCGTATTCAGTCATCATATGCGGCGGCGATGTTGAACTATATTTCTCAGCACTTGAATCGCTTAAAAGAAGAAGAGATGCATTCAATGAACGCGGTTGTTGAATCGATGATGAATCGACTTAATTCACTCGCCTAAACCAACCAAGGCATGAGAAAAACTTTTTGCATTGAAGGAGTGTAGTTCTTCTTTTGCTTCGCCTGTGCCGATGAAATAAATAGGCAGTTTAAAAGTATCGGTCAATCCAACTAAAACGCCCCCTCGGGCTGTGCCATCAAGCTTTGTCATAATTAATCCTGATATTGGGACAATTTTCTGAAAGGCTTCGAGTTGAACACGTGTATTTTGACCAATAGTTGCGTCGAGCACAAGGAAAATTTCGTGGGAAGATTGGGGTTTATTTTTTCAAAACCCGCATAATTTTTTTCAAGCTCTGCCATCAGATTTTGATTAGTATGCAGTCGGCCTGCGGTGTCGATGATGAGAACATCAGCGCCTTCTTTCTCGGCTTCTTTATACGCATCAAACGCAAGACTGGCTGGATCCGTATTAAGTGTGCCCTTAGAGAGTGGAATATGGAGCCGGTCGGCCCAAACAGCAAGCTGTTCAACGGCAGCCGCACGAAAGGTGTCGCATGCAGCCAAACGAACCTGAAGACCTTGTTCTTTAAGCTGCCATCCAACCTTTGCACATGTGGTTGTTTTGCCGCTGCCATTGACACCAGCCATAATCATGACATAGGGCTTTTTTTCCGTGTCTATTTTTAATTCTTTTTGGTGTGGCTGAAGCACTTTCTCAATTTCATCAGCGATAAGAGATTGAATTTCTGCAGTGGTTGCTTCTTTTGAGACTTTTTCTTTTTTCAAAGCGCTGAATGATTTTAGTCGACACATTAATGCCTAAGTCTGATTGAATGAGAATATCTTCTAAATCTTCAAGGGTGGCAGCATCAATTTTCTTATGGGTGAAAACCTTTGAAATGCTCTCTGTGAGCTTTCCTGAAGTTTTTTTAGCCCTTTTGTGAGTTTGGAAAACCATTTCATGTTGATATAACCTCGGCTGTTAGATGTGTGTCGGTGTGCCCTGTAATGCGCACAGGCACGATGGTGCCTGGGGCCAGCTTCTGATCTGGTAGGGTAGGACAAAAGTGAAGTGTGCGCCCCGTATGATCTTTTTCTATTAAAATTTCCGTTTCAAGATTTTGAAGCGTGCGATATAGCTTCTTTATTTGTTGAACGCCCAGGTCACGCAATCTCTTGGCGCGGTCTTTAATCATTTTCTTTTCAACTTGTGGCATGCGTGCAGCAGGTGTGTCGGGCCGCGCCGAGTAAGGAAATACATGCAGGAAAGAGATGTTGCATGTTTCAATTAAATCAAGTGAGTTTTGGAACATATCCTCTGTTTCTGTGGGGAACCCAGCAATGATATCACACCCAAAAACTACTTCAGGGCGGAGACTGCGCATGCGCTTGCAGAAGGCAATAACATCTTCTCGTAAATGGCGCCTTTTCATGCGCCTTAGAATCATATCGTCACCCGCTTGAAGACTGATATGTACGTGGGGAAGCAATCTTTTTTCGCTGCCAAATAAGGCAAATAGTCCGTCGTCAAACTCAACCGGGTCGATGGACGAAAGTCGGAGTCTTTTTAATGCAGGCACATTGACGAGAACACGCCGAATAAGGCGGGCGAGGGTGGCTTCGTGGGGCAAGTCTTCCCCGTAAGATGTGATATCAACACCTGTAAATACAACTTCTTGAACGCCTTTTTCTACGAGGTGTTGAATTTGTTCTACAATTGCACCTAAGGGGACACTTCGGCTGTTGCCGCGGCCATAGGGAATTTTGCAAAACGTGCATCGATGGTTGCACCCATTTTGAATTTCAATAAATGCCCGAGTTTTGTCATCAAAGATATCGACCATATGTGTAGCCGTTTCTTTGACCTGCATAATATCACTAACGATTTTGCGATCTGTTTGCATAAAGCTTTCAAGCTTCATTTTATCTTGATTGCCTAAAACCTGTGACACGCCTTCAAGGGCTAGGAACTTATCCGGATTAATTTGTGCGGCACACCCTGTTACAATAATCGTTTTTTCAGGATCAGTTCGGTTTAGCTTTCGAATGCTTTGAACCGCTTTTCTTTCAGCTTCGGCTGTGACAGCGCACGTGTTTACAATGATTGTATCTTGTCGACCCGCTTGGTCTGCCAAGTTTTGCATGACTTGGGATTCATAAATATTAAGACGACAGCCAAAAGTGATTGTTTTATTTTTTGATACAGTTTTTGTCATGATAAGGGTTGTCGTATGAAAAGTGGGGCGAGTGATGGGATTTGAACCCACGGCATCCAGTACCACAAACTGGCGCTCTAACCAACTGAGCTACACCCGCCATTTAAAAAGTTATTACAATGTTTCCTTAATGTAAGCAAGGATTTCCTTAGTGAAGTCGATTAATATCATCTGTTTTTTCAACAATTGAGGGAACGATTTTTTCTTTAATGGCGATGGTTTGGGCGCATTGATAAGCCTGATGCTTGAAAAATGTTTCAGGCAGGCGTAGATAGAATTCGCCTGGGCTTGTAATTGTGCCCGTAAAATAGATAACGGTTTTATACCCTTTTTCAAACATCAATTCTTTGGCTTTTCTTGCTTTTTCTAAAGAAGAAAACCGACCAACTTGTATTTGAAAAAGTGTTGGTGTGGGTTGAGAGGGATCGGACACGCTTTGCCTTTGTGGTTTGGGAATAAAGCGTAAAGGTGGGGGAGGTGGGGCTGCCTGAGGCGCGCCTGATATTTTTAATGTTTCAGTTTCTTGAAAAAGTTCGTCTTTATAAGCGGCTGGTGGGCCATAGGGGGATGTGCCGCTCATGTATAGCACACCTTTCTGAGGCCCAGATACATTGGCGGCTTTTCTTTTTTTTATGAGCCATAGCGAGCGGAGATATTCAGCAGATGTGCTCGCCTTTTTGTCTTTACCAGCTTTTTTACCATCGCCCTCTTTTTTTATCTTTATCATCAGATTTTTTTGCGGCTTTATCTTTTTATCGTCGCTTGCATCGCCCTTTTTTTTCTTCTTCCTTGGCCTCTTTCTTGCTGCCTTTTTCTTTTTGACCTGTCATTTTTTTTTTCTTTTGCTCGGCTGCTTTTTTCAAGGGCGGCTACATGATTGTTTTTTTTGTAATAATGTTGGTGTGCTGTGCGACTAAATAAACCACGACACCGCCTAAGATGAAAAAAAAGAATACTAACAATAAGGTATTTAAATATTTGTTTCATGATGATTCAAATTACTTTTACACAGTTTGAGGCAACTTGGCCGGCAAATGTGATCATAATTGTGCCTGCAAAGCTGCAGTTTAGCACAGACGCTTGATCAAGAATAGGTGGGCCCCTAAAAGAACAGAAGATGACCCAGGCGCCCAAGGCCCTGCAGGTGCAGGTATGCAAGGCATAGGTGTTAATACACCAAGTGCCGTAGCTGTTGCTGATGCCACAGCAGGGTTGGCAAGGCTAATACACATCCCAAAAGAGGGGATATTCATCATGGGGACCATGTCTGTGATTTTGCCAGCTTGTGTTGGGCCCATTGTGACAGGCGCTGGAATAAAGTTTAAGGTTGATGGGCCCATACCCATGGTGCACACTGCCATTGCGCCTGTTGTCACGACCAGACCAGCCATTTTCTACCTCCTCTGTAAACAATGATAGTGTAACTTAATTTAAATATTCTAAAAAGAATACTATGAATTTGTTTGATTTTTTAGTAGGTTGCTCACTAAGTACGAAACCTCAATACCTAAAAAGAAAGTCTAAAGTGTTTGTGATTCTAAATATTTAGGAGGTAGATTAATGACACGCAGACAACTACCGCTCGACTTCAATGCGGTTCAAACGTATTTCGTAGAAGATTTTGTTGTAGGTAAAAGCAACAAAATGGCCCATGACACTATCCTAAATTGGCCGAATTGGCCATCGAATGGGCTTCTCATTTATGGTGATAAAAAAGTCGGAAAGACCCACCTTGCTCACATTTTTCGCCATCATGCGAAAGCAATTTTGTGCATCAAGAAAACTTGCAGCAACTAGATCAGTTTTCACGATTCATTCAAAAGATTCAGCTTTTATTGTTGATGATGCACATACTTTTGTGCCTCGCTATCAAACACAACTTTTTCATTTGTGTAATATGATTAAAGAAAAGAAGGCTATGTATTGTGGACGGCTGATCGTCCAGCCCAGGCATGGGATGTGCAGCTTAAAGATTTGTCATCTCGTCTATTAGCATTTCCTGCTTTGCGTATTGCGCAGCCTGAAGATGCCTTGTTAGAGGCATTGCTTGTGAAAAAAATGTCAGAGTTGCAAATTGAAATGAACCAGTCGGTCTCAAGCTTTATTTTGACGCATACCGAGCGTTCAGCTGAGTTTCTGATTTCTTTTCTAGAAAAATTGAATCATCTTTCCTTGTCTGAAAAAAGGAAGGTAACCATCCCTTTTATTAAAGAAGTGATGCAACTTCAAGAAAAAGTTTAAAGTTTGTAGAACGCTGCAAGGGCCTGATCACGTGCTTCTTTTTGGTCTACGGTGGGTGTCGGGTACGTCGTGCCGATCACAACATTTGCTTTATCAAGCTGTTCTTTGGGTGCTTCCCACGGTGCATGGATGTATTTGTCGGGCAAATCCTTCAGTTCGGGTACCCACTTTCGAATAAAGTGGCCGTTTTTGTCGAATTTTTGGCTTTGTAGTATGGGGTTAAAAATGCGGAAATAAGGGGCAGCGTCGACCCCTGACCCTGCAACCCATTGCCAGCTGGCGGTGTTATTAGCCACATCTGCGTCGACAAGGGTATCTCGAAACCAAGCAGCGCCTTCTTTCCAGTCGATGCCTAAATGCTTTGTAAGGAATGAGCCCACAATGAGGCGGACACGGTTATGCATCCACCCTGTTTCCCAAAGTTGGCGCATGCCTGCATCAACAATTGGATAGCCCGTTTTTCCCTTTTGCCACGCCTTAAGATGTTTTGCATTTTTTTGCCAGGGGAATGCGTTAAATTTAGCGTTAAAGTTAGTGTCACACATTTTGGGAAAATGATAGAGAATATAATAAGAAAATTCACGCCAACCCAATTCACTTAAAAACTTATCTAAATGCTTTGATGGTTCTGTTGTATGCTTTGCTTTGTGCCATACGTAATGGGGGCTTATTTCCCCCATTTGAAGGTAGGGAGATAGGCGTGATACCTTGTCTTCATGGGGAAAATCGCGGTGGGTTGCGTAGGCATCAATTTTCTTTTCTAAAAATGTGTTTAGGGTTTTGTGGGCCCCTTTTTCCCCTGGTTGCCAATATTGATGAAACTTTTCTGCCCAATTGGGTTTTTGAGGGATGAGGTGCCAGTCATCTAACGCATCGCTTGAAATTTTGTTCGGGTATGGTTGCAGTGTCTTGGGGGTAGATTCAACGGGCCTGGGTTCAATGTGCTGTGACGCCACTTTTATAGAAGGGTGTGAACACTTGAAAAGGCTTGTTTGATTGGTTCATTACTTCCCAAGGCTCGAACAAAAGTGTGCCATTAAAGGTTTTAATGGTTACTTTCTTTTCAAGGATGTTGGTAATGCTTTCGTCACGTGCGTGGCTGTGTGGGTCATAGCGTCGGTTCCACACCAAATGGGTGGCATTGGTTTCGCTGATCAGCTTAGATAAGATTTTTTAGGATCACCTTTTCGAAGAATCAGAGATGTGCCGTATTTGGTTTCTAAATTTTTTTGTAGAGACAGAAGACTGTGGTGAAGCCACCATTGTTCAGCGCCGCCTATTTGTTGAATTGGGGAGCGGTGTCGTCATAGATGTAGAGGGGGATGATAGTGGATTCATTGTCTGCAGTGGCGGCAAGGGCAGGGTTGTCGATAACCCGCAAATCTCGCTGAAACCATAGAATGGTGACGGATTGTTTCATGTATACATTTTGCCTTTTATGTGATGATGCCTATATTTAACATAGATTTACGGCTATATTGTCAAAAAAAGAACCTAAGAGATCGAAAAAGACCGAATGAAAACCCACGAAGTGCACATACCACCTACACTCCACGGCGCGCGGCTTGATAAGGCCCTGGCCGCATTGTTGCCGACACTCTCGCGCAGCATGATTAAAGAAATCATTTTGGCAGAAGGCGTGCGACATCAAACGAAAGGTGTTGTGACAGATCCTAAGCTGAAGGTTAAGGAAGATGATGTTTTTGTATAGAGGAACAAGCCCTGAAGAAACACACTTAATACCGAGGCAATGGATCTTGATATCGTGTTTGAAGACGACAACTTGATTGTGTTGAATAAGCCGGCTGGGCTTGTGGTGCATCCTGGGTCTGGCAATGCACGTGGCACCCTTGTGAACGGTCTTTTAGCCCATTGTGGCGAAAGTTTGTCGGGCATTGGCGGTGTTAAGCGACCGGGTATTGTGCACCGTTTAGATAAAGATACAAGCGGGTTAATGGTGGTTGCAAAAACAGATGCAGCGCACCAAAAACTTTCTGCCCAATTTTCTGATCGTACATTAAGCCGCACTTATCTTGCCTTTGTGTTAGGAAAAACACCGCCTGAAGATTATATTGATGCCCCCCTTGGGCGCAGTACGTTGAATCGTCAAAAAATGACCATTCGTAAAAGTGGGGGGAAAGAAGCGCAAACTTATTTTAAAACATTAGCATACTATGGCACGCGGGCGGTGGTGGCATCGTTTATCGAGTGCCGTTTAGAAACAGGCCGCACCCATCAGATTCGTGTTCATTTAAGCCATGCGGGCCACCCTTTAATTGGCGACCCCACCTATGGGCGTGCGCGTTCAAACCCTATGTTGAAACGTTTGTGGGGGCTTGAAGGAAATCAGTGGCAAGATAATCGCCAAGCCTTACATGCGGCCGAATTAAAATTTGTGCACCCGATATCTGGCAAAAAAATGCAATTTTCAGTGGGGCTGCCCCATGATTTAATCGTGCTTAAAGAAACTTTAGAAAAGGCTTAATGTGACACCCCAAAAAAAAGAACATTTTTGTGATTCAGCCATTGCCGGGCATGGGCGACTTGTTTTGGTTTGATGATGCTTTTCAGTCTATTTCAAGCCATTATAAACAGCCTGTGACATTGCTTACAAAATGCCAAAGCCGGGCAGATAAAGTGTATGAAGGATCGTCTTATATTAAAGAGATTTTATGGCTTGATGACCTCATGGCCCATAAAGGCGTTTGGGGTATTTTTCGCCTTGCCCAACTTATGCGGCGCCGTGGGGTGACCGATGTGTGGGTTTTGCATAAAAGTTGGCGCTATCGATGTGCGGCCTTTTTAGGCAAAGTGACATCTATTCATATGTTACCCAAAGAAACCCATGCCCTCCATCCCACCCAGCGCTTTTCTAAAATGGCGGCAGTATATGGGGTGCAGCACGATGATTTTCCAAAATTTCCTTTATCGCGCCAGGCCATAAAAAAAGTTGCTGCGCACGTGCCCGCGAAGGGGCAGCCTTCTGTGGTTTTTGCGATTGGGGGCACCGAAGCGTATAAAAAATGGCCTGTTGAAAATTGGATTGCCTTGGGAAAATATTTTTCAGAAAAAAAATATACGGTTTCTGTTTTGGGTGGCCCAAGTGAAACAGAAGAAGCGGCTGCAATTGCTGTAGGCGTTGGGGGAAAAAAGGTGAAAGCTTATACACGTTTTACCATACAAGAATCGTTAGCGTTTATTGATGCCCATGATTTTGTGGTGGGCAATGACACGGGCATTATGAATGGGGCGGCGGTGTTAAACAAACCTACGTTTGGCTTATTTATGGCGTCGCCACCTCTTCAATATCGCCCTTGTTTAATGCCTGTTTTGCCAAACAAAGACGGCTTGATTAATGTTCAAATGGTTCAAGATATGGTGTGCCAATCTTTCACACGGTGAAGATAATTTTCAATATCGACAAGGCTTTCTCTTAGCTTGTTCAGAGATTTTTCAGCGCTAAATAAGGTTTCAAGGCAAGGTAAGCTTTGGTCAGATCGCAGTTTGTCGACCACATCTTTTATTTGGTGTTGGTCTAAAATAGTGCACATTTCTTTCCAATGTTTTTCTTCAATAGCGTTTTGTGCATCATCTTGTTGAGAGGATATTTTTTTGCCACGTAAAGCGGGGTCTTCGTACCTCGTTTTGGCCTGTTTGGGAGCGTCAGATAAAATACTTTTCGAAAATTTGAAATACGCTTGGGCTGCACGATGCATGCCGGGTGTGATTGTTTTTGTTTGTTCTAAGAAATCAAGGGCAACCCCTGACCACGCCCCACGTTGTTGCACGTAATATGATGTTTTTGTGCCATATAGCTTAAAAGCGCTGCCTTCTTTTCTTGAATGGGACACACTTTGTTTTGTGGGTGTAAGCGAGCACGCAGCATTGGGATTAATTTCTTAATAGGCCTGACTCGTTTTTTGTTTATTCTTTTGTTCTTAAAAGTATTTTTCATTTTTCCTCTTCTGTTAGACTTTGTGAATACTTATTTTTCAGAGGATATGAAGTAAAAAAAATATAAAGTAAAGTAAAAAAAGTATTTTTACAATTTCGAGCATTATGCGCAAATATACATAGCTTAATTGCAAAATATTCATTAATAGTGATTCGTTAAATTCAATGATAGAGGTTTGTTATGAAGCGCTTTTTTCTTATTACCCTTATGTTTTTAAGCGGTATTCAACTGTCGAACACTGCATAGCCTGCAGAGGCTGACCCCACGCTGGCAGCAGCGGCACAGGATGATTTTTTACTGCGACAAAACCCAGTACCACAAAAAAAGTGCTGACAGCAGGTGAGGTGAAGGCACACTATAATAGACTTAAAGGTGAAGGGAAAACTGACGAAGCTTTTGATTATAGGATTGCGGTGGAAGATATGTTTATTGTTTCTCAAGGGGCCTCTTTTCAAGAGGCATGCACCTATATGAAACAGGTTTTTGTTTTTTCTTTAACCGAAGACCGTTATGATTATTTGGCTGGGACAAAACGCCTTCAGGTTGCAACAGAAATTTGCTTTGCGAATGCCCATGCCCATGCGACAGATGATCCTAAGGTTAAAAATGAGTGGTACTTTGCCCTTTTCTCAGGTCAAGTTCCGAATACTTCTCAAATACAAGATGGCAAAAATGGGTGCATCTGCTGAAGCCTGGCAGTGAATATGTGACAACGCATATGGAAGATTTTTCCCCAGAGTTCAGAATGGTGCCTTCGCGGAGTGACCAAATTGCATTTGATCTTAAAACGCAAATCTGGCATGTGCGTGCAAGTGACGATCGTTCGAGTGTTTTAAGAGTGAAGACGACCCTGATTTTAAAAATGCATTACGCGACCTGCCTTTGGCCCATGTGCATCTTAAGTTTATGTTGATGTCTCTGTTTCAGGCCCACCTTCTATGAATACTCTTGGAAATACGACTGCTGCAGAGATGACAGCTTATTTTGGCCTGGGGACGATCAAGTGCGCCCCATGTGGATTATGCGTAATTACCACGTATCTGGTGCTTTCGAAAAAACGTTCTCAGCAGACCACCTTTCAACAAGAGAGCGGTTATGGATGCTGTTTATGGATAGTATTTGGGCAGGCATGAATAAGGGCAGGTTGCCTACCGAGTTTGTTGTGCGGCATAACGGAAACAGCTTTTTCCCCACTTTTAATGGCTATGAAATGGGCCCTTTGGTGATGAACGGCATGCATTCGAGGGATAGTTTAAAAGATGAACTTGTGGACCGTAACCACCCACTTGCCCCATTGTTTAAGGATAGAATGGTTCTGGCTGGATCAATGGCAGACCTTCGTGTGGCCGTATCGCCTAAAAATAAGCCACACCCTGAAATTGTACCAGGGTCTCAGGGTAAGAATGAAGAGGGTACGCCGACATGTGCAATACGTATGGTGGGTGGACGTGGTGCCCCAGAAGCAGTGATAAAACGGTATGCTGAAATGCTTAAGCGCGCTGAAGAGAGGCGGCAAAAACAAGCTGAAAAGCAACCAGCCAACCAGCCAGACAAGGCCTCAGCAAATACAGGCCATGATGGTGGAGATGCAGCGACCCTAGAGACACACAATAAATAAGTTTCTTTTTTTATATCTTAGAAAGGGCCCTTGTAAGGGCCTTTTTTGTGTTTGGTTTACAGGTATTTATCTTGTATATAGGCTTATATAAATTACAGGAGAGGGTATGAAGTATATTTATTTCATTATATTTATTTTTGTTTTTGTACGCCTTTTTCTAGCGTTGGGGCGGCAGAGGCAGACTGTAATGATGCGCCAAAAGCAGCCACGCCTATTTCTTTAAGAACACGCTTTAAGTTGCCCATGTATTCTATTGCTCTAGAGCGTCATTTACGCTCGGAGGCTTCAACAAAAGCGTATCCTTTTTAAACCAGAAGGCGACCACCTACAAACATTTGATTTTTAACATTAAGCGTGTAGGCGATGATGGGCACGAACAAACAGTGGGTGTATTATATGTTCACTATATTCCGCATCCAGATCGGCAATATTATAAAGTTGAAGGCCCCATTGCGTATTGCAAAGATGGGGATTGGTGATGTGGCTTGCCCGATGTCTTTGGGCATTCTTGATACAAGCCCTTTGCAGAAAAAGGGGTATGGGTCGATGGCCTTGGAAACCCTTTTAAAGCACTTCGTGAATCGCCTGATTTTCCCGATACACTGCCCATATATTTAGAAGCCCCACCTATGTTGGGCACCTTGTGCCTTGGTATACAAGCTTTGGGTTTAAGGGTCAGTATACGCCCCAAGCAGTATTAGATGAAATGGTACAATATATGGCGGTACCTGTGGGGAAAACAAAATTTCCTTTTATAAGAGACATAAGCCTGCTGAGGAAGATAAGCCCAAATCGTGATGTGCATTGGTATGATTTAACGGCTCCTTTTTCCAGCTTTTTGTTGTGTCTGAGACTTAAATTTTTAGTGTAGAAAAGTAAAAGATGGAGGATGCTTTTGAAAACACTTTTATGCGTAATGGCTTTTTTAACCGCCCCTTTTTCTGCCAAAGCTTATAAAAAATTCCAAAAATTTTTACGAACAATTAACCCGACAATACTATGCCCCTGTGCCGTTTAAATATGATCATGCTTTTTTGCACAGATGCGGTTCAGGCTTTTTTCCGCTTTATTGCTCAGCCAGAGGATGTCAAAAAAAGTTTAATGGAAAGCTTTCTTCAAATCATCGCCGGGGCGACTTGGGGCTCGTGTATCGGCATAAGACGAAAGGAAATGAATACAGCGACAAAAGTGTTTCTTCCACTATCACCCTGTGCTTTTAAAGCAGCATCGGGAAGCCATTGAAAAAACCCGGTTGTAAAAGATTTTTTACAAAAGCAGATGCCTTATGGCATGAGGTTTATCGACAGTTGCAGCAGGTGCTTTTGCGTCTTGAGAAAAAGCACCCGGGCATTTACAACAGCATTTTAAAAACAAAAGAACCCCACATTATTCTTCGGTTTTTGCGTTACGATATTCAAACCCTGGCAAGCTTTTGGCCAAGCCCACTTTGACGCAGGGCCATGACATTTGCCATTGCAGAAAGCAAGCCAGGCCTTCGGATGGGCAGCGGCCCTGACGATTTAAAGTTGGTGACGCATCACGACAAGCAGGCGCTTTTTCTTTTTGGCAGGCAACATCAGCCAATTGACCAACTCAGGTGATTTAAAGCCGGGGTGGCATGATGTGGTTCAAGTTGGGGAAAAGTCGCGCAATAATCAGTATGAACGTTGGGCTGTTGTGGCGTTTATTGATGGGCACAGCACAACGGGTGCGCCTGAATCATTCACCCATAAATGGCGTGTATCGACACATCTTCTTTAATGGAGGAGAGAAAAAAGCTCGAACCCGATCACACACAGACCCACCCCTAAAATCGTATATTTAATGACAGGCTGCGTTAAGATCTTATAGTGCAATTTATCTGATGGAATAAATTGCAGCAGGTAGATGGGCAATACAATGGCAATCACCGACAGAATCATGCCGGCAAATCCCAAAATTGTAATGAATGCATTGGGCACAATAGAGGCAATCAGCACAGGGGGCAGCATCGTTAGGATGCCAAGCAGCCATTTTTGGCGATATATGCTTTTTTCAGGAAAAAGGGGGCTTAACGCATCACGCAAGCTGATGCCCACACCAATAATAGACAGCATGAACTTTAAAATCATGCCTGACCAAATCAATGTTTTTATAAAAGGTTTTTCTGTAAGTGTTGCAAGGGCGCGCACAAGCGCCCCCACCTCAACCTTATTTTGCGATAGTTGTGTGTAAAAAGAGGCATCGTTTCCGTAAACGGCGCCCAATACACCCCATGTCCACACAATATAAAGCAGTGCAGGTATCAGGCTGCCCCAGAAAAAAGCTTTTTTCAAAGTGGTTTTATCATTTTGGCAGTAGGCCGTGATGGTGTGAATCATGCCATGAAATCCAAACGAAGTAAAAACAACGGGCAACAGAGTGCCCCATGTCATGGATGATGGAAATACAGAAGGTAAAAGCGGCAAGACATGCCACTCTACTTTACATAAAAGCAGGGTAATTAAGAAAAGTAGACCACCCAACAGCGCAAAAAACAGAAGCCGGTTAAATAAGTCAATTTTTGATGTTTGGCAGATCAGAATGACATAAGCCAAACCACCAAGGGCCATTAAAATTGTTTGTTTGCCAAAGCTGGGCAGGCATTCATGGATAATGGATGTGGCACCATAGAGGAACGCAGGTAACAGCGCATAAGATAAAATTTTTAAAGAAAGCGTGCCAATATTTTTGGCAATAGGTCCTGAAAAATGTTGGCCAAGCAAACCAAGGGGCATACTTTTCTTTGCTTGAAGGTTCAGTTCAACGGTGATGAGGGCACCCACATACATAACTGCCCACATGGAGACCATAAAAATCAGGCTATAGAGCAAGCCGATTTTTGACAGCACAATGGGCAAAGCCAACATGCCACTGCCAAGGCAGGTGCCGGCAATAAGAAAGATAGCACCAAATTTTCGGTTCATTTTATCCTGCCAATGCCGCGAGGCGTGCGGCTTTTAATTTTTGGAAATCATCCCCTGCATGGTAGGACGATCGGGTGAGGGGGGAAGATGAAATCATATGAAACCCTTTTCCGCGGGCCATTTTTTCAAAGTCTTTAAATTCTGTGGGGGTGACAAAACGAATGAGGGGGTGATGTTTCGGAGTGGGCTGTAGATACTGCCCAATTGTCATAAAGTCAACATCAGCGGCACGCAGATCATCCATGACCTGATAAATTTCTTGCTTTTTCTTCGCCCAGGCCCACCATGATGCCTGATTTTGTAAAGATGGTTGGGTCAATTTGCTTTACGCGGTTAAGTAAGTTAAGCGAGTGAAAATAGCGTGCCCCAGGGCGCACGGTTGGATAGAGGCGCGGCACTGTTTCAAGGTTGTGATTGTAGACATCGGGGCGTGCTGCAACGACTGTTTCCAGTGCGCCTGGTTTTTCTTAAAAAGTCGGGTGTTAAAATTTCAATGGTTGTGTGGGGAAGTTTTACGAATGGCCCGAATGGTTTCAGCAAAATGTTCAGCCCTCCATCGGGTAAGTCATCACGGTCAACAGATGTAATGACAACATGCTGCAAGCCCAATTCTTTTAATGATGCGGCTACACGATCTGGTTCATCAGAGTCTAACACATCGGGACGGCCCGTTTTTATATTGCAAAAAGCGCAGGCGCGCGTGCACACGCTGCCTAAAATCATCACTGTTGCATGGCCTTTTGCCCAACATTCTCCAATATTTGGGCAGGCGGCTTCTTCGCATACGGTATTCAGCTTGGCATCTCGCATCAATTGACGCGTATCGTGATATTCCTTAGAGATGGGGGCCCGCACTTTAAGCCAGTCTGGTTTTTGTATTCTATGAGACATAACCGTCGCTCTTAAAAGTGGAGTGCTTTCCCATAAGCATCAAGCACAGATTCATGCATCATTTCTGAAAGTGTGGGGTGTGGGAAGATGGTTTGCATCAGTTCGATTTCAGTTGTTTCTAATGTTTTTCCAACAACGAATCCTTGAATTAGCTCTGTGACCTCGGCCCCAATCATATGGGCGCCTAACAGTTCGCCTGTTTTTTCGTCAAAAATGGTTTTCACAAGGCCTTCTGCAGACCCAAGGGCAATGGCTTTTCCATTGCCGACGAAAGGAAAGCGCCCTACTTTAACTTTGTGCCCTTTTTCTTTGGCGGCTGCTTCGGTTAATCCAACGCTTGCAATTTGGGGAATAGAATATGTGCACCCTGGAATATTGGTTTTAACAAGGGGATGGGCATGGGGTTGTTTTTTAATGCGCTCGACACACACAATACCTTCATGGCTTGCTTTGTGGGCCAGCCACGGTGCCCCTGCCACGTCACCAATGGCGTACACGCCCGGTTCGGCTGTTTCACACCATTCGTTTGTGACAATTTGATTGCGGTCTACTTTGACACGGGTTTTTTCAAGGCCCAAGTTTTCTGTATTTCCCACAACCCCTGTGGCCACAATCACGCGGTCAACTGTGATATGAGAGGTTTTTCCTTTGCTTTCAAGGGTGGCTTTGACGGTTGTTTTGCTTTTTTCAAACCCTTTAACAGTTGTGTTTGTCAGTACTTTAATGCCCTGTTTTTCAAAATCTTTTTGGGCAATTTTTGAAATTTCGGCATCTTCAACAGGCAGCACCCGATCTTGAATCTCAACAAGGGTAACATCAACGCCCATAGTGTTATAGAAACTGGCAAATTCCACACCAATCGCGCCCGACCCAACAACCAAAAGCTTCTTTGGCATGGTTTCAGGCACCATGGCTTCTTTTGATGTCCATATAAATTGGCCATCGGGTTCAAGTCCAGGAAGAATGCGCGGGCGTGCGCCTGTTGCCAAAATGATATGGGGTGCAGACACAACTTTCTTCTCTGTACCTGCGATTTCAACTTTTTGATTGCCAAGAAGTTGGGCGTGGCCTTTCAGAACAGTGACTTTGTTTTTTTCATCAAATGGTTGATACCTGACGAAAGTTGCTGAGAAATCTTGCGCGACCGTTCAACAACTTTCTTAATATCAAATTTAATATTTGATGCAGAAAGACCATAGTCATCAGCCTGATGCATTAAGTGATAAATTTCAGCTGATCGCAAAGCGCCTTAGTGGGGATACACCCCAATTCAGGCAAATGCCGCCTAGATTATCTTTTTCGATAACGGCAGTTTTCATGCCCAGTTGCGCACCACGAATAGCCGCAACATAACCACCAGGGCCACCGCCAATAACGATAAGATCAAATGACTGTGACATTACATGCCCTCCATAACGATCAGTGCAGGGGTTTTCGATATATTTTTGAAAGCTTGTAATAGTTCGCTGCCCACCTTGCCATCAACAGCACGATGATCGACAGATAGGGTGCATGTCATAATGGTGGCTGCCTTAATGGTGCCATCATCTTGAACAGTGGGTTTTTAAGACCTGCACCCACGGCCAAAATACAAGCCTGCGGTGGGTTTACAATGGCACCAAAGTGGCTGATGCCGTACATGCCCAGGTTTGACAAACTGAAAGACCCACCTTGGAATTCTTCGGGTTTAAGTTTGCCTTCTTTCGCTTTTTTGAACCAAAGATTTTACTTCAGATGAAATAGTTAATAGGGGCTTAAGGTTAGCTGCTTTAACGATGGGGGTGATCAGTCCGTCATCAATGGCCACGGCCACTGAAACATCGGAATAGTTATATTGACGGATATGGTCGCCCATCCAAGATACATTGGCCTCGGGTACATCTTGTAATGCTAATGCCGCCGCTTTCAACACAAAATCATTCACCGTAATTTTGACGCCTTCAAGGTGCGCGTATTAATACTTTTACGCATGGTTAGAAGGGCATCAATGTCACATTCAATTGTAAGATAGAAATGCGGCACGGTTTGCTTAGATTCAGTAAGCCTTTGGGCAATTACGCGGCGCATATTTGTAAGGGGTTTGTCTGTGTATTGCGGGCCAGATGGTTGAATGGTGCGCATACCACGCGTGGGGCCAGTTGAAATATTTTCAACATCCGCTTTGACAACACGGCCGTGGGGCCCTGACCCAAGAATAGTGGACAAATCAATATTTTTTCAGCAGCAAGACGTCGCGCCAAAGGGGATGCAAAAAACACGTTCAGCTAAATTATTCTTGGCTGTGGGTTGTGGTGTTGGCTCAGACACTTCTTGTGTTTTAGGCACTGCGCGGGTGTTTCTGGGGCGCTTTCTTCAACTGCTTTGGGTGCGGGTGTGGCACTTTCGTAGTTTTCAAGATCTGCCTTAGATTCGCCGTCTTCAAGAATAAGGGCGATAAGTTCGTTGACCTTTACATTGTCTGTGCCTTCGGGAACCAAGATTTTCCCAAGGATGCCATCTTCAATGGATTCTACTTCCATGGTGGCCTTGTCTGTTTCAATTTCTGCAATGACGTCGCCCGAAGATACGGTGTCTCCTTCGGCTTTATGCCATTTAACCAAATTTCCTTCGGTCATAGTGGGCGATAGGGCGGGCATTAAAACTTCAATCGGCACAGAGCTCTCCTGTGGGTTAGCTTTGGTAAGTTACTTCTTTTACAGCTTGGATAATGTCTTCTACTTGGGGCAAAGCCATTTTCTCTAGGTTGGCTGCATAAGGTAAAGGCACATCTTTTGCAGATACACGTTTTACAGGGGCATCTAAATAATCAAATGCCTTTTCCATAATTTGTGCAGCAATTTCTGCCCCAAATCCGCACGTAGGCCATGTTTCTTCAACAGACACAAGGCGATTTGTTTTTTGAACAGATTCAACAATCAGCGGTGTATCGAGAGGGCGCAGTGTGCGTAGGTCAATGACTTCAGCATCAATACCTTCTTCAGCCAGTCTTTCAGCTGCTTGAAGGGCTTTGCCAACCATAATAGAGAAGGCTGTAATTGTGACGTCTTTTCCTTCACGAACCACTTTTCCTTTACCAATGGGCACAATGTGATCATCGTCGGCAGGAACATCGAATTTTTGGCCATAAATCAATTCGTTTTCTAAAAAGATTACAGGGTTTGGATCGCGAATTGCAGCCTTTAAAAGGCCTTTTGCATCGGCGGCACTGTAGGGGGAAATTACTTTTAACCCTGGGCAGTGGCTGTACCAGCTGGCAAAACACTGCGAGTGTTGTGCACCCACACGAGAGGCCGGGCCATTAGGGCCCCGGAAAACAATGGGGCACCCCATTTGACCGCCCGACATGTATAGCGTTTTTGCGGCAGAGTTTACGATTTGGTCGATGGCCTGCATGGCAAAGTTGAACGTCATAAATTCAACAATGGGTTTTAACCCCATGAAGGCGGCTCCAACACCCAGACCTGCAAATCCATGCTCGGTAATAGGGGTGTCGACAACACGTTTTTCGCCAAATTCTTCAAGTAACCCCTGGGTTACTTTGTAGGCGCCTTGATATTCGGCAACTTCTTCCCCCATGACAAAAACGTCTGGGTCGCGGCGCATTTCTTCTGCCATGGCGTCACGAAGGGCTTCTCTAATTTGAAGTTCAGGCATGGGATTCATCCTCGATTAACACGTCAGTGTAGAGTTCACTTGCATCCGGTTCGGGGGATGTTTGGGCAAACTCGGCACTTTCTTTGACAACTTTTTTAACGCGGGTATCAATATCTGATAGCTCGGCTTCTGTGCATATTTTATTAGAAACCAATTCTTGTCGCATATTTAAAATGGGATCGTTCCCGCTTTTATAGCCGTCGACTTCTTTTTTTGTGCGATATTTTGCAGGGTCTGACATAGAGTGGCCCCGGTACCGATATGTTTCCATCTGAAGGATGTAGGGCCCATTGCCGGCACGAATATAGTCAAGTGCTTTGCGGGCTGCTTTTTGAACAGCAAAAATATCCATAGCATTTACTTTTTCGCCAGGGATGTTTAATGCTTCACCTCGTTTGTAGAAATTGGTGTTTGGCGTATGGCGATGAATGGCTGTGCCCATAGAATATTGGTTGTTTTCAACAATATAAAGAACGGGCAATTTCCACAAAGATGCCATGTTATAAGATTCAGCAACCTGACCTTGGTTTGATGCCCCATCACCCATGTAGGTGATGCAGACATTTTTTGATTTCTGTATTTAATGCTGAAGCCCATGCCAGTACCAATAGATACTTGTGCACCTACAATACCGTGCCCCCAAAGAAATTCTTTTCACGGCTAAACATGTGCATCGAGCCGCCTTTTTCCTTTGGACACACCGCCGATGCGGCCGGTCAGTTCGGCCATGATACCATTCGGGTGCATGCCGCATGCAAGCATATGGCCGTGATCTCGGTAAGCTGTAATCACAGGGTCATTTTTTCTTGTTGGGATTGAACACCCACAACGAGGGCCTCTTGTCCAATATACAAGTGGCAAAACCCGCAATAAGCCCCATGCCATAAAGTTGGCTGGAACGCTCTTCAAATCGACGAATAAGCAGCATATCTTCGTATAGACGAAGAAGTTCTGTCTTGGTTTGATTGTGTAATTTCAATTCTGTTCTAATCGCTTCTTTCAACATTAAATGAGCCTATAGTATTCCATAGAGAAAGCCTGATGACTAGAGCCTATACATCAGACAGCTTTTTCTTCAAGAGTTGGTTGACTGTTGCAGGGTTTGCCTTGCCCCTGTTTCTTTCATCACTTGGCCAACAAAAAAGCCAAAAAGTTTTTTCTTTTCCTGATTTGTATTCAGACACCATATCGGGATTATTGATCAATACATCCCCTATAATACCTTCAAGTTCTTTTGTGTCGGTGATTTGCGTTAGCCCTTTTCTTCGACAATTGTGTCAGGTACTTTTTGTGATACCCACATATCGGCAAATACATCTTTGCGATACGCCCTGAAATAACATTTGACTGAATCAAATCAACAAGAAGGGCAAGGGATTGAGGGGCAACAGGAGACGCGTCAATTGTTCGGCTTTCCTTATTTAAAAGACCAAAAGATCGCCAGAAAGCCAGTTAAACACAAGTTTTGCACTGGCTTTATCTTCATTCTTTGCCAGCCTTTTGTGGCTTGTGCCGCTGTTTCATAAAAATCAGCTGTTGCAACATCGTCAACCAAAATAGTGGCTTCATAGGCAGAAAGGCCATACGTTTCCATAAGACGCTCTTTCTTTTGGTCGGGCAGCTCGGGAGGGCGCGTTTGATACCATCGATGTAATCATCATCAGGACAACAGGCAATAAATCGGGGTCTGGGAAATAGCGATAGTCAACCGCATCTTCCTTAGAACGCATAGGGCGTGTCATGCCTTGCCCAGCATCAAAAGGCGTGTTTCTTGGGTAAAGGGTGCCGCCATTGTCTAAGATATCTGCTTGGCGGGCTGCTTCATATTCGATGGCTTGGCCAATAAATCGAATTGAGTTGACGTTTTAATTTCAGCACGGGCACCAAATGGGGTGCCAGGTTTGTGAACGGAAACATTCACGTCTGCCCGCATACTGCCTTCATCCATATTACCGTCACTGGTGCCAAGATAGCGCAGAATCAGACGCAGCTTTTTCACAAAAGCCATGGCTTCTTCTGGGGTACGCATATCTGGAAACGTTACAATTTCCATCAGAGCAGTGCCGCATCGGTTTAAGTCGATGCACGTTTTGCTGGGTTGCAAATCGTGGATGCTTTTGCCGGCATCTTGTTCAAGATGGATGCGCTCAATACGTACTTTTTTTGACACATCATCTTTAAGATCAAGGTTAAGGTGACCTTCCCCAACAATGGGGTGATAGAACTGACTGATTTGGTAGCCTTGAGGCAAGTCAGCATAGAAATAATTCTTGCGGTCAAAGACAGATACTTTGTTAATTTTTGCGTTAATGCCAAACCCTGTTTTGACGGCTTGCTCGATACACTTTTTGTTTAACACAGGTAGCATGCCCGGCATCGCGGCATCAAGAAGGGAGACCTTGCTGTTCGGGTCGGCTGCAAAAGATGTGGGGGCAGAAGAGAAAAGTTTTGAATCAGATAAAACTTGCGCGTGTACTTCAAGCCCAATCACAACTTCCCATTCACCAGAATCTGTTTTTAACCAATACTTTTCAGACATATTCTTTTCGCTCATATTACAGGCCCTCTATAATACGGTGTTTAAAAGATGCCTCTTCTTCAATGGCAAGGGCAGCATTAAACAGTGTGGGTTCGCTGAGGGCAGGGCCTAACAATTGCATGCCAAGGGGAAGGTCGTTTTCTGAAAAACCCGCTGGAATAGAGATGCCTGGCAAGCCAGCTAGGTTTGCCCCCACTGTGAAAATATCTTCTAAGTACATGGCCATAGGGTCCATTTTTTCATCATCAAGGGCAAAGGCATCTGAGGCAGTGGTTGGTGTTAAGATCACATCTACTTTTTTGAAGGCGTTTTGGAAGTCTTCATAAATTTTGCGGCGCACTTTTTGGGCGCGAAGGTAATATTCTTCATAGCAACCCGCAGAAAGCGCGTGCGTGCCAATCATGATGCGTCGTTTTACTTCATCTCCAAAACCTTCGGTGCGGGTATTCGAGTACATTTCTTGAAGGGTATCTCCTGCAACGCGCAGGCCGTATCTAAGCCCATCGTACCGGGCATAGTTTGAAGAGGCTTCGGAGGGGTTTACCATATAGTATACAGGCAAGCCTAATTCTGTGTGTGGCAAGGAAATATCTATGATTTCTGCGCCTCTTTCCTTCAATTTTGAAGCTGTAGATTCCCATAGTTTTTAATGTCGGCGCGGAGGCCAGGTAAGCTATATTCTTTTGGAATCCCCACCTTAAGGCCTTTGATTTGACCTGTGATGGTTTGGATATAGTTAGGAACTGGCTTGCTAACAGAGGTGGAATCTTTACGTCATGGCCTCGCCATATGCTCAAGAAGCAAAGCGGCATCGCGAACAGAGCGTGTCATGGGGCCTGCCTGGTCAGGGAAGAAGCAAAAGCCATAATGCCCCAGCGCGAGCAAAGCCCGTAGGTTGGTTTAATGCCGACGATGCCACAATGCCCTGCAGGTTGACGGATGGATCCACCTGTATCAGTGCCTAAAGCTGCGAGAGTTGCCCCAGCTGCGACGGCAGCACTTGAGCCACCAGATGATCCCCCAGGTGCAAGCGCACGATTGGGCATATCGGGGCGCTTGTAAGGGTTAATAGAGGGGCCAAACATACTTGTTTTTGTGGAAGAGCCCATGGCAAATTCATCAAGGTTTAACTTGCCTAGAGAAATAGCGCCTGCATTTTTAAGGTTTTGTGTCACCGTTGATTCGTATGTGGGTACAAATGTTTCAAGAATGCGAGAACAGCATGTGGTTGGAATATCTTTGGTGCAAAAAATATCTTTGGTGCCCAAAGGCAGGCCTTCAAGTGGGCGGTTTTCCCCTTTTTTATACCTTTGGTCTGCAATTTTTGCCTGTTCACGAGCAATATCAAAGGTGTCGTGTACATAAATATTAAGGTTTGATGTATCTTCCGAGCGCTGAATGTAGGCATCAACCACTTCAGACACAGACAGGGTGCGTGCTTTTAGCTTTTCTTTTAATTGAAAAAAATCTAGCTTTAAAATTTCAGACATTGGTATTCTTTGATCCACACATAAAAATTATTCGACAACTTTTGGCACAAGGAAAAACCCGTAATTTTGATCGGGCGCATTCAAAAGAACGTCTTCTTTTGAATTGTCCAAATGAGGCTTGTCTTCGCGCATGGGGGTCTTTTTTAAAATTTCTATCACGGGGTTTGTGAGAGGCTCTGTTTTTTCTACATCGATGGCTTTTAACTGCTCGATCCAGTCAAAGACTTTGAGTAGACTTTCTGTTACCTCTGCTTCCTTTGATTCGTGTACAGACAAAGAGGAAAGCTTTTCAATGCGCTGTAAATCTTCTTTTGAAATTTTCACAAAATTCTCCAAATTTATGGGTCTTAAATACACGACAGAAAGCGCTCTGTCTAGATTATGATTGATTAATCTCGTGTGTTGTGATGCCATTTTTTGATGGATCAAATGCGAGTGCTGCTTTTCCTTCAATAAGATTTTTGGCAACCTGACCAAAAAGATCTAACCGCCACCCTGCTAAGAGGGGCGAGGTTGATGGGTTAAGCACAAACTCGGTTATTTGGGTTTTTGTGCCAAGAAGTTTGGGGGCAATGTGTAAGTCGTCAGCGGTAGCTTTTAAAAACACTTTCATAAGATCAATAAGTTGATCTTGAGCTTTGTTGAGCTTGATAGGCTTTTCTTTTTCGAAAGGAAGGCCAGATTCAAAAGCTGCAGAAAGCTTTTCTGCAAGAGACGCTGACTGAACGCCACTATCTTTTATTTTTTTAACGGGCGCTTCTTTCATGTCAGCTAATTGAATCAGTATGTCGTCTTTAACAATATGGCCTCGGGCTGTGTTTGTTTCAATGGCGACTTCTTCTCTGGCCGTGGCAAGAGATTTGAGACGCCCCCAGAAAAGGGCTTTTTTAGGGCCGCGGACCCTGATTTTTTCCCAAGCTGCATCTGTATCGCATTTGTAAGTTTCTTCTGAGGAAAGCCATTGAAGCTCTTCTTCAATATAATCAGCTTTTTTCCCTGCCCTTTAACAAGCTTTTCGTAAATTTTTTCTAGATCAACCACATCGGTTGCTGCGTAATCAAGCTGTCTTTGGCTGAGGGGGCGCTTGCCCCAATCTGTGTGCTGTTGAGATTTGTCTAGTTTTTTTCTGAGTGTTGCATCACACAATTTTTCATAAGATACAGATTCGCCAAATCCGGTGACCATGCCCAGTATTTGGGTATCAGCAATGTTTTTAGGCATCACACCCCACAGGCGATAAAAGATTTCAACGTCTTGGCGCCCAGAATGGAAAATTTTTCGGATAGTTTTGTCATCAAAGCAAGGCTTAAGGGGGGTTAGGTCAATCTTTGACAAAGCGTCAATGATGTATGTTTGACCAGAAAAACAAAGCTGAATAAGGCAAAGTTTAGGCCAGTAAGTTGTTTTTCTAACAAACTCAGTATCGACGGAAAGATTGGTTGGCTTTTCTTGAGAGGGTTTGGTTGCAAGGCAATCTAGGGCGTCTTGCGTTGAAATATATGTGTATGTCATGGCGTTTCTATACAGGAATCCCTAGACTTACGCAAATTTTGTGTATATATTGTGGTGTGATTTTTTAAACAGATTGAGGATATTATGGCTCGCGTAACCGTAGAAGATTGTATTACTAAAGTTCCCAACAGGTTCGAACTGGTGCTTGTGGCATCTCAAAGAGTGAACGAAATTTCAACGGGTGCTCCTTTAACTGTTGAAAAAGACAACGACAAAAACTCTGTTATTTCCTTGCGTGAAATTGCCGACGAAACGGTTTCCATTGATTCTTTGAAAGAAGGCATGATTCGTTCTTTCCAAGCGCATCGTGAAGAAGATGAAGAAGAAAAAGTAGCGGTTGATGCTTTGGCCGAGGAAAAGGATTGGTTGGAAGGCAAAGAAGGTGCTAACATAGCCGAAGAGATAGAAGAGGATGTGCTGACGGTTGTAGATGATCTTGAAGCCGCAGAAGCCTCTGGGGAAAGTGTCTCTCCTGAAGGTGCAGAAGATACAGACGCATAACTTTTACTGCGTTTATAGAATTTAGGGGGAAGGGCATCCGAGCGATGCCTTTTTTATATGGCGGTTGAAAATATTGCAAATCTAATGGAAAAGGTATCGGCTTATGCGCCCGATATAGATCTTTCCAGTATAAAATCAGCCTACGAGTTTGCTGAACATCACCATGCGACCCAAAAGCGTGCATCGGGCGAGCCCTACATTATGCACCCGCTTTCTGTTGCCCACATGCTTGCAGATTTAAAAATGGACCTTGATTCAGTTATTGCTGGATTACTGCATGACACTGTTGAAGACACGGCTGCAACGGTGAAAGATTTAGAGCGTCACTTTGGGGAAGAAGTAACGGGGTTGGTGCAGGGGGTGACAAAGCTTGCGCGTATCGGGCTGCAGTCTAATGAACAAAAACAGGCAGAAAATTTTCGTCGTTTGGTATTAGCAATGTCGGACGATATCCGAATTTTGATGATTAAATTGTGCGACCGTCTTCATAATATGCGTACGATTCGGCATATACGGTCGGAAGAAAGCCGTCGTCGCATTGCCCTTGAAACCTTAGAGATTTATGCACCCCTTGCTGAACGCATTGGCATGAAGTATATCCAGGAAGAGCTGCAAGACCTTTCGTTTTCACAGCTTAACCCTGATGCCTATACAATTATTACCAACCGCATTAAGCATCTTCACCAGCTTGACAAAAAATATTATGGATCTTGTGGTGCAAGACCTTAATTCGGTGATGAAAAAAGCAGGCATTAAGGGAAAGGTGGTGGGGCGTGAAAAAAAGCCCGTATTCCATATGGCGGAAGATGCAGCGTAAGAATGTGAGCTTCGAACAGCTGTGTGATGTGGTGGCTTTTCGTGTCTTGGTGGATTCAATCGCAGACTGTTATCAGGCCCTTGGAGTGATTCATAACGAGTTTTTTGTGATTCCAGGGCGCTTTAAAGACTATATCTCAACCCCCAAACCCAACAATTATCAATCACTGCACACCTATGTTATTGGGCCTAACCAGCGCCAAATAGAAATTCAGATTCGCACGGTGGCCATGCAAGAAGTGTCTGAATACGGTGTGGCCGCCCACTGGCAATATAAACAAGGCATTCGCTCGAAAGATGGAAAAAAATATCGCTGGGTACGCAGTTTGCTTGATATTCTTGAGCATACAATTGGTGATGCCGAGTTTTTAGAACATACCAAACTTGAAATGTTTCACGACAAAGTTTTCTGTTTTACGCCTTATGGCGACCTCATTGCTTTGCGTCGGGGGTCGACCCCCATTGACTTTGCTTATGCAGTACACTCGGACATTGGTAATCGATGTAAAGGGGTTAAAATTAACGGAAAATTAATGCCTTTGCGGACAGAGCTTCGCAATGGTGACCAAGTTGAAATTATTATTTCACCGAATCAAAACCCTTCGCCATCTTGGGAGAGATTTGTTGTTACAGGTAAGGCAAAAACAAATATTCGCCGTTTCCTGCGCACAAAAAAACGGGGTCAATTTATCTCTCTTGGTAAATCTATTTTTTCAAAAGAATTTGGCAGTTTATCTAAAAAAGAACTTGATGATAAATTGAAGAGCTTGCTGCGAAAAACGGGCCTGCAAGAGCTAGACTTTTATGCACACTTAGGTGAAGGGTTAATTTCAACCCAAGAATTAACAACCGCAGTGCCAGTGCAGAATATGCTTCAGGAATCCAATGAACACATATTAGAAAATACGGATGTTCTTGTAAAAGCAAAGCCTAAAAAAGCACAAAAAAACAAAGCAGATAAAGGTGCACAAGTATTTAAAGAGTTGATGTCTGATCTACCTCTTTTTTATCCGATGTGTTGTTCGCCGTTGCCAGGAGAGAAAGTGGTGGGCATTGTTTCGACAGGCAAAGGCGTTAATATTCATAAAGCGAAATGCCGTACCATCAGAGATTTCGATGGAGATGATAAAAGAAAGATGCCTTTAACGTGGACAGAGGGTGCAAAGGATGGCCTTTATGAGGCATCAGTTGCTGTTGTGTTGCACAACATGAAAGGTAGTCTTGCAACGATTTCAACGTCTATTGCAGATAAAAATGCCAATATTGTGAATTTAAGAATTGACCGGCGTGGGCGGGATACGGTTGATATTACCCTTACTTTTGAAGTGAATGATGTGACCCACTTTAGAAAAGTTTTAGAAGCGCTTAAAATGGAACGCGTTGTTCATTCTGTGGATCGCATTTAATGATTATTGGTATTGGTACAGATCTTGTCGACATTCGACGCATTCAGAGACTTATTGATGCACAGGGTGCACGATTTTTAGAAAAAACCTTTACGCACAGCGAGATTGAAGGTGCCAGTAAGTATGGAACTGACCAATTGCGGGCTTCTTATTTTGCAAAGCGATTTGCGGCGAAAGAAGCATTTGCGAAGGCGACAGGAAAAGGGTTTGGGGAAGATGTGGCATTTTTGGGAATAGAGGTACACAGCAAACCCTCGGGCCAACCATGCATAAAGCTTCACGGTAAAACCAAAGAAATACTGTATAAATCTTTTGATAAAGTGAAGATTAAAATTGATTTAAGCCTTTCAGATGAGTATCCTATGGCCCAAGCTAATGTTGTTATTTCAACAGACAATAAATAACGTATAGTATTACATGAAGAATTTTTTAGATTTACAAAAAAAAAGTACACGCGCTTAAAAAAGTTTTTTGAGAAATGTTGCAGAAGTTATTCTTGCAATTTCAGCGGCGTTATTAATTCGCAGTTTATTATTTCAGCCCTTTAAAATTCCTTCTGAATCGTTGTACCCTACGATGCTTGTTGGCGATTATTTGGCGGTGTACACAGGGAAGTTTGGATACAGCAAGCACTCTTTCCCCTATAGTTTGCCTCTTGTGTCAGGGGCGTATTTTTTACAAGCCGCCTGAGCGTGGTGAAATTGTTGTTTTCCGTTATCCTGAAGGGGCGGACTTGCCCCGCTTTCAAAGATTGATTAATGATGTAAAAAGTTTTTTTGTTTTTTCTGACAAGATTCCACTAGATTCTTACTGGATAAAACGTGTTATTGGCCTGCCGGGTGAGCGCATCCAGTTTAAAAAAGGCATTTTGTATATCAATGGTGTGGCGGCCCCACAAAAACCCCATGGTATGTTTCAAGAAAAGATGCCATCAGGCCGTGTGCGAGAAGTACCGCAGTATATGGAAACGCTGCCAGGCGGCACTGAGCATCTTATTCTTCGGGAGTCTCCGGCAGGAGAGCATCCAACAGACAATACACAAGAGTATATTGTTCCTGAAGATCATTTTTTCATGGTGGGTGATAATCGGAACCATTCGAATGATAGCCGATATTCCCTAGGCCCACTGCACAAAGACTATCTGATTGGTGTGGCGAAGGTTATTCTTTTCTCTATCGATTCTGGTATTTTGGATTTGTGGAAAATTTGGGAATGGCCAACAATTATTCGATTGGAAAGGTTTTTATCACTGATTCGTTAGCATGTCACACAGAACGCTACAATTAAATTATACTTTTAGGGATAGCACGCTTTTGAAAAAAGCGCTGACCCACCCAAGTGTGCCGCAAAAAACAAAGCTTGAAAACTATGAGCGGTGCGAGTTTTTAGGGGATCGGGTGCTGGGGCTTGTTATTGCGTCATATCTTTATCACCAGTATCCCAACAATAAAGAAGGCGATCTTTCAAAACGGTTTACCAACTTAGTGCGCAAAGAAGCCCTGGCAAGTATTGCAAAGGCGTTGGATCTTGGGCATTTCATTTATATGTCTGAAAGTGAAGTGGCCGCAGATGGTCATAAAAATGAATCGATTTTGGCAGATGCGTGTGAGGCCCTTATTGGTGCTATTTATTTAGATGGGGGCTTTGAAGCCGCGTACCGTTTTATTCTTGAACAATGGAATGATTTGATTGAAGAGCATTCGAATGAAATTCATGTAGATGCCAAAACCCAACTTCAAGAATTTTTACAGAAGTATAAACGTCCCCTGCCACATTATTCAATTATTGCTGTGACAGGCCCTGATCATGCGCCTTTTTTCAAAGTGTGCTTGTCGGTGAAGGATGAAAAATCGGTGTACGGGGAAGGGTGTTCACGACGTCAGGCAGAACAGCAAGCAGCGGCTGAAATGCTTTTTTTTGTTTTGAAGCAGAAAAACACATGAAAAAGTTTGGTGTCGTTACACTTATGGGTGCGCCCAATGCGGGCAAATCAACCCTTTTGAATGCCATCCTAGGAGAAAAGCTATCTATTGTTTGTCATAAACGTCAAACAACCCTGTACACGAGTTGCAGGTATTTTAACCGAAGGGGATACACAAATTTTAATTGTGGATACCCCCGGCATTTTTTTTTGATACGAAAAAAAAGCTGGATAAGGCAATGGTATCGACAGCATGGCAGGCCACCTTTTGAAGCGCATCTTATTTTTCTGATTGTTGATGTGAAGGCATCTTACCTAAAAGAAGACATCATAAAAATTATTTCAAAACTTGAGTCTGTTTCCGATAAAGTGGTGTTGATTTTAAACAAAATAGATTTATTCAAAGATAAGTCGTCTTTGTTGTCTTTAACAAAAGAACTTTCCGAAGTTTTTTCATTTAAAGATGTCTTTATGGTTTCCTCTAAAAAGAAAGAGGGCGTGGATCGTCTTGTTTCTTTTATGAAGAAAAATATGCCAGATGGTGCGTGGGTGTATCCAGAAGACCAGCTTACCAATCTGTCAGAACGCTTTTTAACAGCAGAGCTTACGCGCGAAGTGTTATTACACCAGTTGCATGAAGAAATTCCATATGGGCTGACGGTGCAAACTGAAAAATGGGAAACATTTGACAATGAGGATGTGAAGGTTTTTCAAATGATATGCCTTGAGCGTATGAGTCATAAAGCCATTGTGTTGGGTAAAAAAGGCCAGAAAATTAAGCATATTGGTGTATTGGCACGGGAAGAGATGAGTAAGGCCTTAGGGTGCCGTGTGCATTTAAAGCTGCACGTCAAAGTCGATGAAAATTGGCAAGATAAACCAGACTTCTTTCACGATTTAGGATTAGACCCGAATTAAATGGAGTATTGGTCAAGTCATGGCATTATTTTGGCGCGGCGTGTTCTTGGGGAAAAGGACGCACTCGTTTTTATGCTAACCGAAGATCGGGGTATTTGCACAGGGATTCTTAAAAACTTTCGTGCCAAAAAGAATCAAGCCATTCAAGTAGGGAATTATGTTGCATGCCACTGGAAGGCGCGCCTGTCTGAACACCTGGGCATGTGGTCTTTGGAGGTACTTAAATCTTTTTTTGCCGAGGTGATTTTAGATGCAGCGAAGCTTCGTGCATGTACACTTGTGCTGGAGATGGTGCGCAACTTTTTACCAGAGCAGCATCCATACCCTTTTTTGTATAAGAAAACTTTGACTTTTTTAGAGGCGCTTTCTGTCGATACAAATTGGGCACATCTCTATGTTTTATTTGAATTACACCTCTTGCAAGAAGTAGGGTTCGGGCTTAAACTAAAATCGTGTGCAGTGACAGACTCTCGAGAGATGTTATCTTATGTCTCACCTAAAACAGGCTGTGCTGTATCGCAAGAGGTGGGCGCACCTTATGCAGAAAAACTGTTTCCACTGCCCTCGTTTTTTTCTTGATGGGTGCGTGGAGCAAAAAAAAAGAAGAATTAATTAAGGGCTAAACATTACGGGCTACTTTTTGGAAAAAATTTTTTCAGATCCAAAATATGCGCTACTGTTTGAGAGTCGAAGAAGGTTTCTAAAGCACTTATGACAAAAGAAGTAACACAACAAAAAGTTTCCTTTAAAAAGCCTTAGGTGATCGCTATCTATCTTATGCGTTGTCGACGATTATGGCGCGTTCTTTGCCCGATGTACGTGATGGGTTAAAGCCTGTGCACCGCCGTTTGATTTTTGCTATGCGGGAATTAAAGCTTGACCCTAAGCTGCCCCCGAAAAAATGTGGTCGTATTGTAGGGGATGTGATTGGTAAGTATCACCCGCACGGGGATATTGCCGTTTATAACACGCTTGTGCGCTTGGCCCAGGATTTTACCCTGAGATATCCTTTAATTGAAGGGCAGGGGAACTTTGGTAACATCGACGGAGATAATGCGGCCGCCATGCGGTATACAGAGGCGCGCCTTACAAAAAGTCGCCCATGCTTTTAATGGAAGGGTTAGACGAGGACGCTGTTGATCAACGCGATAACTATGACGGTGAGTTTAAAGAGCCTGTCGTTTTTCCAGGTAAATTTCCTAATTTGCTTGCAAATGGTGCAGAAGGTATTGCTGTGGGTATGGCAACCAGTGTGCCCCCCCATAATGTAAAAGAGCTATGCCAAGCACTGACCCATTTAATTGACCATCCCCATGCAGATGTTGAAACCCTATGTGGGTATGTAAAAGGGCCTGACTTGCCCACAGGTGGCGTGTTAATTGAAAGCCCGGCTGTGATTCAGTCTGTTTACACGTCGGGCCGCGGCACTTTGCGTGTGCGTGCAAAGTATGATGTTGAGCCCCTTGAAATGGCCAATATCAAATTGTGATTACCGAGATTCCTTACCGGGTTGAAAAAGGAAAGCTGGTTGAAAAATTAGCCGATCTTTTATTGTCGAAAAAAGTGCCGCTTTTATCGAATGTTATGGATGAATCTTCAGAAGATATTCGGATTGTGCTGACCCCTAAAAGTCGTTCGGTAGACCCTGACGTTTTAATGTCTATTTTATTCAAAAACTCTGACCTTGAAACCCGTGTGGCGTTTAACTTAAATGTGTTAGATCGCCAAAATGTACCCCGGGTGATGAACTTAAAAGAAATTCTTGGATCTTATATTGCCCATCGTATCGAGGTATTGAAAAGGCGCACGGCGTTCCGTTTGGATCAAATTAAGCATCGGTTAGAAGTTTTAAATGGCCTTTTGATTGCATATCTAAATTTAGATGAAGTCATTCGAATCATTCGCGAAGAAGATGAGCCTAAGCCTATTATGCAGAAGAAATGGCAACTCACAGACTTGCAAGTCGAATCAATCTTAAACATGCGTCTGCGTTCTTTAAGGAAACTGGAAGAAATGCAGCTTAAGACCGAGCTGTCTCAGCTGGAAGAAGAAAATAAAAAATTGAAGTCGCTTCTGAAAAATGAAGATGAGCAAAAAGATTTTATTAAAGGTGAAGTGCAAGATATTGGAACGGAGTTGGAGATGACCCTGTTTTAGGCCCACGTCGTACCATTTTACAAGAAGCGAAAGATGCGCAGTACATTCCAACAGAAGCATTGGTTGAAAAAGAACCGATCACGATTATTTTTACTAAAAAAGGATGGATTCGCTCTGTTAAAGGCCACACAATTGATGAAGAGGCACTAAAATATAAAGAGGGCGATGATCTTGCTCAAATTTTGAAAGCTGACACAACAGATAAGATTCTTTTCTTTGAGAAGATGGGCGTTTTTACACAATTCAAGCACACCTTATTCCAGGGGGCGTGGTTTTGGAGAACCGCTTCGCATGTATGTTGATTTACCCAATGAAAGCAATGTGTTGTTTATGGGGTTAGCACGAAAGAGCGTCAATTCTTAGTGGCGTCATCTTCAGGGCGTGGCTTTATTGTGGATGCAGATAAGGTTATTGCTCAAACTAAAAATGGTAAGCAAGTATTGAATTTGGGATCAGGCGAAAAAGCCCTTATATGTACCCCTGTAGAAGGTGATGCTGTCGCCACAATTGGGGAAAATAGAAAACTTCTTATTTTTGCTGTGAGCGAACTTCCGTTATGGGCAGAGGCCGTGGTGTAATTTTGCAAAAATATAGTGGCGTAGGGGGCCTTTCGGACGTGAAGACTTTTATGTTAGAAGAAGGCCTGTCATGGCAGAGCAAGAAGCGTTCGTTCCATGAACAAGATTTAACCACATGGCATGGAAGCGCGCAGGCGCAGGGCGTCTTCCCCTACGGGCTTTCCTCGAGCAAACAAATTTAATGGGTAATCACCCCATTTTTTGAGGACATTGATGAACAATTTGTTTTTATATCTTTCCACTGTCTTAATTTGGGGACGACGTGGTTTGCCATAAAATTACAAATTGGGCATGCGTCCCCTGAAGTATCTATTTTTTATCGCTTTGTTTTAGCATCGTTCATCTTGCTTGGGTGGTGCCGCTATAAAAACAAAACTTTCTGCGCTGAAGCCAATTGATCATGTTTATATGGTGCTGTTGGCCCTTTCAATGTGTTCGGTGCACCATATTTTCATTTATTCATCTACACAGTATATTCCGTCAGGTGTTGTTGCCGTTGTCTTTTCTACGGTTAGTTTTTTCAATATTATTTATAATTTTATTTTTACCGAAACATTCCTCGTATGAACATTGTGTGTGGCATTGTTTTGGGCGTGATTGGCCTTGGCTTATTTTTTTGCACCTGATATTTCGAATACCGCGATGAAAAGCCAGGTGACAAAAGGAATTTTATTGGCGGGGGTAGGCTCAATGCTGTTTGCCTTCGGAAGCATGGTGACCAAGCGCAACCAAAACAATGAAATTCCTTCATCAACTGCAATTACAATGGCGTCTATTTATGGCGCCATTATCATTTTTTTGTATGCTTGGGTGCGAGATATCCCTTTTGTATGGGCTGAAAGCCCCACATATTGGGGATCTGTTTTGTACTTAACAGTTCTCGGGTCTGTTGTGGCTTTCTTGTGCTATTTAAAGCTGGTGCGCAATGTAGGGCCCGCCATGGCCGGCTATGCCACCATTATGTTTCCACCTGTTGCGCTTTTCATTTCCTCTCTTTTCGAGGCATACCAATGGCAGTTACTCCACTTAGTGGGGTTGGCCTTTGTATTGATTGGAAACGTTTGTATTATTTGGCACAAAAAACCCAGTTAATGCATTAGGTGTGCTGCAAAAGCTTTAGGTCGAAATATCCCATATTTGCAATGACTGTTTCAATTAGCTCGGCCTGGATATGTTCGTGATTCTTCCAGTTTGTATCTTTTGTATATGTGTAAATTTCAAGGGGAACGCCGCCTTCAGGACTGGGCTGAATGACACGTACCATGAATATAACACCGTCTTTAGAGAAGCGTGCGTCATTTTCTAAAATGTTTTCGATGAATTGACGAAAAAGCGTCATATTTGTAATTTGTGCCTTTAAAAGATCGCTTTCACTTTTCTTTAAATGCTTTGAAAGAGAAGGTATTTTTTTCAGGTTTTGAATTGTTTTTCCATCTATAAATTTGATGGTATGGGCATCAACATTAAAGCTTTTTTTAATGCGTCGGGCGCCAAAGTCAAACATGCCTTGGTAGTTCTTAACGGCATTTGACACAAGGTAGTAGGGTGGCAGTGTGGAAATTGTTTTATCAAAGTTTTGAATTTTAACTGTATTTAATGACATTTCAATAATGTTTCCTGAAATGTCTTTTCCTGGAATTTCGATCCAGTCACCAACCTTCATCATGCGTGATGTGACAAGTTGAAAGCTTGCAATGAATGATAAGATGGCATCTTTAAAAATAACAGAAATAATACCAATACCGGCAGCCAACCCTGTTAAGAAGGTAATAGGTGACTTATCCATTATCTTGGAAATTACAAGAATGCCAAATATGATGAAAAGGATTAGTTTTACTGATTGGGCGTAGCTGCGTACAGGTAGCCCCTTTTTGGCATTAAATTTGTTGTAAGAGTGTTCTGCGGCGTTGATCAATGTGGACAGCAACATACCCAGTAGAACCAGTAAGTACAGGCCTAAAATTTTTTCGATCTTGCCTACTAGTTTCGTAAGTGTTGGGTGTTCAGGGCTTCCAAGAAAGAAAGACAGATCGATCATTAAGATAAGAGGAACCACGAACATTAATAATCTTTTGAAAAGCGAAACTCGATCGGTGATTTCTGCAATATCAGGATAATTTCTTTTGATATATTTCTTAAACTGCGTGAAGAAAAGAAAGCCTAGAATTTTATGAATAACGTACCCAACAACAGCAATGCCAAGCAACGATGCCAAAAAGGTTAGAACTGCTGTTTCTTTTGTGCCAATGCCAAGTCCTTGGCAGAATGTATGAATAGTTTGAATCATTTCTTACCTTTCTTATTAATTTCGCAGTGATCATAACATTGTGCCCCGGGGGTTTGTCAACACAGGCATAGCCTTGACTCTTTCGCCTTGCGCCAGGATTCTATTTCATGTAGATTGCTTATTATTTAAGCAAAAGCTATGTTTTATATTGGTTCTATAAAAATTGATTCTCCTGTTTTGCTGGCTCCCATGTCTGGGGTGAGTGACCTGCCATTTCGTCGTATTGTGAAGAAATATGGTGCGGGCTTGGTGACTTCAGAGATGATTGCCAGTCGTGCCATGATTCTTGAAACCCGACAATCTTTACTAAAAGCAAAACATGACCCAGAAGATTTTCCTCGTGTTGTACAGCTGGCAGGGTGCGAACCTGATGTTATGGCCGAAGCTGCGCGTTTAAATGTGGAAAGAGGCGCTTCTATCATTGATATTAACATGGGGTGCCCCGTGAAAAAGGTGACAAATGGGCATGCTGGATCAGCTTTGATGCGCGACGAAAAGTTGGCCGCAGCAATTATTAAAGCAACAGTTGATGCGGTGTCTGTGCCTGTGACACTTAAAATGCGCATGGGGTGGAATCATGAAAACCTAAACGCGCCCCAGCTGGCAAAAATTGCAGAAGACTTGGGTATAAAAATGGTGACGGTGCATGGGCGAACCCGATGCCAGCTTTATAATGGAAAGGCGGATTGGCCTTTTATTCGTAAAGTGAAAGAAAACGTTTCTATTCCTGTGATTGGAAACGGTGATGTGCGCACAGTAGAAGATGCAGACCGCCTTTTAAAGGAATCAGGGGCAGACGGTGTGATGGTTGGTCGTGGCACTTATGGACGACCCTGGTTTTTAAAACAAGTGGACTACTTTTTGAAAACGGGTGAAAAACTGCCAGAACCTTCGATGGCAGAAAAGAAAAAAATTATTTATGAACACATGAAAGACATGGCAGACCATTACGGCGAGTATACGGGTGTGCGTATGGCCCGGAAACATATGGGGTGGTATAGTAAAGGCTTGGAAAATTCGGCTGAATTTAGACAAACAGTTAATTGCCAAGAAACAATGGAAGGGCTTTTAGAAACCATTGATGCTTTCTATGAAAATTTGGAGGAAGTGGCATGAAAAACGATCACAATATCCAAAGCAACAAAACACTTTCAGATGTTGTGCACCACTATCTTGTGGAAAACGAGCAACTTTTTTGCTTGAAAGATTTGCACAGCCTTATGGTGAAAGAATTAGAGAAACCTTTGATTTTATCTGTTTTGAAAAAAACGAAAAACAATCAGTCAAAAGCGGCTGAAATTTTAGGGATGAATCGTAACACCCTAAAGAAGAAAATGATTGACCTAAATCTAATTCGAAAAAGAAAATCCTTTGACAGCGCAAAAACAAAAAAATAGCTTTTTATCCTGGTCTTATATCAGTGCACTGCAGAAGCGGTTGAAGCGTTATATTCCCTCTACAACTGTACTGTGGGTGGTTTTCTTTGCAACCATCTCCACGACGCTGGTGGGTGGGATTTCAGTTTTCAATGTGTCACCCAAGTATCTTTTAGGTGTTCTTATTCTGAACATGGTGTTTTTACTTGTGCTGGGCCTTTTACTAGCCCGTCGCCTTGTAAGAATGTGGGCCAGTCGTCAACGTGGGCTGGCGGGCTCAAAACTGCATGTACGCATTACTGTTTTATTTGGTATTGTGGCCTTGGTGCCGGCGATTACAATGACCGTGCTTTCTTTGTTGTTTTTCCACTTTGGGGTTCAAGACTGGTTTAGTAATCGTATTCGAAGTGCGCTTTCTGAGTCGGTCGCAGTTGCGAACTCTTATTTAAAAGAACATCAAAACAATGTGGCAAAAGATGCCACCCTTATGGCTTATGACTTAAATCGTGAGATTTCTAATTTAAAGAAAGATCGAAAACGCTTTGACCATTACCTGACTTTGATGGCATCCCTTCGCTCTCTGACAGAGGCTATTGTTTTTAACAGGGATCAAGATTTATTAGGACGTTCAAAGCTAACGTTTGCTTTGCAATTTGAGCCTTTGCCCAGTTGGGCCGTGGAACAAGCCTCATCAGGAAAAGTTGCATTACTGCGCAGTTCAGAGCATGACCGCATGCGTGCGTTGATTCAGCTGCCAGGCCATCCGGGTGTATTCTTATTTGTGGGACGCTCGGTTGATCCGAAAGTGTCACAGCATTTAAAGCGTTCTGCAGAAATTTTCAATGAATATGGGTCGCTTGAAGGCCAGCGCACTGGGTTTGAAATTATCGTGATTCTTTTATTTTCTGTGGTGTCTTTAGTTTTGCTTTTGATTTCACTATGGGTGGGTGTTTTGATTTCTGGCCGTCTTATTGCTCCGATTCAAAACCTTATTCATGCTGCAGAAAAAATTAGTGTGGGTGATTTAGAAATTCGTGTTCCGGAAAAGAAGAAAAACCAAGACGACGAGATGAATTTGCTGAGCCGTTCATTCAACCGTATGGCACGCCGTATTCAAGCACAGAGGCTAGAGCTTTTGGGTGCTAACAGAGAGCTTGAGCTGCAGAAGCAGTTTATTGAATCGACATTGGCCGGGGTATCTGTGGGGGTCATTGGCCTAGATGCCAAAGGAAAAATTTTATACCCCAACCAAATGGCATCACAACTTTTAGATATTGAGCTAAATGATAAAATTGGCAAAAATTGTCGTCGGTGTATATGCCGCTTTTCAAAGTTTTTCAAAAAAGCTTAAAGATTGGAAAACCTTTTATGAAGATCAAGTTGCGTTTCAGATTCGTGGATTGCAACGTATCTTTTTTAGTGCAATTTTGTTTGAAATAGAAAAAAAAAAGTTGAAGGTTACGTTGTAACGCTGGATGAAATTACAGGGCTTTTGGATGCACAGAAGCAAGCGGCTTGGGCTGATGTGGCGCGCCGTGTTGCTTACGAAATTAAAAATCCACTGACGCCGATTCATTTAGCAGCAGAGCGCCTTAAGAGGAAATATTCAAAAGAAATTAAAACATCCCCTGATACCTTTAGTGAATGCTTAGAAACCATAAAGCAGCAAGTGATTTATATTGGCAACATGGTTTCAGAGTTTTCTACATTTGCACGCATGCCAAAACCCGTCATGAAGAAAGAAAACTTAAGTGACATTGTGCATGAAGTTTTGTCGCTTCATAAGAACAACAAAGAAATTAATTTTGTAGTTGATCTGCCTAAAGATTTACTGATTTTGTGCGATGCGCAGCAAATCTCGCAAGGCTATTTTAAATGTGGTGAAAATGGCATTGAAGCGATGGAAGACCAAAAGGTGGCATGAAAACAATTTCTGTTTCTGCCGAAGATACAAAAAAACATACAGCACTGATGATTGAAGATACAGGACCAGGATTCCCCGAAGAATTACAGCAAAATATTTTAGACCCTTATGTCACAACGAAAGAAAAGGGTACTGGGTTGGGGCTTTCAATTGTTAAGCGTATTATGGAAGACCATGATGGCACCTTAAGTTTTGAAAATCAAAAAAGGAAGTAAGGGGTGCCAGGTTGTTTTGCTGTTCACAAAAAAAAAAAAACTATGATAGAGTTTGTCTAGGAATATTTGATGAAAAACAAAATCTTAATTGTTGATGACCAATACGATATTCGGCAGCTTCTCTCAGGCATTTTGTCTGATGAGGGCTACCATCCTATTACTGTTGAAAGCGGTGAGAAAGCTATAGAGGCGATTGATGCTCAAAACCCTCATGTTGTTTTATTGGATGTTTGGTTGGCAAACCCGCGATTTGATGGTGTTTATTTTCTAGACTTAATCAAAAAAAGAATGCAAACTTGCCTGTCATTATGATCAGTGGGCACGGCACCATCGAAACGGCTGTGAATTCATTAAAAAAGGTGCTTATGATTTTTATTGAAAAGCCTTTTAAGACAGAGGTATTGCTGAGTGCCATTAATAGGGCTGTTGAATATGCAAACCTGAAAGAGAGTTAAATCAAATTTGGAGTCAGCGCGATAAGCCTGATGATTTAATTGGGATTTCTTCTAAAATTGGCGCCCTAAGGCAAGCCGTTGATCGGAGTTTCAAAACCAATGGGCGTGTGCTTATAGAAGGGAGACAGGGCTGGAAAAAAGAGTCTTTAGCTTGCTTGATTCACGAAAAGTCGGCACGCGAAACGAAACCCTTTTTGTGTTTTAAGTTGTGTTGAACTAACGCCTGAAGACTTTGATAAAAAGTGTTTGGCGATATGGGTACGCCAGGGCTGTTTGAGTTGGCTGCAGAAGGCACGGTGTATCTTGATTCAGTGCATGCGCTCACCATGCCGTGTCAGCAAAAACTACTTAAAGCATTGCGTGAAGGAGAGGTGGCCCCACGCATTATCTCAAGTACAACGATTGATATGAAAAGCCTTGTTGAAAAGGGTGTTTTTAGAGGATCTGTTTTTCCGCTTGAATGTTGTGAACCTTAAAATTCCAAGTTTAAAAAGAGCGCTGTGAGGATATTCCTCAAATACTAGACTATTTCATAAAATCAAAATCGCAAGCAGCAGGCTTAAAGCCAAAAATATTGTTACCTGATGTAATGATTGTGTTGCAATCTTATGACTAGCCAGGCAATGTGCGCCAACTTAAAAACTTTGTTGAATGGCTTCTAATGACCTATCCAGATGAAAAAGAAGTAACAGCCAATATGTTGCCGACAGAGTTCAAATTTGATCAAAAGGCATCGGTTTCTGAAGTGTTTGATAAAGAGTGGATTCTAAGTCTTGAATTGAAAGAAGCCCGTGAGAAATTTGAGAAAGTGTATCTTACGCTGCATATGAAGCGGTTTAATGGCAACATTTCTAAGACATCGAAGTCGGTTGGGATGGACCGCACCGCCTTGCATAGAAAAATTAGACAGTTGGGCATTGCCTTTGCAAGCTTGACAGAACCATTGGAATGAGCAAATGAAAGTAGTTATTTGTGGCGCTACACAAATTGGATATAACATTGCCTCTTACCTTTCTGCTGAAGAGAACGACATTACTATTATTGACCAATCGCCAGAGCGCATTAAGTATGTTCAGGAAACACTTGATGTACGGGCCGTTATTGGGCAAGAGTCATATCCCAACCTATTAGAAGATGTATCTGGCAATGATACGGACATTTTGATTGCGGTGACGGCTTCTGATGAGCACAATATTATTGCCTGCCAAATTGCCCATTCTTTATTAAAATTCCTGTTAAAATTTCCCACATTCGGAATCAAAACTATTTAAATTCAAAGTGGCTTGATCAAAGTCACAGCGATTTCCGATTGATTATATTATTTCACCTGAAAGACAAGTGGCCCGGGTTATTTTATCTAATTTAAAGATTCCTGGTGTTATGGAAGTGGTGCACTTAAAAAACAAAGAGTCAGTTGTTTTATTACTGCACTTCGATGAGCGGTCGCCACTTAATAATATCCCTTTGCGTCAATTGGGTGAGCAGTTTCCAGGCCTCCCTTTTCGAATTATGGGTATTTTGAGAAACGATGATTTTCTTATTCCCCAAGCCCATGATTATTTGATGGCAGGGGACGATGCGTATGTACTTGTTGAACAGGATAAGTTGTTCCGCCTTTTGGCGATTTTGGGATTAAGTCTGAGCCGATTAGCAATGTTTTGATTGCTGGCGGGGGAATGTGGCGCTTTATTTGGCGCAAGGCATTCTTAAAGAAATGAGTGATGTTTCCATCAAAATTATTGAACACAACAAAGACCGGGCCCGGGCATTAGCTGAGCAACTAGAAGATGTTGTGGTTTTGCATGGAAATGTGATTGACCTAAGTGTGTTGAAAGAGGCACATGTTGGGCAGGTCGATATGGTGGTATCAGTAACCAATGATGATGCGGCGAATATTTTATCTTCCCTTTTAAGCAAAAGCTTAGGCGCGCCCCGTGTGACAACTTTGGTAAGCAACATGATGTACCCCAAGTTCTTGCCTTCACTGGGGGTAGACAGCATTTTAAACCCAGGCTTCATTACCATTTCGACGATTTTGAACCATATTCGACGTGGCTCTATTCGTACGGCATATATTTTACAAGGTGAGGTAGGTGAGATTTTTGAAGCAAGTGTGCCGTCGAATTCGAAACTTATTGGAGAAAAATTTGCCCTTTTAAATGCTTCTGAAAAATCAATTGTGGGGGGTGTCATACGTGGTGAAAATTTTTACATTCCCAAGTCGGACGAGTTTATTGAAGAAAACGACCATCTTATTTTGTTGGTGAAAAATAGTTATATTTCCCGCCTTGAGAAATTACTGAGATCGCGTAATGAGTAGGTATGTTTACGTGAACGGTGCCTATCTAAAGAAAGGTGCCGCACAAATGCCGATCGAAGATCGGGGCTTTATTTGGGGATGCTGTATACGAAGTGATCCATTTTTCCCATGATTTTTTTTTGTGGATGCCGCAGCGCACTTTGAGCGATTAGACCGATCTTTAGGAGAGCTATCAATTGAAAAGCCTTATGCTTCCCATGCATCACTTTTGCATAAGATTCGTTATTTAAAACGCTGTAATCAAATTGATGAAGGGTTTGTTTATATGCAAATTTCACGGGGCATTGCGCCGCGCAATCATTGTTTCCAGATGATCCAAAACCTTCTTTTTTATGCTGATGAAGCACCACCCCTTAGCCCATTTGTGAGCAAAAAGATACGCACAGAGCGTGACGGGCGTTGGCATCGCTGTGACATTAAAACGACAAACCTTTTGCCTAATGTGCTGGCAAAACAAAGTGCCTTTGAAAAAGGGCTGTTTGATACATGGGGTGTGACAGATGATGGCATGGTTACAGAAGGGCCCTTTCAAATGCTTGGATTGTGAAAAAAGCGCGCTGTATACGGCGCCTAAAACATGCAATATTTTGGGCGGTATTACACGCATGCTTGATCAAACTTGCCACGGAAATGAAGATTTCCGTAGCTGAAAAATCATTTTCTTGTGATGACCTGTATCAAGCTGATGAGGCTTTTAGTAGTAGTAGTAACAATGTTGTGGTGCCCATAACCCATGCAGATAATAAAAAATTGGCACAGGAAACCTGGCCCTATTTCTGAAAAATTATACGCGGCATATTTAGCTTTTGTGGAAAAAGGAGTTTGTCTTGCCCAGAAATTCTTGACCCAAATGTATGTTTAACCCCAGAAGTCATCTTATTTGATTGGGATGGTGTATTGGTTGACACAAAAGACCTGATCCAAGAGGCTTATCTTGCCACATTTGCAGCCCTTGACCAAGAACCCATCGAAATTGACACTGTTCACCAATTGCCTGGCACATCATTAAGGGATTATTTCCCCCAAATTTTGGGAAAGAAGCTGAAGAAGCAGAAAAAGTTTTTTATCAGTATGTACACGAAAAACCATATTTCATCTTTGAAATCTATGCCCCACGCAAAAGACTTATTAGAAACAATTTATGCCCATAAAATTCCTATGGCTGTTGTGAGTAATAAAGAGGCGATATTTTGCGTAAGGAAGCAAAACACTTAAGCTACGATTGCTTTTTTATGAGATCATCAGAGCCACAGATTGTGCGGAAGATAAACCTTCTAAAGTGCCTGTGGTGCACGCTTTAAAGCCACAAAAAACGACTGCCAAACCCCAAAATTTGGTTTGTGGGTGACTGGAAAGCGGATATGGAGTGCGCGGATAATGCGGGCATTGTACCTGTGTTGATGGGGAACACAGTTTTGAAGAACCAGGCAAAGGGGGATTATGCCAAAAATTTACGTTGAATCATGTTTAGATTTGAAAAATCTTCTTATTCAGTATATAGAGAGGGATAGATAAAAAGGAAATATAAAATGACAACAGAAAAAAAACAAGCTACACAAGATCTGTTTCTGAACCATATGCGGAAAAATAAAGTTCCTTTAACAATGTTCTTAGTAAATGGTATTAAGTTGCAAGGTGTCGTCACAGGGTTTGACAACTTTGCGGTTATGTTGCGACGTGAGTCTCATTTACAGTTGGTATATAAACATGCAATCTCAACAGTGATGCCAAATGAATCTGTAAAACTTTATGATCCCGAGGATGGAGAATCGGAAAAATAGAACAGGTGTTTTTTCCTTGATAGGCGAAAGAATCACTTGGTCTATCTGCGTTTAATTGCAGAAAACTTTACATTAATGCGTCAACCCTCTGATACAATGAGAAAATGTCTCATTATCAGAGGCCACTGACTTTCTTCTTATGCCCTTACACAAACTTTCTTTAAAAAGTATAAATGCGCTGCGAAAGCTGACGCTACTTTCTTTCATAATGAATGATATGATAGATTACTGGCGGAAAAGTGATAAGTGTTGTATGAAAATGGTATGCTTTAACTGTAGTAACGGTTTCTAATTTACGTAAAATTTGGCGAGCGTATTAGAAGCAATAAGAAATTTTTATATTTGAATGACGAAAGCACTCCTTATTCACCCGTATTTATATACGGAAAAATTTACATTGATGCGGCAGCCGACTGATAAAATGGCTGAACTGATTTCGTTATCAGAGGCTATTCAGCTTGAGGTTTTAGATACATCTATCTTAAAGATCTCTGAAATTAAGCCGGCTACTTATATTGGCCTTGGTGCCGTGCAAACCATTCAAGAGCAAGTACAAAAACTGAAGATTGACCTTGTGGTGGTGAATGCCCCATTACACCCATTCAGCAAAGAAACCTTGAGAAAAGATGGCACACAAAAGTTATTGATCGAACGGGGTTAATTCTAGAAATTTTTGGTGATCGGGCAAATACGAATGAAGGACGGTTACAAGTCGAACTCGCGTCACTTACTTATCAACGCAGTCGTTTGGTGCGATCGTGGACACACTTAGAACGGCAGAGAGGGGGCCATGGTTTTTGGGCGGGCCTGAGAGCTGCAGATCGAGCTTGACCGACGGATACTGGATAAACGTATTGAGTCTTTAAAAAAGGGCTGTCTAAAGTTAAAAAACACGCACGCTTCAACGAAAAGGTCGGCAGAAGAATCAATTTACCCAAGTGGCGTTGGTGGGCTATACAAATGCGGGCAAATCAACACTTTTTAATGCGCTTACGGGTGAAGATATTTTTGCAAAAGATTTGTTGTTTGCAAACGCTCGACCCCACGATTCGATCTATTAAAGAAAAAATAAACAAAACTGGGTGATATCAGATACCGTTGGTTTTATTTCTGATTTGCCGACCGAGCTTGTAGCGGCCTTTCGCGCCACTTTGGAAGAAGTATGTGAAGCTGACATTTTATTTCATGTGCATGATGTGTCGCATGCAGAATGGAAAAAGCAAGCCGAGGATGTTTCGGCAATTCTAGCGTCTTTATTTGAAGGGAAAGATGCCCCCTTGTTTTAAATGTTTACAACAAGGTGGATCAGTTAGACCAGAAGCGCAAGCTGCACTAAAGATGCGCATTAAAGGAGATGAAAAAAGTATTGCGATTTCAGCTAAAGAAAAAGTAAATCTTGATCAATTACTTGAAAAAGCAGATTATTTTCTTACCCAAAATAATAACAGTGTTTTTGAGATTACGCTTGACTCTTGCCATGGCAAAGCAGCGGCATGGCTTCACGAAAATGGTCAGATTATTGATGAAAAATACGAAGATACACATATTTTTTGCGTGTAAAGCTTGACGCGCGCGCTGAAAACCAGTTTAAGAAGATGTGGCACAATTGGTTGTGGCCATGCGCGGTGTGGTGAAATTGGTAGACACACTAGATTTAGGTTCTAGCGGCGAAAGCTGTGTGGGGTTCAAGTCCCTCCACCCGCACCACTTGTTTGGCGTCAATCTTCTATTTTGTTCCGAATTGCAAGTGCACCCAGACTAGGTTCTAGCTGACTTATATACAGTGCTTCGTTTTAACTTAAATAGGCCTAAATCGATTGCAAATTCCTTTTTTTTGCGTTAAAACACGAAGTTATTGAATCTAATCTATTTAGTTTTGTTTTTGTATTAATTTAAACTTCGAAAGTATCTGTTGTGAATCATTTAAAAATTGAGCAAGTGGAGAGCAAGAATAATCTCCAAAAAGAATTTATTGTGACGATTCCCCATGAGGAAATTTCAACCCGTGTTCAGGGTGGGCTTGAAAAACGCGCTAAATCAATAAAGCTTGATGGATTTCGCCCTGGAAAAGTGCCTGTTGATGTTGTTGAAAAGCGAGAAGGCGACCAAATTGTATCTGAGGTTATGGATCAGCTTCTTAACGAAACAGCACAAAAAGTTTTGAAAGACAATAAGATTCGCCCTGCGACACAACCGCACTTTCATCCGAAGGAAGCGTACCGTAAAGGGGAAGACTTTTCTTACACGATGCATGTTGAGGTGTTACCAGAAGTCAAAGAACTTGATTTGAATAAACTTGAAGTGAAGCGTTATAAAGTCAAAGATGACCCCAATAAGTTAAAAGAATTAAATGATTTGCGTGCCCGTGCCGCAGGAGAAAATCAGCCCATTAAAAAAGCCCGCAAAATAAAAGCAGGTGATGTGGTAAAAATCGACTTTGAAGGCAAGATTGATGGTAAGCCACTTCAAGGTGGAACGGCCAAAGATTATGAACTTGAATTAGGGGCGAAGCAATTTATTCCTGGTTTGAAGAAGAAGGGCTTGTGGGCCAAGACAAAAGGCAAGAAAGTTAAATTGAACTTAGAATTCCCTAAAGACTATCACGAAAAGTCACTTGCTGGGAAAGCTGCTGTGTTTGACGTTACCATCCATGAAGTCATGGAACGTGTGCCGGGCAAAATTGATGATGCCCTTGCAGAAAAGCATGGTTATAAAAATGTGAAAGAAATGGAAGCTGCCAATAAAGATATTTTGGCGCGCTCTCATGCGAATATGACACGTGCACAGGAAAAGCAAGAACTTCTTGATAAGTTGGCCAAGATGTACACATTTGATGTGCCCACTGGCATGGTGAAACTTGAATTGCAAAGTATTTGTGAGCAATTGGCTCAAGACGAAGGCGTTGAAAAGCCAACAGAAAAACAAATTACTGCATGGGAAAAAGAATATAAAGAAATTGCCGAACGTCGTGTCAGACTGGGCCTTGTGCTTGCGGATGTTGGACAACATCACAAAATTAGCGTTTCTCAGAAAGAGCTGACAGATGTTGTGATGGCAGAAGCCAAACGTTACCCCGGGCAAGAAAAGATGGTTTTTGAATATTATCAAAAACATGCATCGGCCCTAAACCATGTGCGTGCGCAAATTCTTGAAGAGAAAACCGTCGACTTTATCTTGAAAAATGCTAAGATTAAAGGAGTAGAGGTTTCTGAAGAAGCACTTAAAAAGTTAAGTGAAGATCAGTAAGAAAGCCTCTTTATTTCTTCAATAAAAAAGAGGTATTTTATGGCTGATCCGTATGAGACTTATATGAACACACTTGTTCCCATGGTGGTTGAGCAAACATCGCGTGGGGAACGTTCGTATGATATTTATTCCCGTCTTCTTAAAGAACGCATTATTTTTCTGGTGGGGGAAGTAAACGATCAGACTGCAAGCTTGATTTGTGCCCAGCTTTTGTTTTTAGAAGCCGAAAACCCTAAAAAAGATATCTCATTTTACATTAACTCGCCAGGTGGTGTTGTAACGGCAGGTTTGTCTATTTATGACACTATGAATTATATCAAGCCAGATGTATCGACTGTGTGCCTAGGACAAGCTGCTTCTATGGGATCGCTGTTGTTGATGGCAGGTACGAAAGGGAAACGCTTTTGTTTGCCTAATTCCCGTGTGATGATTCACCAACCTTTGGGGGGTGCGCGCGGCCAGGCCACTGATATTGAAATTCAAGCGCGTGAGATTTTGTCTTTAAGAAAAAGGCTTTATGACATTTATGTGAAGCATACAGGGCAGAAATTTCAAAAAATTGCCGATTCTATGGAACGTGACAACTTCTTATCCGCAGAAGAAGCGAAGGATTTTGGCTTGATTGACGAAATCGTTCGGACCGTACCAAAACCTGTTGATGCTTAGTTCAAATTATTCTTTGAAGAGAGAATGAGACCAAGGCCGAAAATATCTTTTTGGCCTTGGTCTTCTTGAATGCTTGGTTCATATCGATATAGTTCTTGCAGAAACGAGAGGGAAGACGCTGGATTTCTCCAATCAACAGGGATGGGAATATCCCATGTATCCTCGTCGCCGTCTGATACTTTATAAACAATACAGCTAGACATATTCGAACAACAGTATCTCTAAGCACACCGCTGATGAGTAAACTTTGTGTTTTCAGGCGTCTAATCTGCTTGCGCTCGTTTTTTTGTCGATGTGTCTTCTATCGCATAGTTTGGAAAAAATTTTGGGCGTCTTCATCAAGAAGATCATTTGGAACAACTTTAAGCCTTTGCAAGGGGATACACGTTCTGGTGTTGCAATATCACTATTGGTTTCTTCTGCTTCATAGAGCGTGCCTAGTGTGGCGGCGGCTGTGGCCACAAAGGGTATGTGAACGGCCAATAAAAAGCCTAACAATAAAACAGAGTGCATATCAAAATCCTGCTATGCGTAGGAGATATACAGGGCTTTCGTGGGATTAGCAAATATATTTGATCAGAAAGAAACCACCAATCAAAAGGCCAATAAATGCTGTGCTGACAAGCATAACATTCTCTTGAATGATTTCATTCATTTTGATCAAACTTCCAAACGATCAGGGCTTCTAGATAAAATCGAATACCCGTGAAATTGCAGAAGCCAGCATAAACATCAAAAATTAAACTTTAAAGCTCCTGCAGTGATGGTAACTAACTTATAGGGAATTGGGGTGAATGCTTTAATCACAATCGCTTAGAAGCCCCATTTATGAAACAAATTTTGAAAAGGTTCGATTTTTTGCGTTAGGCCATGGGTTTCAAGAATGGGGAAGCCAATTTTTCGAATAGAAAAAACCCGATCATATATCCTAAGGCACCCCTAAAACAGACGACACTGTTGTGATAAACGCCAAATTCCACGCCCGATCTTTATGGGCAACAATCATGGGCACCATCATCGGATCGGGGGTATGAAGGAAACAGAGCTTTCAGTAAAGATGTAAGCAAGATACCAAGGTGCTTTAGGGGTGTTTTGATTTTTCAAGAAGCCATAAATACAATTTTTTTCATCATCAAAATGATAGGGAAGTGCGGAAGGTGTGTCAAAGAATTTGGGCCAAATAAAATCTACATGACGGCGCGGCAAGACTTTTAGTATGGTCAACTTATGAAGCATGATTTTCAAATGGCTGTCTTTCGCACACAGGAAGTGCTAAGAGCGCCTCTGTCGAGGCTGGTTTTTAGTTTGAGGGGCAGGGCCCTTTAGATGCCGTTATATCTTTTTTATCACTTTAAGCACCTGCAATTAAGCTTGTTTCTGGTCTTATACCTGTTGTCTCGAAAGCCTTTCTTTTTACTTTTAGGGTTCTTAGGGGCGTCTGTGACCACGTCTTCGCTTTTATTTTTCTTGATATGCCTGCCTTTGCCCTGATTCTTATGTTTGTGCATAGTGTATTTGGGTGTCTTCTTATTGTTTTGAATTTGATGATGCAACAGAATAATTATATAGAGAAAAAAAAGGGCCGAATCTTTTTTTACGAGCTGCTTTGCTATATTTGCCTTATTTGTCTTAGCATCTATTCTATTTCGTGTTTTTTTTTTAAACAAGCAGTCGCTTGGTCTTGATCAACAGCTTTTCTTTTTCAATGCACAAGGTGTCGACAAAGTTTTAGGTGAAGTTTTTGTTTCCCATTATTTGTTGCCATTCTTTATTTTAATTTTAATTTTTTTGGGCGGGCATTATAGGCATTGCCATGGTGCATGGACATAAGAAAAGAAAAAAGTGATCGGCAGGCTTTTGAAAAAGCAAATGAGTCGCTCTCAGACACAATTGAACTTAAAAGTTTACGCGATTAGCTTCTGTAAAAAATATGTTTTTTGATTTGGGCAACTTTGATCATGTGTTTTTTGCGCGCCAGCAGGAAAGACATTTCTTGAGTGATAATGATTTATGAATCAGATCTGTTTTCGAGAAGAATGCATCAAGTGTTTGCCTCGTAACACTTTAATAAAATCTTTGTTGTTGAAAGAGACAGATTGAATCTTGTAAAAAATTTGGATCTTTTTCATTCAACAAGAAAACTGTTCTTTTGTAAAATCACTTCTTTGATAGACGAAGGCCAATTATTTTTATCGCGCATACGATTTAAAATAACGTGGGCAATTGCTTGCAGTGCCCGAGAAGACTGCTTTCTCCACGTGCTTCGCCGTAGACAGTTCGGGCGATTAGGTCAATATCTTCTTGTTCTTTCCGAGATGGGCGTTTGAGCTTTTCTTTTAAGTAAAACAGTTTCATCTGTATCTTGAGAGAAAAATCGATTCTCGGAGATTTCTTTTGAAAAAATAAGACGTTAAGAGAGAGGACTGCAGTATATACGCCGCACCTGCACCCAGCAACAACACAAGCGGCAATGTCTTTAGATAGCCTTTGCGTTTTGGGCGGGAAGGTGTTGGGAAAGTATAGGTGTAGATCTTATTCATCAGCTGCCCTTACTTCTTTAACTTCTGGTACATAGTAGCGTAGCATGTTTTCTATACCAGATTTAAGCGTTATTGTAGAGCTTGGACATCCAGAGCATGCCCCTTTAAGTCGTAGGTAAACCACACCTGCGTCAAACTTTTCGAAAACAATATCGCCCCCATCACGTGCCACGGCAGGGCGCACACGGGTGTCAATAATATCTTTAATGTCTTTTGTAACGGCGTCATCGCTTTCTAAAGAAGGTTCTGCGCTGTTTTCAAAAGGGGCTGTATCGCTTAGTATGGGCTTACCAGCGGCCAGATGCGCTAATATATAAGCAGAAAGTGTTGGCTGAATTTCATCCCACGATATATCTTCTGCTTTTGTGACGGTGATAAAATCGTGAGAAAGAAAAACACTTGTGACGCCTGCAACGCTAAACAAGCGTAGCGCAATGGGAGACATACGCGCTGTTTCCATGGAAGGAAAGTCGATAGGTGTCTCAACAATTTTAGGCCCCGGAATAAACTTCAAAGCTGAAGGGTTAGGGGTTTTCTCTGTTTGCATATACATACAGGTTTTTCCTACTGGTACACGATTTAAGGATGGCTATAGGGTGTGTTTAAGTGGCGGAATCAACCCACTCGATCAATTTGTTTTTGGGAAGCATGCCAATTTTTGTATCCACAGGGGGCGCCATCTTTAAACAAAATCATCGTTGGAATAGGGTGCGGACATTATAAGTTGTTGCGATATTGGTGTTTTGATCAACATCAACTTTACAACTTTTAGTTGGCCTTTTTTTCATTTACAAGTTCATCTAGAATAGGGCCAAGCATTTGCAGGGAAGCCACACCAGGGTGCCCAGAAGTCGATCAATACAGGGCCTTTTTCTTGAATAACTTCTTGTTCAAACGATGTATCTGTTGCTGTTTTTCGTGCTCATTCTATTCTCCCTTTCGACTAAAAGTACTCGAAATATGAAAAATAACAAATACTTTGTGAAAATTTAAAATTTTTTAGTTGCTTTGTTGTAAGCGTGCTGACACAATTTTTTTGATTATTTATATTAAAGGGAGGTTAATATGAAAAGTTCTATTGTAAGAAATCCATTATTTTTTCTGTTTTTTATTGGCTTAATAAGTTTTGAGGCTCTATCGGCTGATGGGGGGGGCGAAGAGGCGCCGCCTGCAAGTGCACCCGTTAAAGAAGCAACAGAAATTGACGTTACATCTTTACAGGCTTTGTATACGTCGGCTGCAGGGAAGAGATCTAAAGTAAATGCCAGCATTGCTGCTTTAAACGGTGCGAAGTCTGATGCAGAGACAAGACATGCCGCAGTCGCAAACTTGGAAAAACTTTATGAAACCACTTTAGATGGGGTACGCTTACTTACTGGGTATACAGCAACGCCTCGATTGCGCGTAAAAAAGGCGTTCTTTAGTGAGTGTAACGCATACTATGATAGGCTATCTTCTCAGTTGGAAGCGTTCCTTAAACGGGCTGACTTGAAGGAAGGTGTTGCAATGAAGGTAGGTGTGTATATTGCGCGTATTAACCAAAGACGAGCGTTTGTATCGGAGTTTTTAGACCTTGTCTCTACAAATGATGATTTTGAGCGCAGCATGTTATGGGGTACACATTCTTATCATACGCCAAAACCAGGAAAGCCCATAGGCCTGCTTTTTGTGTTACCAGAAGAGATGGACTGGGCAAGCAAACTTGCCACACTGTTATCAGACTTGAGGAGCGACCTGTTGGCGCAAAACGTAAAGGTAGATGAAGGGGCACAATATGGGCCTTATGATGAGGGAAGTGTTGCAGCGTTGCGGAATAAAATTGAAGA